>NZ_FYDS01000008.1:401-324652 GCF_900187545.1 Pseudomonas sp. Irchel 3F3 | reverse complement strand
TCGTCTCAACCGAGGCGCGCATTCTACGCTTTCCTCAGAGCCTGTCAAGCGTTTATTTTGAAGTTTTTTGCGAGAAACTCGTTTAGCTTCAAACACTTGGCTCGCTGCGATCTCTCGTAGCGGGAGGAGAATCATACAGCGTTTAGAAGCGCTGTCAACCACCATTTCAACCGCTTGCGATCTTTCGATCGTAGCCCTTTCAACGCCACCTTAACTACCTAACTCATTGAATCTCAAGGAGTTTGTCGTTCCGATGTCGCTGGAAGTGGGGCGCATTATAAGGGGATTCAGAAGGGCGTCAACCCTTAATTTCAAGAAATCGAAATATGAGGGGAAAGACCCTATGAAGGCCACCAGATGTCCGCCACAACACATTCAGCGCCTATGAGATCAAGCGCCCCCGATCTTGCAGCCGCTGAAGACCCCAAGGCGAACACCCAAAAAAACAAAGCGGGGAGGCCTTTCGGCCTCCCCGCTTCTATATAGCTACACCTGCAATCGCTCACTCAGCCTTGAGGGTAACCCGTGCAAACGACTTCTTGCCCGCTTGGCACACATGGGTCGCGCCCAGCGCAAACACGAAGTCACGATCCACGGCCGCACCGTCGACTTTAACAGCGCCGCCACTCAGCAGGTCCCGCGCCTGAGCCGAGTTCTTTACCAGGCCAGCCCGGTTCAGCACGGCAGCAATCGGCAAGTTTTCCGCTGCAACCACTTCGACTTCCGGCAGGTCTTCCGGCAACTCACCTTCTTTCATGCGGTTACCAGCACCACGGTGAGCGTTGGCCGCTGCCTCCTCACCATGGAAACGCGCAACGATCTCTTCGGCCAGCTTGATCTTGATGTCGCGCGGGTTGGCACCCTTGGTGACATCGGCACGGAACTGCTCGATCTCTTCCATCGAACGGAAGCTCAGCAGCTCGAAGTAACGCCACATCAAAGTATCCGGGATAGATACCAGCTTGCTGTACATCACCCCCGGCGCTTCCTGAATACCTACATAGTTGCCCAGCGACTTGGACATTTTCTTCACACCGTCGAGGCCTTCGAGCAACGGCATGGTCACGATGTTCTGCGCTTCCTGACCATAGGCGCGTTGCAGCTCGCGCCCCATCAGCAGGTTGAACTTCTGATCGGTACCACCCAGCTCGACGTCCGCCTTCAGCGCCACCGAGTCATAGCCCTGCACCAGGGGGTAGAGGAACTCGTGAATAGCGATCGGCTGGTTGGTGGTGTAACGCTTGTCGAAGTCATCGCGCTCAAGCATGCGCGCCACGGTGTACTGCGACGCCAGGCGAATGAAGTCGGCCGGGGTCAGCTTGTCCATCCAGGTGGAGTTGAACGCGACCTCGGTCTTGGCCGGGTCGAGAATCTTGAACACCTGCTGCTTATAGGTCTCGGCGTTGTCCAGCACTTGCTCACGGGTCAGCGGTGGGCGCGTGGCGCTCTTGCCGCTGGGGTCACCGATCATGCCGGTGAAGTCACCGATCAGGAAGATGACTTGATGGCCCAGCTCCTGGAACTGACGCAGCTTGTTGATCAGCACCGTGTGACCCAGGTGCAGGTCAGGCGCAGTCGGGTCAAAGCCGGCCTTGATGCGCAGAGGCTGGCCGCGCTTGAGCTTCTCTACCAGTTCCGACTCGACCAGTACTTCTTCCGCGCCGCGCTTTATAAGCGCCAGCTGCTCTTCAACCGACTTCATAGACAAACCCGCAAGGCTCAGATTCAGGGGGAGCCAACCATACAAGATCGGCCGTCAAATACAAGTTTCGCAAAGGAATGTGACCCGGGCACGGGCTTGCGGCGTCTACGCGCCCTTGCGTGAAAATGGATTTGGTTATATTTTATACAGTTATTTCATCTTCATCATGTCATTCATCTTTTCCATTTCACTTTTTCAAAGTCACCTTACCCATGACCAACGAACCGCCTAAAGCGCCCCCGCTTTATCCGAAAAGCCATCTGTTGGCCGCCAGCGGCATTGCCGCCCTGCTCAGTCTGGCTCTGCTGGTATTCCCCTCCAGCGAAGTGGAAGCCAAGAAAACCACCCTCAACCTCGAGCTGGAGAGCCCGGCCGAGCAGCTGAAAGACGAATCCCGTGCTGCCCCCCTGGTGCAGGCAGAAAGTGAGCAAGGTTCGCCCTTCGCCCAGATCGAAGAAGCAGCCCCCAAGACCCAAACGGCCGAGCAGCCAGCCCCTGCCACCGAACCCGCCGCCGAAGCAGCCAAGCAGCCTGGCCACCGCGAAGTCACCGTGGCACGTGGCGACACCCTGTCCACCCTGTTCGCCAAGGTCGGCCTGCCGGCCAATGCGGTACACGACCTGCTGGCCAGTAACAAGCAGGCCAAGCAGTTCAGCCAGCTCAAACACGGCCAGGTACTGCAGTTCGAGCTCGACAAGGATGGCCAGCTCGCCAGCCTGCACAGCAAGGTCAGCAATCTCGAGACCATTCGGCTGACGAAGTCCGCCAAGGGCTACACCTTCAACCGTGAAATCAGCAAACCCGTAGTTCGTACTGCCTATGCCCACGGCGTGATCAAGAGCTCGCTATCGGCTTCGGCCCAGCGCGCCGGTCTCTCCCACAGCATGACCATGGACATGGCCCGGGTGCTGGGTTACGACATCGACTTCGCTCAGGATATTCGCCCAGGCGACGAGTTCGATGTGGTCTACGAGCAGAAGGTCATGGACGGCAAGGTGGTCGGCACCGGCAACATCCTGTCCGCCCGCTTCACCAACCGCGGCAAGACCTACACCGCCGTGCGCTACACCAACAAGCAGGGCAACACCACTTACTACACTGCCGACGGCAACAGCCTGCGCAAGGCCTTCATCCGTACGCCGGTGGACTTTGCCCGTATCAGTTCGCGCTTTTCCGCCGGCCGCAAGCACCCCATCCTGAACAAGATCCGCGCGCACAAAGGCGTCGACTACGCCGCCCCGCGCGGTACGCCAATCAAGGCTGCCGGTGACGGCCGCATCGAACTGGCTGGGCGCCGTGGCGGTTACGGCAACACCGTGATCATCCAGCACGGCAACCGCTACAAGACGCTGTACGGGCACATGCAGGGCTTTGCCAAAGGCATCAAGACTGGCAGTTCGGTAAAGCAGGGCCAGATCATCGGTTACATCGGCACCACCGGCCTGTCTACCGGGCCCCACCTGCACTATGAGTTCCAGGTCAACGGTGTGCACGTCGATCCGCTGAGCCAGAAAGTGCCAATGGCTGATCCAATCGCCAAGAACGAGCGCCAGCGCTTCCTGCAGCAGAGCCAGCCCCTGATTGCCCGTATGGATCAGGAAAAGGCCACCCTGCTCGCAGCGAACAAGCGCTAAGCCCATGGCGCTCTACCTGGGGGTAATGTCCGGCACCAGCCTTGATGGCCTTGACATTGCCTTGATCGAACAAGGCGAGCAGCTTGAACTGCTCGCCACCCATTACCTGCCCATGCCCGGCGACCTGCGCCAGGAACTGCTTGCCCTGTGCAGCAGCGGCCCTGACGAAATAGCCCGCGCGGCGCTGGCCGAAAACCGCTGGGCCACCCTGGCAGGCGAAGGTATACGCCAACTGCTTGCCCGCCAAGGACTGGGGGCCGAGGCCATCCGCGCCATCGGCAGCCACGGCCAGACCATCCGCCACGAGCCCGCACGCGGTTTTACCGTGCAAATCGGCAACCCGGCGCTGCTCGCCGAGCTAACGGGTATCCGCGTGGTTGCCGATTTCCGCCGGCGCGATGTGGCTGCCGGAGGCCAAGGTGCGCCGCTGGTTCCGGCCTTCCACGAAACCCTGTTCGGCCACCTGGGCCAGCGTCTGGCAATCCTGAATGTGGGCGGCTTCAGCAACCTCAGCCTGATCGAGCAGGACAAGCCGGTCCACGGTTTCGACTGCGGTCCGGGTAACGTGCTGCTGGATGCCTGGATAGAGCGCAAGCGCGGTCAGGCCTACGATGCCGATGGTGCCTGGGCGGCCTCGGGCGTGGTACAGGGGGGCTTGCTGAGTGCGATGCTGGCCGACCCGTTCTTTGCGGGTAGCGGCCCGAAGAGCACAGGCCGCGAAGTGTTCAACCTGCCTTGGCTGGATGGCCACCTGGCAGGCCTGCCCGCTTACCCGGACGAGGATGTACAGGCGACATTGCTGGAGCTTACCGCTCGCAGCATCATCGACTCGCTGAGCAATGCCCAGCAAGGCACCGAAGCGTTGCTGGTGTGCGGTGGCGGCGCACGTAACGGTGCCCTCATGGCCCGCCTCGGCCAACTGCTGCCCAAGGCCCGTGTCACCAGTACCGGCGCCCATGGCGTAGACCCTGACTGGGTCGAGGCCATGGCCTTTGCCTGGCTGGCCCACTGCTGCCTCGAAGGCATCAGCGCCAACCGGCCAAGCGTGACGGCGGCCAAGGGTTTGCGGGTACTGGGCGCAATCTACCCGGCCTAACTGCTACACCAGAAAGCAAAACGCCGCGCAATTGCGCGGCGTTTTCGTAGAGCCAGATCTCAGATCGAGAACGAGGACCCGCAACCGCACGTAGTGGCAGCGTTCGGGTTCTTGATCACAAAGCGCGACCCCTCCAGGCCTTCCTGATAGTCCACCTCAGCGCCAGCCAGATACTGGAAGCTCATCGGGTCGACCAACAGCGACACGCCTTCGCGCTCGACGATGGTGTCATCTTCGGCCACATCTTCATCGAAAGTGAAACCGTACTGGAAGCCCGAGCAGCCGCCACCGGTCACGAACACCCGCAGTTTCAGACGTTCATTGCCTTCCTCATTGACCAGGTTCTTCACTTTCTGGGCCGCCCCATGGGTGAATTCCAGACCGGTAGGGGTGAAGGTTTCGACGCTCATGTTGACTCTCCCGGCGCAGTTGCCGCCTTAAAACTCGATGACGCGCATTATCCGCTTTCCCGAGAAAATTGGTCAAGAATTGTGCGGCTTTAGTCGCGACTGACAAAATGGCCCGCGCAAGGCGGGCCATTTCGATCGCAGTTCGCTTACGGTAGCAAGCCTGCGTGGGACAGGCCCATCCGCTCATCCAGGCCGAACAGGATGTTCAGGTTCTGTACCGCCTGGCCGGAGGCTCCCTTGACCAGGTTGTCGATCACCGACAGCACCACCACCAAGTCACCACCCTGCGGACGATGAACGGCAATGCGGCAGACGTTGGCGCCGCGCACACTGCGGGTTTCCGGGTGGCTGCCAGCTGGCATCACATCGACGAACGGTTCGTCGGCGTAGCGCTTCTCGAACAGCGCCTGCAGGTCGACCGAGGTGTCGACAACATTCGCGTACAGGGTGGCGTGGATGCCACGGATCATTGGCGTCAGGTGCGGCACGAAGGTCAGGCCGATGTCCTTGCCAGCAGCCAGGCGCAGGCCCTGGCTGATTTCCGGCAGGTGACGATGGCCCTTGACCGCATAGGCCTTCATGCTTTCGCCGGCCTCGCAGAACAGCGAACCCACTGCCGCACCACGACCGGCACCGCTGACACCCGACTTGCAGTCGGCAATCAGGCGCGACGGGTCGGCCAGGCCCGCCTCCAGCAGCGGCAGGAAGCCCAGCTGAGTGGCGGTAGGGTAGCAACCCGGTACGGCGATCAGGCGCGCCTGGCGAATCTTCTCGCGGTTGACTTCAGGCAGGCCATACACGGCGTCCTTGAGCAGCTCTGGCGCACCGTGCGGCTGACCATACCACTTGCCCCACTCGGTGGCATCCTGCAGGCGGAAGTCGGCCGAGAGGTCGATCACCTTGGTGCCGGCCGCCAGCAGTTCACCGGCCAAAGCATGGGCAACACCGTGCGGGGTAGCGAAGAACACCACATCACAGGCAGCCAGCGCCTTGCTGTCCGGCACGCTGAACGCCAGCCCGTCATAGTGGCCGCGCAGGTTCGGGTACATGTCCGCCACCGCCACGCCCGCCTCGGAGCGCGAAGTGATGACCGCCACTTCGGCCTGTGGATGCTGTGCCAGCAGACGCAACAGTTCGACGCCGGTGTAACCCGTGCCGCCGACGATACCGACCTTGATCATAACGCTTGCCCCTTATCAACGAGCCGTCTGGAAAGCGCACGATGATAGGGGCGTGAAGCGCCTGTAACAACTCTTCGGGTGACCCTTCGGGCGCTTGACCACTACTATCTGACGACCGTGAATACCTGAAGGAACTCCCTCCATGCTTTACCTATGGATCAAAGCGCTGCATATCGTCAGCGTGGTCTGCTGGTTCGCCGGCCTGTTCTACCTGCCGCGGCTGTTCGTCTACCACGCCCAGAGCCAGGACAGCATCAGCCAGGAACGCTTCGTGACCATGGAACGCAAGCTGTACCGGGGCATCATGAACCCGGCGATGATCGCCACCTACGTGTTCGGCGCATGGATGCTCTATCTCACGCCCGGCTGGCTGAGCCAGGGCTGGCTGCATGCCAAGTTGACCCTGGTCATCCTGCTGACCGGCTACCATCACATGTGCGGTGCCCAACGCAAACGCTTCGCCAGCGGCAACAACACCCGCAGCCACGTCTACTATCGCTGGTTCAACGAAGTGCCCGTGCTGTTCCTGCTGGGCATCGTAATTCTGGTGGTGGTCAAACCGTTCTGACATAGCCACCCGCTCAAGGAGCCTTGCCATGTCGCTACCTGCCTCGCTCGAACAACGCCTGCGCCTGCCTGTTGTCGCAGCGCCGATGTTCTTGATCTCCAACCCCAAACTGGTACTGGCGTGCTGCGCCAGCGGCGTAGTGGGTAGTTTCCCGGCCCTGAACCAGCGCGACAGCGCCGGCTTCAAGGCCTGGCTGGAGGAAATCGAGGCAGGCCTGGCGCTATTGGAGGCGCCAGCGCCCTATGCGGTCAACCTGATCGTCCATCCGACCAACCCACGCCTGCAGGCCGACCTGGCTTTGTGCGTGGAGCATCGCGTGCCGATCGTCATCACCAGCCTGGGGGCGGTCAAGGAAGTGGTCGATGCCGTGCATGGCTACGGCGGCCTGGTGTTCCACGATGTCACCACTCGCCGCCATGCCGAGAAGGCCGCGCAAGCGGGTGCCGATGGCTTGATCGCCGTGGCTGCCGGCGCGGGCGGCCATGCAGGCACCTGGAGCCCTTTCGCCCTGGCCGCAGAGATTCGCCAGTTCTTCGACAAGACCCTGCTGCTGGCCGGCTGCCTCAACCATGGCCACGAAATCCTCGCCGCACAATTGCTGGGCGCCGACCTGGCCTACATGGGTACGCGCTTCATCGCCACCGCAGAAAGCCAGGCCCAGGATGCCTACAAGCAGATGCTACTCGCTGCCCACGCCGCCGACATCATTCACACCCCGGCAGTGTCCGGCATACCTGCCAGCTTCCTGCGTTCAAGCCTGGAGCAGGCTGGCTACGACATGAACGCCCTCAAGGGCGGCCACGAGCAAGGCAAGCTCAAACCTATCGACGACGAAGCGAAGGCCTGGAAGACCGTATGGTCGGCGGGCCAGGGTGTCGGCGAAATCCATGATCTGCCCAGCGCCAGTGCATTGATCGAACGGCTCCACAGTGAGTACCGGGAAGCCCTGGATCGCTGCCAGATTCTGCGCGCCCGCACCTTGTAGCAAAACGCAACACCTTACCCGGCCAAGCTGTACACTAGGCGCCCTCTTTCGCCCCCAGGAGCCTTGCATGACCCGTTACGCCATGATCACTGGTGCTTCCAGCGGCTTGGGCCTGGCCCTGGCGGAAGCGCTGGCACGGCGCGGGCGCAACCTGATCCTGGTGGCACGTCAGCGGGAAACGCTGGAACCCGTGGCCCTTGAGTTGACCCAACGCTTTGGTGTCGAGGTGCTGTTCCGCGCCTGCGACCTCAGCCAGCCGCTGCGCCTTTCTGGCTTCGTACTGGAACTGGAAGAAGGCGAACGGCGTATCGACCTGCTGGTCAACTGTGCCGGCTTGCGTACCTACGGGCCGTTCCTGGCCCATGAGTGGGCCGACGAGCAGGATCTGCTGGAGGTCAACGTTCTGGCCCTGAGCCGCCTGTGCCACGCCATCGGCAACCTGATGGCCGTGCAGGGTGGCGGCCAGATCCTCAACGTCGCTGGCCTTGCCGGGGTGGCACCCGGCCCGTGGATGGCGGCCTATGCCGCCAGCAAGGCGTACGTGCTGAGTTTTTCCCAGGCGCTGCGCGAAGAACTCAAGCGTACCGGTATCAAGGTCTCGGTATTGTGCCCAGGCCCTGTACGCTCCTCGCGCCGGCGCATTGCGCGGCTCGATGGCAAACCCCGCTGCCTCAGCCCCGAAGAAGTAGCGCTGTATACCGTGCGTGCACTGGACAAGAACCGTGCGCTGATCATGCCCGGCCGACGCAACCGCTGGCTGGCATTGGCCCCGCGCCTGCTGCCGCGCTGGCTGGTGTGCAAACTGGCCGGCGCCATCCACCGCCGCTATTGCCCGGCCGGCATGGAATAGCCACTGGGCGAGCGGCGCTCGGCTGAGTACACTCGGCCCGACCCTCACCATGGAGCAAGTGCTGTGGACGATCTATTCCTCAAAATCATCAACCGGGAAATCCCGGCGGATATCATCTACGAAGACGACCAGGTCCTGGCCTTCAAGGACATTGCACCCGCGGCACCGGTACATTTTCTGGTCATCCCGAAAAAACACATCCGCACGCTCAATGACCTGACCGAAGAAGACAAGGCCCTGGCGGGCCACATCCTGTTCACCGCCCAGCGCCTGGCTGTCGAGCAGGGCTGCGAGGAAGGTTTCCGCGTGGTCATGAACTGCAACCCGAAGGGCGGCCAGACTGTCTACCACATCCATATGCACGTGCTGGGCCAGCGCCAGATGAACTGGCCACCGGGCTGATCCACGGCAAGCGACCCCGCCGCTATTGCGGTAAACTGTCGGGCACATTCTTGCGGAGGTGCCCGATGGCTACCGAACGTCACTACTCGCCGCTCGACCGCTTGTTGCTGCAGGCCGATACCGCCATGCGCACCTTGCTGCCCTTCAGCGGCCAACCCGCCCGGCCATCGCCGGCCATTGTCCAGCCAGACGTCGACCTGGACGAGCAGCAGACCCGCCACATCGCCGGGCTGATGCGTATCAACCACACCGGTGAAGTGTGCGCCCAGGCGCTGTACCAGGGCCAGGCCTTGACCGCCAAGCTGCCCGAAGTACGCAAGGCCATGGAGCATGCCGCCGAGGAAGAGGTGGACCACCTGGCCTGGTGCGAACAGCGCATTCGCCAGTTGAACAGCCACCCAAGCGTGCTCAACCCCTTGTTCTACGGCATGTCGTTCGGCATCGGCGCACTTGCCGGCCTGGTCAGCGACAAGGTCAGCCTGGGCTTCGTCGCCGCCACCGAGCACCAGGTGTGCAAGCACCTCGACGAGCACCTGGAGCAGATCCCGCACGAAGACGAAAAGTCCCGGGCCATTCTCGAACAGATGCGCATCGACGAAGAGCATCACGCCGAGTCCGCCCTGGAAGCCGGTGGTTATCGCTTCCCGGCCCCTGTCCGCTTTGGCATGAGCTTGCTGGCCAAGGTCATGACCAAGAGCACCTACCGCATCTGAAGGCATCGCCATGACGGACCGTTTCGACGCCAAGGACCTGGCGCGTGCCGTGCAGGCCGGGATTCTCCAGCCGGGCCAGGACCAAAGCCTGTTGGCATTCCTGCGCCAGCAACCGGCGGCACGTGGCAGCTTTCAGCTGGCCCATGTTGCGTTCTACTTCGGCGCCATGCTGATCATGGCAGCCATGGGCTGGTTGCTCACCGAAGCCTGGATGAGCATTGGTGACGGCGCGCTATTGATCATCGTCAGCCTCTATATCCTGCTGATCACCTTGTCCGCCCTCAACCTGCAGCGCCGCGCCCAGCCCGTTGCTGCCGGGGTACTGGCGGCGGTAGCGGTCAGTATCGTGCCACTGGCGGTGTTTGCCATTGAGCGCCTGGCAGGCTGGTGGCCACTGGACGACGCGCAAGCCAAGTATCACCAGTACTACACCTACGTGCAGGGCGGCTGGCTGGCGATGGAAGCGGCCACGGTGCTTGCCGGTTTGCTGATGCTGAGGCTGATCCCCTACCCGTTCGTCGTCATGCCTATAGCCGTGGCCCTGTGGTTCATGTCGATGGACCTGAGCGAATGGTTCTTCGGCTCGCCGTTCAGTTGGGAGCAGCGCCGCGAAGTTTCGCTGTGGTTCGGGTTGGGTTTGCTGGTGGTGTTCCTGTTGATAGACGGCCGCACGCAAGAAGACTACGCCCGTTGGGGCTACCTGGCCGGGCTGGCGGCATTCTGGGGCGGCCTGACGCTGCTGGACAGCGGCAGTGAGTTGGGCAAGGCCATGTACTGCCTGACCAACATAGCGCTGATGGGCATGGCCGTGCTGCTGCGCCGGCCGGTGTTCATGGTGTTTGGTGCACTGGGGGTGGCGGCTTACCTGGGGTACCTGTCGTACGAGGTATTTGCCGAATCGCTGCTGTTCCCGGTGGTGGTGACCTTGATCGGGCTGGCGGTTATCTGGCTGGGGCTGGTTTACCAGAAGCGGCGGGAGCGGTTGAGCCAAGTGATGCGGGGATGGTTGCCACGGTGGGTGCAAGCTGCACTGCCCGCACTTCGGAGCTGATAGTGCCGGGGCCGCTTTGCGGCCCCCAACAACGTTGCGTTAACCGAGCTCTACGATTTCATACCCGTGGGTAATCTCAACCCCCGCGCGTTCGAGCATGATCGAAGCCGAGCAGTACTTCTCTGCCGACAGCTCCACTGCCCGCTTGACCTGCGCTTCTTTCAGCCCACGCCCTTTCACCACAAAGTTCATGTGAATCTTGGTAAACACCTTCGGATCTTCGCTGGCACGCTCGGCTTCCAGGAACGCCTCGCAGCTTTCTACCGCTTGGCGCGATTTCTTCAGAATGCTCACCACGTCAAAGCTGCTGCAGCCACCCAGGCCCAACAGCAACATTTCCATCGGGCGCACACCCAGGTTGCGGCCGCCGGCCTCAGGCGGGCCGTCCATCACGACGACATGGCCACTCCCCGATTCGCCGAGGAACATGGCCTCACCGGCCCACTGGATACGTGCCTTCATCTACCCGGACTCCTGATATTCGGAAAAGGGTGTCAGCTTAGACCTTGTAAGGCCGTGCGAAAAGCACGAGACGTATCGGTTTAATACCGAAACATCCGGAGACGTCTGATAAGCTGGCGCCAAATGAATGGCGCTCGCCGCCAGACAACCTTATAAAAAGCCTATGCGGCGCATCGAACAGGATTTCGTGATGGTTGCCTCCGCCCTACCCGCCAAGATCAAGAACATCGACAAACTGTTGGTACACTGCCAGCGCCGCCGCTACACCGCCAAAAGCAACATCATCTGCGCCGGCGACCGCGCCGAGACACTGTCATTCATCATCAAGGGCTCGGTGACCATCCTCATCGAAGACGAGGATGGCCGCGAAATGATTATTGCCTATCTCAACAATGGCGATTTCTTCGGCGAGCTCGGGCTGTTCGAACCGGTTGACGGCGAACAGCAGCGCAGTGCCTGGGTGCGAGCCAAGACCGAGTGCGAAGTGGCGGAAATCAGCTACGACAAGTTTCGCGAACTGGCGCGCCAAGACCCGGAAATCCTCTATGCCCTGGGCGGCCAGATGGCCCAGCGCCTGCGCAACACCACACGCAAGGTCGGTGACCTGGCGTTTTTCGACGTCACCGGCCGGGTTGCCCGTTGCCTGCTGGAATTGTGTAAACAACCCGACGCCATGACCCACCCCGACGGCATGCAGATCAAGATCACCCGTCAGGAAATCGGCCGAATCGTCGGTTGTTCCAGGGAAATGGTCGGCCGCGTCCTCAAGGACCTTGAGGAACGCAGCCTGGTGCAGGTCAAAGGCAAGACCATGGTGGTCTACGGTACCCGCTAGCCCCTGGGCAGGTCTGCAAGCACCTTGGCGTAGGCCTGCGACAAGCGCTCAAACCAGGGTGCTGCGGGCGCCACTTCATGCAAGGCGATATGTGCATCAGCGCGGCAGCGTTGCTCAAGCTCGCAGCACTCATTAAAGCGGTTGACCGCTGCCACCATCGACTCCCGCTCGTTGTCCAGCAGCAACGCACCGTGTACCAGCACCACCGGGCGCTTGCCGCCCAGGCCCTGGCGCCAGCGCTGGGCGGTGCCCACCAGCTTGCGGCCATTGAGGTTGACGTTGTAGCGACCATCGCAGAACGCCCCGTCTATCTCCCCCACCGACGCCACCCCGCCCCACTCGCGCAGTACCTCGCACAGCGGCAGGCACAGGCGCTCGTAGGCGCTTTCGATACGGCCGTGATCACCTTCGCTGCGCGGGGCAACGTAGACCAGGGCAACGTTGACAGTGGAATGGGACTGAGGCACCGGCTCACCGCCAGTCTCGCGCAGCAGCACCGGCCAGCCGGCAATCGCCAGCTCCGCACAGGCGGCCTCGAAGTTTTCCAGACGGCTCATGCGCCGGGGCATGACCAGCGCATGGTCGGTGGGTCGCCAGAACAGCACACCGTTTTCGCGTTCGCCGCGGCAAACGGCGGCCAGCAGTTCCTGTTCGGTGTGCAGGCCTTGTTCGACGGTCAGGGCCAGGGGTTGATCGGTCATTGATCCACCTTTGATGTTGTTTTTGATGGCCTCTTCGCAGGCTAGCCCGCTCCTACAAAGGGAGCACACCCACTGTAGGCGCGGGTTTACCCGCGAAGCGGCCCTGGCAGGCATACAAAAAAGCCGGCAAAAAAGCCGGCTTCATTTGATCAGTCAAGATGCTGAACAGTCTTCTTCACCTGTTCCGGGAAGAACAACCGCTGCAACTCCAGCCCAGGCTGCTCGGCGCGCATGAACGCTTCGCCCACCAGGAACGAGTAAACCTCGTTGATTGCCATCAGCTCGACATCGGCCCGGTTGAGAATACCGCTCTCGGTAATCGCCAGGCGATCACGCGGAATACGCGGCAGCAGGTCAAGGGTGGTTTCCAGGCTGACCTCGAAGGTGTGCAGGTTGCGGTTATTTACCCCCACCAGCGGCGTATCCAGGGTTTTCAGCGCGCGCTCCAGCTCATCGCCATCGTGCACTTCCACCAGCACGTCCAGGCCGACGTCTTTTGCAGTCGCGGCCAGCTCGGCCATCTTCACGTCATCCAGTGCCGAGACGATCAGCAGCACGCAATCCGCGCCCAAGGCCCGGGCTTCGACGATCTGGTAAGGGTCGACCATGAAGTCTTTGCGGATCACCGGCAGCGAAACTGCCGCGCGGGCCTGCTGCAGGTACTCATCGGCACCCTGGAAGTAATCGACATCGGTCAGCACCGACAGGCAGGTAGCACCGCCCTTCTCGTAGCTGACAGCGATTTCCGCCGGCACGAAGTGCTCGCGGATCACGCCCTTGCTCGGCGAAGCCTTCTTGATCTCGGCGATCACCGCTGGCTGCTTGCGCCTGGCCTGTTCGATCAGCGCGTTGGCGAAACCACGCGGGGCATCGGCGGCCTTGGCCAGGCCTTCCAGCTCGGCGAGGCTGACGCGCGCGCTGCGCTCGGCCACTTCCTGGAACTTGCGGGCAATGATCCTTTCCAGCACCGTCGGCACACTCATGCTTCGTTCTCCACCTTGAATACTGCAGTAAAGGCACCCAGTTCCTGCAGCTTCTCCCAGGCCAGCCCGGTGTGCAGTACGTCGTGGGCCAGTTCCACACCTTGAGCCAGGCTCATCGCATGATCGGCGGCATACAGTGCCGCGCCCGCATTGAGCACGATCATCTCCGCAGCCTTCTGGCCGTTTTCGGTCTTGCGACGGCCCAGAGCATCGCGAATCAGCTCCAGCGAAGCCTGTGGGTTTTCGACGGCAAGGCCATGCAAGCTCTGGCTTTTCATGCCGAGGTCTTCCGGTTCGACCCAGTATTCAGTAATTGTGTCGTTCTTCAGTTCGGCAACAAAGGTGGGGGCAGCCAGGCTGAACTCATCCAGGCCGTCCTTCGAATGCACCACCAGCACATGCTTGCTACCCAGGCGTTGCAGCACCTCGGCCAACGGGCGGCACAGGGTCTGGGCGAAAACGCCAACCACCTGATGCTTCACTCCGGCCGGATTCGTAAGCGGGCCGAGCATGTTGAACAGGGTACGCAACCCCAGCTCACGACGCGGACCGGCGGCATGCTTCATGGCCGAGTGATGGCTTTGCGCGAACATGAAGCCGATGCCCAGGCTGTCAATGCAGCGAGCCACCTGGGTTGGCGTCAGGTTAAGATAGATGCCGGCAGCTTCCAGCAGGTCGGCACTGCCGCTCTTGCCGGAAACCGCGCGGTTACCATGCTTGGCAACAGTACAGCCCGCCGCCGCCAGGACGAACGACGACGCGGTGGACACGTTGAATATATTGGCGCCATCACCGCCGGTGCCGACGATATCGACCACGCCATCCAGGCTTTTCAGCTCAACCTTGTCGGCCAGCTCACGCATCACCGACACCGCGCCGACGATTTCGTCGATGCTTTCACTCTTCATGCGCATGCCCATCAGAAAGGCGCCGATCTGCGCCTCGCTGCACTGGCCGGTCATGATCTGGCGCATGACATCGCGCATTTCTTCGGTAGACAGGTCCAGGTGGCCGACGATACGGCTCAATGCGCTCTTGATATCCATGTTCGATCCTTAGCGGCGGCCGCCGGTCTGCTGGAGAAAGTTGGCGAACAGCTCGTGGCCCTGCTCGGTCAGGATCGACTCGGGGTGGAACTGCACCCCTTCGATATTCAGGGTTTTGTGACGAAGGCCCATGATTTCGTCCACCGAGCCGTCTTCATGGGCGGTCCAGGCAGTCACTTCCAGGCAATCGGGCAAGGTTTCGCGCTTGACCACCAGCGAGTGGTAGCGGGTAACGGTCAGCGGGTTGTTGAGGCCGGTGAACACGCCCAGGTCGCGGTGGTGTACCGGGCTGGTCTTGCCGTGCATCACCTGGCGGGCGCGCACCACGTCACCGCCAAAGGCCTGGCCGATGGACTGATGCCCCAGGCACACGCCCAGAATCGGCAGCTTGCCAGCAAAATGCAGGATGGCCTCGATGGACACACCCGCCTCGCTCGGCGTGCAAGGGCCTGGGGATACCACGATCCGCTCGGGGTTGAGGGCTTCAATCTGGGCAATGGTCATTTCGTCATTGCGAATGACCTTGACCTCGGCACCCAGCTCGCCAAGGTACTGGACGACGTTGTAAGTGAATGAGTCGTAATTGTCGATCATCAGTAACATGGTGTTAAACCTCTTGAATTTACTGACTTCAGAATTCGAACCTTCTTGCCACCGCCACAGGCACGGCTTCGCCACACAGGGCAGTAAAGAAGAAGGCAAACGGGGGCGAGCCGGGCGGGCCGGCAGGGGATAAAGTCAGGCGCGCCAACGCCAACGGGCGTGGGCCTTGATTACGCGCATCAAGAGTTTACTGACGATCAACACAGGATAGGTCTCGCTCATACGTTCCGGCACAGTAGCCTACCGGGGCGGCGGGCGCAATATGCCTGCAAACACGGGGAAACGAATGGACTTGGGAGGGATGCACTGCGATTTGCTAAGGTCGATCAGGCAGTCCTTGATAAAAACAAAGAAAAGGATGTTCCCTGATGCGAAAAGCCCCGTTAATGCGCTTTACCCTCGCTTCATTGGCCCTGGCCTGCAGCCAGGTATTCGCAGGTCCCTCACCTTATTCCACGCTGATCGTGTTTGGCGACAGCCTCGCCGACGCCGGGCAATTTCCCGATCTGACTGGCGGTACCCCAGGCGCCCGGTTTACCAACCGCGATGCCGACGGTAACTTTGCCCCGGTGTCACCGATGATCCTCGGTGGCCGACTGGGCGTTGCACCCGATGACCTGAACCCGTCGACATCGACAGGCATCCGGCCCGATGGCAACAACTGGGCTGTCGGTGGCTATACCACCCAGCAGATCCTGGATTCGATCACGACAACTTCCGAGACTGTCATCCCGCCAGGAAACCCCGGCGCCGGCCTGGTGCTGCGTGAAAAGGCGGGCTACCTGGCCAACGGCCTGCGTGCCGACCCCAACGCGCTTTACTACGTGACGGGCGGCGGCAACGACTTCCTCCAAGGCCTGGTAAACAGCCCGGCCGACGCCGTGGCCGCCGGCGCCCGCCTTGCGGCCAGCGCCCAGGCACTGCAACAAGGTGGCGCCCGCTACATCATGGTCTGGCTGCTGCCCGACCTCGGCCAAACGCCCAACTTCAGCGGCACGCCGCAACAAAACCCGCTTTCACTGCTGTCTGGCGCATTCAACCAGTCGCTGCTCAGCCAACTGCGGCAGATCGATGCCGAGATCATCCCGCTGAACATCCCTGTGCTGCTGAGCGAGGCACTGGCCAGCCCCAACCAGTTCGGCCTGGCCAGCGACCAGAACCTGGTCGGCACCTGCTACAGCGGCAACAGCTGCGTGGAAAACCCGGTGTACGGTATCAATGGCACAACCCCGGACCCGACTAAACTGCTGTTCAACGACTCGGTGCACCCGACCATCGCCGGCCAGCAACTGATTGCCGACTACGCCTATTCGATCATCTCCGCCCCCTGGGAGCTTACCCTGCTCCCCGAAATGGCACATGCCAGCCTGCGCGCCCATCAGGATGAGCTGCGCAACCAATGGCAGACACCCTGGCAAGCAGTTGGCCAATGGCAGGCCTTCGTCGCCACCGGTGCCCAGGACCTGGACTTCGACGGCCAGCACAGCGCGGCCAGCGGCGATGGCCGCGGCTATAACCTGACACTGGGCGGCAGCTACCGGTTGAACGACGCCTGGCGCCTGGGCCTGGCCGGCGGCGCGTACCGGCAAAAGCTGGAGGCCGGCGCCAATGATTCGGACTACAAACTGAACAGCTACTTGGCCAGCGCCTTCGCCCAATACCGCCAGGACCGCTGGTGGGCCGATGCTGCGCTGACCGCCGGGCATCTGGACTACAGCGACCTCAAGCGCACCTTCGCCCTTGGCGTGAACGAGCGCAGCGAAAAGGGCGACACCGACGGCGAGGCCTGGGCGATGTCCGGGCGGCTGGGCTACAACCTGGCGGCAGACAGCAGCAATTGGCAGCTGGCGCCATTCATCAGTGCCGACTACGCGCGCGTGAAGGTGGATGGGTACGACGAGAAGAGCGGGCGCTCGACGGCACTGGGCTTCGATGACCAGGAACGCACGTCACGCCGCTTGGGCCTGGGGTTACTGGGCAGCGTGCAGGTGCTGCCAGGTACCCGGCTGTTCGCCGAGGTGGCACAGGAGCATGAGTTCGAGGATGACCAGCAGGATGTGACGATGCACCTGACCAGCTTGCCCGCCAATGACTTCACCCTGACCGGTTATACGCCGCACAGCGACCTGACCCGTGCGAGCCTGGGGGTGAGCCATGAAGTGGTCGCAGGGGTGCATTTGCGCGGGAACTACAATTGGCGCAAGAGTGATGAGTTGACGCAGCAGGGGGTGAGCCTGGGGGTGAGCGTGGACTTCTGAATTGATGGGGCTGCTTGGCAGCCCCAATCTGTTTATTTAGCCAACGTCTGCTCTGCAAGCGCCACGGCACGGAACATCGCCCGGCGCTTGTTGATGGTTTCTTCCCACTCCAGCGCCGGCACCGAGTCGGCAACGATGCCACCACCGGCCTGCACATGCAGTTCACCGTCCTTGATCACGGCAGTACGGATGGCGATCGCGGTATCCATGTTGCCGTTCCAGGCAAAATAGCCGACTGCACCACCGTAGACCCCACGTTTGACCGGCTCCAGTTCGTCGATGATTTCCATTGCACGGATCTTCGGCGCACCCGACAGGGTGCCAGCCGGCAGGATCGCCCGCAGCGCATCCATCGCCGTCAGCCCTTCACGCAGCTGGCCGGTGACGTTGGAGACAATGTGCATCACGTTGGAGTAACGCTCGATCACCATCTTCTCGGTCAGGCGCACGCTGCCGGTCGAGGACACACGGCCAACGTCGTTGCGGCCCAGGTCGATCAGCATCAGGTGTTCGGCGATTTCCTTGTCGTCCGACAGCAGGTCGTCTTCCAGCGCGCGGTCGGCTTCTTCAGTCGCGCCACGCGGGCGGGTACCGGCAATCGGGCGCACGGTGACCAGGTTGTCCTCGACCCGCACCAGCACCTCGGGCGAGCTGCCGACCACATGGAAGTCGCCGAAGTTGAAGAAGTACATGTACGGCGTCGGGTTGAAGCAGCGCAGCGCACGATACAGGTCGATGGGCGCAGCCTTGAAGTCGATCGACATGCGTTGCGACGGCACCACCTGCATGCAGTCGCCGGCCAGGATGTACTCCTTGATACGGCCGACCGCGTTCTCGTAGTCGTCGCGGGTATAGCTGGAGCGGAATTCCGGCTCGGCGGCCTGCGGGCCACTCAGGTCCAGGCCTCGGCGCGGGGTGATCGGCTGGCGCAGCGTTTCCAGCAGGCCTTGCAGGCGTGCCTGGCCCTGTTCAAAGGCCTGATCTTCAGCCGGGTCGACCAGCACAATCGCGTGCATCTTGCCTGCCAGGTTGTCGAACACCACCACCGCATCGGACACCATCAGCAGGATATCCGGCACGCCCAACGGGTCCGGGTTGGGGCTGGCGCCAAGGCGCTTTTCCACGTAACGCACACAATCATAGCCAAAGTAGCCGACCAGGCCGCCGTTGAAGCGCGGCAGACCAGGGATGTCAGCGACTTTGTAACGGTCCTTGAAACTTTCGACAAAGGCCAGCGGGTCTTCGACATCATGGCTTTCCACCTCGACGCCATCCTGCAGGATACTGACGTGATAGCCGTGCACCCGCATCACCGTGCGCGATGGCAGGCCGATCATCGAGTAGCGGCCCCACTTCTCGCCGCCTTGCACCGATTCGAGCAGGTACGAGTTGGGCTGGTCAGCCAGTTTCAGGTAGATCGACAGCGGCGTGTCGAAGTCGGCCAGGGTTTCGCAGGCCAGTGGAATGCGGTTGTAGCCGGCAGCGGCCAGGCGCAGGAATTCTTCGCGGTTCATGAGTAGCCTCGTGGCAAGCAGCAATAGGTCAGGCAAACGGACGGGCCGGCACGCGCCGGCAGGCTGAAGTCAGGCGCGCCAACGCCAACGGGCCAGGGCCTTGATGACTTTCATCCAGAATTTGCCAGTAACCACCACGGTGGGCTCTCTGTCTTGTGAGGCTTGAAGGTTGGCCAACGTTATCCCAGTGGCCGGGTCTGCGCAACCGGGCAGCAGTGCGCGCAGGTCGTCGATCACCAGGTTGGGAGATTCGTCCTGGATCGGCCGGCCATGGTTGTAGCCATAGGTCAGCCCTACGCACTGCACGCCAGCCGCCTTGGCCGCCAGCACGTCGCTGCGCGAATCGCCGACAAACAGCGACTGCTGCGGGGTAACGCTGGCCATCTGCATGACGAAGAGCAAAGCCGCCGGGTCGGGCTTTTTCTGCGGCAGGGTGTCGCCGCCAATGATCCAGCGGAAGTAGCGGCCGATTTTCATCTGGTCCAGCAGCGGGCCGACGAAGCGCTCGGGCTTGTTGGTGATCAGCGCCATTTCCACGCCCTGCTTGCGCAGCCAGCGCAGGGTGTCCTGCACACCGGGATAGACCACCGTCAGCTCGTGGCTTTCAGCATAAGCGTCCATGAACAGCGCCAGCGCCTGGTCGGCCAGCGCATCGTCCACCGCGGCGTGGTCGATGCCACCTGCAAGCGCCCGGCGCACCAGCACCTGGGCGCCGTTGCCGACCCAGTGGCGGACTGCCTCAAGGCCTGCGGGCGGGCGCCCCAGTTCGAGCAGCATGCGGTCCACGGCGGCAGCCAGGTCTGGCACGGAATCGATCAGGGTACCGTCCAGATCGAACATCACCAGCCTGGGCAGCGTCCCCGGGAACAGCTGCTCGAAGCCACTCATGGGCGGGCCTGAGCCAGTTCGGCGCGCATCTTGGCGATGACTTCCTGGTAGTCCGGGGCGTTGAAGATCGCCGAACCGGCCACGAAGGTGTCAGCGCCAGCGGCAGCGATCTCGCGGATGTTATTGACGTTGACGCCACCGTCGATTTCCAGGCGGATATCACGGCCGCTGGCGTCGATCAGCGCACGCGCCTCGCGCAGCTTGTCGAGGGTGCCAGGGATGAACTTCTGCCCGCCAAAGCCTGGGTTGACGCTCATCAGCAGCACCATGTCGATCTTGTCCATCACGTACTTCAGGGCATCCAGGCTGGTGGCCGGGTTGAACACGAGGCCGGCCTTGCAACCGCCGTCCTTGATCAGTTGCAACGAACGGTCGATGTGCTGCGTGGCTTCCGGGTGAAACGTGATGTAAGTGGCGCCGGCTTCGATGAAGTCGCCGATGATGCGGTCGACCGGGCTGACCATCAGGTGCACGTCGATCGGTGCGGTAACACCGTACTTGCGCAGGGCGGTGCAGACCATCGGGCCGATGGTCAGGTTGGGAACGTAGTGGTTGTCCATGACATCGAAGTGGACGATGTCGGCACCCGCAGCCAATACCTTGTCGACGTCTTCACCCAGGCGGGCGAAATCGGCAGAGAGGATGGAGGGGGCAATAGCGTAGGGCTGCATGGCGCACCTGTTGGCAGAATCACGGTGGCGCGCATTGTAACCCAGGCGAACGGATGAGGGCTGATTGGTATCACATGATCCCGACCGATACCCAAGAGCCTTGCACTGCCTGAGCTGGCCTCATCGCCGGCAAGCCAGCTCCCACAGGGTTCTCCACAGGCCTTATGAGATGCAGGGTCCTGTAGAGATCTCTGTGGGAGCTGGCTTGCCGGCGATGAGGCCAGCGCAGACGCCTGAAAATCAGGCCGGCTGCTGGGTTCTCAGCTTCTCGCTGCGCCCACGCAACCACTCCAGGGTCAGCAGCAACACCACCGAGAAAGCAATCAGCAAGGTCGCCGCCGCAGCAATGGTGGGGCTCAGGTTCTCGCGGATACCACTGAACATCTGCCTCGGCAGGGTTGCCTGCTCCGGCCCGGCCAGGAACAGCGTCACCACCACCTCGTCAAACGACGTCGCAAAGGCGAACAGCGCCCCTGAGATCACCCCGGGTGCAATCAGCGGCAAGGTCACGCGGCGGAAGGTCAACAGCGGCGACGCACCCAGGCTGGCAGCCGCCCGCACCAGGTTGTAGTTGAAACCCTGCAAGGTTGCCGACACGGTAATGATGACAAACGGCACACCCAGCACCGCATGCACCAGAATCAGCGAGGTAAAGCTGTTGCCCATGCCCAGCGGGGCGAAGAACAGGTAGCTGGCCACACCGATGATCACCACCGGCACCACCATCGGTGAAATCACCAGCGCCATCACCAGCGACTTGCCGGGAAAATCACCACGGGTCAGGCCAATGGCTGCCAGGGTGCCGAACACCATGGCCAAGACCGTGGCCGCCGGGGCGACGATGATGCTGTTCTTCAGCGCCCGCATCCACTCGGCCGAGCCGAAGAAGTCCTGGTACCACTGCAGCGAAAAGCCCTGCAGCGGGTACACCAGGAAGCTGCCACTGTTGAACGACAGCGGCACGATCACCAGCACTGGCAAGATGAGGAACAGCAGGATCAGACCGCAAAGAATGCGCAGGCTGTAGAACCAGACCCGCTCCACGGGCGACATGTATGGGCTCAGCATGACAAGGCTCCTCAGCTCAGGCGCAGGCGGCTGGCGCCGACCAGCCAGCTATAGATCAGGTACAACAGCACGGTAGCCAGCAGCAACAGCCCGCCCAGTGCGGTGGCCATGCCCCAGTTGATGCTGGTGTTGGTGTAGAAGGCAACGAAGTAGCTGACCATCTGGTCGTTCGGGCTACCCAGCAGCGCCGGGGTGATGTAGTAGCCGATTGCCAGGATGAACACCAGCAGGCAACCCGCGCCAACACCGGCATAGGTCTGCGGGAAGTACACCCGCCAGAAGCTGGCGAACGGGTGGCAGCCCAGCGAGATCGCGGCACGCATGTAGCTCGGCGAAATGCCCTTCATCACGCTGTACAGCGGCAGGATCATGAATGGCAGCAGAATGTGCACCATGGAGATGTACACACCGGTGCGGTTGAACACCAGTTCCAGCGGCTGATCGATGATGCCCATGGCCATCAGTGCACTGTTGATCAGGCCACCCGATTGCAACAGCACGATCCACGCCGCCACCCGCACCAGGATCGAGGTCCAGAAGGGCAGCAGCACCAGAATCATCAGCAGGTTGCTTTGCCGGGTCGGCAGGTTGGCCAGGAGGTAGGCCAGCGGGTAAGCCAGCACCAGGCAGATGGCGGTAATCACCACACCCATCCACAGGGTGCGGGCAAAGATATCCAGGTAAATGGCCTGGTCCGGGGTGGCCTTGGCCAGCTCGCCCAGGTCGTCGATGCGATGGTCCACCGAAGCCAGCAGGTAGAAGGAGGTCACGGTACTGGTGTTGCGGCGTATCGCCTGCCAATAGGCCGGGTCGCCCCAACGTTCGTCGACGGCCTGCAAAGCGTCTTTATAAGAGGCAGGTTCTGCCTTGAATGGCAGTGCCCGGGCTGTCTTGGTCAACAAGCTGCGGTAGCCGGCCAGTTCCATGTTCAAGCGTTTGGACAGGTCGCCAAGGGTCTGGTTCTTGCGTGACTCGGCCAGGTCCTGGCTCAGCGCCTTGTACACATCCTCGCCCGGCAGGCTCTTGCCATCCCACTGGGTGATGATGTCTACCGTGCGTGGCAGGCCGCCCACCACTTCCGGGTTGCCGACACTCTTGTACAGCAGCGCCGCAATCGGCACCAGGAACACCAGCAGAAGAAACAGCGCCAGCGGCGCGATCAACGCCTGCGCCTTCCAGCGGTTGACCCGCTCGGCGTGTTTCAGGCGCTGCTTGAGACTTGGACCTGCGCCTTCGTTGAGGGGCACTGCAATGGCCATGGCGAACTCCGCGATACGAACTGAAAATGGGGCTGCTGTGCAGCCCATCGCCGGCAAGCCAGCGCCCACAGGTACTGCACCGGCTTCAAGACTTCTGATCCCTGTCCCTTACAGGCACTGCACCGGCTTGGGGGATTACACGTTCCCTGTGGGAGCTGGCTTGCCGGCGATGGGCCGCATGGCGGCCCTGCTTTGCGGTTTGTTACTTCTTCGCCGCCCAGGCGTTGAAGCGTTGCTCCAGCTGCTCGCTGTTGTCGGCCCAGAAGGCCACGTCGATCTGCACCTGATTGGCGATGTTTTCAGGCGTGGTCGGCATGTCCTTCTTCACCTCGTCCGACAGCAGGCTCACGGCCTTGGAATTGGCCGGGCCATAGGCGATGTTCTCGGAGTAGATCTTCTGCTGCTCGGGCTTGACGCTGTAGGCGATGAATTTCTTCGCCTCTTCGACGTTTTTGGCACCTTTAGGAATTGCCCAGGCGTCAAAGTCGTAGATGCCGCCGTTCCACACCACCTTGAGGTTGCTCTCTTTCTGCACAGCGGCAATACGGCCGTTGTAGGCAGAGCTCATGACCACGTCGCCTGAAGCCAGGAACTGCGGTGGCTGTGCGCCAGCTTCCCACCACTGGATGCTGGGCTTGAGTTCATCGAGCTTCTTGAACGCGCGGTCTTGGCCTTCCTTGGTCGCCAGCACTTTGTAGACGTCCTTGGGCGCAACGCCATCGGCCATCAATGCGAATTCCATCGTGTATTTGGCGCCCTTGCGCAGGCCACGCTTGCCTGGGAACTGCTTGGTGTCCCAGAAATCGGCCCAACTGGTAGGTGCGGTCTTGAGTTTGTCGGCGTTGTAGGCCATGACCGTGGACCAGACGAAGAAGCCAACGCCGCAAGGCTGGATGGCACCCGGTACATAATCGGCCTCGTTGCCGAACAGGGCGGGGTCGAGCTCTTCGAACATGCCCTCATCGCAACCGCGCGCCAGCTCTGGCGACTCAACCTCTACCAGGTTCCACGACACGCTCTTGGTGTCGACCATCGCCTTGACCTTGGCCATTTCGCCGTTGTATTCACCGGCGACGATCTTGCCGTTACCCGCCTTCTCCCATGGCTCGTAGAACGCTTTGACCTGGGCGGCCTTGTTGGCGCCTCCGAACGAGATCACGGTAAGGTCTGCGGCCATGGCCTGGCCAGCGGCGAACAGCCCCAGGGCCAGGGCGGTCAATTTCAACTGCTTGCGCATTCTTATTCTCTCCACAGTACAGGGTTGGTGAAGCAATCCATCAATGGGCTTCGGCAATCGGATCGAGCGCGCGGGCGTGCTCCACCTCCCAGCCCAGCGGTACCACATCGCCCACGGCCAGGGCCGGGTCGAGCTCGGCAATCGGCTGTTTCACGAAGAAATCGGCCTTGCCGCAAACTTCCAGACGCACCCGCACGTGGTCGCCCAGGTAAATGAATTCGGCCACCCGGCCAGAGAAGCGGTTGACGCAGCTCTCGCTGTGGCCATTCAGGCGCACACGCTCCGGGCGGATCGACAGGGTGACCGGCTCGCCGGCCTGGCCGACGTTCACCGCCAGCGCCTCGACCCGCTCGCCACGCGGCAGCTGCACCTGGCAGCGCTTGCCATCGCTGGCCAGCAGGGTGCCGTTGATGCGGTTGTTCTCGCCGATGAAGTTTGCAACGAAGGTATTGCAGGGTTCTTCGTACAGCGTGCGCGGGTCGGCGATCTGCTGGATCTCGCCCTGGTGGAACACCGCCACGCGGTCGGACATGGTCAGCGCTTCGCCCTGATCGTGGGTCACGTACACCACGGTCACACCGAGGCGCTGGTGGATGTGCTTGATCTCCATCTGCATGTGTTCACGCAGTTGCTTGTCCAACGCGCCGAGCGGTTCGTCCATCAGCACCAGTTGCGGCTCGAACACCAGCGCACGGGCCAAGGCCACCCGCTGCTGCTGGCCACCGGAAAGCTGGCCGGGGTAGCGCTTGGCGAAAGCATCAAGCTGGACCATGTTCAGCACGCGTTTGACCCGCTCGCTGACGTCGGTCTTGCTCAGGTTGCGTACGGTCAGCGGAAAGGCCAGGTTCTCGGCCACGGTCATGTGCGGGAACAGCGCGTAGTTCTGGAACACCATGCCGATGTCGCGCTTGTGCGGCGGCACGTTGTTGATCGAGCGCCCGGCCAGCTGGATTTCACCGGCGGTAGGGGTTTCGAAGCCGGCCAGCATCATAAGGCTGGTGGTCTTGCCGGAGCCGGACGGGCCAAGCAGGGTGAGGAACTCGCCCTTGCGGATGTCCAGGTTGAGGTCTTTGACGATCAGCGACTCGCCGTCGTAGCTCTTCTGCACACCACGGAAGCTGACCAGCGTTTCGCTGGTTGCAGCGTTCGACTTCGCCTCGCTCATGCCTGCACCTTCTTGTTGGATGACTGCGTAGGCCAAAGCGTAGAAGAGGCGCAAGCGCCCGGAAATCGGGGGCACTGAGAGAATGCCATCATCCGGATGGAAGATTTGTTGTAGGGATTGCCCTACAAAGATGGCGGGATTGGAATGCCCTTGCGAGCCAACCACTAAACCTGTGGGAGCGGGCATGCCCGCGAAGAGGCCGGCTCAGCCATAGAGATCAGCAGGCCAGGCCCTTTCGCGGGCATGCCCGCTCCCACGGAGGGTTCGGCAAGCTTCGGGCACGGGGATGTCGCAATCAGACCAGCTTGTGTTCCATGGCGTACTTCACCAACTCCGCCAGCGAGTTCACTTTCAGCTTTTGCATCAAGCGCGCCTTGTGGGTGCTGATGGTCTTGCTCGACAGCGCCAGCTGCTGGGCAATGTCGTTGACGTTGGCCCCTTGGGCCAGGCGCTCGAACACCGAGAACTCCCGCTCCGACAACAGCGTGTGCAATGGTCGGGACTCGGTCAGGCCCACTTCGAACACCATGCGGTCGGCCAGCGACGGGTCGATGTAACGCCCACCCCCCGCTACCCGGCGAATTGCAGTCAGTAGCAGCGCCGGGTCACTGTCCTTGGTGGCATAGCCCGCTGCACCGGCTTTAAGCGCCCGCGCCGCCATCTGGGCCTCGTCGTGCATCGACAGCATCAGGATTGCCGGGGCATCGTGCAATGCACGGATCCGCGGGATCGCCTCCAGGCCGTTCACACCTGGCATCGAGATATCCAGCAGCACCACCTCGCACGGTGTGTAGCGCAGGGTTTCGAGCAGTTGCTCGCCATTCCCGGCCTCCCCTACCACCTGCATGTCCTTGGCCAGGCCAATCAACTGCTTGATGCCTTCACGGACAATGGTGTGGTCTTCGGCCACCAGTACTCGAATCACGATTGCTCTCCTACTCCAACGGAATGGCCACACTCAGGCTGGTGCCTTCGCCTGGTTCACTGTCCAGCACCATGCTGCCCCCCAGCATCAGCACCCGCTCGCGAACACCCACCAGGCCAAATGAAGTGGGCCGGGTCTGCTCGCGGCAAAAGCCTCGGCCATCATCGCTGACCGTCATACGCAGCCGCCCCTCTTCACGCACCAGTTCGATCTCCACGCTGTGCGCCTGAGCGTGACGCATCACGTTCGTCAGCGCCTCCTGCAGGATACGAAACAGGCCGGTGGCCTTGGCATCGCTCAATGCTGGCAGATTATCCGGCACTTGTACCAGGCAGGGGATCTGCGTGCGGGCTTCGAAGCGCCGTGCCTGCCATTCGATGGCCGAAGCAATGCCGGCGTCGAGGATCGGCGGACGCAAGGCAGTGGCAACATCACGTACCAGCTGGAACAGCTGGGCGATCAAGCGCTTCATGCTTGCCAGGCGCTCATTCAGGCCGGCGTCCAACTCGGCAAACGCCAGCTCGCACATCGACACCTCCAGCTTGAGCACAGTCAGCATCTGCCCCAGCTCGTCATGCACTTCCCGGGCGATGCGGGCTTTTTCTTCCTCGCGCACGCTTTCCAGGTGGGCCGACAGCTCGCGCAACTGTTCCTGGGAACGGGCCAGTGCCAGCTCTGCCCGTTTGCCCTGAGTGATGTCCCATACCACACCGTCCCATACCACCTGGCCGTTGGCCAGTCGCCGGGTACTGGCCTTGATGTCCGCCCAGCGTTGTTCACCCTGGCGAGTCAGGATGCGCCCCTGCCAGGACCAGTCCTGGTCGCTGGCCAAGGCCAGGTCCTGGACGCGGTGGTAATCGGCGCGGTCTTCGGGGTGAACCAGGTTGCGCAGGCCCATCTGTGGGTGCTGGATCTCGGCCGGCGCATACCCCACCAGCGCCTCGCTGCCCTCACTGATGTAGGGGAATTCCAGCTCGCCCTCGCCCGGGTCACGCTCAAGGCGAAACACCAGCCCCGGCACGTTGCCGGCAATGCCCTTGAGCCGCGCCTCGCTTTCTCGCAGTGCCGCCAGGGCGCGGTGGCGCTCGGTGACATCGGCAAGGTAGACCACCAGATATTCGGAATCACGAAAGCGCAGAAAGCTCAGGGACAGCTCGACCGGCAACAGGCTGTGGTCGGCCCGCCGGCACTGCGCCTCGAACTGGCCGACACCGCCCTCCCCCGTGCGAGCGCCTTTCCACAACTCCAGCCAACGGTCCATGGTCAGGCTTGGCTCAAAGGCGCTCAGCGGCCGCTCCAGCAGCTCGCCGTCGCCATAACCCAGCATGCGCTCGGCGGCATGGTTGGCGTAGCGTACGTGGCTGTCCCAGTTGACCCAGAGGATGCCCACCGTGCTCTGGTCGATGGCGAACTGGCTCAGGCGCAAGGCCTCTTCACGCACCTGTCGCTCCGCCAGGCTTTCCCGCGTGGCCAGCAGGCTGCGCTCCAGCTGGCGCTGCTGCCGGCGTTGCCACACCAAAGTGGCCAAGGCACACAACAGCAACAAACCGAACAGCAACGCCAGGTTCTGCCAGAAGCCCGGCGACTCACTCAGGCGTGGGTATTTCGGCTGTAGCCAACGTTGGTGCAGCTGCTCCAGCTCTTTCGCCGGCAGCGCCTGCAGGCCACGTTCGAGCACATCGGCCAGCAGCGGCCAGTCGCGTCGCGAGCCGATGCGCAGCAGCTGCGGCAGGCCGATATCGCCGACTACCGCCAGCTCGCTGAACTCACTCTCGCGTGACAAGCGGCTGAGCTGGGCTTCATCCAGCACCGCAAAACTGGCCTGGCCACCCACCACCAGTTGCAAGGCCTCGCGCTCGTTGGGCACCCCCTGCAGGTTGAGGTTGCTGTAGTTGCCGCGCAGGTAATCGGCCAGCTGGCTTGGCATGCGCACGGCCACCCGCTGCTCGGCTTCAAGCTTTTCCAGCTCCACCGCCATGGCGCCGGTGCGCGGCCCCACCACCAGCTGCGGCACGCGCATGTACGGGTCGCTGAACAACCATAGGCGCAGGCTGGCCGGCGTCTGGGTAAGGCCAGGGGCGAAGTCGATTTCACCGCTCTGCAGGGCGTGTTCAAGGCTGGCCTGGTCGTTGAAGTTGCGCCAGGTGAGGTCCAGGTGCAGTGCCTGCGCCAGGCTGTTCACCAGTTCTACGTTGGCCCCGTACAGTTGCTGCAGGCGCCGGTCGAACTGGGCGTAGGGTGCCTGCAGCACCAGGCCGACGCGCACGTTGCGGTGCGCATCCAGCCACTGCTGCTGCGCAGGCTCCAGCGTAACGGTGGGCACCGCCTCGGGCCTGGCCAATGCAATCAAGGGCAGCCACAAGCAGCCGATAACCAACAGGCGACGTACTCGCTTCATCTAAACGCTCGTCTTGGCAAAGGCGGCCATGCAGCATGGCCGTCACGGGCAAATACTATTAGGCTGCCGGTATCATTCTGGCCCTGGGTTGACTCATGTCCACACTTTATCGCACGACGCTGGCAATGTGCTGCCTGGCCTCGATCCTTCCACTCGGCGCCTTGGCCGCCGATGCCGAAAAAACCACTACCACCGAGGCTCCAGCCGCCGAAGCCCCGCGCCCGCCCCTGCTGGAGCGCAGCCAGGAAGATGCCCAGGCGCTGGAGCGGCTGGTGCCAAAGGCTGAGCAGCAGACCCTGCAGGCCGGTGCCGACAGCTTTCTGGCCCTGTGGAAACCGGCTAACGACAACGACCCGCAAGGGGCCGTCATCATCATCCCAGGTGCAGGCGAGACCGCCGACTGGCCCAATGCGGTCGGCCCGCTGCGGCAGAAATTCCCTGATGTCGGCTGGCACAGCCTGAGCGTCAGCCTGCCCGACCTGCTCGCCGACAGCCCGCAAGCGCGGGTCGAGGCCACCCCGCCTGCCGAGCCTGCGAAAGACCAAGGCGAAAGCGCCCCGGCCAAGGACGTGCCGGCCGATGCCAATGCCAACGTCGCCCAGGCCACGGCGGCCGATGCCGATGCGGCAGAAAGCACTGACGCCGAACAGGCCAGCGAGCAGGCGGACCCTGCAGATGCCGAGCGTATCTTCGCCCGCCTGGATGCCGCCGTGGCGTACGCCCAGCAACACAACGCTCGCAGCATCGTGCTGATCGGCCATGGTAGCGGTGCGTATTGGGCGGCCCGCTATCTGAGCGAGAAGCAGCCACCCCAGGTACAAAAACTGGTGATGGTGGCCGCACAGACACCGGCGCGGGTTGAGCATGACCTGGAAAGCCTGGCGCCGACCTTGAAGGTGCCGACGGCCGATATCTATTACGTCACCCGCAGCAGCGACCGCAACGCGGCCGCGCAGCGTCTGCAAGCCAGCAAGCGGCAGAAGGACAGCCAGTACCGGCAGTTGTCGTTGATTGCCATGCCGGGGAACAAGGCTGCGGAACAGGAGCAGTTGTTCCGCCGGGTGCGGGGGTGGATGAGCCCGCAGGGTTGAGCTGAAACCGATGGGGTGCCGTGCACCCCCATCGCGACACAAGGCCGTTCCCACAAGTACTGCGCCCCCTCGGGCTTTGCGCGAACTTGTGGGAGCGGCCTTGTGTCGCGATGGGCCGCACAGCGGCCCCATTTTCACAGGCCCCGGCGCTTACGGATCATGGCGTAGGCCTGATGCAACTCACGGGTACGCTCGGTCGCCTCACGCACCTGCACCTCGCTGGCACCGGTACCCGCCAGCTTGTCCGGGTGATGCCGGCTGACCAGCCGGCGATACGCCTGCTTGACCTTGTCCACATCCGTGTCCGCCTCAACTGCCAGCAAGCGCAACGCTGCGGCATAGGTCATGGCTACCCCTTCCGTTCCGGCTACCTTGCGCGGCTCGTACTCCAGCGACATCGCCTGCACCTGGCGCCGGCTGAGGCCCAGCTTCTGCCCCCAATCCAGCAGCAACTCACGTTCCTTGTTGCCCATCTTGCCATCGGCCCAGACCATGCGCCAACACGCACGCAGGGTGCCTTCAGCCGCATGCGGCTGCTGGCGAATGCGGCGCAAATGGCTGCCCAGCCGGTCCTTGCCTGCCTTGCCGCGATTGAACGCAGCTATCGCGCGGAGCCGGGCCGCTTCGGCCAGGTCCAGGCGCACCATTTCCTGGCGCGCCTGCCGGATATGCTGCTCGACCACCCGGCCATCGCACTTGGCCAGGCGCCCGAGCATCACGAACAGCAGCTCGTCGTCGCGCAACGCCGAGCGACCGCCCAGGCGTTCGCGCATGTCTTCCCAGCCTTGCAAGCGCAGGCGGCGGTCCATGGCTTGCCCTAACAGCCCCCCGAGCAAGGCCCCCGGAATGCTGGCAACAGCAAAACCGGCACCCATTCCAATCACCGTGCCTGGCCACCACATGTCAGGCGCGCTCGCCAATCAAACGCTCAGCCTCGGCCAGGCGCTCAGGCGTGCCAACATCTACCCAGTGTCCACGGTAGTGCTCGCCAGTGACCTTGCCCTGCGCCATGGCCTGACGCAGCAGCGGCGCCAGCTTGAAGGCACCCGGCCGACAACCGTCGAACAGCGCCGGGTGCAGCACCGAAAGGCCACTGAAGGTCAGCGTGCCCGGTGCGGCATCACCATCGACAACCTGCTCGCCTACCAGGCAGAAGTCACCGCGCCCGTGATGGCCAGGGTTGTCGACCAGTACCAGGTGAGCAAGGCCTCGCAAGGGGGCCTGCAGGCCTTTGAAGTCGTAGTCGCTCCAGACATCGCCGTTAACCAGCAGGAACGGCGCGTCACCCAGCAATGGCAAGGCCTTGAAGATGCCGCCACCGGTTTCCAGCGGCTCGCCCTCGGGTGAATAACGGACACTCAACCCGAAGCGGCTGCCATCGCCCAGGTGGTCTTCGATCTGCTGGCCGAGCCAGGCATGGTTGATCACCACCTCGGTAACGCCCGCCGCGGCCAGGGCGTGCAGGTGGTACTCGATCAGCGGCTGGCCGGCGACCGGGATCAGCGGTTTGGGGGTATGCAGGGTCAACGGGCGCATGCGCTCGCCTTTGCCCGCTGCCAGGATCATTGCCTTCATGCACGCGCTCCGGCCTGCAACTCGGCAATCAGCTCACCCAGCTCCGCCAATTCGGGCCGGCGGCCGATCACTTCTTCTATATAGGCGAAGAAACGCGGCACGTCGCCCAGGTAGCGTGGCTTGCCATCACGGTGGCAAATGCGGGCGAAAATGCCGATGACCTTCAGGTGGCGCTGCACCCCCATCAGGTCGCTGGCACGCTGGAATGCTTCAAAGTCACCCTGCACCGGTATGCCGGCTGCCTTCGCCCGCTGCCAGTAGTCTCGCAGCCAGCCTTCGACCCGTGCTTGCGGCCAGCTGAGGAAGGCGTCCTTGAACAGGCAGGTGATGTCGTAGGTGACGGGGCCGTACACCGCGTCCTGGAAGTCCAGTACACCGGGGTTGGGGGTGCTTTGCATCAGGTTGCGCGGCATGTAGTCGCGGTGCACCAGCACTTGGGGCTGGGCCAGGGCGCTGTCGATCAGCAACTGGCTGACGCGCTGCCAGGTGGCTTTCTGTGCTTCGCTCAAAGCTACGCCAAGCTCCCGCCCCACGTACCACTCGGGGAACAGCTCGACTTCACGGCGCAGCAGGGCATCGTCGTAGCTGGGCAGCGGCGCGCCCATTGGCAGGCGCTGGAAGGCAAGCAAGGCCACGATGGCATCGGCGAACAATCCGTCGGCGTTGTCGGCATTGATAATGTCGAGGTATGTCTCGGTACCCAGATCGCCAAGCAGCAGGAAGCCGCGCTCCAGGTCCTGGGCATGGATCAGCGGCACATGTACACCAGCGGTGGCCAGCAGGTGATCGATGGCGACGAACGGTCGGCAGTTTTCCTGCGGCGGGGGTGCATCCATGACCACGAAGCTATGGCCCGCGCCCTGCCAACGGAAGTAGCGGCGGAAGCTGGCGTCACTGCTGGCGGCGGTCAGGCTGCCTGCAGGCACTTCGCCCCAGGCGTTGTTCCGGAAAAGATCATTGAGCTGCTCATCGAGCCAGACCGTCAGTTGTTGCAGGCGTACATCGTGTTCAGGCATTACAAGGGTCTCCGACGGCCCTAGCCGTCAAGCGGGTCATGCTTTATTATCCAGCATCTTTTTCAGACCATCGAGAGGCGTGCGGCCCCACACGCGGGCAGATGGCACGCAGGAAGCCCGGACTAATAAGATGGCATTGAAATCCCCCGCGTTTCGTAGAAAGTTTCCGTTGCTGGTAACCGGCGGTCTGCTGGCCCTGCAACCTCTGGCCACCTCATATGCAGTGGCAGCCGAACAATTCGACTGCCAAGTGTCCGCCTCCGGTGGTTGGGACTGCAAGCCCAAAGCGCCAGTCAACAACCTGCCACCGCGCCCGGTGCACGAGGGTGCGGCCGTCAGCTCCGGCACAGAAGCCGCGAGCGAAGCCGACACCGCAGACCGGCCGATGCTGGTCACCGAGGCCAAAGGCCGCGGCCTGAAGTCGCGCAGCGAAGACTACAGCCACCTGGACTGGGTACCGCGTGAAAAGCTCACCGCCGCGCAGCTGGCCGAAACCGGCCCGTACTGCGGTGGCGCGTATGTCGAGCCAACCCGCCCGGGCATGGCTGATACCACGCCGAAGGACGAGTCGCCGACCTACATCAACGCCAAGGTGTCCAAGTACCAGCAGGAGCAGCAGATTGCTACCCTCGCCGGTGACGTGGTGATGCGCCAGGGCAGCATGCAGGCCGAAGCCGACGAGGCAAACCTCTACCAGACCGAAAACCGTGGCGAGCTCAAGGGTAACGTCAAGATTCGTGACAACGGTTCGCTGGTGGTCGGTGACCAGGCACAGATCCAGCTCGACACCGGCGAAGCCCAGGTCGACAACGCCGAATACGTGATGCACAAGTCGCACATCCGCGGCAGTGCGCTGTATGCCAAGCGTGGTGAAAACGCCATCATCCGCCTCAAGGACGGTACGTACACCACCTGCGAACCGGGCAGCAACGCCTGGCAGCTGAAGGGCAACAACATCACCCTGAACCCGGCCACCGGTTTCGGTACCGCGACCAACGTTACGCTGCGGGTCAAGGATTTCCCGGTGTTCTATACACCGTACATCTACTTCCCGATCGACGACCGTCGCCAGTCCGGCTTCTTGCCGCCATCGTTCAGCAGCAGCAGCGACACCGGCTTCATGCTGGTCACGCCGTACTATTTCAACCTGGCGCCTAACTACGACGCCACGTTGTACCCGCGTTACATGACCAAACGCGGCTTGCTGATGGAAGGCGAGTTCCGCTACCTGACACCTTCGAGCGAAGGCCAGTTCGGCGGCGCCTACCTGAACGACAAAGACGACGACCGCAAAGACCAGACTGACTACAAAGAACAGCGCTGGATGGTCAACTGGCAGCACAAAGGCGGTTTGGACGAGCGCCTGATGACCGAGGTGAACTACACCGACATCAGCGACCCGTTCTACTTCCAGGACCTGGAATCCGACCAGATCGGCGTTGAAAGCAAGGACTTCCTTGACCAGCAAGGTGCGTTGACCTACCGCGGCGACAGCTACACCGCGCGGTTGAACGTGCACGCCTACGAGGCGGCGACCATTTCGCAGATCACGCCTTATGATCGCCTGCCGCAGATTACCTTCAATGGTGTACTGCCCTATCAGCCGGGTGGGTTGAACTTTGCTTATGAAACCGAGGCGGCACGCTTCGAACGTGACTTGAAGAATGACTTCGTTCGAGACAAAGATGGCAACCCGGATTTCTCTGCCGGGGCAGCCGGTCGCCGGCTTGACGAAAACATCCAGGGTATTGAACGTGCCAACGGAACACGGCTGAACGTCGCGCCGTCCATCAGCTACCCGATGACAGCCAGCTACGGTTTCATCACACCCAAGCTGAAGTATGCCTATACCCAGTACGACCTCGACCTGGACAGCAAAGGCAAAGCAGATGCAATCGCCTTGCAGAACGCGAACCCAAGCGCCTACGGCAGCTATGACAGCTCCGTGAATCGCGATGTACCGATCTTTAGCGTGGACAGCGGACTGTACTTCGACCGCAACACGTCGCTGTTCGGTACCAATTACAAGCAGACCCTCGAGCCGCGCCTGTACTACCTCAACGTCCCGTACAAGGACCAGAAGGACATTCCGCTGTTCGATACGGGCGAAACCCTGTTCAGCTACGACTCGCTGTTCCGGGACAACCGCTTCAGTGGCACCGACCGCATCGGCGACGAGAACAAGCTGTCGCTGGGTGTGACCACCCGCTGGATCGAAGACAACGGCTTCGAGCGCCAGAACTTCAGCATTGGCCAGGCTTACTACTTCAAGGACCGCAAGGTCCAGTTGCCTGGGATCGACTACCGCACCCGCAAAGATTCGCAGTCTGACGTGTCGCCGTATGCACTGGTGTACAACTACTACTTCAACCGCGACTGGCGCTTCAATTCGGACTTCAACTGGGACCCGGACAGCCGCAGCACCCGCTCGGGCAGCGCGATGTTCCACTACCAGCCTGAAGACAACCCGAACAAGGTGGTCAACCTCGGCTATCGCTACCGTAATGACACCATTGCCTTCGACTCGACCACAGGTACCTGGAAAGTGGGTGGCGGTGACTACGGCACCCCCGGCGATCCGAACTACATCAAGGACTACTACAAGATCCAGCAGCATGACTTCTCGGTCATCTGGCCGATCGTTCCGCAGTGGAGCGTCATCGCCCGCTGGCAGCATGACTACAACCGCAACCGCACCCTGGAAGCCATGGGTGGTTTCGAGTACGACAACTGCTGCTGGAAGCTGCGCCTGATCAACCGTTACTGGATCGATTACGACGACTTCAGCCAGGCGCTTCCGCAGAACGAAAAAGGCGACCACGGCATCTTCCTTCAGATCGTTCTGAAAGGCCTCGGTGGCGTAGTGGGCAACAAGGTCGAATCTTTCCTCGACCAAGGCATTCAAGGTTACCGTGAACGTGAAGACCAAGCTTATTGATCGTCTGCGCCCAGTGTTGCTGGGCGCCGCTTTGCTGAGTGGCGCGGTGCATGCCGCGGTACAACCTCTTGATCGCGTGGTGGCCATCGTCGACAACGACGTGGTCATGCAAAGCCAGCTGGACCAACGCGTCCATGAGGTACAGCAAACCATCGCCAAGCGCGGCGGCGGCGTGCCGCCGACCAGCGCCCTTGAACAGCAGGTACTGGAACGCCTGATCGTCGAAAACCTGCAGCTGCAGATCGGCGAGCGCTCCGGCATCCGCATTACCGACGAAGAGCTGAACCAGGCCATCAGCACCATTGCCCAGCGCAATGGCATGTCGCTGGACCAGTTCCGCGCCGCCCTGGCCCGTGACGGCCTGTCGTTCGATGACGCTCGCGAGCAGGTCAAGCGCGAGATGATCATCAGCCGCGTGCGTCAGCGCCGTGTGGCCGAACGCATTCAGGTGTCGGAGCAGGAAGTGAAAAACTTCCTCAATTCCGACATGGGCAAGATGCAGATGTCGGAAGAGTACCGCCTGGCCAACATCCTCATCCCGACCCCGGAAGCCGCCAGCTCGGATGATATCCAGAAGGCAGCGCGCAAGGTGGGTGACGTGTACCAGCAGCTGCGCCAGGGCGCCGACTTCGGCCAGATGGCGATTGCCAACTCCGCCAGCGAAAACGCCCTGGAAGGCGGCGAGATGGGCTGGCGTAAAGCCGGCCAGCTGCCACCCGACTTCGCCAAGATGCTCAGCAGCATGCCGATCGGTGAAATTACCCAGCCTATTCGCATCCCTAACGGCTTCATCATCCTCAAGCTCGAGGAGAAGCGCGGCGGGAGCGAGAACGTACTGCGTGACGAAGTGCATGTACGCCACATCCTGATCAAGCCAAGCGAAATCCGCAGCGAAGCGGCCACCGAGCAACTGGCCGAGCGCCTGTACGACCGCATCAAGAACGGCGAAGACTTCGGCGAGCTGGCGAAAAGCTTCTCGGAAGACCCGGGTTCGGCGCTCAACGGCGGCGACCTCAACTGGGTAGACCCGAACAGCCTGGTACCGGAATTCCGCGAACAGATGGCCAACGCCCAGCAAGGCGTGGTCACCAAACCGTTCAAGACCCAGTACGGCTGGCACGTTCTGGAAGTGCTGGGCCGCCGCGCCACCGACAGCACCGAACAGGCACGTGAGCAACAGGCCCAGAGCGTCCTGCGCAACCGCAAGTACGACGAAGAGCTGCAAACCTGGCTGCGCCAGATTCGCGACGAAGCCTACGTTGAAATCAAGCTGCCTGGCGCTGACCAGGCCGCCCAGTGAAGCCCCTGCGCTTCGCCGTCACCCCCGGCGAGCCGGCCGGCATAGGCCCTGACCTGTGCCTGCTGCTTGCCGCAGACGCCCAGCCCCACCCCCTGATCGCCATCACCAGCCGTGACCTGCTCGCCGAGCGGGCCACGCAGCTGGGGCTGGCTGTCAGCCTGCTGCCAGTCGTCCCGGGTCAATGGCCCGACCGACCGGCACCGGCGGGCAGCCTGTACGTGTGGGATACCCCTCTCGCCGCCCCGGTGGTGCCAGGCCAGCTCGACAAAGCCAACGCGGCGTTCGTGCTGGAAACCCTGTCCCGCGCCGGGCAAGGCTGCCTGGATGGGCATTTTGCCGGGATGATCACCGCCCCTGTGCACAAGGGCGTGATAAACGAAAGCGGTATTGCCTTCTCAGGGCATACCGAATTCCTTGCCGAGCTGACCCACACCGCGCAGGTGGTAATGATGCTGGCCACCCGCGGCCTGCGCGTGGCCCTGGTGACCACCCACCTGCCGCTGCGTGATATTGCCGACGCCATCACTGCCGAGCGCGTCGAACGTGTAACCCGTATCCTGCATGCCGACATGCGCGACAAGTTCGGCATTGCCAACCCGCGCATACTGGTATGTGGCCTTAACCCGCACGCGGGCGAGGGCGGCCACCTGGGCCGCGAGGAAATCGACATCATCGAGCCGACCCTGGCCCGCCTGCGCACCGAAGGCATGGACCTGCGCGGGCCGCTGCCGGCCGATACCCTGTTTACCCCCAAATATCTGGAGCACTGCGACGCGGTGCTGGCGATGTACCACGACCAAGGCCTGCCTGTACTCAAGTACAAAGGCTTCGGCGCTGCAGTCAACGTGACCCTGGGCCTGCCGATCATCCGTACGTCGGTCGACCACGGCACCGCCCTGGACCTCGCCGGCACCGGCAACGTCGACACCGGCAGCCTGCGCGTCGCGCTGGAAACCGCCTACCAGATGGCCGAGAACCGACCATGAACGAGCAATACCAACACCGGGCGCGCAAGCGCTTCGGCCAGAACTTCCTGCACGACGCCGGCATCATCGACCGCATCCTGCGTGCCATCAACGCCAAGGCCGGCGAACACCTGCTGGAAATCGGCCCAGGCCAGGGCGCCCTGACCGAAGGCCTGCTGGGCAGCGGTGCACAACTGGACGTGGTGGAGCTGGACAAGGACCTGGTCCCGATCCTGCAGCACAAGTTCGCTGGCCGCACTAACTTCCGCCTGCACCAGGGCGACGCCCTGAAGTTCGACTTCAACCAGTTGGGCGTACCGCCGCGCAGCCTCAAGGTGGTAGGCAACCTGCCCTACAACATTTCCACCCCACTGATCTTCCATCTGCTCAGCCATGCCGGGCTGATCCGCGACATGCACTTCATGCTGCAAAAGGAAGTGGTCGAGCGCATGGCCGCAGGCCCAGGCGGTGGTGACTGGGGGCGCTTGTCGATCATGGTGCAGTACCACTGCCGCGTCGAGCACCTGTTCAACGTGGGCCCTGGTGCCTTCAACCCGCCGCCAAAAGTGGACTCGGCCATCGTGCGCCTGGTGCCGCACGAGGTGCTGCCGTTCCCGGCCAAGGACCACCTGCTGCTGGAGCGCGTCGTTCGCGAAGCGTTCAACCAGCGTCGCAAGACACTGCGCAATACCCTCAAAGGCCTGCTCGACAGCGCGGCCATCGAGGCAGCCGGCGTGGATGGCAGCTTGCGTCCCGAACAGCTGGACCTGGCGGCCTTTGTGCGCCTGGCTGACCAGTTGGCTGATCTGCAAGCCTGATATCGCTTGTACCGGCCTCTTCGCGGGTAAACCCGCTCCCACAGGTACGCCACAGCCTTCGAATACTGTGCAATTCCTGTGGGAGCGGGTTCACCCGCGAAGAGGCCGGCGCTGACAACAAAGACCACAAGCCCCACACCGCTGGCCCTCCCCCCTCCCAATGGCCTAGACTGCATTATTGCGTCAGCTCGCCCAAGGCCCTTGCATGTCCGACCCCCGCTATCAAATCGACGTCAACGTCGTGACTCGCTACCTGAAAGAACAATCCGACCCGGAAAACAGTCGTTTCGCTTTCGCCTACACCATCACCGTCCAGAACAAAGGCTCGCTGAAAGCCAAGCTGCTGTCACGCCACTGGCTGATCACCAATGGTGACGGCGAGGTCGAGGAAGTACGGGGCTCAGGCGTGGTGGGCCAACAGCCCAACATCGACCCGGGCCAGAGCCATACTTACAGCAGCGGTGCGGTGATCACCACCCGGGTGGGCACCATGCAAGGCAGTTATCAGATGTTCGCCGAAGACGGTAAGCGCTTCGACGCCGAGATCGCCCCCTTCCGCCTCGCAGTGCCCGGGGCGTTGCACTGATGGCAACCTACGCCGTCGGTGATCTGCAGGGCTGCCTGCAGCCCCTCAAGTGCCTGCTGGAACGTGTCAGTTTCAACCCGGCCGTTGACCGCCTGTGGCTGGTCGGTGACCTGGTCAACCGCGGCCCCGAATCACTGGAAACCCTGCGTTTTCTGTATTCGATACGCCAGTCGCTGGTGTGCGTGCTCGGCAACCATGACCTGCACCTGCTGGCCGCCTGGTACAACGTCGAGCGCCTGAGGAAAAGCGACACGCTGCGCGAGATCATCGAAGCACCGGATGCCGACCAGCTGTTCCACTGGCTGCGCCAGCAAAAACTGCTGCATTACGACGAGGCAAGGGGTATCGCCATGTCGCACGCCGGCATCCCGCCGCAGTGGACGCTCGGCCAGGCCCTTGGTCTTGCGGCTGAGGTGGAAGAAGTATTGCGCGACGACGGCCGCCTGAAGCTATACCTCGACGGCATGTACGGCAACGAGCCGAACAAGTGGAGCAAGAACCTCTCCGGCATCGAACGCCTGCGGGTCATTACCAATTACTTCACACGCATGCGCTTCTGCACCGCCGAGGGGAAACTTGACCTCAAGAGCAAGGAAGGCCTGGGCACCGCGCCCAAGGGCTACAAGCCCTGGTTTGCCCACAAGGACCGCCGCTCGCGGCATGTGAAGATCATTTTCGGCCACTGGGCTGCCCTCGAAGGCCGGGTCAACGAGCCAGGCGTCATCGCCCTGGACACCGGCTGCGTGTGGGGCGGCGCCATGACCCTGTACAACGTCGACAGCGGCCAATACCACCGTTGTGACTGCGCCGACGACGGCACCCTGCGCCAGCCGGCACAACCCACTACACTCAACGACCACACCTGAAGGAAGTAGTACCCATGAGCGAATTCAAGCGCATCCCTCCCGAGCAGGCCTTGGAGCTTCGCAAGCAAGAAGGTGCGGTCGTCGTCGACATTCGCGACTCCCAAGCCTTCGCCGCCGGTCATATCACCGGTGCCCGGCACCTGGATAACCATTCGGTTGCCGATTTCATCCGCAACGCCGACCTCGATGCACCTACCCTGGTGGTCTGCTATCACGGCAATTCCAGCCAGAGCGCTGCCGCCTACCTGGTCGGCCAGGGCTTTTCCGACGTGTACAGCGTGGACGGCGGCTTTGAACTGTGGCGCGCCACCTACCCGGCCGAGATCGCCCAAGGCACCGCCGAATAAAAATTTTCATTTCTACTGCAGCCCGCGCCCTGTGCGGGCTTGCGGCTTATCTGACGAACGGTAGTTCGCAACTTCTCCGCCCCTCCCCCTTGAACTTGCCGATAACCAACTATTCTTAAGCGCAGGCCATCCAGAAAAAGGGGAGAGCCGGTACACCGGCGTGCGGGTCATCGGTAGCGTTACAGGGTGTTCTGGGGGGTATACAGCAGCCGGCAAAACCGGTTGCATGCCAGCATCAGCTGACTGATCCGGCGTCGTCTCCACGTATCGAGCGAGGTGACGTCATGAGTATTTTTAGCCACTTCCAACAACGTTTCGAGTCCACGCGCCAGGAAGAACTCTCGCTGCAGGAGTACCTCGAGCTGTGCAAAGAGGATCGCAGTGCCTACGCATCGGCGGCCGAACGGCTGTTGCTGGCCATCGGTGAGCCAGAGCTGATCGACACCTCTACCAACTCCAGGCTGTCGCGCATCTTCTCCAACAAGGTTATCCGCCGCTATCCGGCCTTTGCCGACTTCCATGGCATGGAAGAGTGCATCGACCAGATCGTGTCTTATTTCCGCCACGCCGCCCAAGGCCTGGAAGAAAAGAAACAAATCCTCTATCTGCTGGGCCCGGTGGGCGGCGGTAAATCGTCGCTGGCCGAAAAACTCAAGCAGCTGATGGAAAAGGTACCGTTCTATGCCATCAAGGGCTCGCCGGTATTCGAGTCGCCCCTGGGGCTGTTCAACGCTACCGAAGACGGGGCCATCCTCGAGGAAGAGTACGGCATCTCGCGGCGCTACCTGAACACCATCATGTCGCCCTGGGCCACCAAACGCCTGCAGGAGTTCGGCGGCGACATCAGCAAGTTCAAAGTGGTCAAGCTGTACCCGTCGATCCTCAACCAGATCGCCATCGCCAAGACCGAGCCGGGCGACGAGAACAACCAGGACATTTCCGCCCTGGTCGGCAAGGTCGATATTCGCAAGCTTGAGGAATTCCCGCAGAACGACGCCGATGCCTACAGCTATTCGGGCGCGCTGTGCCGGGCCAACCAGGGCCTGATGGAATTCGTCGAGATGTTCAAGGCCCCGATCAAGGTCCTGCACCCACTGCTCACGGCCACCCAGGAAGGTAACTACAACAGTACCGAGGGGCTGGGTGCCATTCCCTACACCGGCATCCTGTTGGCCCACTCCAACGAATCGGAGTGGCACACCTTCCGCAACAACAAGAACAACGAGGCGTTCATCGACCGGATCTACATCGTCAAGGTGCCGTACTGCCTGCGCGTCAGCGATGAGATCAAGATCTACGACAAGTTGCTGATCAACAGCTCGCTGGCCAAGGCCCACTGCGCGCCAGACACCCTCAAGATGCTCGCCCAGTTCACGGTACTTTCGCGCCTCAAGGAGCCAGAGAACTCCAACATCTACTCGAAGATGCGCGTCTACGACGGCGAGAACCTCAAGGACACCGACCCCAAGGCCAAGTCGATCCAGGAGTACCGGGACTCGGCAGGCGTCGACGAGGGCATGAACGGCCTGTCGACCCGCTTCGCCTTCAAGATCCTTTCCAAAGTCTTCAACTTCGACCCACACGAAATTGCGGCCAACCCGGTTCACCTGCTGTATGTGCTTGAACAGCAGATCGAACAGGAACAGTTCCCTGCCGAAGTGCGCGAACGCTACCTGCGCTACCTGAAGGAGTACCTGGCACCGCGCTATATCGAATTTATCGGCAAGGAAATCCAGACCGCCTACCTGGAGTCCTACAGCGAATACGGCCAGAACATTTTCGACCGCTACGTGCTGTACGCCGACTTCTGGATCCAGGACCAGGAGTACCGCGATCCGGAGACCGGCGAAATCCTCAACCGCATCGCCCTCAACGAAGAGCTGGAGAAGATCGAGAAACCGGCCGGTATCAGCAACCCGAAAGATTTCCGCAACGAAATCGTCAACTTCGTGCTGCGTGCCCGTGCCAACAACAACGGGAAGAACCCGAGCTGGCTGAGCTATGAAAAGCTGCGGGTGGTGATCGAGAAGAAAATGTTCTCCAACACCGAAGACCTGCTGCCGGTCATCAGCTTCAACGCCAAGGCCAGCAAGGAAGACCAACAGAAACACAACGACTTCGTCACGCGCATGGTGGAGCGTGGCTACACCGACAAACAGGTTCGCCTGCTGTCGGAATGGTACCTGCGGGTCAGGAAATCGCAATAAAGCGGCAAGCTTCTAGCCGCAAGCTGCAAGCTGCCCGGCGTCGGCGCTTCTGTCTACGCCACAGCTTGCAGCCGCGGTGGCTGCTCTTTCTTGCAGCTTGAAGCTCGTGGCTTGCAGCTGCATCCAGTCACCGGAGGGACCATGAGCTACGTTATAGACCGACGCCTGAACGGCAAGAACAAGAGCACGGTCAACCGCCAGCGCTTCCTGCGGCGGTACCGTGAACACATCAAGAAAGCCGTCGAAGAGGCGGTAAGCCGCCGTTCCATCATGGACATGGAACATGGCGAGCAGATCAGCATTCCGGGCCGCGACATCGACGAACCCGTGCTCCACCACGGTCGTGGGGGTAAACAGACCGTTGTGCACCCCGGCAACAAGGAATTCACTGCCGGCGAACATATCCCCAGGCCCCAAGGTGGCGGCGGGGGTGGCGGCGGCCGCGGCAAGGCGGGCAACTCCGGCGACGGCATGGATGACTTCGTCTTCCAGATCACCCAGGAAGAGTTTCTCGAGTTCATGTTCGAGGATCTCGAACTGCCCAACCTGGTCAAACGTCACCTGACCGGCACCGACACCTTCAAGACCGTACGCGCAGGTATAGCCAACGAGGGCAATCCGTCACGCATCAACATCGTGCGCACCCTGCGCTCGGCGCATGCCCGGCGTATTGCCCTGACCGGCAGCAGCCGCGCACTGCTGCGCGAAGCACAAAAGGAACTCGAACGCCTGCGGGTCGAGGAGCCGGACAACTTCACCGATATCCAGGAAATCGAACAGGAAATCGAGCGCCTGAAGGCACGCATTAACCGCCTGCCCTTCCTCGACACCTTCGATCTCAAATACAACCTGCTGGTCAAGCAGCCCAACCCCAGTTCCAAGGCGGTGATGTTCTGCCTGATGGACGTCTCCGGCTCCATGACCCAGGCCACCAAGGACATCGCCAAGCGCTTCTTCATCCTCCTGTACCTGTTCCTCAAGCGTAACTACGACCGCATCGAAGTGGTGTTCATCCGCCACCACACCAGCGCCCGGGAAGTCGACGAGGAAGAGTTCTTCTACTCACGGGAAACCGGCGGCACCATCGTCTCCAGCGCGCTCAAGCTGATGCAGGAGATCATGGCCGAACGCTACCCGGCCAGCGACTGGAACATCTACGCCGCCCAAGCGTCGGACGGCGACAACTGGAATGACGACTCGCCAATCTGCCGCGACATCCTCTCCAAGCAGATCATGCCGCACGTGCAGTACTACACTTACGTCGAGATCACTCCCCGTGAGCACCAGGCGCTGTGGTATGAATACGAGCGCATCGGCGAAGCATTCCCCGACACGTTCGCCCAGCAGCAGTTGGTATCGGCCGGCGACATCTACCCGGTCTTCCGTGAACTCTTTCAGCGCAGGTTAGCCACATGACCGCCAGAGCACAGAGACGCCAACCCATTTCCACCGGGTCCGAGTGGACGTTCGAGCTGATCCAGACCTACGACCGGGAAATCAGCCGCCTGGCCGAACGTTACGCCCTGGACACTTACCCCAACCAGATCGAGGTCATCACGGCCGAGCAGATGATGGACGCCTATGCCTCGGTCGGGATGCCGCTGGGTTACCACCACTGGTCCTACGGCAAGCAGTTCCTCAGCACAGAGAAGTCCTACAGCCGCGGCCAGATGGGCCTTGCCTACGAGATCGTGATCAACTCCGACCCGTGCATCGCGTACCTGATGGAAGAAAACACCATGTGCATGCAGGCACTGGTGATTGCCCACGCCTGCTACGGCCACAACAGCTTTTTCAAAGGCAACTACCTGTTCCGCACCTGGACCGACGCCAGCTCGATCATCGACTACCTGGTGTTTGCCAAGCAGTACATCGCCCAGTGCGAAGAGCGCCACGGCATCGACGCTGTGGAAGACCTGATCGACTCCTGCCATGCCCTGATGAACTATGGCGTGGACCGCTACAAGCGGCCCTACCCTATCTCCGCAGAAGAGGAACGGCGCCGACAGAAAGAACGCGAGGAGCACCTGCAGCGCCAGATCAACGACCTGTGGCGCACCATCCCGAAAAGCGCCGAGCGGGGTAATGAACGCGATGATGCGCGCTTCCCCGCCGAACCACAGGAAAACATCCTCTATTTCATCGAGAAGAATGCCCCGCTACTCGAACCCTGGCAGCGTGAGGTGGTGCGCATCGTGCGCAAGATCGCCCAGTACTTCTACCCGCAGCGCCAGACCCAGGTAATGAACGAAGGTTGGGCAACCTTCTGGCACTACACGCTGATGAACGACCTGTACGACGAAGGGCTGATCACCGAAGGCTTCATGATGGAGTTCTTGCAGTCGCACACCAGCGTGGTGTTCCAGCCCGGCTTCGACAGCCCCTATTACAGCGGCATCAACCCCTACGCGCTGGGCTTTGCGATGTACACCGACATCCGCCGCATGTGCGAGAACCCGACCGAGGAAGATCGCCACTGGTTCCCCGACATTGCAGGCAGTGATTGGCTATCTACCATCAAGTTCGCCATGAGCAGTTTCAAGGACGAGAGCTTCATCCTGCAGTACCTGTCACCCAAGGTGATGCGCGACCTCAAGCTGTTCAGCATCCTTGATGACGACCAGCGCGACGACCTGCTGGTGCCAGCCATTCACGATGAAGCCGGCTATCGGGTGATTCGTGAGCTGCTGGCCGCGCAGTACAACCTGGGCAACCGTGAACCGAACGTGCAGATCTGGAGCGTCGACCGTCGCGGTGACCGCTCGCTGACCCTGCGCCACCAGCAACACAACCGCAAACCGCTGGGCGACTCTACCGAGGAAGTGCTCAAGCACCTGCATCGCCTGTGGGGCTTCGATATCCACCTGGAGACCGTGCAGGGCGAGCAAGTGATGAAAACCCACCACATGCCACCCCGTGGCGAGCATGGCGAAAGTGCGGACTACGGGCGCATGGACCTGGCAGTCATTCACCATCTCTAGTGCACCGCCATAACGGCCGACGGGTTATCCTGTCGGCCGTTATGGAGAGTTGCACATGCACATCTACAAAGTCGGCGGCGCCGTGCGCGACCGCCTGCTCGGCCGCCCCGTCAGCGATATCGACTGGCTGGTGGTAGGCGCCACCGTCGAAGAAATGCACGCCAAAGGCTATAGGCCGGTAGGCGCAGACTTTCCGGTGTTCCTGCACCCGAAAACCGGTGAGGAATATGCCCTGGCCCGTACCGAGCGCAAGAGCGGGCGCGGTTATGGCGGGTTCACTTTTCACGCCAGCCCTGACGTCACCCTGGAAGAAGACCTGATCCGCCGTGATTTGACCATCAACGCGATGGCCGAGGACGAAGCGGGGACGGTGTACGACCCCCACCATGGCAAAGACGATCTGGAAAATCGAATTTTACGCCACGTTTCTCCGGCATTTGCCGAAGATCCCTTGCGCGTTCTGCGCGTTGCGCGCTTTGCTGCCCGGTATGCACCGCTGGGTTTCCGGGTTGCCGAAGAAACGCTTGCACTGATGCGCCAGATCAGTGCCTCTGGCGAACTGCAGGCGCTGACTGCCGAGCGCAGCTGGAAGGAGATCGAGCGGGCGCTGATGGAGGCAAAACCCCAGGTTTTCTTCCAGGTGCTGCGCGATTGCGACGCCCTGCCGGCCATGCTGCCTGAGCTTGTTGACGATGCACAGGCCTTGGCGGCGCTGGAGCAGGCAGCAGCGCATGAACAGCCCCTGCACGTGCGCTGGGCCTGCCTGTTGCGCGGGTTGGCACCGGCCTCGATAAAAGCCGTCAACCAGCGTCTGAAGGCACCGCGTGAGTGCCAGGAACTGGCCCTGCTGACAGGCGAATGCCTGGCGCAGGCGAATCAGGCGCTGGAGCTGCCTGCCACGGCACTGCTGGAACTGTTGCAGAAGTTCGATGTTTACAGGAGGCCGCAGCGGTTCGAGGACTTTGTGGTGGTCTGCGAGATGGCGGCGCTGGGCGATGGCGAGCAAGGTTATCCACAGGCCGATTACCTGCGAGGCGCAGCAGCGGCGGCGCGAGCGGTGGATGTGAAACCACTGGTACAGGCCGGGCTGACTGGCCAGGCCCTGGGCGAAGCGCTCAAAGCCGAGCGGCTGAAAGCGCTTGAGGCTTACCAACTCGTCTGACCTTCCCGGCCCTTTCGCGGCTTTAGCCGCGAAAGGGCCGAAACAGGCTTAAGCGGGGGTCAGCTGCAAACCGCGCCACTCGAAGGCGACCGGGGCCAGTACCTGGTCAATCTGTGCCTCTTGCCACAACCGGGCCATGGTCTTGCCCGCGCCCGGATGCATCAGCTGAGGGGCCAGTAACGACAGCGGCCACAGCACAAAAGCGTTCTTCAGGATCTCGGCCCGAGGCAACACCAGCCCATCGAACGTGCCGTGCAGATCGTCATACATCAGCACGTCGATATCCAGCGGCAGCCCTTTGCGGTCCGGCGCGTAACGGCCATTCTCGGCCTCGATGAACTTCAATCGACGGTCCAGTTCGATCAGCGGCAGCGCGGTTTGCCCGGTCACCACGAAATTGATGAACGGCCCGCTCTTGATCCCCACCGCCTGGCTTTCGAACACCGGCGAGCAGCGCATGTCTGTGAGGATGCCCGCCAACGCATCGAGCCCGGCGCACAAATGCGCCTCACGGTCGATGTTGCTGCCAAGGCCCAGGTAAACCGTGCTCAGAGACATCCGCGCTCGATCTCCACGCCAACACCGCCACGGGCCGCTGGTACCGCACCCGGCTTGGTCAGCTTCAGCCGCACCCAAGGGATATGGAATTCTTCCATGAGCGTTGCCACCAGGCGCTCGGCAAAGGTTTCCACCAACTCGAAACGCGCCTGCTCGGCAAACGCCTGGATGCGCGCCGACACACTGGCATAGTCCAGCGCCAGGCTCAGCTCATCACCCGCTGCGGCCGGGCGGTTGTCCCAGGCAAAGCTCAGGTCCAGGCGCAAGCACTGGCGAATATCCCGCTCCCAGTCATAGGCACCGATGACGGTATCGACTTCCAGGCCTTCGATGAACACTCTGTCCAAGCACTTCTCTCCACAGCACGACAAGGGCGACTGGCGCCGTTAGAATCAGGGCGTCCTCGCCCGGAATAGTTAGCATGTTTTGGTTACTGGCGTTGTTCGCCTACCTGCTCGGCTCGCTGTCCTTCGCCATTCTCCTCAGCCGCCTTTCGGGCAGCCCGGACCCGCGTTCCAGCGGCTCAGGCAATGCCGGCGCCACCAACATGCTACGCCTGGCGGGCCGCAAAATGGCGATCCTGACCCTGCTTGGCGACCTGTGCAAGGGCCTTTTGCCGGTATTGCTCGCCCGCCTTGCCGGGCTGGACCTGCACGCGCAGGCCTGGGTGGGCGTATGCGCGGTACTGGGCCACCTGTTCCCCCTGTACTTCCGTTTCCAGGGCGGCAAGGGCGTGGCGACGGCTGCCGGCATGCTCATGGGCCTGTATTTTCCGGCCGCGCTGCTGGCGATCGGCGCCTGGCTGCTGACCTTCTACCTCACCCGTACCAGCTCGCTGGCGGCGCTGATTGCCACGCCATTGACCTTGCCATTGCTGGCCTGGCGCGAGCCCGAAGCCTTGCTGCCGATCACCGTGCTGACCGTGTTGATCGTATGGCGCCACCGCAAAAACCTGCGCGACCTGTTCGCGGGGCGCGAACGGCACTTCTGAACGTTCGCCATCAAACACTACAGCGGCGGTAACTGCTCCATCGGCCAGCGTGCCTGCACGCTGATCGCCAGGTCCTGCTGCTGCCCGGCCAACAGGCGCTGGCAACCGGCGTAAGCGATCATCGCGCCGTTGTCGGTACAGAACTGCGGGCGCGCGTAGTACACGTTGCCCTTGATGCTGCCGAGCATGTCCTCGAGCGACGCACGCAAGGCCTTGTTGGCACTCACGCCACCCGCGATGACCAGGCGTTTGAGGCCAGTCTGCTTGAGCGCCCGCTTGCACTTGATGGTCAAAGTCTCCACCACCGCCTGCTGGAATGCCAGGGACAGGTCGCAACGGGTTTGCTCACTGTCGTCGCCAGCATTCTTGCATTGCTGCCAGGTGTTGAGGGCAAAGGTCTTGAGGCCGCTGAAGCTGAATTCCAGCCCCGGGCGGTCAGTCATCGGCCGCGGGAACACGAAGCGCCCAGGTACGCCCTGCTCGGCCAGGCGCGCGATTTCCGGGCCGCCGGGGTAGTTAAGGCCGATCAGCTTGGCGGTCTTGTCGAACGCTTCGCCGGCGGCATCGTCCAGGCTCTCGCCCAGCAGCTCGTACTGGCCGATACCATCGACACGTACCAGCTGGGTGTGGCCGCCCGAAACCAACAAAGCGACGAACGGAAACTCAGGTGGGTTTTGTTCCAGCATGGGCGCCAGCAAGTGGCCTTCCATGTGGTGCACGCCAATCGCCGGAATGTCCCACGCAAAGGCCAGCGCCTGGGCGCACGAGGCGCCCACCAGCAATGCCCCGACCAGGCCAGGACCCGCGGTGTAGGCGATGGCGTCGATCTCGGTGGCGACGCAACCCGCCTCCTCCAGCACCTGGCGGATAAGCGGCAACATGCGCTTTACGTGGTCACGCGAGGCCAGTTCAGGCACCACACCGCCAAACACGCGGTGCAGGTCAATCTGGCTGAACAGTGCGTCGGCCAGCAGGCCGCGCTCGCTGTCGTATAATGCGACGCCAGTTTCGTCGCAGGATGTTTCCAATCCCAGTACTAGCATGGGCTCGTCCCTTGTGGGGGCTGAATTCGAAGGCGCGCATGATAGTCCCCGTGTCGGACGCCGACCAGCGGTTTTCGATCAGAGGCTTTGCATTCCGGCTTGCTAAGGGTTAACATCCGCAACCCTTGAAAACCGACGTTCTCCAGCACACCTTTGTTTTGCCAGGAGCACGTCTACCCCGGTAATGAATTAAGGTAGCCCTGGATGCCAGCCGTCAAAGTTAAAGAGAACGAACCCTTCGACGTAGCTCTGCGTCGTTTCAAGCGCTCCTGCGAAAAAGCCGGTGTACTGGCTGAAGTTCGTAGCCGCGAGTTTTACGAGAAGCCGACCGCAGAGCGTAAGCGCAAAGCAGCTGCTGCTGTTAAGCGTCACGCCAAGAAAGTTCAGCGCGAACAGCGCCGCGCCGTTCGTCTGTACTAATACAGGCGTTCTACGCAAAGCTTCTGCCCTGCCCGGTTAACCACCGGGCGATGGCAGCGGTCGCTTCAAACTTGAGCAGCTAGCTCAAGGCCCTGCACAAGCTCATGCGAACTGCATACGGGGCAACCTGCCTGAAACGTCAGAGCTGGTCTTTCTTGTTGTATGACCAGACGTGCACGTCCGACTGACGGGCCCTTAGGGGCTGGCGACGAGCACACACTCCCTCACACTTCCCCAATCAGCACTCGCCCTATTCGGCGCGTGAGCGATTAGACTTGCCAGTTGCCAGATGACGAGACTGCCATGGCCGGGCTGATTCCCCAGAGCTTCATTGACGACCTGATCAACCGCCTCGACATCGTCGACGTGGTGAGTTCGCGCGTCCAGCTGAAAAAAACCGGCAAAAACTACTCCGCCTGCTGCCCGTTCCACAAGGAGAAGACCCCTTCCTTCACGGTCAGCCCCGACAAGCAGTTCTACTACTGCTTCGGCTGCGGCGCCGGCGGCAACGCCCTGGGCTTCGTCATGGACCACGACAACCTGGACTTCCCCCAGGCTGTCGAAGAACTGGCCCGCGCCGCAGGCATGGAAGTGCCCCGCGAGCAAGGGCGCCGCGACCAGAAGCCTCGCCAGCCAACCGACTCGCCACTGTACCCGCTGCTGGACGCCGCCTCGGAGTTCTATCGCCAGGCCCTGCGCAGCCACCCGACCCGCAAGGCCGCAGTGGACTACCTCAAAGGCCGCGGCCTGTCCGGAGAGATCGCCCGCGATTTCTGCCTGGGTTTCGCCCCGCCCGGCTGGGACAACCTGCTCAAGCACCTGGGGGCCGACACCCTGCAGCAAAAGGTGATGATCGATGCCGGCCTGCTGATCGAGAACGCCGAAAGCGGCAAGCGCTACGACCGCTTCCGCGACCGGGTAATGTTCCCCATCCGTGATAGCCGCGGGCGCATCATCGCCTTCGGCGGCCGGGTACTGGGCGACGACAAACCCAAGTACCTGAACTCCCCGGAAACCCCGGTGTTCCACAAGGGCCAGGAACTGTACGGGCTGTACGAGGCGCGCAAGCACAACCGCAACCTCGACGAAATCATCGTCGTCGAGGGCTACATGGACGTCATCGCGCTGGCTCAACAGGGCCTGCGCAACGCCGTGGCCACCCTTGGCACCGCCACCAGCGAAGAGCACCTCAAGCGTTTGTTCCGGGTAGTGCCCAGCGTGCTGTTCTGCTTCGACGGCGACCAGGCCGGGCGCAAGGCCGCCTGGCGTGCGTTGGAGTCAACCCTGTCGAACCTGCAGGACGGCCGCCGCGCGCGCTTCCTGTTCCTGCCCGAGGGCGAAGACCCAGACAGCCTGGTGCGTGCCGAAGGCACCGATGCCTTCAAGGCCCGCATCAACCAGCACGCCCAGCCGCTGGCCGATTACTTCTTCGAGCAACTGGGCGCTGAAGCCGACCCGCGATCACTGGAAGGCAAGGCGCACATGGCGACCCTGGCCGCACCGTTGATCGAAAAGATCCCCGGGGCCAACCTGCGCCAACTGATGCGCAACCGCCTGAAAGAAATCACCGGCCTGGACCCACAACAGGTCGAGCAACTGGCGCAACAAGCTCCGCCAGCCAGTAGCGTGCCGGACTACGACCCTGGCTACGACTACGATGCCATGGCCAGCTACACCCCTGATTTCGGCGACATGCCGCCGCAGCACGACTTCGCCCCCGCTCAGCAGGAACCGGCATGGAAGCCGAACAAGGGCGGCGGTAAAAAGCAGTGGAGCGACAAACCCTGGGACAAGAACCGCAAGGGCGGCAAGCCCTGGCAGCAACGTGACGAAGCGCCACCGCGCGTGCCAGCACCGGTCGAACCACCTACCCTGGCGGCCCTGCGCACCCTGCTGCACCACCCGTTGCTGGCCGGAAAGGTCGAAGATGCCAGCCACTTTGCCGACGAAGAACACCTGTACAGCCAGCTGTTGGTGGCATTGATCGAAGCCGCACAGAAAAATCCTGGGCTAAGCTCAATGCAGCTGATTGCACGTTGGCATGGCACCGAACAGGGCCGCCTGCTGCGGGCCCTGGCGGAAAAGGAATGGCTGATCGTGGCCGACAACCTTGAACAACAGTTTTTCGACACTATAACTAGCTTGTCCGCCCGCCAACGCGAGCGCAGCCTGGAACAACTGCTCAGGAAATCACGTCAAAGTGAATTGACCAGCGAGGAAAAAACCCAGCTCCTCGCCTTGCTGAGCCGGAAAGTTCCCGCACAAACGCCGACCTCATCTGGCGCGTGAGGCCCATGCTCGGGTATAATCCTCGGCTTGTTTTTTGCCCGCCAAGACCTTCAGTGGATAGGGTGTTATGTCCGGAAAAGCGCAACAGCAGTCTCGTATCAAAGAGTTGATCACCCGCGGTCGTGAGCAGGGCTACCTGACTTACGCGGAGGTCAACGACCACCTGCCTGAGGATATTTCAGATCCTGAACAGGTGGAAGACATCATCCGCATGATCAACGACATGGGGATCAACGTATTCGAGAGTGCTCCGGATGCGGATGCCCTTCTGTTGGCGGAAGCCGACACCGACGAAGCCGCGGCCGAAGAAGCCGCTGCTGCGTTGGCGGCAGTTGAAACCGATATCGGCCGCACGACTGACCCGGTGCGCATGTACATGCGCGAAATGGGTACCGTCGAGCTGCTGACCCGCGAAGGCGAGATCGAAATCGCCAAGCGTATCGAGGAAGGCATCCGTGAAGTGATGGGCGCCATCGCCCACTTCCCGGGTACTGTCGATTACATTCTCAGCGAATATGACCGCGTCACCACCGAGGGTGGCCGCCTGTCCGACGTGCTCAGCGGCTACATCGACCCTGACGACAACATCGCCGCGCCGACCGAAGAGGTGCCGATCCCTGGCGCCAAGGCCGCAGCCGCGAAGGAAGAGTCCGACGACGAAGAGGAAGAGTCCGAAGGCAGTGACGACGAGGAAGAGACCGAGAGCGGTCCGGACCCGGTAGTCGCAGCCCAGCGTTTCGGTGCGGTATCCGACCAGCTTCAGGCGACTGTCAAGGTCGTGAAGAAGAACGGTCGTGCCCACAAGGAAAGCATCGAGGCCCTGCAAGCCCTCGCCGACCTGTTCATGCCGATCAAGCTGGTACCCAAGCAGTTCGAGGTGCTGGTAGAACGTGTTCGTGATGCACTGAACCGTCTGCGTCAGCAAGAACGCGCCATCATGCAGCTGTGTGTGCGTGATGCCCGCATGCCGCGTGCCGACTTCCTGCGCATGTTCCCCAGCAACGAAACCGACCAGACCTGGAGCGGTGACCTGGCCAAGCGCAACACCAAATGGGCTGCCGCCCTGGGTGAAAAGGACGCCGCCATCGTTGCTTGCCAGCAGAAGCTGATCGACCTTGAGACCGAAACCGGCCTGACCGTTGCCGAGATCAAGGACATCAACCGTCGCATGTCGATCGGCGAAGCCAAGGCCCGCCGCGCCAAGAAAGAAATGGTCGAGGCGAACCTGCGTCTGGTGATTTCCATCGCCAAGAAGTACACCAACCGTGGCCTGCAGTTCCTTGACCTGATCCAGGAAGGCAACATCGGCTTGATGAAGGCGGTGGACAAGTTCGAATACCGTCGCGGCTACAAGTTCTCGACCTACGCCACCTGGTGGATCCGGCAGGCGATTACCCGCTCGATCGCCGACCAGGCACGCACCATCCGTATTCCGGTGCACATGATCGAGACGATCAACAAGCTCAACCGTATTTCCCGCCAGATGCTGCAGGAAATGGGTCGCGAACCGACCCCGGAAGAGTTGGGCGAGCGCATGGAAATGCCTGAGGACAAGATCCGCAAGGTACTGAAGATCGCCAAAGAGCCGATCTCCATGGAAACCCCGATCGGTGACGACGAAGATTCGCACCTGGGCGACTTCATCGAGGACTCGACCATGCAGTCCCCGATTGATGTGGCCACGGTCGAAAGCCTCAAGGAAGCCACCCGTGACGTGCTCTCGGGCCTGACTGCACGCGAAGCCAAAGTGCTGCGCATGCGTTTCGGTATCGACATGAACACCGACCACACCCTCGAAGAGGTGGGCAAGCAGTTTGACGTAACGCGTGAGCGGATCCGTCAGATCGAAGCGAAGGCGTTGCGAAAACTGCGCCACCCGACTCGCAGCGAGCACCTGCGCTCCTTCCTCGACGAGTGATGACAAAACCCCGGCCCAGGCCGGGGTTTTTCTTTTCTGCCTTTTGAAGCACTCGCGGTCCCTGTAGAAGCAGCCTTGTGCTGCGAAGAGGCCATCCGGGTCACCGAACACCTCCGCCCATACCGGCCCTTTCGCAGCACAAGGCTGCACCTACACGTATCTCGCTTACCCCACGCTTGCGCAATGCCCGTCTACACTCGACGTCAGACCCCAAGAATGCGAGGCTGCTATGCCACTTATGCCGGCCATTCTGTTGCTGCTCCTGATTCTGTGGAACACGACGGCCGGCGCCCTGACCCTGACAGACGAGGAAAAAGCCTGGTTGGCTGCCCACCCGCAGCTGAGCCTGGGTGTAGACGCCTCTTGGCCACCGTTCGAGTTTCGCGACCAGGAGGGCCGGTACCAGGGATTGGCCGCCGATTACATCGCTGCGATCCAGCAACGCCTGGGCGTGACGCTCAAACCGGTCGAGCCCAGCAGCTGGACCGAGGTACTGGCGCAGGCACGGGATAACCGCATCGACCTGCTGCCAGGCATCATGTCCACGCCCGAACGCCAAGGCTACCTGGCCTTCACCCGTCCGTACCTCGACTTCCCGATCGTCATCCTCGCCCACAAAGGCGGTGTCCAACCGCGCAAACTGGACGACCTGTATGGCCTGAAGATTGCCGTAGTCGAAAATTACGCCCCGCACGAACTGCTGCGTACCCATCACCCCGACCTCAACCTGGTGGCGCTGCCCAATGTCAGCTCCACACTGCAGGCCTTGGCTACCGATCAAGTGGACGCGGTGGTCGGCGACCTGGCGTCAAGCATCTGGAGCCTGCGACAGCTCAAGCTCGACGGCCTCTACGTCAGTGGTGAAACGCCCTACCGCTATCAGCTGGCCATGGCCGCACCACGTGACAACAAAGTGCTGGTGGGCATTCTGGACAAAGTCATGGCTGACATGAGCAGCGGCGAAGTCAGCCAGATCCAGCAGCGCTGGGTGGGTAACGTGGTCGACCAACGGATGTTCTGGTCCGACCTGCTGGTATATGGCTTGCCAACAGTCCTTTTGCTGATGGCCGTTCTGGCCGTGGTCATCCGTATCAACCGCCGCCTCAGCTCGGAAATTTCCCGGCGCATCGCCCTGGAGCAGGAGCTGCGCAGCAGTGAGTACCACTACCGCGGCCTGGTCGAGAGCCTGTCAGCCATCGCCTGGGAAGCCGACGCCAACGACTTCACCTACAGCTATGTCTCACCGCACGCCGAAGACTTGCTGGGTTACCCGCTTGGCGACTGGCTCAAACCGGGCTTCTGGCGCAGCATCCTGCACCCGGAGGACGCGCTCTGGGCGCAGGCATACTGCGACAGCGAAACCGCAGCCGGACGCGACCACAGCCTGGACTATCGGGTGATACGGGCCGACGGTCAGCCATTGTGGATACGCAACATTGTCAGCATGATCGAACACGGGCACCAGCCGGTGATGCGCGGGCTGATGATCGACATCAGCGAAACCAAGCGCACCGAGGACGCCCTGCGTCTTTCCGAGCAAAAGTTTGCCTCGGTGTTCCAGCAGTGCCCCGACATTCTACTGATTGCCCGCCACAGCGACGGCTGCCTGCTGGAGGTGAACGAAGCCTTCGAAGAGCAGATTGGCCTGAACCCGGACCAGGTGCTTGGCCGCAGCGCCACCGACCTGAACCTGTGGGGCGTCGAAGGCTCCGGCCCGCCGCTGCTTGAGCGCCTGCACCAAGGTGGCATCCGCAACCTTGAGATGAGCTTTCGCCGCAGTAATGGCCAACTCTTCACCGGCCTGACTTCGGCCGAAACCTTCGAACTGGACGGCACCCCCGCGCTGGTTGTGGCAGTTCGCGACATCAGCCAGCTCAAGGAGACCCAGCAGCAGCTGCAAACTTCAGAAGAAAAGTTCGCCAAGGCCTTCCACGCCTCGCCCGACGGCCTGCTGCTGTCGCGCCAGAGCGACGGTTTGCTGCTTGAGGTGAACGAAGGCTTCTGCCGTCTGACTGGCTATGACCTGAACCCGACGATCGACCAGACCTCGCTGGACCTGGGTATCTGGGTCGACCTCAACGAACGCAAACGCCTGGTCGACCAGCTCAACCGCGACGGTTTCGTGCGTGACTTCACCTGCCACATCCGCCGCAGCGACGGGCAGGTCCGCCTGTGCGAGCTGTCCGCCAGGCCCCTGCCGATTGCCGGCGTCGACTGCATGCTGACCATCGCCCGCGACATCACCGAGCGCCACCTGATGCAGGAAAAACTGCAACTGGCCGCCACCGTGTTCGAGAACACTGCCGAAGGCGTGCTGATCACCGATATCGACCAGCGCATCAGTGCCGTCAACCGTGCCTTCAGCGAAATCACCGGCTACAGCGAAATCGAAGCCCTCGGCCAGACCCCGCGCCTGCTTGCATCCGGCCAGCACGACAGCGCCTTCTATGCCGCCATGTGGCACCAGCTCACCGCCGAGGGTCACTGGCAAGGCGAGATCTACAACAAGCGCAAGAACGGCGAACTGTACCCCGGCTGGCTGACCATCAGCGCCGTGCGCAACAGCGACCGCGAGATCACTCACTTCGTTGCTGTGTTCGCCGACATTTCCAGCCTCAAGCATGCCCAGGCCAAGCTCGACTACCAGGCCCACCACGACCCGCTGACCGGCCTGCCCAACCGTGCCTTGTTCGAGAACCGCCTGCAGGCCGTGCTCACCTGCGCGCAGGTGTCCAACCGCCAGGGTGCGGTGCTGTTCCTCGACCTCGACCGCTTCAAGCACATCAACGATAGCCTTGGCCACCCGGTCGGCGACTTGCTGCTCAAGGGCATTGCCCAGCGCCTCAAGGAGCAGGTGCGTGATGTCGACACCGTGGCCCGCCTGGGCGGCGACGAGTTCATCATCCTGCTGCCCGGCCTGCACAAGCCCAGTGACGCCAGTACCATCGCCAACAAGCTGCTGGCCTGCTTCATCGCACCGTTCCAGGCCGGTGAGCATGAGTTTTTCACCAGCGCCAGCATCGGCATCAGCCTTTATCCACAGGATGGCAGCGACGTTGCCACACTGATCCGCAACGCCGATGCTGCCATGTACCGCTCCAAAGCCAAGGGCCGCAACCGCGTCGAAGCCTACACCCGCGACCTCACCGCCCAGGCCAGCGAACGCATTGCTCTGGAACACGAACTGCGCCGTGCCGTCGAACGCAACGAAATGAGCCTGTGCTTCCAGCCCAAGCTCAGCCTCAAGACCCAGAGCCTGGTCGGCGCCGAGGCGCTGATCCGCTGGAGCCACCCGACCTTTGGTGAAGTGCCCCCGGAGCACTTCATCCACCTGGCGGAGGAGAACGGCACCATCCTCCAGCTCGGCGACTGGGTATTGGAACAGGCCTGCCAGCAGATGCAGGCCTGGAAGCAGCACTACGAACCCTTCGGCCCCTTGTCGATCAACCTCGCGGGCGCCCAGCTACGCCAGCCGCACCTGGCACGGCGCATCGAACAGTTGCTCAAGCATCACCAACTCAAGGCAGGTGACTTGCAGCTGGAGATCACCGAAAACTTCATCATGAGCCAAGCTGAAGAGGCCTTGGCCGTGCTGTACCAGTTGAAAAAACTGGGCGTGCAACTGGCCATCGACGACTTTGGCACCGGCTATTCATCGCTGAGCTATCTCAAGCGCCTGCCGCTGGACATTCTGAAGATCGACAAGTCGTTCATCCGCGGCCTGCCCGACGACCCGCACGATGCCGCCATCGCCCGTGCAATCATTGCCCTGGGCCGCAGCATGCAACTGACCATCATTGCCGAAGGTGTGGAAAACCAGGCCCAGCAACGCTTCCTGGCGGCCGAGGGCTGCGAGCAGATCCAAGGCTACATCGTCAGCCTGCCACTGCCGCCCGAGGAGTTCGCGACAGCGTTTCTTCGCATAGCACTATCGGATCTTTCAGATGGCACAGGTGCGAAACCCCCGTTATAATCCGGCCACTTACTGAGGGCCTATAGCTCAGTTGGTTAGAGCAGAGGACTCATAATCCTTTGGTCCACGGTTCAAGTCCGTGTGGGCCCACCACATACGAAAGCCGCGCAAATGCGCGGCTTTTTTTTGCCTGTAGACCAACTGCGCAAACACGCCCGCTTTTTCCGTGCACGCCCTGCCCCGGGTCGCTGCTGCATGTGCCGGGCATGACGCCGGGCCAGGCCGCCGCGGGGGTCAAGAGAAAGCGCAGCTTGTTGTCCTTGAGTACACGGCACTCCGGCCTTGCCCTGATTGCCACTCGCTGGCTAGGCTAGCAGGCCAACCGAAGAGACTCGCCATGTCGGATTCCCGCTCCATCACGCTGGATGAAATCGATCGCCAACTGATCGCCCTGCTGCAAATCAACGCCCGCGAAAGTGTCGCCACCCTCGCCCGCCAGCTGGGTATCGCCCGCACCACCGTCAATTCGCGCCTGGAGCGTCTGGAGAAGAACAAGGTCATCTCCGGTTATGGCGTACGTCTGGGTCAGCGGGTGCTGGGTGGCGGGCTGCAGGCGTATGTGGGGATCAAGGTGCAGCCGCGCTCCGGCAAGGAAGTGGTACGCCGCCTGAGTGCCATGGGCCAGGTGCAGCAGCTGTGTGCGGTAAGCGGCGAATTCGACTATGTGGCCTGGCTGCTTACGGACTCACCTGAGCAACTGGACCAGTTGCTCGACCAGATCGGCAGTGTCGACGGGGTGGAAAAAACCACCACGTCGATCATTCTCAGCAGCAAGGTGGATCGCGGACAGCCGCTCTGATCAATCAGGTCTCCTGGCCGTCGAGCAGCCCCTCCAGAATCGCCGAAAGGCTCTCGGCAGAATGCTGCATCGACCAGACGATGTCTCGGCTACGCTCGGGGGCGTGGTGCTGGGCGTAGTCAGTGGCAATCTGGTTGAGGCCACGGGCCAGCAGGCAGGCGTGGACTAGAGCGTCGGCGGCGTCGATGCCAGGACGGATGGCGAATAGCGGCGGGTGGCTGGATTCGCAGTTGCAGAAGGGCTTTTCAGCGGTGGGTTGCAGTTTTACAGGTTGATCGGGCAAACGGTCAGTCATGGTATAGCCTCCAGATCACAGGGATGACTGGCGGCCAATCGCTTCCTTCTCACGGGAATTGGGTGGCAGCCATGCGCGAGGTGAGAACCGGCGAACTTGGAGGCGCATACCCGGCCAGGCAAAGCCTGCCCGCGCACAGCTGCCATAACAGTGCGCCTCTAGAAAGATCAGCGGGTTCTCACGCCCGATCACCGAATTTTCGGCGACCCGGTGAAGTTAACGATGAAGCCGTTGCCGCGATGCCAGACTGAGGCGATAGCGAGCGTAGGGTAATTCTTTAATTCGAGCGTTGGGTGTAGGAATTGGCTGATCAGACCCCGTCCAAAGTGTACTTATGCCCGCCAGAGAGGCCGCATGAGGCCACCAGGTGCTTGCCTTGCAATTTACTGCGCCTATCAGATCGAGCGCCGCGCGGGCGGCGCTCGACCTGATAGGCACAGCAAATCGCACTACAAGCACTTCGTCATAAATAATTTTAAACTTACTTTTTCGACGAAAAGTAATACATTAAGACGCCAATATGCACCTTAATTACGATTCCCCCACGCCTTAAAATGACCTCCAGCCATCTCCTATACTCAGGCTCCGCCACCCGCGCAGCCTCTCTGGCAAGGTCACTTCATGAACAAGAAAAACCGCCACCCCGCCGACGGCAAGAAGCCGATCACCATCTTCGGCCCGGACTTCCCCTTCGCTTTCGACGACTGGCTGGAACACCCCGCAGGCCTGGGCAGCATCCCAGCTGAGCGTCACGGTGAGGAAGTGGCAATCGTGGGTGCTGGTATCGCCGGCCTGGTGGCGGCCTACGAGCTGATGAAACTGGGCTTGAAGCCGGTGGTGTACGAGGCCTCCAAGCTGGGTGGCAGGCTGCGTTCGCAAGCCTTCAACGGCACCGACGGAATCATCGCCGAACTCGGTGGCATGCGCTTTCCGGTGTCGTCCACTGCCTTTTACCACTACGTGGACAAGCTGGGCCTGGAAACCAAGCCCTTCCCCAACCCGCTGACCCCGGCCTCGGGCAGCACAGTGATCGACCTGGAAGGCCAGACCTACTACGCCGAAAAAACCACCGACCTGCCCAAGCTGTTCCACGAAGTAGCCGACGCCTGGGCCGATGCGCTGGAAAGCGGCGCCCAGTTCGCCGACATCCAGCAGGCCATCCGCGACCGGGATGTACCGCGCCTGAAGGAACTGTGGAACAAGCTGGTCCCACTGTGGGATGACCGCACCTTCTACGACTTCGTCGCCACCTCGCGCTCGTTCGCCAAACTGAGCTTTCAGCATCGCGAAGTGTTTGGCCAGGTCGGCTTCGGCACCGGCGGGTGGGACTCGGACTTCCCCAACTCGATGCTGGAAATTTTCCGCGTGGTGATGACCAACTGCGACGACCACCAACACCTGGTCGTGGGCGGAGTGGAGCAGGTGCCGCAAGGTATCTGGCGCCATGTGCCTGAGCGCTGCGCCCACTGGCCGGAGGGCACCAGCCTGAGTGGCCTGCATGGCGGTGCGCCGCGCACCGGGGTCAAGCGCATTGCCCGTGCCGCCGATGGCCGCCTGGCGGTCACCGACAACTGGGGCGACACCCGCCACTACGGCGCCGTGCTCGCCACCTGCCAGACCTGGCTGCTGACCACCCAGATCGACTGCGAGGAATCGCTGTTTTCGCAAAAGATGTGGATGGCGCTGGACCGCACCCGCTACATGCAGTCGTCGAAGACCTTCGTCATGGTCGACCGGCCGTTCTGGAAGGACAAGGACCCGCAAACCGGCCGCGACCTGATGAGCATGACCCTCACCGATCGCCTCACCCGCGGCACCTACCTGTTCGACAACGGCGACGACAAGCCGGGTGTGATCTGCCTGTCCTACGCCTGGATGAGCGACGCGCTGAAAATGTTGCCGCACCCCGTGGAAAAGCGCGTCCAGCTGGCCCTGGATGCGCTGAAGAAGATCTACCCCAAGACCGATATCGCCGGGCACATCATCGGCGACCCAATCACTATTTCCTGGGAGGCAGACCCGCACTTCCTCGGCGCCTTCAAAGGCGCACTGCCGGGCCACTACCGCTACAACCAGCGCATGTACGCGCACTTCATGCAGCAAGACATGCCTGCCGAGCAGCGCGGCATGTTCATCGCCGGTGACGACGTGTCGTGGACCCCGGCGTGGGTGGAAGGCGCGGTGCAGACATCGCTGAATGCGGTGTGGGGTATCATGAACCACTTCGGTGGCCAGACCCACCCGGACAACCCCGGCCCGGGCGATGTGTTTGACGAGATCGGCCCGATCGCCCTGGCAGACTGACACAAGGAGGCACCATGCGCATTGCTCTGTTCCAGGGCGCTCCCAAGCCACTGGACGTGCCCGGTAACCTGCAACGGCTGCACCACCAGGCCCAGCTGGCTGCCGAGCGCGGCGCGCAACTGCTGGTGTGCCCGGAAATGTTCCTGACCGGCTACAACATCGGCCTGGCCCAGGTAGAGCGGCTGGCCGAAGCCAGCGATGGACCGGCGGCGATGGGCGTGGTGGAGATTGCCCAGGCGCACCGTATCGCTATTGTCTACGGCTATCCCGAGCGCGGCGATGATGGTGCGATCTACAACAGTGTGCAGTTGATTGATGCGCACGGCCGCAGCCTGAGCAACTACCGCAAGACCCATCTGTTCGGGGATCTGGACCGCTCGATGTTCAGCGCAGGCCCCGACCACTTCCCGGTGGTGGAACTGGACGGCTGGAAAGTCGGGCTGCTGATCTGTTACGACATCGAGTTCCCGGAGAACGCCCGACGCCTGGCGCTGGACGGTGCCGAACTGATCCTGGTGCCGACGGCGAACATGACCCCGTACGACTTCATCTGCCAGGTGACCGTGAGGGCGCGGGCGCAGGAAAACCAGTGCTACCTGGTGTATGCCAACTATTGCGGCTCGGAAGACCCGATCCAATATTGCGGGCAGAGCAGCATCATCGGCCCGGATGGCAGCCTGCTGGCCATGGCCGGGCGGGATGAATGCCTGCTGCTGGCGGAGCTGGAGCATGAACGGGTGGTGCAGGGGCGGGAGGCATTTCCTTACCTGACAGACCTGCGCCAGGAACTGCACTTGCGTAAAAGCTGACTGGGGCCGGGCCTGCAAACAAATGGGTTAGCATGGACCGCAGTTACCGGAGTTCCCATGCCTGACACCACTCGCCATCTCACGCTCGCCAACGGCCTGCAGCTGACCCTGCGCCACGCCCCGCGCCTGAAGCGCTCGGCTGCTGCATTGCGGGTGCACGCGGGCAGCCACGACGCGCCCGCCAGGTGGCCCGGCCTGGCCCACTTCCTCGAACACCTTTTCTTCCTCGGCACCGCGCGGTTCCCCTTGGACGACGGCCTGATGCGCTACGTCCAGGCTCTCGGCGGCCAGGTCAACGCCAGCACCCGGGAGCGCGCCACAGACTTTTTCTTCGAAGTCCCGACCAATGCCTTGGCCGGAGGGCTTGAGCGCCTGTGCCAGATGCTGGCCGAGCCCGACCTGGGCATCGAGCGCCAACGCCGTGAACGCGAAGTGATCCACGCCGAGTTCATTGCCTGGTCGCGCGACCCGCAGGCTCAGCAGCAGTTCGCCTTGCTGCAATCGGTGTCGCAGGGCCATCCGCTAGGCGCTTTTCACGCCGGTAACCGGCACACCCTGGCCTTGCAGAACCCTGCCTTCCAGCAAGCCCTCGAAGGTTTTCACCAACGGTATTACCAAGGCGGCCAGATAACCTTGAGCCTGTGTGGCCCACAGTCTCTGGATGAGCTGGAGCAGCTGGGCAGGCAGCATGCCAGCCTGTTCGCAACGGGCACGCCGGTGCCACAAACGCTGCCACCGTCATTGTCGCCAACGCGCGCGCGCCTGGTCTTTACCCATGAACAGCTCCCGGCAGGTGCCGAGCAGGCGCTGGAATTACTGATCAGCTGCCTCGGTGACAACCGCCCAGGTACCTGGCTGGATGCGCTGCGCCAACGTGGCTGGCTGCAAAGCTTCAAGGCCGAGATGCTGTACAACTTCGCCGGGCAGTTACTTTGGCGCATTGACTTGCAACTGAGCGCAAGCGCCAACCAGGAGGAAGCAGATGCCCTGCTGCAAGGTTGGTTCGGCTTCATCCGCCAGGCCGACCTTGAGCAGATCAACCACGCATTCGGCCTGCTGCAGCGCAGCCGCGCACGCAGCGCCGGCGCGCTTGAGCTGGCCCGCCGGGACAGCACGGGCCAGCCGTTCGCCAAACTGGACGCGCAAGGTCTGCTGGCCCTCAGTGCACTGCTGAAGGGCCTGCCGAGCCAAGCGCACGGGCAATGGCAGCTGCCCCCGGTCGACCCCTTGCTCATGGCAGATGTGCCCAATGCCCCAGCGCAACCTCTACCGCCGGCCCTGAAAACCAGCGACGTGCTGCCTGGTACCCGTCAGTGCGCTGCGCTGTACCTGCGCTGGCACGTGCCTTCGCCCTTGCGCCAGCGCATGCAGGCGGTGCTGGAACAAGCGCTGGCCCCATTGCAGGAGCGTTGCGAGCGCGCGTCGGTGCAACTGCTGTTCAGTGCTGTTGGCGAATACTGGCAATTGCGCTGCGCAGGGCAACCGGCAGCAGTGCTTCGGGCTGTGGAGCAGGCCCTGGCACTCATGCTCATGCCAGGAGAAAACTGCTGGCGGCCCTACGCGGCAACGGCACCGCCACTGATCCCCATCAGGGCCTTGCTCAAGCAACTGCCCGATGCGGTACTGGGCGCCCACCCCGCCAGTATGCCTGCCTGCACGCCGGCACAGCCGCAACTCGACAGCCTGTGGCAGCACACACACTGGCATGGCCTTGCCACAGGGTTCGACGATGTCGCTCTGGGCGCCTTGGGCACCGCGTTGCAGCAGTGCCCTGGGCAAGGCTCGCTGCCTGGCCCCTTGCCGAAATGGGCCAGACACCGTTGGCAGCACGCAGAAGTACCGGGAAGTGAACACGCCCTGCTGCTGTTCTGCCCGCTACCTGCGGCCAGCGAAGCCAGCGGGCGGCTGCTCGCACAACTGCTGCAAGGCCCGGTTTACCAAAGGCTGCGGGTAGAGCTGCAACTGGGCTACGCGGTATTCAGTACCTTTCGTCAGGTCGAGGGCGTCGGCGGCCTGCTGTTTGGCGTGCAGTCGCCGCATACCCGCCAGGCGCAGATCCTCGACCACCTGTTTACCCTCCTGCGCCAAGGCATCACGCTGGATCCGGGCGCTCGCCTGGCCTTGGCCGGGCAATTCGACGAGCCCGCCATGGCCAACGCCGACGTTGCCGAATGGGCATGGCAGACACACCTGGCTACACAACCTGGCAGGCTGGATGAGCTGCGCAAGGCTATCTTGAAGACGCGGCAGACGGATCTGGACCAGCTGCTGGGCACCCTGCTCGATAAGGATTGCCCTTGGCTCTGCTTGGCCAACGCTGCCGCGCCAGCCCTCGAATGGCCGTGAACAACCTCTCGATTGTTACGCCAATCGCAACGGCGCTTTTCGAATAATTAACCTTTCAGTACAAATTTTTCTTGTAAGATAGCGCAATCCCAGTTTCAGGGAACTGCCGAGCCATGGCGGTACCCAAGTAGTAGCTGAGCAACCCAACCCTCATTCGGAAGGAGTAATTCCATGTGGACCAAACCTGCTTACACTGACCTGCGTATCGGTTTCGAAGTCACCATGTACTTCGCAAGCCGCTAAGCCAGGCTTGCGCCTCAACGCCTCGGCCCGCCGGGGCGTTTTCGTTTTTACGATACGGTTTTCTGCATAGAGAGTGGCCATGTACATCCAGGTTCTCGGCTCCGCCGCCGGTGGTGGGTTCCCGCAGTGGAACTGCAACTGCGTCAACTGCAAGGGCTACCGTGACGGCACCCTGCGGGCAACGGCGCGCACTCAATCATCCATCGCCCTGTCCGACGACGGCGTGCACTGGGTGTTATGCAATGCCTCGCCCGACATCCGCGCCCAACTGCAAGGCTTTGCGCCAATGCAGCCGGCCCGGGCCCTGCGCGACACCGGCATCAACGCCATCGTCCTGCTGGACAGCCAGATCGACCACACCACCGGCCTGCTGAGCCTGCGTGAGGGCTGCCCACACCAGGTGTGGTGCACCGACATGGTCCACCAGGACCTGACCACCGGTTTCCCGCTGTTCAACATGCTCAGCCACTGGAACGGTGGCCTGCAGTGGAACCGCATCGAGCTGGAAGGCAGCTTCGTGATCGACGCCTGCCCCAACCTGCGCTTCACTCCGTTCCCCCTGCGCAGCGCCGCGCCGCCCTACTCACCACACCGCTTCGACCCGCACCCGGGCGATAACCTGGGCCTGCTGGTCGAGGACACTCGCACCGGCGGCAAGCTGTTCTATGCCCCAGGCCTGGGGCAGGTAGACGACAAGCTGCTGACGATGATGCACGGTGCCGACTGCCTGCTGGTCGACGGCACCCTGTGGGAAGACGACGAGATGCAGCGCCGCGGTGTGGGCACCCGCACCGGCCGCGAAATGGGTCACCTGGCGCAGAACGGGGCCGGTGGCATGCTGGAAGTCCTCGACGGCTTCCCGCGCCAGCGCAAGGTACTTATCCACATCAACAACACCAACCCGATTCTCGACGAAGACTCACCCGAGCGCGCCGAAGTCCTGCGCCGGGGCGTCGAAGTTGCCTTCGATGGCATGAGCATCGAGTTGTAACAACGAGCTCGCACAAGCAACTTAGTTCCCCTGTGGGATCGAGCCGAGACTCAGCTTTACAGGAGCCAGCCGAATGAGCGATGCACTGCCAATGTCACCTGCCGAATTCGAGCAGGCCCTGCGCGCCAAGGGCGCCTATTACCACATTCATCACCCGTACCACGTGGCGATGTACCAGGGGCGCGCCAGCCGCGAGCAGATCCAGGGCTGGGTAGCCAACCGCTTCTACTACCAGGTCAACATCCCGATGAAGGATGCCGCGATCCTGGCCAACTGCCCGGACCGCGAAGTACGCCGCGAGTGGATCCAGCGCCTGCTCGACCACGACGGCGCACCCGGCGAGGACGGTGGCATCGAAGCCTGGCTGCGCCTGGGCCAGGCCGTCGGCCTCGACCCGGACCAGTTACGCTCCCAGGAGCTGGTACTGCCAGGCGTACGCTTTGCCGTGGACGCCTACGTCAACTTCGCCCGCCGCGCCAGCTGGCAGGAAGCGGCCAGCAGCTCGCTGACTGAACTGTTCGCCCCGCAAATCCACCAGTCGCGCCTGGACAGCTGGCCGCAGCACTACCCGTGGATCGACCCGGCCGGCTACGAGTACTTCCGCACCCGCCTGGGCCAGGCCCGCCGTGACGTGGAGCACGGCCTGGCGATTACCCTGCAGCACTACACCACCCGCGCGGGCCAGGAGCGTATGCTGGAGATCCTGCAGTTCAAGCTGGATATCCTCTGGAGCATGCTCGACGCCATGAGCATGGCCTACGAGCTGAACCGCCCGCCTTATCACTCCGTCACCCAGGACCGGGTGTGGCACAAGGGGATCACCCTATGAGTTTTGATCGCAAGCAGGTGCCGAACTGGCGCCCTGGCTACCGCTTCCAGTACGAGCCAGCGCAAAAGGGCCATGTGTTGCTTTACCCCGAGGGCATGATCAAGCTCAACGAAAGCGCCAGCCTGATCGGTGGCCTGATCGACGGCCAGCGTGACGTGGCAGCAATCATCAGCGAACTCGAACAGCAATTCCCCGATGCTCCGGACGTAGCCGTAGACATCGAGCAGTTCATGGAGGTGGCCCGTGCCGAACACTGGATCGTCCTCGCCTGAGTTACCGCCCACGCCCGAGGTCGGGCTGCCGCTGTGGTTGCTGGCCGAGCTCACCTACCGCTGCCCGCTGCAGTGCCCGTACTGCTCCAACCCGCTGGACTTCGCCGCCCAGGGTCAGGAGCTGAGCACCGAACAGTGGTTCAAGGTGATGGCCGAAGCGCGGGAAATGGGCGCCGCGCAAATCGGCTTTTCCGGCGGTGAACCGCTGGTGCGCCAGGACCTAGCCGACTTGATCGGCGAAGCCCGCCGCCTGGGTTACTACACCAACCTGATCACCTCGGGTATCGGCCTGACCGAAGCGCGCATCGCCGACTTCAAGAAGGCCGGCCTGGACCATATCCAGATCAGCTTCCAGGCCAGCGACGAGCAGGTCAACAACCTGCTGGCCGGTTCGAAGAAGGCCTTTGCGCAAAAGCTGGAGATGGCCCGTGCGGTAAAGGCCCACGGCTACCCGATGGTGCTCAACTTTGTCACCCATCGGCACAACATCGACAAGATCGACCGCATCATCGAGCTGTGCATTGCCCTGGAAGCCGACTTCGTCGAGCTTGCCACCTGCCAGTTCTACGGCTGGGCGCACCTCAACCGCCTGGGGCTGCTGCCGACCCGCGCACAGCTGGAGCGGGCCGAACGCATCACCAATGAGTACCGGGACAAGCTCAAAGCCGAGGGCAGCCCGTGCAAGCTGATTTTCGTCACCCCGGATTACTACGAAGAGCGCCCCAAGGCCTGCATGAATGGCTGGGGCAACCTGTTCCTCACCATCACCCCGGACGGCACCGCGCTGCCCTGCCACGGCGCCCGCCAACTGCCGGTGCAGTTCCCCAATGTACGCGACCACGACCTGCACCATATCTGGTATGAGTCGTTTGGCTTCAACCGCTTCCGTGGTTATGAGTGGATGCGCGAACCATGCCGCTCCTGCGACGAAAAAGAAAAGGACTTCGGCGGCTGTCGCTGCCAGGCCTTCATGCTGACCGGCGATGCCAGCAACGCCGACCCTGTGTGCGCCAAGTCGGCCGACCACGGCATCATCCTCAAGGCCCGCGAGGAGGCGGAAACCGCCCAGCTCGCCATTGAACAGATGACCTTCCGCAATGATCGAAACTCCCGTGTCATCGCCCGCGGCTGAATTCAGCGCGGCCCAGGCGGTAGCCGCCGGCACCGACTTCACGGAACTCAAAGTCAGTGCCGACGGGCTGTTCTGGATTGAATTTCGCCCGGCCGATGGTGCTTGCCGTATCTGGCACTGGCTGTACCACCAGGCTAGATGCCTGACCCCGGATGGCTTCAGTGTGCGCAGCCGGGTCTACGAGTATGGCGGGGGCAGCTTCTGCCTGGGTGGCGACGGGCTGGTGTTCGTCAACGAAAAGGACCAGCAGGTCTACACCCAGCCGCTGGACGATTTGCCACCGCGTGCGCTCACCCAGGACGGCAGCTGCCGCTACGGCGATGTGCAGTGGCACGGTGGCCAGGTGCTGGCCGTCGAGGAACGCCATGCCGAGCAGGTAGAGCATCGTCTGGTTGCGTTGGGTGACAGCAGCCGCGAGGTGTTGGCCGAGGGCGCCGATTTCTATGCCTCACCCACTGTGAGTGCCGATGGCCAACGACTGGCATGGGTCGAATGGGACCGCCCGGCACAGCCTTGGACCGTCACCCGGCTGATGTGCCGCGTCCGCGACAGCAGTGGCCATTGGGGGCCCGCGCAGTGCGTGGCCGGCGATGACGAATCGCTGCAGCAGCCGCGCTTCGATGACAAAGGCCGTCTCTACTGTCTGTCCGACCGCAACGGCTTCTGGCAGCCCTGGGGCGAAGTCGATGGCCACTGGCAGGTGTTGCCTGCGGAGCTTGCCGACCACGCGGCAGCGCCTTGGCAAATGGGCACCTGCACCTGGTTGGCGCTGGGGCCGCAAAGCTACCTGGCCAGCTGGTTCAAAGACGGCTTCGGGCAATTGGGGCTGCGTGCTGAAGATGGCCGCATGGCGCGTTACGCCAGTGCCTACACACGCTTTCGCAGCCTGGCCATGGACAGCGAACACCTGTATGCCATCGCCGCCTCGCCCATCAGCCCGCCGGCAGTGATTGGCATTGACCGCCGCAACCACGAGGTACGCGTGCTGGCCGGTGGTGCCGAAATACTGCCGGCGGAACAGATCAGCCTGCCGCAGTCTTTCCACTACGGCAGTGAAGGCGAGCAGGCGCATGGTTTCTTCTACCCGCCATTACAGTCGCAGGGCGCTGCACCGCTGGTGGTGTTCATCCATGGCGGGCCGACGTCAGCCTGCTATCCCGTGCTGGACCCACGCATCCAGTACTGGACTCAACGCGGCTTTGCCGTGGCCGACCTGAACTACCGGGGCAGCACCGGCTATGGCCGTGACTACCGCCAGGCACTGCACCTGCGCTGGGGTGAGAGCGATGTGGCCGATGCTTGCGCGGCGGTCGAATACCTGGCTGCTCAGGGCTTGGTCGACCAGCACAAGGCGTTCATCCGCGGCGGCAGTGCTGGGGGCTACACCACCCTGTGCGCCTTGGCGTTCCATGACGTGTTCCGCGCCGGCGCCAGCCTCTATGGGGTCAGCGACCCGCTGGCCCTGGGCCGTGCCACGCACAAGTTCGAAGGGGATTACCTGGACTGGCTGATCGGCGACCCGCAGCAGGATGCCGAACGCTATCGCCAACGCACCCCTCTTCTGCATGCAGACAGCATCAGGGCGCCAGTGATTTTCTTCCAGGGTGAACTGGATGCGGTAGTGGTACCGGAGCAGACCCGAAAAATGCTCGCAGCACTCCAGGCCAAGGGTGTTCAGGCAGAGGGGCATTTCTATGCACTCGAACGGCACGGCTTCCGACAGGCAAATAACCTGGCGCATGCGCTGGAACAGGAGTGGCTGTTCTTTAGCAACGTGATCAACCCTCAACACAATAAAGTTTAAGTGTGCTTTGCATTCGGCAAACCCACGATTACCTGGCAATTCTGTCAGTAGACGTGTCTTGGTTCAGGCCCTAACGTCGCGGTATTCGCGCCGCCCTTGAATCTGAATGGATGCGCTATCAGGGCGGCGGCTATTGTAAATTGACAATGGGCCGCCATGATGGAAAAAGACGAACACGAAGCACTCCTCAAAGATCAAAAAAATGGCCATAAGCCTTTTGTAATGCGGGCATGGGCGCTATGGCTGCAATGGTTATCACCGTATAAAACCCAAGGTGCAATCCTTGAAAAGAACCAGCCGGAAGTTAAAGAGGAGCGCTGCCCACCCAGTGTCCCTGACAACTTTCTGATGTGGGTCGGGTCAACCACACCCCTCGACCGCACCCAGGAAGATGAGCAGAAAGCACCCAATGACCTGTTCAGAATGGTCGAAACAGGCGGTTCGGACACGGGTGCCAGCCTCAAGGTAGTCCACGATACCGAGCGAGGAAAAGTCTGGCTGTTTGACAAACCCGCCCACCCGACCAATTACCGGTGCGAGTCAAACTCCATCAAAGTGAATGTGGCACCCTACGAGGTCTATGAAGGCTGGGAAGAAAATCAGATTTACGACTTCTGTTGGAGCAGCAAGTTTCCGGACGTCGACAACGCGCCCTATGGCGATTATGTAATCTTTCAGTGGAAGTCCGAGGGCAGCAATATCTACCCTTTCTTCATGAAGGTGCAGGCCGGCCGGTTTGAAATGACGCACTACAACACCCGGCTTGATGGTGAAAAACACAAGGTGGTCTGGTGGACGCGAATTGAAGCGGACAAGTGGTACGACATCCGAATTCGGGTTCTGCTCTCCAGTGACCAAGATATCGGTACCGTTCAGCTCTTTCTGGATAATGCGCCCCAGAAATTCACGGCCGACCGGGAAGGAAAACCCAGGGAACCCGATGAAAAAGATCCTTGTACCCTCGTGTGCCAGACATTCTCCCCTGCCCGGCATTACTTGAAATGGGGCGCTTACAATACCGGGTTCCCACTGAACGCGCTGAAACACTACGTCGACAAACTCATGGTAAAACGCATTGCATAGTCAGCTTCGAAACTGATGGCTGTTGCGGGGGTGGAAGACCGGCATGTCTTCAACCCCCGGCGCCTCAGCGCTTGGCGATGATGTATACCGCGTGCACGATCCCTGGAATGTATCCCAGCAGGGTCAGCAGAATATTCAGCCAGAACGCCCCGCCAAACCCCACCTGCAGAAACACCCCCAGCGGAGGCAAAAGAATGGCAATGATGATGCGAATAAAGTCCATGCGAGTCTCTCCTGAAGGGTTACATCAAAGACTAGCCGCTCGCCACAGAGGTTCCACCAGCCAAAAAAAACGCCCCGGGCCGAATGAAACAGGCCAGGGGCGATGCGCAGGAACGCCAGACGGTTCGTAGAATTCTCGGTCTTGCTAAACAGCTACGCCGGCACCTCGCGGCGGGCCTGCTGCTGGGCATGCAGGCGCGCAAAGGCGCGTGCCAGGCGCAACAGCATTTCATCGATGTTGCCCTTGCTCACGGTCAGCGCTGGCGAAAAACGCACCACATCCGCTTGCGGCGCATTGAGCAGCAGGCCTTCGTGCAGGGCGGCCGCCACCAGCTCGCGGGCCAGGCTTTCCTTTAGCTGCAGGGCCCACAGCAGGCCTTGCCCGCGTACTTCACCCTGGCCATAGCGCCCGGCCAGGCGGCTCAGGCCTTCGCGCAGGTGGCGGCCGTTATCCTGCACCTGGGCAAAAAAGCCCGGCTCCAGCACGGTGTCCAGCACCGCCATGCCGGCGGCGCACATCAGCGCATTACCGTGGTGGCTGCCTTCCAGTTCGCCAGGCGCGGCGCAGCATGCTGTACCCCGGGCAAGCAACGCAGCCAGTGGCACCCCGCCGCCCAGGCCTTTGCCCAGGGTGATGATGTCCGCGCGCACTCCGTAGAGCTCCTCGGCCAGCAGCGCGCCACAACGACCGATACCGGTCTGCACTTCATCGAGGATCAGCAGGATGCCCAGTTCACGGCACAGCGTTTCCACACCCTTGAGGTACTCCAGCGTGGCGGGGATAACACCCGCCTCGCCCTGGATGGGCTCCAGCATGATGGCCACGGTGCGCGAATCCACTGCGGCGTGCAGGGCAGCCAGATCATTGAACGGCACCTTGCTGAAGCCCGGCAGGCCAGGCTCGCAGCGGTTGCACGGCAACGGGTCAGACGCCGACAACGCACCCAGGCTGCGGCCGTGGCAGGCCTGGCTGGCAGTGATGATGTGGTAAGCGCCGTTGCGGTGCAGTTGGCCCCACTTGCGGGCCAGCTTGATCGCACCTTCACAGGCCTCCGCACCGCTGTTAAGCAGGTAGGCCTGCTCGCTGCCGGTGCTCTGGCACAGGCGGTTGACCAACCCCAGCAAGCCACGGCTATGAAAGCCCGAACCCGGGTTGATCAGTGCCTGGGCCTGGTTGCCCAGCGCTTTCACCAGCACGCTGGGGCTGTGGCCCAGGCTGTTGACCGCACCGCCCTGGGTAAAGTCCAGGTAGGCATGCCCTTCGTTGTCCCACAACCAGGAGCCCTGCCCTCGCACGAACACCTGCGCTGCACGTTCGACGCCGGGCATCAGGCGATCACGCGACAACTCATCAGCCTGCGGCACGATCACCGGCGCACGCTTGGGCTCGGCGACAGCGGCAGGTGCCGAACGGCGCAGGTTGAACAGGTTCATCAGGGCTCCAACCAATCACGGTAAAGGGCGGCCACGGTGCGGTCTTGACGCCGACACTCTATATTTTGCCTTGCCTATCAAAAGTGTTTTTCATCCTGGGTAACAATCAGCCTGATGACTGCTGTAACCCTTTGGAATACGGCGATAGACTAGGCTTCACGAGGGTTTTCGACCATTTCGTTTTTCCAGCATTTTCGATAAGTGTTACTTATGGATTTCCGCCAACTGCGTTATTTCGTCGCGGTGTACGAAGAAGGTCACGTGGGCCGCGCCGCCGAGCGCCTGTCGCTTTCCCAACCGGCGCTCTCCCAGCAAATCCGTCAGCTGGAACACAGCCTGGACCTGAGCTTGTTCGAGCGCAGCAACAAGCGCCTGCTGCCCACCCTGGCTGCCCATACCCTGTACAACCACGCCTTGCCATTGCTTGATGGCCTGCAACGCGCCCACGAGGCCATGCGCAACTTCAAGGGCCAGTCGCTGCGCACCCTGGCTATCGGCGTGTTGCAGACCGTGCGGCCCAGCCTGGTGCCACAGTTGCTCGAACGGCTGCGCAAGGCACAGCCGCACCTTGTCGTGCAGATATACGAGTTGTCGGGGCTGGAGATAGAACGGCGGCTGCTCAACGGCAGCCTGGATATCGGCATCAGCTACCTGCCACCGCGCCAGCCAGGGCTGCATGGCCTGCTGCTGTACGAAGATGAACTGCAACTGGTCATACCCGATACCCACCCCCTGAAGGATTTCAAGAAGGTGTCCATCCGCCAGGCCGCCGAGTTGCCCATGCTGATGCTGGGTGAGGAGTTCCAGATCCGCCAGATCTGGCAGGCGCAACTGGCCAGCCAAGGCCGACGGCCACACGTGCAGGCAGAGATGAACAACATGGCGGGCATTCTCGACAGCCTGGCGCACACGGCACTGGCCACCATTTTGCCGGGGCGGGCCAAGGAGGCTGCCGAGGATGATCAAGGGCTGCTGTGGAAGCCATTGAGCGAGCCGCGGGTGCCGCTTAAGGTTGGCCTGGTGTTCCGCGATGCACAGCGCCAGCAGGCCTCTGTGGAACTGCTGCGCACGCTACTGGAGGAGGAGACGGACGCCCGCCTGTTGGGGGCGTCGCCGCTGGATGTGCTGGCCTGAAAAAACACGCGCACAAAGAAAACCCCGCCGAAGCGGGGTTTTCCAGACTGTTTCCCTGTGACATCCGTATCGCCCCGCCATCCTGGCAGGTGGTCCTTCGTCGTCTTCCTTGATCTGTCCTTTGCGCTTCCTGCGCAACGTCCATGTGGTAAAGATTAACCGTGGATCCAATCTTAGAACAGTGGTGAAAAGTCACCACGTCGTGTAGGAAAATGCTTACAAAGAGGATTCGTTCCCAGAAATGCCATGGCTGGGGGCCGCAAAGCGGCCCAAAAACATGTCAGAACTGCTCGGCATCCAGCAGGAACAGCGACTCACTCCCCGCCTTCACCGAAGCCACCAGCGAATCCACACGTGGCAGCAACCGTGCAAAGTAGAACCGCGCCGTCCCCAGCTTGCCCGAGTAGAACGCCTCGTCCCCCTCACCCGCCTTGGCCGCCCGCGCCATCAGTGCCCACATGTAGGCATAGGCCACATAACCAAAGGCATGCAGGTACTCGACCGACGCCGCGCCGATTTCATTCGGGTTGCCTTTGGCCTGCTCAAGCACCCATTCGGTCAGCCCGTCGAGCTGGTCGAGGCTGGCAGCCAACGGCTTGGCAAACTCGTCCAGTTCGCTGCCTGCGCTGGCAATGAACTGGCGAATCTCGTCGGAGAACAGTCTGTAGTACGCCCCGCCGCTGGCCACCACCTTGCGCCCCATCAGGTCGAGGGCCTGGATGCCGTTGGTGCCTTCGTAGATCTGCGTAATGCGCACATCACGCACCAACTGCTCCTGCCCCCACTCACGGATGTAACCATGCCCACCAAATACCTGCTGGCCGTGCACAGTGCTCTCCAGCCCCAGGTCGGTGAGGAACGCCTTGGCCACCGGTGTCAGCAGTGCCACCAGCTCTTCGCTGCGCTTGCGCACGGCGGCGTCTTCGCTGTACTTGGCACTGTCCAGCTGCATGGCCACATAGGTCGAGAAGGCGCGGCCACCCTCGATCTGCGCCTTCATGGTCAGCAGCATGCGGCGCACGTCCGGGTGGACGATGATCGGGTCGGCGGCCTTGTCCTTGGCGTGCGGGCCTGTCGGGGCGCGGCTCTGCAGGCGGTCGCGAGCATATTCCACTGCGTTCTGGTAAGAGCGTTCGGCGGAGGCCAGGCCCTGGATACCCACGCCCAGGCGCTCGTAGTTCATCATGGTGAACATGGCCGCCAGGCCCTTGTTCGGCTCACCGACGATGTAACCGACCGCTTCGTCGAAGTTCATCACACAGGTGGCCGAGGCCTGGATGCCCATCTTGTGCTCGATCGAGCCGCATGTCGCCGGGTTGCGCGCGCCCAGGCTGCCGTCTTCATTGACCAGGAATTTGGGCACCAGGAACAGCGAAATGCCTTTCGGCCCCGCCGGGGCATCCGGCAGCTTGGCCAGTACCAGGTGGATGATGTTCTCGGTCAGGTCGTGCTCGCCGCCGGTGATGAAAATCTTGGTGCCGCTGACCTTGTAGCTGCCGTCGGCCTGAGGCTCGGCCTTGGTGCGGATGATGCCCAGGTCGGTACCGGCATGCGGCTCGGTCAGGCACATGGACCCAGCCCACACACCCGCATACATGTTCGGCAGGTACTTGGCCTTCAGCGCTTCGCTGGCGTGGGCATTGATCGACAGGCAGGCACCTGCAGTAAGCATCGGGTACAAGCCAAAGGCCAGGCTGGAGGCATTGACCATTTCCTCGACCTGAGCCGAGATGGCCTTGGGCATGCCCATGCCACCGAACACCGGGTCGCCGCCCACGCCTACCCAGCCGCCTTCGGCGTAGGTGTTGTAGGCCTCGATGAAACCGGCCGGTGTGCTTACCGCACCGTTGTCCCAGCGGCAGCCTTCTTCATCGGCGGCGCGGCTAAGCGGCGCGATGGTCTTGGCGGTGACCTTGCCGGCTTCTTCCAGCACGGCCATGGCGGTGTCGGCATCGACTACCTCTGCCAGCCCGGGCAACTGCGCCCACTGCTCGGCCACGTTGAAGACTTCATTCAGTACGAAGCGCATGTCGCGCAGGGGCGCTTTATAGTCAGCCATGACAACCTCTCACTAGTCGGGTCGGGGCGGTCTCGGGGAACCGCGACACTGGGGTTGATGGCAGTGTAACCGAACAACTTTTACGAGACATAGGGTCATCACTTGACCGCATAGTCTTCTACGGTCACGCCGTACGCACCGCCCCACGCTGCGATTGCTGCCCATGCACCATGACACAATTGCGCCCCGCGCCTTTAGCGCTGTACAGCGCCTGGTCAGCAGATTTCAGCACCGCTTCGGGGTTACGGTGGTCAACCTGGCGCTCGGCCACACCGATGCTGATGGTGACCGACACCGTCCCGCCGCTGCTGCCCGCCCGCCGCTGGCGCCCGCTGGTATCGTCCTGTGGACGGCTGTTCTGGTCGCGCAGGTGCATCACATAGTTGGCGATCACCTCGCGCACGGCCTCCACGTGGGGCACGCATTCCTCGGCCGTCTTGCCGGCGAACACCAAGGCGAACTCCTCACCGCCATAGCGATACGCGCGGCCACCGCCGGTCACCTTGGACAAGCGGCTGGCAACCAGGCGCAACACCTGGTCACCCACATCATGCCCGTGGGTGTCGTTGAATTTCTTGAAGTGGTCCACATCGGTCATGGCGATTACGTAGTTGCGCCCCAGGCGCTGCATGCGCTCGTTCAGCGCACGGCGCCCCGGCAGGCCGGTCAGTTCGTCACGGAAGGCCATCTGGTAGGCCTCGTGCGCAACCGCTGCGGCGATCATCAACATCACCTGGCTGCACATGATGTTCAGGGTGAACGGCAAGATGAAGGTCTGCGGCAGCATCCAGAAAATACCCAGCAACCCGGTTATCAACGCGGCGTGCAACGGCCGCGGTGCGCGCAGGTATTGCACCACCAGCAGGAGGAAAACGCCGATGAACAACGGGTAGACCATCTGGATCAGACTCATCCACTGGCCATGCAAGGTGGGCCAGCGGATTTCCGCCAGCCAGGTCAGCAATGCTTCAGGGTAGCTTTGTTCAAGGGCTACCGCCACGCTGCCCACTGCGAACAGCACGGCGCCGCGAGCGACCATGTCCTGTAGCAGGTGGGTACGTTCTTGCCAGGCGCCGTATAGCCCGAACAGAGCGGGCAGCAGCAGGCACACCAGGTGGAAGATCACGGCCGCGTCCTCGCGCACGCGGCCATGGTCACGGTAGAAGTCGGTCTGGGTGTCGAGCAGGTAGTAGGCGATGTACACCGTGAGCATCATGAACAACTCACGCTGGCGACGGTAAACCGCGCAGTAGGCACCGCCCAGCAACAGGACCAAGGTGGGCAGGACGTTGAACAGCGATGTGAAAAAGACACTGAGGTCTCTCACATAGGCTGCGGCGAGCCCTGCCAGCAACAGGAACAGCGAAGGCAGGAAGTGGCTTGCGCGAACAGCGTTAAGACGAAACAAGGGTAATCTCCAACCCGGCAGATCAATAGTGGCATTGTGCCCTCACTTCATCGGCAGCGCACATGAACAGTTGAATTTCGTTTCAGATGCCATCCGGTGCAGGAACGCGCTGAACCTGAAAAATAAAAAAACCCGCCTGCCGGTGAGGGCAGGCGGGTTTTCGCTACAGCGGATAGATCAGTACGACAGGCCGAAGTGCTCTTCGTCCATCGCCATCAGGTTGTTGGCACCCGACAGCATGGTCGCCACATGCGTACGGGTACGCGGCAGGATACGTTGGAAGTAGAAGCGCGCAGTCTGCAGCTTGGCAGTGTAGAAGGCCTCTTCGCTGGTGCCGGCTGCCAGCTTCTCGGCTGCCAGGCGGGCGATGTCGGCCCAGAAGTAGGCCAGGCAAGCGTAGCCGGAGTACATCAGGTAGTCGACCGAGGCCGCGCCCACTTCCTCGCGGTCCTTCATGGCGGCCATGCCCACTTTCATGGTCAGCTCGCCCCACTCCTTGTTGATGGCCGCCAGCGGTTCGACAAACTCCTTGACCGCTTCATTGCCTTCCTGCGCCTGGCAGAACTTGTGCACGATCTTGGTGAAGCCCTTCAGCGCCTCGCCTTGGGTCATCAGCACTTTACGGCCGAGCAGGTCGAGGGCCTGGATGCCAGTGGTGCCTTCGTACAGCATCGAGATACGGCTATCGCGTACGTTCTGCTCCATGCCCCACTCGGCAATGAAGCCGTGGCCGCCATAGATCTGCACGCCGTGGTTGGCCGCTTCGAAACCGACTTCGGTCATGAACGCCTTGGCGATCGGGGTCAGGAACGCCAGCAGGGCATCGGCCTTCTTGCGCTCCTCTTCGTCCTGGCTGTACTTGACGATATCCACCTGCTTGGCGGTGAAGTACACCATCGCGCGGTTGCCTTCGGCAAAGGCCTTCATGGTCAGCAGCATGCGGCGCACGTCAGGGTGCACGATGATCGGGTCAGCGGCCTTGTCCGGGGCTTTCGGGCCAGTCAGGGAGCGCATCTGCAGGCGCTCGCGGGCGTACTTCAGGCCACCCTGGAACGCCACTTCGGCGTGGGCCAGGCCTTGCAGCGCGGTACCCAGGCGAGCCGTGTTCATGAAGGTGAACATGCAGTTCAGGCCCTTGTTGGCCGGGCCGATCAGGTAGCCGGTTGCAGCATCGAAGTTCATCACGCAGGTCGCGTTACCGTGGATGCCCATCTTGTGCTCGATGGAGCCGCAGCTCACGCCGTTGCGCTCGCCCACACCGCCTTCGGCGTCAGGCAGGAACTTCGGCACGATGAACAGCGAAATACCTTTGGTACCGGCCGGTGCATCCGGCAGGCGGGCCAGGACGATATGGACGATATTGCCGGCCATGTCGTGCTCACCGGCCGAAATGAAAATCTTGGTGCCCGACACTTTGTAGCTGCCGTCGGCCTGTGGCTCGGCCTTGGTGCGCAGCATGCCCAGGTCGGTACCGCAGTGCGGCTCGGTCAGGCACATGGTGCCGGTCCATTCGCCGGACACCAGCTTGGTCAGGTAGGTGTGCTGCTGCTCGGCAGTGCCGTGCGCAGAAATGGTGTTCATCGCACCGTGCGACAGGCCAGGGTACATGCCCCACGACCAGTTCGAACCGCCAACCATTTCGCTCAAGGCCAGGCCCAGCGACTCCGGCAGGCCTTGGCCGCCATGCTCGATGTCATGCGCCAGGCTCGGCCAGCCGCCTTCGACGAACTGCTCGTAGGCTTCTTTGAAGCCGGTCGGGGTTTTAACACCCGATTCGCTCCAGGTGCAGCCTTCCTGGTCACCCACACGGTTCAGCGGGGACAGCACCTGCTCACAGAACTTCGCACCTTCCTCAAGGATCGCGTCGACCATGTCAGGCGTGGCGTCCTGGCAGCCCGGCAGGCTCTGATAGTGCGCCTCATAGCCAAGCAGTTCGTCGCGAACGAAGCGGATATCACGCAAGGGGGCTTTGTAATCAGGCATTGCGATGAACCTCTGGGTCAGTTCTGTGGGGGTGACCAGCTCTTGGCGGCCGTCTATCAAACAGTTGTTTGAAACTTACGTTTAGCTCCGCCTTCTGTCAAGGTTGGACTATGGTGCCATTTGCGCCACGAAAAATGGCGTTTACGCCACACCCAGAAAAATCGCCGCCTCTGTGGGAGCGGGCGTGCCCGCGAAAAGGGCCCGGCCAGACATTAAAGAAGCCTGACCTGACGCATTCGCGGGCACGCCCGCTCCCACAGGGGCTGTGTTTAATTGAAGGGGGATCTGTCAGGCGTAGGTGTCGATGATCCGGCCGAGCATTTCGTCGGATGCCTTGACCACCTTTGCGCCAAGTTCGACTTCGGTTTTGCCTACGGCCATTTGCACCACGCTGGTGGCCATGTCCATCTGCTGGCTGCGGTCGACCGAACGCAGGCGTTCGGCCTGAAAATCGCTGGACTGGCTGGTGGCGGTACGTTCGGCGGTGGTGTTGGCGATCTGGCCGGCGGCCTGATCGACCCGGTTCTGGCCGGTCTGGATAGCGCTCAGGCCCGCGTAATAAGCGGAGCTACCGGTGATTTCCATGTCAGGACTCCATTGACGCTGGATGACGAACAGGCCTAATTAAAACAGGCTGGGCGCGAAAAGGCCCGTTTAAAAGCATAATGGCCTGGTGCCAGTTGATAGGCCTTGGGTATTCCTGCACCGGCCCTATCGCCGGCAAGCCAGCTTCTACAAGAGCGGTTTCCCCCGCGAAGGGGCCGGGCGTGGAAACGGCTAATCCAGCAGATCCAGCTGAAGGTGTTCAGCCACCATATCGGCACTGGCTTGCTTCAATTTGGGCACCCGCCCAAGGCAAGGCGCCGGCAAGCGCTCCGCCAGGCTCGCCAGATTCTCTTCAAGTCGCGAAGTACGGGGCTCGATGATGTTGGCCACCCACCCGGCCAGTTGCAGCCCGTCACGCTCGATGGCCTCGGCGCTGAGCAAGGCATGGCTGATGCAACCCAAGCGCACCCCAACCACAAGAATCACCGGCAACTGCAGCGCAACGGCAAGGTCGGAAAGATTCTCCAGGCCCGACAGTGGCACGCGCCAGCCACCTGCCCCTTCGACCAAGGTGAAATCGGCATTTTGTTGCAGCACATTGCGCATTGCCGCCAGCAGCTCCGGAACAGCCAACGTAACCCCCGCCTCACGCGCCGCCACATGCGGGGCAATCGCAGGCTCGAAGGCAAACGGGTTGACCTGCTCATAGGGCAACTTGATCGTGCTTTCGTCGATCAACGCCTGGGCATCGCTGTTGCGCAAGCCTTTCGCTGTCATCGTGCAGCCGGAGGCCACCGGCTTGGCACCCAGAGTACTCATGCCCTGCAAGCGCGCCGCATGCAAAAGCCCGGCGGCGATGGTGGTCTTGCCGACATCGGTGTCGGTACCGGCAATGAAATAGGCCTGGCTCATCTCGCTCCCCTTACGCCTGTGGCTTGCGCAACACACCATAGACCACCTGATAGGTGGCTGGCAGCCCCTCGGGCTGGCGAAATGCCTCATAGGCCTGCAACAGGCCCTGCATGCGGGCGCGGCCGGTGAGGCCTGAGGGGCGACCCGGGTTGAGGTTGTGTGCGCCCAGCGCCTTCAGTTCATGGGTCAGGCTGCGTACATCCGGGTAGTGCAGCACATGCGGGCAGCGCTGCAGCCCAAGTTGTGCAAAGCCACTGTCGGCACACAGGCGCTGGTAATCTTCAAACCGGCGGAAGCGGTTCACATGCACCAGGCCGTCCACCGCCTGCCAGCTGGCACGCAATTCGCCCAATGTCCCCACGCACAGGCTGCTGAAGGCCATTACGCCTCCCGGGCGCAGTACCCGCAACGCCTCGGCCAGCACACTGGCGAACTGGTCGCACCACTGCACGGCCAGGCTGGAGAACACAAGGTCGACACTGGCATCTCGCAGCGGCAAACGCTCGGCGTCACCGGCCACGTAGTAGCGCGCCCCACCCTGTTCATGCCGGGCGTGGCGCAGCATGCCTTCGGCGATGTCCACTGCCACACCGCTGGCCTGTGCGAAACGCTCGGCCAACTTTCGGCTGAAATGGCCAGTGCCACTGCCCAGGTCCAGCCAGTGCGACGGCTGCATGCCTGCTGGCAACTGCTCCAGCAGGTTCAAACCGACAGCGCGCTGCAAGGCTGCCACGCTATCGTAGCTGGCCGCAGCGCGGGAGAACGAAGCCGCCACCTGGCGTTTGTCGGGCAATGCGCCGGGCAATGCTCCGGGCAGGGTCGGACGGGAAAGGTCAGTCATCGCCACTCTCATGCAGGAAACTCTTGATGCCCGCCGCCAACTCCTGTGGGTACTCCAGCAGGAACGCGTGGGAACTGTCTTCGACCAGGCCCACCTCCACATCAGGCAGCAGCTCGCTCAACGCCGTCGCTGCCTCTGCCGGCACCAATGCATCGCTGCCTGCGAACAGGTGCAATTGCGGGCCGCCATAGGCCTGCAGTGCTTCGCGGGTGTCCAGCTTGGCCAGCACCTCAAGGCCGGTGCCCAGGTACAGCGGGTCGGTGTCCGGCACACCAACACCCAGTTGGCGTAGCAACGTGCGCGGCTGCAGGGCGCCATCACTGCATAAGGTACGGAAGCGTTTGAGGGTCACCTGTGTATGGCTGCGGCAGCCATCGAGGAAGGTGCCGAAGGTGTCTTCGGGCATGCCATGGGGCCAGTCTGGCCGGGCGACGAAACTGGGGTTGCTGGCCAGGGTCAGCAGGCCACAGCAGTAATCGCCGCGCTGTTTCGCCAGCGCGCTGGCCAGCATGCCACCGAGCGACCAGCCGCCCAGCCAGACATTGCTGGGCAGCTTGCGGTCCAGGTGATCCACCCAACCCTGCACATCGCTGTGGTCCAATTCCGGCAGTGGCATCAGCTCTATCTGCAGGCGGGTATCCTGGGCGCGCAGGCTGGCCGCCAGCGGCTCCAGTGAAGCAGTACCCAGGCCCCAGCCGGGCAGCAGTACAAGACGATTACGCATCGGCGTTCTCCAGTTGTGGATAACACTCGGCCAATGCATTCAACAATAGCTGCACCTGCGCCTCGCTGTGCGCGGCGCTCAGGGTTACCCGCAGGCGTGCGCTGCCGGCCGGTACGGTGGGCGGGCGGATGGCGGTCACCAGCAAGCCGCGCTCGCGCAACATACGCGACAGGCGCAGGGCCTGTGCGCTGTCGCCAATCATGATCGGCTGGATCGGCGTCGGGCTGTGCATCAACGCCAGCCCGATCTGCTGCGCACCTTCGCGGAACTGGCGAATCAACGCTGTCAGGTGCTCGCGACGCCAGGTTTCACGGCGCAGCAGCTCCAGGCTCTTGAGCGTGGCGCAGGCCAGCGCAGGTGGCTGGCTGGTGGTGTAGATGTAGGGGCGGGCGAACTGCACCAGTGTCTCGATCAACGCTTCGCTGCCGGCAACAAAAGCGCCAGCCGTACCGCAAGCCTTACCCAGCGTACCGATCAGCACCGGCACATCTTCCAGGCCCAGGCCGAAGTGCTCGACGATGCCGCCGCCCTGTGCGCCGAGGGTGCCCAGGCCATGGGCATCGTCGACCATCAGCCAGGCACCGCGGGCGCGTGCGACCTTGGCCAGCGCCGGCAGGTCGGCCACGTCGCCGTCCATGCTGAACACGCCATCGGTCACAACCAGCGTATTGCCAACGGCCTTCTCCAGGCGGCTGGCCAGGCTGGCCGGGTCGTTGTGAAGGTAGCGGTTGAAGCGTGCACCGCTGAGCAGCCCGCCATCCAGCAGCGAGGCGTGGTTCAGGCGGTCTTGCAACACCGTATCGCCCTGCCCCACCAGCGCGGTGATGGCGCCCAGGTTGGCCATGTAGCCCGTGGAGAACAACAACGCACGCGGGCGCCCAGTCAGTTCGGCCAGCGCCTCTTCAACCTGATGGTGCGGCGTACTGTGGCCCACCACCAAATGCGAGGCCCCTCCCCCCACGCCCCAGCGCTCGGCGCCGGCCTGCCAGGCGGCGATCACCTCAGGGTGGTTGGCCAGGCCCAGGTAGTCATTGCTGCAGAAGGCCAGCAGCCGCTGGCCGTCGACCACCACTTCGGGCCCTTGGGGGCTCTCCAGCAGCGGCCGCTGCCGATACAGGTCTGCGGCGCGCCGTTCGGCCAGGCGCGCCGCCAGGTCGAAGGCCATATCAGGCCGATGCAGCGTTGTAGAACATCTCGCTGCTGCGCTGTTCGACCAACGCCTGCTCGATGGCCGCCTGATGCACTTCGTCGGCATGCTCCTCACGCGCTTCTGGCTTGATGCCCAGGCGTGCGAACAATTGCATGTCTTTGTCGGCCTGTGGGTTGGCAGTGGTCAGCAGTTTTTCGCCGTAGAAGATCGAGTTGGCGCCAGCCATGAACGCCAAGGCCTGCATTTGCTCGTTCATCTGCTCGCGGCCGGCGGACAGGCGCACGTGCGACTTGGGCATCAGCAGGCGGGCGACGGCCAGCATGCGGATAAAGTCGAACGGGTCGACGTCCTCTTCTTCGGCCAGCGGCGTGCCGGCAACCTTGACCAGCATGTTGATCGGCACCGACTCCGGGTGCTCGGGCAGGTTGGCCAGCTGAATCAGAAGGCCGGCGCGGTCGTCCAGCGACTCGCCCATGCCCAGGATGCCGCCAGAGCAGATCTTCATCCCCGCATCGCGCACATAAGCCAGGGTCTGCAGGCGCTCGCTATAGGTGCGGGTGGTGATGATGCTGCCGTAGAACTCCGGTGAGGTGTCGAGGTTGTGGTTGTAGTAGTCCAGGCCGGCCTGGGCCAGGGCCCGGGTCTGCTCCTCGTCGAGCTTGCCCAAGGTCATGCAGGTTTCCAGGCCCATGGCCTTCACGCCTTTGACCATTTCCAGCACGTAGGGCATGTCTTTGGCCGACGGGTGCTTCCACGCCGCGCCCATGCAGAAGCGGGTAGAACCGATGGCTTTGGCGCGGGCAGCCTCTTCCAGCACCTTCTGCACTTCCATCAGCTTCTGTTTTTCCAGCCCGGTGTTGTAGTGGCCGGACTGTGGACAATATTTGCAATCTTCCGGACAGGCGCCGGTCTTGATCGACAGCAGGGTCGACACCTGCACCCGGTTAGGGTCGAAATGCGCGCGGTGCACGGTTTGCGCCTGGAACAGCAAGTCATTGAACGGTTGCTGGAACAGCGCCTTGACCTCGGCCAGGGACCAGTCGTGACGTGTTGTTGCAGTTGTGCTGGCGCTCATCGGCGTTTCCTTGTTTAGGCTGAAGCTGGCGCCGGGACAGGAAAGCCCACAAGCGCATCACGGATAGCTCGCATAGTTACGGAAGGCCCATGAACTGTCAACCACACTGGAAAAGACTGGTTTACAAGTGCTCACTTATTAATCAATCGTGTTTATTGTGCGATGAGCCTGCCGAGCAGCACTACCCGTTGTGCATCGCCTGCGAGCAGGAACTGCCATGGCTGGGTGACCACTGCCTGCGTTGTGCCTTGCCCTTGCCCATGGCCGGCCTGACCTGCGCCCAGTGTTCCCAGCGCTTGCCGGCCTTCGATAAGGTCGTTGCGCTGTGGCATTTCGGTTTTCCGGTGGACACGTTGATCAGCCGCTTCAAGCACAACCGTCAGTGGCCTCTGGGCCGGCTGATGGCTGAATTGTTGGGGCATGGGCTAATGCATCGCTTTACCGAAGGGCTGCCCCGTCCTGACCTGCTGTTGCCTGTACCCCTGGCCAAGCGTCGACTGCGCGAGCGTGGGTTCAACCAGGCAGGAATGCTTGGGCGGTGGCTGGGGTCGCAATTGGGGGTAAATTGCGATGAGCGAATACTGGCGCGCACGCGCGAGACACCGGCACAGCAACGTCTGGACGCCAAGGCACGGCGGCACAATTTGCGTCAGGCGTTTGCTGCAACCCGTGAACTGAAAGGCAAGCATGTCGCCATCGTCGATGATGTATTGACCACCGGTGCCACTGCCCAAGCTATTGCCCAGGCACTACGCAGGGCAGGCGCGCGGCGGGTGGATGTGTATTGCCTGGCACGTACGCCCAAGCCGGGGTATATCTGACCAGGCGCGGATCGCCGCTCCTGCACACTATCCATTCTGACTATAACGACCGAACGCCCATGCCCCTACCCACGCTTCTCACCCAGCACATCGCCCGCCGCCCCCAGCGCATCGCACTGCTGCAGCACATTGCCGAGCAAGGCTCGATCACCCGCGCAGCGAAGGCAGCGGGTATCAGCTACAAGGCTGCCTGGGATGCCATCGACGAGCTCAACAACCTGGCCAGCCAGCCGTTGGTCGAGCGCAGCACCGGTGGCCGTGGCGGTGGTGGTGCGCGCTTGTCGCCGGAAGGCGAGCGGGTGCTGCGCCTGTATCAACGGCTGCAGACACTGCAGGCGCAAATGCTTGAAGCCGCCGAAGAATCCAGCGACCTCGACCTGCTCGGGCGCCTGATGCTGCGCACCAGTGCGCGTAACCAGCTGCAGGGCCAGGTCAGCGGCCTGCGTCGTGAAGGCCGATATGATCGCGTCAGCCTGGCGTTAGGCGGCGGGCTGGAGATTGATGCGCTGATCACCCACGACAGCACCGCGCGGCTGGAGCTGACACTGGGGACGATGGTGGTGGCGCTGCTCAAGGCGGGATGGGTACGGTTGCTGGCGGAGGGGGAAGCCCCCGAAGCGGGCAGCAACTGCTTGAACGCAACGGTGGAAGAGGTGCTGGCAGAGGATGACGGGCCCAGTGAGCTCCGGCTGGCGTTGGGCAATGGGCAGACATTGTGTGCCATTGCCGAGGCGCACTGGTTGGCTGGGCAGCCGGTGGCGGCGGGCAGTGCGGTGCAGGTGCAGTTTCATCCGTCCTATGTGTTGATCGGGGTTCCTGCATAGCCTGGCCGCGCTTCAGCGCGGTTCGCGGGTAAACCCGCTCCCACAGGGAACGCGCCGCCTGAGACATGTGCACAAAACCTGTGGGAGCGGCTTTAGCCGCGAAGAGGCCGGTACAGGCATAACGCGTTACCATGGCCCCACGCTGCTTACCCTCCGGAGTCACCATGTCCCACCCCTTCGACACCCTCACCCCCGACCTGGTCCTGGACGCAGTGGAAAGTATCGGCTTTCTCAGCGACGCCCGGGTGCTGGCACTGAACAGCTACGAGAACCGCGTCTATCAGGTGGGCATTGAAGACGCTCAGCCGCTGATCGCCAAGTTCTATCGCCCAGGCCGCTGGACAGATGCGGCGATCCTCGAAGAACACAGCTTCACCGCCGAACTCGCCGACTGCGAGGTGCCTGTGGTTGCGCCGATGCAGCACGACGGCCGCACCTTGTTCGAGCACCAGGGCTTCCGTTTCACTCTGTTCCCGCGCCGCGGCGGCCACGCTCCGGAGCCCGGCAACCTCGACCAGCTCTACCGCCTTGGCCAGTTGCTCGGCCGCCTGCATGCCGTAGGCGCCATCAAACCATTCGAGCACCGTGAGGCCCTGGCTGTGGAGAACTTCGGCCACGCCTCGCTGAACACCCTGCTGGACGGTGGTTTTGTCCCGCGCGAACTGTTGCCGGCCTTCGAGTCCGTAGCACGCGACGTGCTCAAGCGTGTCGAGGACATCTACGCCCGCACACCGCACCAGCTCATCCGCCTGCACGGCGACCTGCACCCCGGCAACCTGATGCACCGAGACGAGGTGTACCACGTGGTCGACCTTGACGACTGCCGCATGGGCCCGGCAGTGCAAGATCTGTGGATGATGCTGGCGGGCAACCGCGAGGAGCGCCTGGGGCAACTGGCCGAACTGATCGACGGTTACAACGAGTTCCACGATTTCGATCCGCGCGAACTGGCCCTGATCGAGCCGTTGCGTGCCCTGCGCCAGCTGCACTATAGCGCCTGGCTGGCGCGGCGCTGGGACGACCCGGCATTCCCGCCCAGCTTCCCCTGGTTTGGCCAGCCACGCTACTGGGGCGACCAGATTCTTGCGCTGCGCGAGCAGATGGCTGCGCTGGATGAGCCACCCCTGAAATTGTTCTAGAGGTAGGGACGTCTCTGTCTACAATAGGGGTCGCTATATTTAGCTACCTAAGCAAGGATTCTGCATGCACGCCGCAAACCCGCGTCGCGGGTACATATTGGGCCTGAGCGCCTACATCATCTGGGGCCTGTTCCCCATTTACTTCAAGGCAATCCAGAACGTCCCGGCAGTGGAGATCATTGTCCACCGGGTGCTCTGGTCGGCACTGTTCGGCTCGCTGCTGCTACTGGTGTGGAAACACCCCGGCTGGTGGCGCGAACTGCGTGACAACCCGCGCCGGCTGGGCATTCTGGCGCTGAGCGGTGCACTGATCGCCGGCAACTGGCTGACCTATGTGTGGTCGGTAAACAACGGCCGCATGCTCGAGGCCAGCCTGGGTTACTACATCAACCCGCTGATCAACGTGTTGCTGGGCATGCTGATACTTGGCGAGCGCCTGCGCCGCCTGCAATGGCTGGCGGTGGGCATGGCCGCCCTAGGCGTAGCCCAGCAGGTGTGGCAGGTAGGCAGCCTGCCTTGGGTGTCGCTGGTGCTGGCGTTGAGCTTCGGCTTCTACGGGCTGATTCGCAAACAGGCGCCAGTAGCGGCATTGCCGGGCCTGGTGGTGGAAACCTGGATGCTGGTGCCGCTGGCCCTTGGCTGGCTGCTGCTGCACCCGGCGGCGATGAGTGCCCAAGGGGCGTTTTACACCAGCAGCGAAGCCTTGTGGTTGATGGCTGCCGGGCCGGTAACGCTGATACCGCTGGTGTGCTTCAACGCTGCGGCGAGGCACCTGCCGTATACCACCTTGGGCTTCCTGCAGTACCTGGCGCCCACCTTGGTGCTGTTGCAGGCCGTCCTGCTGTTCGATGAACATTTGTCGTCGAGCACCTTAGTGGCGTTCATGTTCATCTGGGCGGGTCTGGCGATTTACAGCGTTGATGCGTGGATGAGTTTGCGCAAGCGAAGCTGATCATTAAATGATCAAAACCATGCAGGCCACGTGGTTCGTGGCCTGCAGCGACATCTCCAAAGGTTATCCACACCCTCGTCCCCGTGCTTTGTGCACAAGCGGCTGAAACTTGAACGTTTTTTGATCAAAACCGTGCAAGGCACAGGGTACCTGGGCTGGAGCGCTACACCCCCAGGTTATCCACAGGGCCTTCCCCGTGATATCGGGATAACCGCACGGGGCTGCGATGCAGCCCCCGGCAATGTCGGATCAATCCTCCGCCCGCAACTTCAACTCCACCATCAAATCATCCGCCAGGCTCTCCAGCTTCTGCTGCAGTTCGTCCAGCGAAAGGGTCAACGGCAGCGCCAGCAAGGCATCTGCATGAAACAGTGGTTCGCTGCTCATCGGTGCCGGCCGTACCTCAGTGGTAAACCGCTCAAGGTTCACGCCCAGATCCGCCAGCAACCGGGTAATGTCGCGCACGATCCCCGGCCGGTCATTCCCCACCAGCTCCATGGCAATCGGCTTCCAGGTGCACGACGGTTCAATACCGCTCTCGGCAATCAGCACCCGAATGTCATACCTCGCCAACCCCTGCAACGACGCCACCAGTTCAGCATAATTCTCTGCCGGCACCGCCACCCGCAAGATGCCGGCAAACTGCCCGGCCATGCGCGACATGCGGCTTTCCAGCCAGTTGCCACTGTGGTCGGCGATGCACTGGGCAATGCGTTCGACCTGGCCGGCCTTGTCAGGGGCGATAACAGTCAGTACAAGATGATCCACAAGCCCTTCCTCGTGTCGGACCGCGCCCGGCGGCAGTAAATCGGGGGATCGACTCAGTATAGGCAAGGCGCGGCAACCTGCCGCAGGGCGGCCAGCACAACGAATCGTGTACTGTTTCAAGATTTATCTGGAACAATCCACCTGTTTTTTGCGAACATACCCACTCCCAGCGTGACCATACGCGACCAACGGGTCGCATAACGGCGCTTTTAGTCTGATTTTGCCCGGCCTACTGCTTCATGTAGTATCCCGTGGCGCGGACTACAAAACGTCGTTTGGATGTCTGCCAAGGCGCCTGTGAAAATACGCACACTGCCTGCCGGCCTGTCTGGCAAGCCGCACCCAGCCGCGCCCGGTACAACCCGGGGGCACGCACTGGTGCCGTGTTTAGAGAAGCGCTACAGGCTTAATACAGAAGAGCGAAATAGCTGAGCAGAGTGAGGCAAGCAATGACTGGATACGTTCAAGTCGGTGGCCTTCAGGTCGCCAAGGTCCTGTACGACTTCGTGAACAACGAAGCCATCCCCGGGACCGGCATCGTCGCCGAGCAGTTCTGGGCGGGTGCAGAGAAGATCATCAATGACCTCGCTCCAAAGAACAAAGCCCTGCTCGCCAAGCGCGACGAGCTGCAAGCCAAGATCGACGCCTACCATCAGGCACGCAAAGGCCAGGCCCACGACGCCGTCGCCTACAAAGCATTCCTCCAGGAAATCGGCTACCTGCTGCCACAAGCCGACGATTTCCAGGCCACCACCCAGAACGTGGACGAAGAAATCGCCCACATGGCCGGTCCGCAGCTGGTTGTTCCGGTGATGAACGCCCGTTTCGCCCTGAACGCCGCCAACGCCCGCTGGGGTTCGCTGTATGACGCCCTGTACGGCACCGACGCCATCAGCGATGAAGGCGGCGCCGAAAAAGGCCAGGGTTACAACAAGGCCCGTGGCGACAAGGTCATCGCCTTCGCCCGCGCCTTCCTCGACGAAGCCGCGCCACTGGCTGCCGGCTCGCACGTCGACTCCACCGGCTACCGCATCGAAGGCGGCAAGCTGATTGTTGCCCTCAAAGGCGGCAGCAACACCGGCCTGCGTGACGATGCCCAGCTCATCGGCTTCCACGGTGATGCTGCTGCACCGACCGCCGTGCTGCTCAAGCACAACGGCCTGCACTTCGAGATCCAGGTTGATGCCAGCACTCCGGTTGGCAGCACCGACGCCGCTGGCGTCAAAGACATCCTGATGGAGTCGGCGCTGACCACCATCATGGACTGCGAAGACTCGGTTGCCGCCGTCGACGCCGACGACAAGGTCATCGTCTACCGCAACTGGCTGGGTCTGATGAAAGGCGACCTGGCCGAAACCGTGACCAAGGGTGGTAAAACCTTCACCCGCACCATGAACCCGGACCGCGAGTACGCCGCGCCCAACGGCGGCAGCGTGACCCTGCATGGCCGTTCGCTGCTGTTCGTGCGCAACGTTGGCCACCTGATGACCAACCCGGCGATCCTCGACGCCCAAGGTAACGAGATCCCCGAAGGCATCCAGGACGGCCTGTTCACCAACCTGATCGCCCTGCACAACCTCAACGGCAACACCAGCCGCAAGAACACCCGCAGCGGCAGCGTGTACATCGTCAAGCCGAAAATGCACGGCCCGGAAGAAGTCGCCTTCGCCGCGGAAATCTTCAGCCAGGTCGAAGACCTGCTGGGCATGCCGCGCAACACCGTCAAGGTTGGCATCATGGACGAGGAGCGCCGTACCACGGTCAACCTCAAGTCCTGCATCAAGGCAGCCGCCGAGCGCGTGGCGTTCATCAACACCGGTTTCCTTGACCGCACAGGCGACGAAATCCACACCTCGATGGAAGCCGGCGCCGTGGTGCGCAAGGGCGCCATGAAAAACGAGAAGTGGATCGGCGCCTACGAGAACAACAACGTCGACGTTGGCCTGGCCACCGGCCTGCAAGGGCGTGCGCAAATCGGCAAGGGCATGTGGGCCATGCCCGATCTGATGGCCGCCATGCTCGAGCAGAAGATCGCTCACCCGCTGGCCGGTGCCAACACCGCCTGGGTACCGTCGCCGACGGCCGCTACCCTGCACGCCCTGCACTACCACAAGGTGGACGTCCAGGCGCGTCAGCGTGAACTGGCCTCGCGCACCCCGGCATCGGTGGACGACATCCTGGCCATCCCGCTGGCCGCCGACACCAACTGGTCGGACGAAGAAATCCGCAACGAGCTGGACAACAACGCCCAGGGCATCCTCGGCTACGTGGTGCGCTGGATCGACCAGGGTGTGGGTTGTTCGAAGGTGCCAGACATCAACAACGTCGGCCTCATGGAAGACCGTGCCACCCTGCGCATTTCCGCCCAGCTGCTGGCCAACTGGCTGCGCCATGGCGTGGTCAGCCAGGAGCAGGTGCTGGAAAGCCTCAAGCGCATGGCCGTGGTGGTCGACCAGCAGAACGCCAGTGACGCACTGTACCGCCCGATGGCGCCGAACTTCGACGACAACATCGCGTTCCAGGCGGCTGTAGAGCTGGTGGTAGAAGGTGGCAAACAGCCGAACGGCTATACCGAGCCGGTGCTGCACCGCCGTCGCCGCGAGTTCAAGGCGCGTAACGGGCTGTAAACCGCAAGGGGCCGCTTTGCGGCCCATTCGCGGCACAAGGCCGCTCCTACAGGGGAACGCATAACCCTTGTAGGAGCGGCCTTGTGCCGCGAATGGGCTGCAAAGCAGCCCCTTTGTGCATCACTCTATTTTCAGTTCTTTCTTCACCAGTTCCAGCAGCTTGCCCAGGTCGACCGGCTTGAGCAGGAAATCCACCACCCCCAGGTGCATCACGTCCACCGCCTCTTTCACATCGGTGTCGCCCGACACCACGATGATCGACAACGCTGCGCGCTCCGACTCGCGAATCTGCCGGATCAGGTCCAGACCGTCCTCTGGCTGCATGCGCAAATCGGTGATCATCAAAGCAATCCGTTGCTGGTAATGCAGGTACAACCTGGCTTCTTCTGCCCCGTCCGCCCCCACCGCATCGATGCCCCGGCTTTTCAGGTACACGATCAGCGCCTCGCGGTTAACCGCGTTGTCATCCACCACCAGCACCAACGGCCTGGGTGCCACAGGTGCACTCACCACGGCCAATGCCTCACGCTCGGCGTCGCTCAAGATGTCGGTGTGCTCAGGCATGCTCATCTCGTCAAAAAAATTCCGCTTCAGCCTTAGGACCACATTACTCGCGTAACCCGTTTCGCCTTTCGTCGGGTCTTTGACAGGGGCCTTCATAGACTTACGTCCAATGGGCACCACCCCGCCGCAAGCCGACCATGGAGGCAGAAAACAACAGGGCCGGCACCTATATATAGATATATATAGTTCGGCATAGCGATACGGTCAGTTTCATGAGCAAAAAGGACGCCTACAGCCAGGCGGGCAGGACAGCAGTACTGCAGAACATTCAGGGCACCCTGCAGTTCCTGCAGCGCTTTCCGCCGTTCAACCAGATGGAGCACAGCCACCTGGCCTACCTGGTCGAGCAGTGCCAGCTGCGCTTCTATGCCTGCGGCGAGAGCATCGTCAAGCCTGCCGACGGGCCGATCGAGCACTTCTACATCGTCAAGCAGGGCCGCGTGGTTGGCGAGCGCCAGCACCTGGTCAAGCCTGGCGTGGAAACCACCTTCGAAATCACCAGTGGCGAGTGCTTCCCGCTGGCGGCCCTGCTGGGCGAGCGGGCCACCCGCACCGAGCACCTGGCCGGTGAAGATACCTTCTGCCTGCAGTTGAACAAGGCCGCGTTCATCCGCGTGTTCTCGATGTCTGAAGTGTTTCGGGATTTTGCCCTGCGCGGAGTCAGCAGCCTGCTCGACCAGGTCAACCAGCAGGTGCGACAGCGTGCCGTGGAAACCCTCGGCACCCAGTACTCGCTGAACACGCCATTGGGTGAACTGGCCATGCGTCATCCGGTGGTGTGCAGTGGCGACATGTCTTTGCGCGAAGCCGTGCGGCTGATGCACGAGCAGCAGGTCGGCAGCATCGTGGTGGTCGACCCGCAGCGCTACCCCACCGGCATTTTCACCCTGCGCGACCTGCGCCAGGTGGTGGCCTCGGCGGATGCCGACCTGGGCGCCCCCATCGAGCGGCACATGACAGTCAAACCCTTCTACCTCAGCCCTCAGGCCAGCGCTTTCGACGCGGCCATGGCCATGACCGAGCGGCATATCGCCCATGTGTGCCTGGTGGAAAACCGGCGCCTGTGCGGTGTGGTTTCCGAGCGTGACCTGTTCTCGCTGCAACGGGTCGACCTGGTGCACCTGGCGCGCACCATCCGCCATGCGCCGCGGCTGGACACCCTGGTCTCGCTGCGTGGGGAAATCAGCCAACTGGTCGAGCGCATGCTCGCCCACGGCGCATCGTCCACGCAGATCACCCAGATAATCACCCTGCTGAACGACCACACCGTGTGCCGGGTGATCGAGCTGGCGCTGGCCGAGCGCGGCGACCCGGGCGTGCCGTTCAGCTGGTTGTGCTTTGGCAGCGAGGGGCGCCGCGAGCAGACCCTGAACACCGACCAGGACAACGGCATCCTCTTCGAAGCGCTAGACCGTACCGAAGCCGACGCCATCCGTGCCCGCCTGCTGCCACTCGCGCAATACATCAACCAGTGCCTGGCCCAGTGCGGCTTTACCTTGTGCAAGGGCAACGTCATGGCGGGCAACCCTGACTTGTGCCTGTCGCGCAGCGAGTGGGCACGGCGCTTTGCCGGCTTTGTGCGCGAGGCCAGCCCGGAGAACCTGCTGGGTTCGAGCATCTACTTCGACCTGCGGGTGGTGTGGGGCGATGAGCAAGGTTGCGAGCAACTGCGCCAGGGCCTGCTGGAGCAGGTGGCCGACAACCGCATCTTCCAGCGCATGCTGGCCGACAATGCCCTGCGCCAGCGCCCACCGGTGGGCCGCCTGCGCGAATTCGTGCTGACCCGCCAGGGCAACGACAAGGCCGCCACCCTCGACCTCAAGGTCCAGGGGCTGACACCCTTCGTCGACGGCGCCCGTCTACTGGCGTTGGCCAATGGCGTCGGTGCTTGCAATACCCTGGAACGGCTGCGCCAGCTGGTAGCCAAGGGCGTGATCGAGCCACTGGACGGCGCGGCCTATGAAGAGGCTTACCATTTCATTCAGCAAACCCGCATGCAGCAGCACCAACGCCAGGCGCGCGACAACCTGCCCTACTCCAACCGGCTCGACCCGGACAGCCTCAACCACCTGGACCGGCGCATCCTGCGCGAGTCCCTGCGCCAGGCCCAGCGCCTGCAAAGCAGCCTGGCCTTGCGGTACCAGTTATGAGCCTGTTCGCGTGGCTGCGCCCCAGCGCGCCCGAGCTGGACCACAGCACACGCCAGCGCCTGGCCCGGTTACCCAAGCCCACGCCGCTGGGGGTGTGTACCCTGCGCGAACAGCGCTGGGTAGTGCTGGACCTGGAAACCAGCGGGCTCAACCCCAACCGGGACCAGGTGCTGTCGATTGGAGCAGTGGCCATCGAAGATGGCGCCATCGATTTTGCCCAGCAGTTCGAACGTACCCTGCACCGGCCTTTGCAGAAGACCAACGCCAGCGTGCTGATCCACGGCCTGGGCCCGAGCGCCCTGGCCGCCGGTTGCGACCCGGCCGAGGCCTTGCTCGATTTGCTCGACTTCATTGGCGACAGCCCGGTGCTGGCGTTTCATGCGCCATTCGACCAGCGCATGCTGGCCCGTGCGCTGAAAGAGAGCCTTAGGTATCGCTTGCAGTCACCGTTCCTCGACGTTGCCGAACTGGCGCCGATGCTCAACCCCGACACAGTGTTGCGCGAGGCCGGGCTGGATGACTGGGTGGCGCGGTTTGGTTTGCAGGTGGAGGAACGCCACCATGCCAGTGCCGATGCCCAGGTGACCGCAGAGCTGGCGCTGATCCTGTTCAGCCAGGCCCGGCGCCAGCAACTGGACAGCCCGTTGCAGCTGGAGCAGCGGTTGCGTGGGTGGCGCAGGCGTAACGTGCAGAGTCACGGCCTTTAGCTTTGTATTGGCCTTGCTGGCCTCTTCGCGGGCACGCCCGCTCCCACAGGGATCTCACAGCCTTGAATACTGTGGATTACCTGTGGGAGCGGGTTTACCCGCGAAGAGGCCGGCACAGGCAACACATCCCTAGTGATGGCAATCCGATAAGCGTCCATTGCACCCACCCCCTCCCCTCTGCAACAATCGCGAATAATTATCGTTAGTTAATGCATTCGTTCCGGGGGGACGCTGCTTGTCTTCTGCACAGAGCCCACACGCCGATCTGGTCGGTGCGCTGTACCGCGACCACCGCGGCTGGCTGCTCGCCTGGCTGCAACGCAGCATGGCCTGTCGCCAACGTGCCGAAGACCTGAGCCAGGACACCTTCGTGCGCCTGCTCGGCCGCGACCAGCTGGATACGCCCCGCGAACCCCGCGCCTTTCTGGCCGCCGTGGCCAAGGGGCTGATGTTCGACCATTTCCGCCGCGCCGCACTGGAACAGGCCTACCTCGCCGAGCTGGCACTGATCCCGGAAGCCGAACACCCCTCACCGGAAGCGCTGCACCTTATCCTTGAAGACCTCAAAGCCATCGACCGCCTGCTCGGCAAGCTGTCGAGCAAGGCCCGCGCAGCGTTCCTGCACAACCGCCTGGACGGCATGGGCCATGCCGAAATCGCAGAGCGCCTGGGCGTTTCAGTATCACGGGTGCGCCAGTACATCGCCCAAGGCATGCGCCAGTGCTATGTGGCCCTGTACGGGGAGCCGACGTGAGCAATGCACCGGTTTCGTCCCAGGTACTGGAAGACGCCATCGCCTGGAAACTCAGCCTCGGCGACGCCAGCGGCACGCCGGATGAGCGCAACGCGTTCATGCGCTGGCATGCCGCCAGCGAAGAACACGCACGTGCCTGGCGTCAGCTCGGCGCCATGGACCAACGCGTCAGCGCTGCGGCCGGCCCGGCACGCCAGGCTTTGCTGCAATCGCGCGCCGGCCTGCGTCGACGCATCGGTAAAGTTGGCAGCGGGCTGGCCAGCATGGTCCTGCTCGGTTCGTTGCTGGCCTGGGTCGGCGCACCGTCACTGGCCCCCAGCTACTGGCTGGCCGACCAGCGCACGGCCACGGGTGAGCTGCGGACCTTGCGCCTGGAGGACGGCACACTGCTGAGCCTGAACACCCACACCGCGGTAGACATCGACTACGCAGGCGAGCAGCGGGTCATCGTGCTGCATCAGGGCGAAATCTCGGTCGAAACCGGCCACCAAGACCCCCGCCCGCTGCTGGTACGCACCGACGACGGTCGCCTGCGTCCCCTTGGCACGCGTTTCCTGGTGCGCCGCGAAGCCGGCGGTACACGCCTGGAAGTGCTGCAAGCCTCGGTCGCCGCCATGCCGCATAACAGCGGCGACGAACAAGTGCTGCGTGAAGGCCAGCAAGTGCTGATGAACGCCAACGGCCTCGGCCAGGTCGGCGCAGTACCGGTCGGGGCCGATGCCTGGACCCGTGGCATGCTGGTGGTGGACAACGTGCGCCTGGGCGAACTGCTGGCCGCGCTGGGCAAATACCGCAGCGGCTACCTCGGGGTAGACGAGCAAGTTGCAGACCTGCGCGTGACTGGCAGCTTCCCGCTGACCGACACCAACCTGGCGCTGGAGTCGCTGGTGCCGGCCTTGCCGGTAAAGATCGAGCGGCATACCCAGTGGTGGGTGAACGTCGTTCCCAAGTAAACCTTCACTGCCCTGTTCGCGGGCTTGCACGCGAACAGGCCAGTACACACTCCAAATAATTCTCAATATTTTTCAGATTCGCCCTGTCACTTTTCAGATCTCGCTCGGCAAGGAAGCAGCAAGCACTTACCCGTCGAGGAACCGCCGCATGTCCCGTGCCGTTGATCGTATCCTGCGCCCCAGCCTCATGGCCCTGGCCATCGGCTTGGCTGCCCCGCTGTCCAGCCCTGCCTTGTTCGCCGCCGAGCCATCCACTGCGCGCGCCTACAACCTGCCCAGCGCGCCGCTAGCCACCACCCTCAACCAGATCGCCAGCCAGGCGGGCATCGCCTTGGCCATCGACCCGGCACTGGTCAGCGGCCGCACTTCGGCCGCGGTGAGCGGCCAGTACGACGGCCTTGGCGCCCTGCAAGCCGCCCTGCGCGGTACCGGCCTGCAGCTGCAACAGAGCACCGTGGGCAGCTACAGCCTGGTGGCGGTGCCGGATGGCAGCCTGGCGCTACCAGAAACCACCGTGAACGCCGCCAGCGTTTCTGAAAGTGCCTGGGGGCCGGTAGAGGGTTACCTGGCCAAACGCACCGCCGCTGGCACCAAAACCGACACCGCACTGGTGGAAGCCCCCCGCTCCATCTCCATTGCCACCCGCGAGCAGATGAAAGACCGTGGCGTGCACAGCCTGGATGACGCCGTGCGCTACATGCCGGGCATCGTGTCGGCCAGTTTCGGTAGCGACACGCGGTATGACTGGATGCGCGTGCGCGGCTTCGAGCCCACCCAGTTCCTCGATGGCCTGCCGCTGCCACGCGGCGTGTACGCCAACCCCAAAGCCGAAACCTGGAACCTCGACCGCCTCGCCCTGCTGCGTGGCCCGGCCTCCTCGATCTATGGCCAAACCCCGCCCGGCGGCCTGCTCGACATGGTCAGCCGCCGCCCGCAGGCCGAAAGCGCCCATGAGATCGAGCTGCAATATGGCAGCGACAACCATCGTCAGATCAACTTCGCCAGCACTGGCAAGATCGACGACGACGGCCGCTTTCTGTACGGCGTCAGCGGCGTGATCCGTGACAGCGGCACACAAATCGACCATATCGACAACAAGCGCTACAACATCGCGCCAAGCCTGACCTGGAACATCGACGAAGACACGACGTTGACCTTGTTGACCCAGTTCACCCGCGACGATACCGGCGCCACCAGCCAGTTCCGGCCCATCCAGGGCACCAAGATCGACATGCCGTTCGGCAAGATCTCGCACCACAAGAACCTGGGTGACCCGGATTACGAGTTCTACGACCGCACTTACTACGCGCTGGGCTACGCCTTCGAACACCGCATCAACGACGTATGGCAGTTCCGCCAGAACCTGCGCTATACCAAGTCGGACCTGTCGTTCCAGACCATCACCCCTGGCAGTTACTATTCGCCGGGCGGCCCGGTGCAAGACGACGGCACAGTCAGCCGCATGTCGACCAATACCGATGAAGACATCAGCCAGTTCGCGGTGGACAACAACTTCCAGGCCGACTTCGCCACCGGTGACATTACCCACACCCTGCTGATCGGCCTGGACCACCAGCGCGTCAATACCAACTACCTGTCGATCTTCGGCTTCAACGTGCCGGACAGCAACGTCAACAACCCGGTCTACGGGCTGCCGATCACCCGCCCGGATCGCTCGACCGCGTTTTATGACTACAACCAGAAAACCCGTCAGACCGGCCTGTATGTGCAGGACCAGATGGCACTCGGCAACTGGCGCCTGACGCTGGGCGGTCGCGAGGACTGGGTGCATACCGGCACCAAGTTCTTCAACCAGGATGATGCCACCAGTACCCAGCGGGACAAGAAGTTCAGCGGCAACGCAGCCATCAGCTATGTGTTCGACTCGGGCTTCGTGCCGTACCTGTCGTATGCCGAGTCGTTCCAGCCCTCCAGCAATGCCAGTGTGTCGGCAACGAACCCGCTCAAACCCACCGAAGGCAAGCAGTGGGAGCTGGGTGTGAAGTACCAGCCGCCAGGCTCCAACACCCTGCTGTCGGCAGCCGTGTATGACCTGACCCAGAAAAACGTCGCGGTCACCGACACCGTTGGTGGGGTGACCATCACCAGCCAGACCGGCGAAGTGAAAGTCCGCGGCCTTGAGCTGGAAGCGGTTTCCGATGTGACCGAAAACCTGAAGGTGATTGCCGCCTACACCCTGGCCAAGTCCGAGGTGCAGGACGGCGATTTCAAAGGCAACCGCCTGCAGCTGATGCCGAACCAGCAGGCGTCCATCTGGGGCGACTACACCTGGCACTCGGGCGTGCTCGACGGCTTCGGCATCGGCCTGGGCGCGCGTTACACCGGCAACACCTACGGTGACCAGGCCAATACCTACCTGGGCAAAGCCAAGGCCTACACCGTATTCGACGCGTCGGTGCATTACGACCTGGGTCGCCTGAACAGCAGCCTGCAAGGCGCCTCGGTGGCGGTCAATGCCACCAACCTGCTGAACAAGGATTACCTCTCTACTTGCGACGGGTACTACTGCTACTACGGCGATGAGCGCAGCGTTGTCGCCAGCGCCACTTACAAGTTCTGAATGAGCGGGGGCCGCCTTGCGGCCCCAGGTTCCAACAGACAAAATCGGTACCGTGATGAAAAGCCCCACCATCCGCCGCTGGTCCGTGGTCCACACCTGGAGCAGCCTGGTCTGTACCCTGTTCCTGCTACTGCTGGCACTCACCGGCCTGCCGCTGATCTTCCACCACGAACTCGAACACCTGCTCGGCGACGCCCCCGAGCTGCGCGAAATGCCAGCAGGCACCCCGCACCTCGACCTGCAGCAGCTTGTAGTGAAAGCCGAACAGCATCGCCCCGGCGAGGTCATGCAGTACTTCGGCTACGACGAAGACGAACCCAACGGCGTGGTCGCCATCACCGCCGCCACTGCGGGCACCGACCCCAACCTGTCGCACACCTTCATGCTCGACGCCCGTACCGGCGAGGCAGTGGCCATGCCGGCCGCCAATGGCGGTTTCATGATGGTCATGCTGCGCCTGCACGTGGACATGTTCGCCGGCCTGCCCGGCAAGCTGCTGCTGGCCTTCATGGGCATACTGTTCATCGTCGCGATCGTCTCCGGCACCGTGCTGTATGCGCCGTTCATGCGCCGCCTGGCGTTCGGCACCGTGCGCCACGAAAAATCCCGCCGCCTGCGCTGGCTCGACCTGCACAACCTGCTCGGCGTGGTTACGCTGGCGTGGGCGTTGACAGTGGGCGTGACCGGTGTGATCAGTGCCCTGTCCGACCTGGTCATCGCCGCCTGGCGCAACGACAGCCTGGCAACCATGGTCGCACCGTATCGCAATGCCCCGCCGCTCACCGACCGCGCGCCAGCCACACGCCTGCTGCAGATTGCCGAACAGGCCGCCCCTGGCATGCGCCCGGACTTCATTGCCTTCCCCGGCACGCGCTTTTCCAGCGAGCACCACTACGCGGTGTTCATGAACGGCTCCACCCATCTGACCTCGCACCTGTTCACGCCGGTGCTGATCGACGCCCGTACCCTGGCAGTGACTGCCGTAGGCGATCGCCCTTGGTACATGGACGCCATGGGCCTGTCGCAGCCGCTGCATTTTGGCGACTACGGCGGGCGGCCGATGCAAATACTGTGGGCGGTCCTGGATGTGCTCACCCTCATCGTGCTCGGCAGCGGCCTCTACTTGTGGTGGGGCAAGCAGCGCAAACCCAGGGAGGCGCGGACATGAGCCACCAGTCGCAATCCACTGTGCGCCTTTTCGCCTGGCCAGCGTTGATTGCCCTGCTGGGCTTCGTGGGCCTGTTCGCCGCGCTGCTGGGCGACGGTGGTTGGGACGTGCTGGCCTGGGCCGGCCTGGGCCTTCCAGCCCTGCTGAGCGTGCGCGGGCTGTTCTGGCGTCGGCGGCGCTAGCCCGCTACCACCACGCAGTTGCGGGTATTGCCAAGCATGGGGTTTTCCTCAGCCAAGGATCAGCCCCATGCGCCCCCTCGAACACCTGGAACAGATCGACCGACACATCGGTGACCTGCTCGACGGCCTCCCCACCATCGCCCTCAACCAACCCATCACCTCCGGCACGCGCACCTGGCTACACGGCGAGCTGGCCAGTTTCTGGGCCACAGCCGATGAACAGGGCAACACGCCCAGGCAGCAATTGCTGATACTGCGCAAGGCGCTGATGCTGGCCGAAATCGAATTGCGCGTGGCCGACCAGACCTTGAGCAACGGGCAAGCCGAACTCTTGCGCACCTGCCTGGAGAAGCCATTGCCCTCACAACGCAGGCACTTGCCTCTGGCCGAACGGGCACAGGTGTACCGCGTACTGCTGGAAGACCGGCGGCCCAACTGGCGCAGCTACCTGCCAGGCACTCTGGTCATCGTTGCCAGTACCGTCGAGGGCCACATGCTCACGGCAGAAGACGCCGCAGGCAGCGCCTTGCTGTGCAGCCTGTCACAGGGTATCGAAGCATTCGATTCCCTTGCCGCACTGCACAAAGAGCTCTGCGAACGCCTGGAGGATCCGCTCCAGAGCCGGCCACTGCTGCACCTGTACCTTGAGGAACAGGCAGACCGCGCGCGCCGGTCGCATCGCCTGCGCTATGACTGGTATGCCGACAGCCTGCTGGAGGCTCAGGTCGACAGTGTGATCGAAGCCCAGCGCCAGCGGTTGAGTGATCCCGGGTTATGGAGCGTCGACATAACCGACCAGCACGCCCGGCTGAACAGGGCCATGGCGCTTCGGCACGAAGTCGGCGCCAAACCCATCCTGCAGACGCGCTATTCGCAACTGCTTGAAAAGAACCTGCCGAACTGGCTGCGCAATACCTCCGCGCAAGGCCTGAGCCATATCATGCAGACCATGCAGGAGCTGGTGGCAACTGCCGAGCGGGCTGCAGCCCCCGGCGTGCTTAGCCTCAACGACTTCAAGCAACGCAACAGCCTGCTGAGCTGGGCCAATGCACGCCTGCGCGAGCGCCTGAGCTACGACCTGGGGTACGACGCGGATCCGGGCGAGATTCAGGTGAGTATCGTCCGCGCCCGCCGTACCGGCGCTGTCATGCATCCCTTCGCCACCTCCTCCTACGTCACCTACGCCGGCATGCAGCGCGTGGGCGATGAGATGGTGGAAATGGTCGAGGAAAGCAACACGCTCGAACAGCTGGCGCTGAAGAACCTGCCATGGTTCGACACCGACTACTGGCTTACCGCGCGCATGGTCCATGCCCGAGGGTGTGCCATACCACCTGGCCTAACGGCGGAGTATGTGAAAAACATGATCCGGGAACTGAACGTGGGCGACAGCTACGCAATGTACCTGCATACCCAACTTATCGGTTCCAGAACCGGCAAGTGGCGCCAGGCCGCACACAGCCGGGTAAACCTGGCGCGCATGCGTGCAGAAGCAGTCAAGGCACGCTACGCCGGGCACTTCGGCGAAGACCCTTTCGAGCACGGTTACAACTGGGTGTGCGCCGTGCTGGATCAACCGCACAATACCTTGCGCGCCCCGGTGGCGGGCTACCCGGTCACGGTTCGACAATTGAACATCATGGGCCACACCCTGCAGGGTGTGCTGCTGCTCAACAGTACCCCCTACAAGTCCCAGGCATGCGTGTTGTATACGCCGGATGCCCCGGACCGCAGGGCATGGCGCCGTTTTCGCACCACCCGCGAACTGCTTCGTACTGTGCGCCAGCAGCCCGGGCTGAAGGCGTACATTGCACAGCGCCTGCCATTGCTACCCGCAGCCACGGTGCAGCGCCTTCTGGACAAGGGGCGCCTGGGCACACATGTAAAAACCCCTGCAGTGAACGATGACCTGTTTTTTGTCTATTACCGGGCCGAGGTCCAGGCGCTGATCGCCCAGGCCGATGCCGACAGCATGACGACCCAGGAAGTGAATGCGCAAACGATCATCGCGCTGAGCTGGCGCCTGGTGGACTTCATCAGCCTGCTGCTGCCCAACCAAGCCCTGTTGGCATTGTCGATCGGCCGCATGGCCATCGACATCTGGGACGGCGTGCAGGCCTTCAAGCAGGAGGATGTGGAAGGGGTGATGCGCCACGCCTACAACGCCTTCAGCCACCTCAATGATGCAGCGATCAGTTATGTAGGCTCTGGCCTGCTGCGCCGTTCGCTGCGTGGCATGCCAAAGCAACCGCCATTGCCGTTGCCCGCGCGCTTCCAGGCGCAACCGGACAGCACCAACCTGCGCTATCGCATAGACGGCATCTACGGTGAAGGGGTATACGAACAGCCCACGGCCTTTGGCGGGCTGTCGCTGTACTTCGTCAAGGACAACGACAACCGCTACTACAAGGTCAGTTTCGACGGCTACCGCTGGCGGGCCATCGACCCTGACCAACCAGATGCCTACCTGCATCAGCCGCTCAAGCGCAGAGCCGACGGGCAATGGGTAATCGACTCATCGGTGCACTGGTACGACGGGCTGCCCGACCTGACGCAGCTGCTGCAGGACTGCTACCTGCAAGCGCCACTGGCGGGCACACCTTTGAACATCGAACAGGGGCTCTACCAGGCTGAAGATCAACTGTACCTGGTGCTCATGGGCGGGCAGTTACCTTTACGCCGCCACTTGCTGCCAGACCGTTACCACTTGCAGATGGCAGCCGCCAGCAGCGCTGGCGCGGCGCCGTGGGCGGTATTGCGCCACGAGAATGGCCAGTGGCTGATACGCGTTCGCCAGGCGGGGCGCAGCAGCGACTGGCTGGCATTGCCAGATCAGCCACTGCCAGCCCGCTGACTGCCCGCATCGACAGCCTTAATCGCCCAGCTTGGGCAATAACCGGTCCAGCCGCTGGTACAAGGCACTGCCACTCGGCCAGTTTCGCAACAGCCGCGCCCGATCCCGGGCGTAGGCCGGGGCGAAGCTGAGCTGGGTCGCGTGCTGGCACATGGCATCGAGGTCAATCAGCGACCACCGGCCATTGTCCCAGAACAGGTTATGGCCCTTGAAGTCGCCATGGCTGATGCGCTCGCGAATCAGCTGCTGCATCACATGCACCAGCGCATCCACCTGTTCCTCGGGCGCATCGCCATTTTCGACGTAGGGCGCAAAGCATGCCGTCAGGTCCGGGCCATCGACATACTCGGTGACCAGATAGGCACGGCTGCGCAGCCCCATGACCCGTTGCTCCAGCACCGCCAAAGGCTTGGGCGTAGCGATGTCGAGGAACTCCAGGCGGTGGCCTTCGATCCACGAATGCCAGGCACGGCTCGGGCGCCAGAAGCGCTTGAACCAGTGCGCGGTGTTCTTGATGTTGTAGCGTTTGAGCACAAGCTTGCGACCGTTCACCTCGATGCGCGCCACACTGGCGGCGCCACCGGTCTTGTACAGGTGGCCCCTGTCGATCAGTGCATCGGCCTGCTCCAGTACCGGCTGCATGGCCTCGACCTCACTGCGACGGATCGCCTGCAACCCCGAGAGTGTGCGCTGGACACTGAACAGGCTGCATTCGCGGCCCGCTTTGTCCAGGTAGTCCTTCTGGCGCCAGTTGCGCACCTTGTCCACCTGCTTTTGCAGGGCTTCCAGTGGCAACGCATGTTCGGCGTTGGCCAGCAGGTAGTGGACCAGCAGCTCTTCGATGAAAGGTTCCAGGCGCTTGGGCAGCTGGGCAAAGAATACGCCGAGGTTTTCCAGTACACGTGGGCGCGACAGCTGCTGGCCTGGCGTTTCAGCCTTGATACCGGCGCCATCGATCAGGTACAGCTTGCCGCCATGGCGCAGCAGGTTGTCCAGGTGCAGGTCTTCCTGCCAAAGGCCCTGAGCGTGCATGTGCGCGACAGCCGTGAGCGCTTCGCCCAGCACCAGGTGTTGTTCGTCGGCCAGCACCGGCAGGCTTTCCACCGCCGCCCAGGCATCGGCCAGGCTCTCAGCGCCGTCGAGGAATTCGAAGAGCAGCCAGCCGCCCTCGCCTTCCTTGAGGCCGTCGGCCAGCAGCTTCGGCGTGGTCAAGCCATGTTCGGCCAGCAATTTCACACCTTGCAGTTCGCGCTGGAAATGCCGGGCGGCGTTGCCGCCCACCAGCAGCTTGGCCAGCACCGGGATACCGCGCCACACACCAGCGCCCACATAGCGCTGCCCGGGCAGGACGCGCAGCAGGCTGAGCAGTTGCAGTTCGGCGCTGCCGGCGGCGTCCGCCAGGGTGATGCTCAGGGGCAACGACGGGCTGCGCCCGGCGTCCTTCAGTTCAGACAAACGCATCAGCGGGCCTCTTTTTCACGACGCCGTTGCGTCAGGCGTTGCAGCCAGGTATCGACCAGCGTGCTGTCAGCCGGCTGCGCCAGGTAAGTCGCCAGCATCGTGCGCACATCAGCCTCGCTCCAGGCGCGGGCGCGACGCAGCAGCGGCTCCAGGTCCTTGAGGCGGTCACGCATGCCAAACAGCAATGGCCGGGTCTTCTCCAGGTCGATCAGTTGTGCATCCCAGCCTTCTCGTCGCTGGCGCAGGAAAATGTGCTTGGGATAGAAGCAGCCATGCACCTGGCCGGCGCTGTGCAGGGTACGCGCCAGTTGGCCGCACGCCTGCAGGATGCCATTGCGTTCGGCATCGCCCAGCTGTGGCCAGTGGGCCAACAGGCTGTCGAGATCGGCCCACTCGTCCAGCGCGCGGGTCATCAGGATGGCGCGGTGCTTGCCGCCTTGCTTGCGCTCGCCATAGAACACCGCCTGCAAGGCCGGAATGTGCAGCTTCTGATAGCGGCTGATGTTGCGAAACTCGCGGGCAAAAGTGGGCTCGCCAAACGGCCGGTGCAGGGTGCGCGTCAGGTAGTCGCTCTGGCGCTTGAGGTAGTACCCCTTGCCTTCGAGTTCCAGGCGGAACACGCTGCTCCAGCCACCACGGCCGGTGTTGGGTTCATCCACCGCCTCCAGTTGCAGCGCCCACAGCGCCTCGAAGTCGTCCAGGCCATGGCGTTTGAGCAGCGCGAGGTCCGCGCTGGCCAGGTAATCGGTCATTCCCTTCCCTCGAAAAAGCCCAGCACCTGGCGAATGCGCTTTTTGTCGCGCACATTCAGCCGGTCGCGGCCACGGTATTGCAGATAGAAACGCAGGCGCTGGGTGGCCGACAGGTGGTATTTGGCCACCTTGTCCAGGCACGCCAGGTCCTTGATCATCCGGTGCCGCCACATGAAGCCGCGCCAGAAGTCGCCGGTGGGGCAATCGATGAAGAATAGCGTGCCCTGGTCGTCGACCAGCAGGTTGCGCCACTTCAGGTCATTATGGGCAAAGCGGTGCTCGTGCATGACCCGGGTGTGGCGCGCCAGCTGACGACTGAGATGGTCGACCCAGGCCCGGTCGGCCAGGCGTGTATCGTTGCGTTCGGCCAGCGCAGACAAGTCTTCGGTGTTCGGCAGCTCGCGGGTGATCATAGCCCCGCGCCCAAAGGCCAGGCCGTTGCGTTCCAGGCCCCAGGCCACCACTTCGGCAGTAGGGATACCCCACTTGGCGAACAGCTTGAGGTTCTGCCATTCGGCTTTGATGCGCGGCCGGCCCAGGTAGCGGCGCATGTGCTTGCCAGCCCCGGTGTAGCGCTTGACGTAGTAATTGACCCCGTCACGCTCGATGCGCACCACTTCGCTGAGCGGGTCGCGGGTCAGGCGCTCGCCTTGCAGGGCAAATACCGCATCGAGGCTGCCAAAGTCCGCCGCCAGGTGTTCGTAGCCTGGCGCCAGTGTCCAACCCGCCATCAGAGCGCGTCCCCATAGCGTTGTTTGCGATCGTAGAGTTTCTGCGCCTTGCACTCCAGCCAGGCGAGCAACCGGGCCTCGTCTTTGAGCACTTGCCGCAGCGGGCGCTGGAAGTACCCCTGCAAAAAGCGCAGCTTGTCGCGCCGGGTGAGGCCGATGTCCAGCGCTGAGAAGTACAGCGCGGCCAGGTCCTTGTCGCGCCAGCGGCGGCTGATTGTCGCCCGGGTCTGGGCGCGGTGCAGGTCAATGACCGACAGTTTGAAGTCATCCGCCGTCACCGGGCGGTCGGTGTGCAGCAGGAAATGGCAGATGTAGCAATCGCGGTGGTTGACGCCGGCACGGTGCATGCCGCCGGTCATTTTTGCCACTTCGGCGATCAGCGCACGCTTCAGACGCGGTTCGGGCGGCTGCTTGAGCCAGTCGATACTGAAGTCTTCCAGGCTGATGGTCGGCGCCAGCTCTTGGGTGATGATGAACGAGTGCTGCGTGGCCGGATTACTGCCACGCTCGCCATAGGCGACTGCGGTCATGGTCGGCACGCCCACCTCGTGCAGGCGCTGGATAGCCCGCCATTCCTGGCCGGCACCCAGCACCGGCAGCTTGGCGGTGAGCAGGTTTTTGAAAATCTCGCCCCATCCGATGCCCCGGTGGATCTTGACGAAAAAGCCCTCGCCAGCCACTTCGGTACGCAGTGTGCGCCGCCCTTCCAGCTCGCGATAGACCTCACCTTGCAGCGCCTCTACGGCATCGAAGGCATCACGCCCGGCCCACAGGCGCTTGAACGGTTCGGCCAGTATCAGCTTCATGCGGTTTTCTGCCCCAGGATCACGTCGGCAGCATGCTGCGGCATGCTGTACAGATCGGCGGTTTCAGCAAACGCCAGGCCGTTGCGCGACCAGCTGGCGCGGGCCTGCGGGTCTTCCAGCATGCGTTGCAGGTAGCCGTTGAGCTGTTCCTGTTCGAATGGCTCGTCCAGCACCAGGCCACAGTCGGCCTCGGCAATGTAATGGGCGTAGCCGCACACCTTGGACACCAGCACCGGAAGGCCAGCCACCAGCGCTTCAAGCAGCACCGTGCCGGTGTTCTCGTTGTACGCCGGGTGAATCAGCAGGTCGGCACCCAGCAGGAAACGCGGGATGTCGCTGCGGCCCTTGAGGAACTGCACCTGCTCACCCAGCCCCAGGGTGGCGCTCTGCAACTGGAACACCTTGGGGTCGTCCTGGCCGATCACCATCAGCTTCGTGCGCTTGCGCAGGGCCGATGGCAGCGCGGCCAGCGCCTTGAGGCTGCGGTCCACACCCTTGGTCTTGAAGCCCGAGCCAATCTGTACCAGCAACAGGTCGTCATCGCCCAAGTCGAATTCCTTGCGGAATTCGGCACGGATCTCGGCAGCATTGGCCGGCGCGCGGCGATCCTGGGAAATACCCGGTGGCAGCAGGTGGAAGCGCTCCACCGGGGTGCCGTAATGCTTGATGAACAGCGGCTGCTGCACCTCGGAAATCATCAGCACTTCGGTGTGGGCGTCCTTGGCGAACACCGCACGCTCGTACTCGGCAAAGTGCCGGTAGCGGCCCCAGCGGCGGTACAGCCCACCGCGCAGGGTCTGCGCCTTGTCTTCGAAGCAGCCGTCGGCGGCGTAGTACACGTCCAGCCCCGGCATCTTGTTGAAGCCGATCAGGCGGTCGACCGGGCGCTTGGCCAGGTCGGCGGCCATCCAGGCGCTGAGCTTCTCGTTGCGACGGTGGTTGAAAATGGCCTTGACCGGCGCCACCAGCACCTCGAAGCCAGGCGGAATGTCACCCTCCCAGATCAGCGTGTACACACGGATCTGGTGGCCCCGCTTCTGGCATTCCAGGGCAATGCGCATGAAATCGCGCTGCAGCCCGCCGAAGGGGAAATATTTGTAAAGCACGAAAGCCAGTTGCATCAACGGACATCCTCAGCCAGCAGCAACGCGCTCAAGCGGCCCGCCACATGCTCGGGATTCAGGCGAGTGAAGCACAGCGGCCACTCGCGTTTCAGATCGAACCGGCGCAGGTCGTCGGCGCTCGGTTTATAGGTGCACTTCTTCTGCAGGCAGGGAGCGCAAGGCCAGTCACTGGCCTGGTGAATCTGGGTCCGTCCGTAGGCACCGGTCAGGCCCGGGTTGGTCGGGCCGAACAGCGAAATGGTCGGCACATCGAGTGCCGCAGCCAGGTGGCCAAGGCCGGTATCGACCGCCACACAGGCTTTTGCCGCCGCCAATACACGGGCAACCCCGGCAAGGTTCAATTTGGGGAGCACCTGGCAGTTGTTCAAGCCCTGTGCAATGCGCTCGGCCCGCGCCTTCTCGGCGGCGTTGCCCCAAGGCAGGCGCACTTCCAGCTTGCGCCGGCCCATGCGCTCGGCCAGCTCGCGCCAGTAGGCTTCGGGCCAATGCTTGGTCGCCCAGGTGGTGCCATGCAAAAACACCACGTAAGGCGCTGCTGGCGGCAGCTGCAGGCGCTCCAGGTCCAGCCCGTAATCGCCTATGCCCTCTGGCAAGTCGTAGGCCAGGGCCATGGCAAACAGCTGGCGCACCCGCTCCACCGCGTGCTGGCCGGTGGCAACCGACAGGCGCCGGTCATAGAAGCGGCTGGCCCAGCCTTCGCGAGCCGAGTAGCGGTCCAGGCCGGCGACCGGGGCCTTCACGTAGCGGGTGAGCCAAGCCGACTTGACCAAGCCCTGGGCGTCAATCACCAGGTCGTACTTGCGCTCGCGCACACGCTGTTTGAACGCCTTCCACTCGCCACTCTTGAGGGTCTGCCAAAGGTTCTTGCGCCAGCGGCGGATGGCCACCGGTATAACCTGGTCGACCGCAGGGTGCCAGCCGGGGATTTCAGCGAAGCCTTCCTCCACCACCCAGTCGAAACGGATGCCCGGGATGGCATGGGCGGCATCGGTGAGCGCCGGCAGGGTGTGGATCACATCACCCAACGACGAAGTCTTGATGATCAGTACCCGCACTTAGTCGACCTCGGCCACGGTATCGATCAGGTCCGGCCCGCTCAGGCTGTGCAGGGCGGCGATGACTTTGCCCGGGTCCAGCAGGCGCAGGCAGTTGTAGTGGCCGAAACGGCAGGTCCGGTCGAAGCATGGGCTGCACTCGATACCGGTGCGCACCACCTCCACCTGGTCGGCCAGCGGCGGAGTAAAGCCGGGCGATGTGGAGCCGTACACCGCCACCAGCGGGCGGTTCAGTGCGGCGGCCACGTGCATCAGGCCGGAGTCGTTGGACACCACGGCATGGGCACAGGACATCAGGTCGATGGCCTCGGCCAGCGAGGTCTCACCGGCCAGGTTGGAGGATTCTTCGCGCAATCCCGGGATCAGCCGGTCACGGATCTGCTCGCCGACCGGGTGGTCGTTCTTCGAGCCGAACAGCCATACCTGCCAGCCCTGGCGGATCATCGCATCGGCCACGGCCGCGTAATGCTCGACTGGCCAACGCTTGGCCTCGCCGAACTCGGCGCCAGGGCACAGCGCCAGTACCGGGCGGTCCAGCTCCAGGCCGAACTTGGCCAGCGCAGCCTCGCGGCTTTGCGCTTCGATCTGCAGGCTGGGGCGCGGGTACGGCTGCGGCAGCTCGGCGCCGGGCGCGTACGCCAAGGCCATGAAGCGTTCGATCATCAGCGGGTAGCGGGCCTTGTCCAGCTTGCGCACATCGTTCAGCAGGCCGAAGCGCATTTCGCCGCGCCAGCCGGTGCGCTTGGGGATGCCAGCGAAGAACGGCACCAATGCCGACTTCATCGAGTTGGGCAGCAGGATGGCCTGGTCGTACTGGCCGACCAGGGATTTGCCGATGCGCCTGCGCGTGGCCAGTTCCAGCGCGCCGTGGCCGAGCGGGAAGCTCAAGGCCTGACGGACTTCGGGCATACGCTCCAGGATCGGCCGGCTCCACTCGGGGGCCAGCACGTCGATCACGCAGTCGGGGTGCTGCTGTTTCAGGCACTGGAACAAGGTCTGCGCCATCACCATGTCGCCGACCCAGCTGGGGCCAATGATCAGTATTCTCATGCTTAGTCCAGAAACGCTCGGGGAGGCTACAGGCTGCGGTACAGCCTGGCCTCCCCTCTTTATATTCAGGCTATGTGGCGGACAGTGTACCACCGGTGGTGAGGCATGAGCCTTTAGGGCTGCTTTGCAGCCCATTCGCGGCACAAGGCCGCTCCTACAGGAGATCGCATTCCCATGTGGGAGCGGCCTTGTGCCGCGGATGGGCCGCAAAGCGGCCCCAACAATCTCAAGTCAACCCCAGTTCACCCCAGATCCGCCGCACTTCACGGCGTTCATCGGCAAACTGCGTCGCATCGATCACCCCGGCCTGCTTCTGCAGGGCCTGGCGGTGCGAAGCCGAGCGGAACGCCTTGTACACTTCACGCAACAGCACCGCGTCACTGGCCGGCATCAGGTTCGCCTGCTCCAGCTCTTCCAGAATGCGGATGTTATCGGTCCATCGGAGTATGGCCGGGTGGTCATGAGACCAGGCCAAAGCGGCGTATTGCACCATAAATTCGATATCGACGATACCGCCGGCATCCTGCTTGATATCGAAGGGCACACCGGCCTCGAAGGCGTTGGCCGCAGTACCGGCAGCCGTGGCCTTGGTACCGAGGTTGCCGCGCATCTTGGCGCGCATTTCACTCACTTCGGTGCGCAGTTTTTCCAGGTCGCGCGCCTGGCCCAGTACCTTGGCGCGCACGCCTTCGAACGCCGTGCCCACCTGCTTGCAACCCACCAGCACGCGGGCCCGCACCAGGGCCTGATGCTCCCAGGTCCAGGCTTCGTTCTGCTGATAGCGCTCGAATGCGCCCAGCGAACTGACCAGCAGGCCGGCAGCACCGGACGGGCGCAGGCGCATGTCCACATCGTACAGCTGGCCCGAGTTGGTCTGGGTGGTCAGCAGGTGAATGATGCGCTGGCCCAGGCGGGTGAAGAACTGGGCACTGTCGATAGGCTTGGTGCCGTCGGTTTCCGCCTGCGGGTCGCCGTCGTGGATGAACACCAGGTCCAGGTCCGAGCCGTGGCCCAGCTCCAGGCCGCCGACCTTGCCGTAACCAATGATGATGAACCCTGGGTCGCACAGGCTGCCGTCGCTGCGCTTGGGCTGGCCGTGGCGGGCCACGGTCTGGCGCCAGGCCAGGGCGAGCACCTGGTCGAGGATGGCCTCGGCCAGCCAGGTCAGGTAGTCGCTGACTTTCATCAACGGCAGGTTGCCGCTTATTTCCGAAGCAGCCACACGCAGGCTGTGCGCCAGCTTGAAGTGGCGCAGCGCTTCCATCTGCTGCTCCAGGTCGTCCTCGGGGATGCGCGTCAGGCGTTCGCGCAACTCGCTGGCCAGCTCCGGGGCCAGTGGCGGGCTGAACAAGCGGCCTTCATTGAGCAGCTCGTCGAGCAACAGCGGGTACAGCGCAATTTGCTCGGCAATCCACGGGCTGGCAGCGCACAACGTCAGCAGACGGCGCAAAGCGCCGGGGTTTTCGGTCAGCAGTACCAGGTAGGCAGACCGCCGCGCCACCGCCTCGACCAGCGGCAACACACGCTCAAGCACCAGGTCAGGATTGTCATGCTCCACCGCCTGGGCCAGCAGCCGTGGGATGAAGGCATCCAGGCGCTCACGGCCGATACGCTGCATCGAGCGCAGCTGCGGGCTGGAGCGCAGGCCGGCCAGACGCCGCAGGGCTTCGACGGGCTGCTTGAACCCGGCCTCTTCCAGCTGCCGGCCAGCGGCTTCCTCGTCCTGCGCCTGCTCCCATAGCGGCGACCATTCGCCCCCCACCACCAGTTCGCCCTCACCGTCTTCGTCATCCGGGTCGGCGATCACCTGGCGGAAGTGCCAGTCGATACGGCCACGCCAGTACATCAGCTGGTCGTGGAAGCTGTGCCAGTCGGCAAAGCCGAGCATATAAGCCACCCGCGCCTGGTCCGTTTCGCCTTCAGGCAACATTTGCGTCTGCCGGTCGGCGATGGCCTGGATGGCGTGCTCGGTATAACGCAGGAACTCATACCCCTCGCGCAGCTCGGCCACCACCGCCGGCGGCAGGTAACCCTGCCCCTCGAGGGTGGCCAGCACCTTGAGCAACGGCCGTTGCTGCAGGCTGAGGTCGCGCCCGCCGTGGATCAGCTGGAAGGCCTGGGCGATAAACTCCACTTCGCGGATGCCGCCGGCACCCAGCTTGATGTTGTCGGCCATGCCCTTGCGCCGCACCTCCTGCTGAATCAGCTGCTTCATGGTGCGCAGCGCTTCGATTGCGGAAAAATCCAGGTACCGGCGGTACACGAACGGCCGCAGCATTTCCTGCAACTGCGCGCCGGCCGCCTGGTCGCCCGCCACCACCCGTGCCTTGATCATCGCGTAGCGTTCCCAGTCACGGCCCTGGTCCTGGTAGTACTGCTCCAGGGCATTGAAGCTGAGCACCAGTGCGCCGGCCGAGCCATAGGGGCGCAGACGCATGTCGACGCGGAACACGAAGCCGTCGACGGTCACCGGGTCCAGCGCCTTGATCAGCCGCTGGCCAAGGCGGGTGAAGAACTCCTGGTTTTCCAGCGAGCGCTTTACCCCTTCGGTTTCACCGCCTTCGGGGAAACCGAAGATCAGGTCGATGTCCGACGACAGGTTCAGCTCCACCGCCCCCAGCTTGCCCATGCCCAGCACCACCATGTGCTGCGGCTGGCCGCTGCGGTTGCCGATGGGGGTGCCGAACTGCTGGCAATGGCGCGGGTACAACCATTGGTAGGCTTCGTCGATGGCGGCATCGGCAAGGTCAGACAGGTCGCGGCAGGTTTCGCCAAGCGCCGCCTGGCGGGTGATGTCGCGCCAGATGATGCGCAGCTGCTGGCGGTTGCGCGCGCGGCGCAGGTTACGTGCCAGCTCGTCGTCGCTTTGCGCAGCCTGGGCAGCCGCCGCGATTTGCCCGCGCAGTTGCCCCGGCGCATAACCCCGCTCCAGCTCGCCACTGGCCAGCAGATCGAAGAGCATGGCTGGCTCGCGCTGGGCCAGGCCCAGAACAAAGTCGCTGGCGGCAGCAACCTGATCGAATTGTTGCCGGTGCACCGTGCTCCAGGCGTTCAGGTCGAGGTCAGGGTGAGCGGCCACTGCATCGCTCAGGAATTGCTGGTTGCGAGCGACCAGTGGCTGGAGGGTGGCGGGCAGATCGGACGGCAAAGGCAGGCGCATGGTCTATCCTTGATCGGCGTGAAATAGAAGGGAAAAAGCGGCCAAGGGGAAGCCGGACCACGGTTGGACTGTCGTACAAAAGTTGGAAATAGCTGAAAAAAACGAAAACTTGGCAACAAACATCAAGAAGTACCCGTTCGCATCACAATGCCAACCACCATGAACGTTTTTCCTCACAAGCCAAGGTGCGACCAAACGTCGCAGAAATGTAGTTTTACTACTACTCATGTCGTGCAAAAGCATGAAATGCGCAAGCAAATGTAGTAAAACTACACGGCGCCGGATGACACCCCGGTAATCCAAGAATTCACGACGTCTGCCCATAAGGCCAGTCGCAATCTCAGGCAATCGATTCTGGTTGCCTTTCCGCCCTGGAGCAAGCCATGCAAGACCTCGATCCAATCGAAACCCAGGAATGGCTGGATGCCCTGGAGTCGGTCCTCGACAAAGAAGGCGAAGACCGCGCTCATTACCTGATGACCCGTATGGGCGAGCTGGCCACCCGCAGTGGCTCCCAGCTGCCGTATGCGATCACCACGCCATACCGCAACACCATCCCTGTCACCCACGAAGCACGCATGCCTGGCGACCTGTTCATGGAACGCCGCATTCGCTCGATGGTGCGTTGGAACGCCTTGGCCATGGTCATGCGCACCAACCTGAAAGACTCGGACCTGGGCGGACACATCTCCAGCTTCGCCTCCAGCGCCACCCTGTACGACATCGGTTTCAACTACTTCTTCCAGGCCCCGACCGAAGAACACGGTGGCGACCTGATCTTCTTCCAGGGCCACGCTTCGCCGGGCGTCTACGCTCGCGCCTTCATGGAAGGCCGCATCAACGAAGACCAGATGAACAACTTCCGTCAGGAAGTCGACGGCAACGGTCTGTCTTCGTACCCGCACCCATGGCTGATGCCTGACTTCTGGCAGTTCCCGACCGTATCGATGGGTCTGGGCCCGATCCAGGCTATCTACCAGGCGCGCTTCATGAAGTACCTGGAAGCCCGTGGTTTCATCCCGGCCGGCAAGCAGAAGGTCTGGTGCTTCATGGGTGACGGCGAGTGCGACGAGCCGGAATCCCTGGGCGCAATCGCCCTGGCCGGCCGCGAGAAACTGGACAACCTGATCTTTGTCATCAACTGCAACCTGCAGCGCCTCGACGGCCCGGTTCGTGGCAACGGCAAGATCATCCAGGAACTCGAAGGCGTGTTCCGTGGCGGCGGCTGGAACGTCAACAAAGTGGTCTGGGGCCGTTTCTGGGACCCACTGCTGGCCAAGGACACCAACGGTGCCCTGCAGCGCCGCATGGACGAAGTCATCGACGGCGAGTACCAGAACTACAAAGCCAAAGATGGCGCGTACGTTCGTGAGAACTTCTTCAACACCCCAGAGCTCAAGGCCATGGTCGAAGACCTGTCCGACGACGAGATCTGGAAGCTCAACCGTGGCGGCCACGACCCGTACAAGGTCTACGCGGCGTACCACCAGGCTGTGAACCACAAAGAGCAGCCGACCGTCATCCTGGCCAAGACCATCAAGGGTTACGGCACCGGTGCTGGCGAAGCCAAGAACACTGCGCACAACACCAAAAAGGTCGACGTTGAGAGCCTGCGTCACTTCCGTGACCGCTTCGACATCCCGGTCAAGGATGCCGACCTTGAGAACCTGCCGTTCTTCAAGCCGGAAGAAGGTTCTGCCGAAGCCAAGTACCTGGCCGAGCGCCGCGCAGCCTTGGGTGGCTTCGTACCACAGCGCCGTGCCAAGAGCTTCAGCGTACCGACCCCATCCCTGGAAACGCTGAAAGCGATCCTGGACGGCTCGGGCGACCGCGAAATCTCCACCACCATGGCCTTCGTGCGTATTCTGGCGCAGCTGGTCAAGGACAAGGAAATCGGCCAGCGCATCGTGCCGATCATCCCGGACGAAGCCCGTACCTTCGGTATGGAAGGCATGTTCCGCCAGTTGGGCATCTACTCGTCGGTCGGCCAGCTCTACGAGCCAGTCGATAAAGACCAGGTGATGTTCTACCGCGAAGACAAGAAGGGCCAGATTCTCGAGGAAGGCATCAACGAAGCCGGCGCCATGTCGTCGTTCATCGCTGCCGGTACCTCGTACAGCTGCCACAACCAGCCGATGCTGCCGTTCTACATCTTCTATTCGATGTTCGGCTTCCAGCGCATTGGCGACCTGGCCTGGGCCGCTGGCGACAGCCGCACCCGTGGCTTCCTGATCGGCGGTACCGCCGGCCGTACCACCCTGAACGGTGAAGGCCTGCAGCACGAAGACGGTCATAGCCACATGATGGCGGGTACCATCCCGAACTGCCGCACCTACGATCCGACCTACGGCTATGAGCTGGCGGTGATCATCCAGGACGGCATGAAGAAGATGACCGAAGAGCAGCAGGACATCTTCTACTACATCACCGTGATGAACGAATCCTACCAGCAGCCAGCCATGCCGGCCGGTGTCGAGGAAGGCATCATCAAGGGTATGTACCTGCTGGAAGAAGATACCCGCGAAGCCGCGCACCACGTACAGCTGATGGGCTCCGGCACCATCCTGCGCGAAGTCCGCGAAGCGGCGAAGATCCTGCGTGAAGAGTTCAACGTCGGTGCCGACGTGTGGAGCGTCACCAGCTTCAACGAACTGCGTCGCGACGGCCTGGCCGTAGAGCGCGCCAACCGCCTGAAGCCTGGCCAGAAGCCACAGCAGACCTACGTCGAGCAGTGCCTGAACGGTCGCAAAGGCCCGGTCATCGCCTCCACCGACTACATGAAGCTGTTCGCCGAGCAGATTCGCCAGTGGGTGCCGAGCAAAGAGTTCAAGGTCCTGGGTACCGACGGTTACGGTCGCAGCGACAGCCGCAAGAAGCTGCGTCACTTCTTTGAAGTCGACCGCCACTTCGTGGTACTGGCTGCCCTGGAAGCCCTGGCTGACCGTGGCGAGATCGAACCCAAGGTTGTGGCTGACGCCATCGTCAAGTTCGGCATCGACCCGGACAAGCGCAACCCACTGGACTGCTGAGGAGTATTTTTAAGTGAGCGAACTCATTCGCGTACCTGACATCGGCAGCGGTGAAGGTGAAATCATCGAGCTGTTCGTCAAGGTCGGTGACCGTATCGAGGCTGACCAGAGCCTGCTGACCCTGGAGTCCGACAAGGCCTCCATGGAGATCCCGGCTCCCAAGGCCGGCGTCATCAAGGAACTGAAGGTCAAGCTGGGCGACCGCCTGAAAGAAGGCGACGAGCTGCTGGTGCTGGAAGCTGAGGGTGCCGCTGCTGCGGCGCCTGAGGCTCCGGCCGCGGCCGCTGCCCCGGCAGCTGCGCCAGCGCCTGCCGCTGAGGCCGCTCCTGCTGCTCCGGCCGCAGCCCCGGCTGCTGCCAGCGTGCAGGACATCCACGTGCCGGATATCGGTTCGTCGGGCAAGGCCAAGATCATCGAAGTGCTGGTCAAGGTCGGCGACACCGTCGAAGCCGACCAGTCGCTGATCACCTTGGAATCCGACAAGGCCTCCATGGAGATCCCGTCGCCTGCCGCTGGCGTGGTCGAAGAAGTACTGTGCAAGCTGGAAGACGAAGTCGGCACTGGCGACCTGATCTTCAAGCTGAAAGTGGCGGGCGCTGCCCCGGCTGCTGCCCCGGCCCCAGCTGCTGCCCCGGCGCCAGCCAAGGCCGAGGCTGCTCCGGCCGCCGCGCCTGCAGCTGCTGCCCCTGCTGCTGCCCCTGCACCGGCTGCTACCGCACCGGCTGCTGGCAACAACGCCAAGGTTCACGCAGGCCCGGCTGTTCGTCAGCTGGCCCGTGAATTCGGTGTCGAGCTGGGCGCAGTTGCTGCGACCGGCCCGCACGGCCGCATCCTGAAAGAAGACGTGCAGGTTTACGTCAAGGCGATGATGCAAAAGGCCAAGGAAGCCCCGGCTGCCGCCGGTGCAACCGGTGGCGCTGGCATCCCGCCGATCCCTGCAGTGGACTTCAGCAAGTTCGGTGAAGTGGAAGAAGTGGCCCTGACCCGCCTGATGCAGGTCGGTGCCGCCAACCTGCACCGCAGCTGGCTGAACGTACCGCACGTTACCCAGTTCGACTCCGCCGACATCACCGAGCTGGAAGCCTTCCGCGTTGCACAGAAGGCCGTGGCCGAAAAAGCTGGCGTGAAGCTGACCGTGCTGCCACTGCTGCTCAAGGCCTGCGCCTTCCTGCTCAAGGAACTGCCGGACTTCAACAGCTCGCTGGCACCAAGCGGCAAAGCCATCATCCGCAAGAAATACGTGCACATCGGCTTCGCCGTGGACACCCCGGACGGCCTGCTGGTCCCTGTGATCAAAAACGTCGACCAGAAGAGCCTGCTGCAACTGGCTGCCGAAGCCGCTGCACTGGCCGAGAAGGCGCGCACCAAAAAGCTGTCGGCCGACGACATGCAAGGTGCCTGCTTCACCATCTCCAGCCTCGGCCACATTGGCGGCACCGGCTTCACGCCGATCGTCAACGCGCCGGAAGTGGCTATTCTGGGCGTCTCGAAGGCGACCATGCAGCCAGTGTGGGATGGCAAGGCCTTCCAGCCGAAGCTGATGCTGCCGCTGTCGCTGTCCTACGATCACCGTGTGATCAACGGCGCTGCCGCCGCGCGCTTCACCAAGCGTCTGGGCGACGTGCTGGGCGATATCCGCACCATGCTGCTGTAAGGCAGCCCGCTGCCCCTCCCCGGAGGGGCGGTACCCTTTTCGAGCTGCCACGCTCGTACCTCAACCCCGTCAATTGGCGGGGCTTTTTTTGTCCGGCGAAAGTATTCGGCGCCTGGGAGATCGAGCGCCGCCCGCGCGGCGCTCGATCTCCCAGGCGGCAAAAACCCCAAGGCGATCTAAGTTTTCCGCCCCACCCGCCGATAACCTGTCCACAGCATCAAGCATGGCCGCTTGCCAGCCCTCGGGACATGATGCAACCTTGCCGAATCCGCTGCCGCTACATGGCCGCGCTCCCTGTTCAAGCGAGTCTTCGATGAAAAGCCAAACCGATGCCGCCAGCCGTGTGGCGGCCGAGGTCGTCACGCCGTTACCCGTGCCCTCGCGGCTCGGTATGCTGCGTTTCGAAAGGCTCAACGAAGCCACCTGGGCCATGCTCTATCTGGACCCGGCCTGCGAGCGCCATTTTGGCCTGCACGCCGCCGACCTGTGTGCCCTGGTGGACGCGCCGTACGCCAGCCTGATGGAACCCGAGGCCCGTTACCGGCTGCACGACGAGATCCAGCTGCAACTGGCCCAGCGCGGCTACTACCGCGTGCGCTACTCCCTGCACACGCCAGGCAAGTTGCTGCGCCTGCTGGAGACCGGTGAAGCCTACAAGCAGCACAACCGCCAGCTGTTGCGCGGCTACATGAGCGTGCTCGACGACCAGCCCGACGACCCTGGCGAGAGCGCCAGCGACCTGGAGTCGCGCAACAACCGCCTGCAACTGGCCCTGCAACTGAACCAGCGTGCCCAGCAAGAACAACTGGAACACCTGGAGCGCGTACGCGGTCAGCAGGACCTCATCCTGCGCCTGGCGCGTCAGCGCTACAGCGCCGAGAACTCCCTGCTGGAAGCCGCCCAGCTGATCACCCAAAGCGCCTGCGAAATCTACAAGGTCGACAGCGCCAGCATCTGGCACCTGGACGACCAGCGCCTGGAACCGATCACCGCCTGGTACCGTGACGCACAGGAGCATCGCCAGCCTGAAGCTATCGATGCCAGCCGCTTCCCCGACTACCTCGAGGCGCTGCACGCCAGCCGCGCCATCGACGCCCACAACGCCGGCCACGACCCACGCACCCGCGCCCTGACGCAAAGCCTGCGCCCGGAAAACAAGGCCATGCTCGATGCCAGTATCCGCGTTGATGGCCAGGTGGTCGGCGTGCTGTGCCTGGAGCAGAGCGGCCAACCACGGGCCTGGCAATCGGACGAAATCGCCTTTGCCGGGGAGCTGGCCGACCAGTTCGCCCAGGTCATCACCAACCACAACCGGCGCGCTGCCGCCAGCGCATTGCACTTGTTCCAGCGTGCAGTGGAGCAAAGCGCCAGCGCCTTCCTGCTGGTCAATCGTGATGGCCGGGTGGAATACGTGAACCCGAGCTTCACCGCCATCACCCAGTACAGCACTGACGAAGTGCAAGGCCGCCACCTGGGCGAACTGCCTGCACTGGAAAACCTGAGCGAACTGCTGTTCGACTCGCCCTCCAGCCTGGCCATGGGCAATAGCTGGCAGGGTGAGTTCAAGAGCCGGCGCAAGAACCTGGAGCCCTACTGGGGCCAACTGTCGATTTCCAAGGTGTACGGCGACAATCGTGAGCTGACCCATTACATCGGCATCTACGAAGACGTCACCCAGACCAAGCTGGCCCAGCAGCGCATCGAGCGCCTGGCCTACACCGACAACCTGACCAACCTGGGCAACCGCCCGGCGTTCATCCGCAGCCTGGACGAGCGCTTTGTCCGTGATGGCGAAAGCGCGATGTGCCTGCTGCTGGTGGACATCGACAACTTCAAGCGCATCAACGACAGCCTCGGCCACCAGACCGGCGACAAGCTGCTGATCAGCCTGGCCCGGCGCCTGCGCAACAGCCTGCACAGCGGTGGCATCCTGGCGCGCTTTGCCAGTAACGAGTTCGCCGTGCTGCTCGACGACACCAGCCTGCAAGATGGCCAGGGCGTTGCCTTGCAGTTGCTGAGCACACTCGACAAACCCATGTTCGTCGACAACCAGCTGATCAACGTCACCGCCTCGGTAGGCCTGGCCTGCGCGCCGCTGCATGGCACCGACCCGGCCAGCCTGATGAAGAACGCAGGCCTTGCGCTACACAAGGCCAAGGCCAACGGCAAGCACCAGGTGCAGGTGTTTACTGAAGTGCTCAACGCCGAGGCCAGCTACAAGCTGTTCGTCGAGAACAACCTGCGCCGCGCCCTGACCCAGAACGAGCTGGAGGTGTTCTACCAGCCCAAGATCTGCCTGCGCAGCGGCCGCCTGCTGGGGCTGGAAGCGTTGTTGCGCTGGAACCACCCCGAGCGCGGCATGATCCGCCCGGACCAGTTCATCAGCGTGGCCGAGGAAACCGGCCTGATCATACCCATCGGCAAGTGGGTGGTCCGCCAGTCGTGCCGCATGAGCAAGCAACTGCGTGAGGCCGGCCTGGGCAACCTGCACGTGGCCATCAACCTGTCGCCCAAGCAGTTCTCCGACCCGGACCTGGTGGCATCAATCAGCAGCATCCTCAAGGAAGAAGCCCTGCCCCCGCACTTGCTGGAGCTGGAGCTGACCGAAGGCCTGCTGCTGGAAGCCAGCGAAGACACGCACCGCCAGCTGGACGAGCTGAAGGCCTTGGGGCTGACCCTTGCCATGGACGACTTCGGTACCGGTTATTCATCGCTGAGCTACCTGAAGAAGTTTCCGATCGACATCCTCAAGATCGACCGTAGCTTCATCAACGAAATCCCGGATAACCAGGACGACATGGAAATCACCTCGGCGGTGGTGGCCATGGCCCACAACCTCAAGCTGAAGGTGGTGGCCGAGGGTATCGAGACGCCGGAGCAACTGGCGTTCCTGCGCCGGCACCGCTGCGACGTGGGCCAGGGCTACCTGTTCGACCGGCCGATCCCTGGGCGCGAGCTGGCCGAACGGCTGAAGCGTTATCCGCGCGGACCAGTGGCCTGACAGCAGCTCAAACCTCGGGCACTATAGGACCCATTCGGGCCCTTTCGCGGGCGCGCCCGCTCCCACAGGAACACCACAATCGTTGGAACCTGTGCTGTACCTGTGGGAGCGGGCCTGCCCGCGAATGCCCAAACACCTATCCCACTGAATAAACACAGAGGAACGGCCATGGTCCTGCGTTCGGAAATCCTGGTGAACAAAAACGTCATGCCAACTGCGGAGCAGGCCCTGCCTGGCCGCGAAACGCCAATGAGCCTGCCCGAGTTCCACTACGTGTTCGAAGGCACCCCGCTGCTCGGCCCCTTCTTTGAAGGCGCCATCGACTTCGCCATCTTCGGCCTGGGTTGCTTCTGGGGCGCGGAGCGGCGCTTCTGGCAGCGCGAAGGCGTGGTCAGCACCGTGGTCGGCTACGCCGGCGGTTTCACCCCGCACCCTACCTACGAAGAAGTCTGCTCGGGCCTGACCGGCCACACCGAAGTGGTGCTGGTGGTGTTCGACAAAGACAAGGTCAGCTACCGCGAGTTGCTGGCGATGTTCTGGGAACTGCACAACCCCACCCAAGGCATGCGCCAGGGCAACGACGTCGGCACCCAGTATCGCTCGGCCATCTACTGCACCAGCCCTGAACAGCTGGAACAGGCCAAGGCCAGCCGCGACGCCTACCAGGCCGAACTGACCAAAGCCGGCTTTGGTGAAATCACCACCGAAATCGACCAGGCACCGACCGTGTATTTCGCCGAGGCGTACCACCAGCAGTACCTGGCCAAGAACCCGGACGGTTACTGCGGCATCGGCGGCACCGGTGTATGCCTGCCACCCAGCCTGCAAGGCAACTGAACCATGACCACGATGACCCTGTTCCACTCGCCCTTGTCACCTTTTGTGCGCAAGGTCATGGTGGTGCTGCACGAGACCTCGCAGCTTGAGCGGGTAAAGCTGCAAGCGGTAAACATCAGCCCGGTGAGTGGCGACCCGCAGCTCAACCAGGACAACCCGATCGGCAAGATCCCGGCCCTGCGCCTGGACGACGGCACCGTGCTGCATGACAGCCGGGTGATCTGCGAGTACCTCGACCTGCAACACGTCGGCCTGCCACTGCTGCCCCGTGAAGGCTCGGCGCGCTGGCGGCGCATGACCCTGGTGTCGCAGGCCGATGCGATCATGGATGCGGCGGTGTCGTCGCGCTATGAAAGTTTCTTGCGGCCAGAGGACAAACGCTGGGATGGCTGGTTGCAGGCGCAGAGCGACAAGATCCGCCGTAGCCTGGCCAACCTGGAGCAGGAGCACCTGCCCGAGCTGATGTCCGGGTTCGACCTGGCGGCGATTGGCGTGGCCTGTGCGCTGGGGTATCTGGATTTGCGTCAGCCGGAGTTTGGTTGGCGTGAACGCCAGCCAGGCCTGGCTGCCTGGTATGCCGAAGTGGCCAAGCGGCCGTCGATGGTCGCCACATCTCCAGTTGCCTGACAGGGCCTCTTCGCGGGCACGCCCGCTCCCACAGGTAGAGTGCTGTGGGAGCGGGCGTGCCCGCGAAAGCTTCACCTAGGTAATGCAGGAAACAGCTGCCCAATCCTCAGGGCCAGCCACCGCCCGATTTCTCTGTCCTCCCTCATGCCGACCTCCCCACCCGCGCCCAGTCCAGCCGACGGGTCAGCACCATGAACACCCCCAGCAAGCCAAAGCACAGCAGCGATCCCATCAGCAGTGCATAGTCTTCGGCACTCAGCAGCCCATAAAGCAGCGCATACAGCGCCGCCAGCCCAGCCGCAAACCCGACCCCCCGTCCCAGGCTGCGCAACACATGGCTCAGGTAGAAGCCGATCAGCAGCACACACGCCGAAGCCGACAGCCCGTACGCCAGGCCAAAGCCAATGTGCTCGGACAACGACAGCAGCAGCAGGTAGAAGAACGCCAGCGCCACGCCGACCAGGATGTACTGCACCGGGTGCACACTCAGGTTCTTCAACACCTCGAACAGAAAGAAGCCGGCGAAGGTCAGCGCAATGAACAGCAACGCGTATTTGATCGCCCGTTCACTCTTCAGGTACTGGTCCACCGGGTCGACAAAGCTCACGCCGAAGCTGCGCTCGCTGAAATCTGCGCACTGCCCGGCGGTGGCGCACTGGCGCAGGGCATCCTCAAGGTTGGTGGCGAAGAACGACGTCTGCCAGTGGGCGCTGAAGCCCTGGGCATCGATGTCGCGGCGGTTGGGCAGGTAGTTGCCGACAAAACTCGGATGCGGCCAGTTGGCGCGCATGTCCACGTTGCTGGTGCGCCCCACCGGCACGATGTGCAACTGGCCGGTGCCCTGTAATGCAAGGTCGAAGCCGTAGCTGAATTCCCGTGCCTGCATGCCGTCCAGCCCCGGCAGGCTGGCATGCACGCCACCGCGCATCCAGTCGAGCTGGGTGCCAGCCTCGAACGGCACCTTGTGTTCGTCCAAGCTCAGCTCCAGGCCATTCTCGATGCCGCGGATATCGCTGATGCCCACCACCAGGAAGGGTTTGTCGAAGCGGTAGTCGTCGAAGTCCTTGTCGATGCCCCAGCGCTCCGGGAGCTTGAAACGGCCGCTGATACGCCCCTTGGCGTGGAACAGCCGGGCCTGGTAGATGCCGCGGGCACGCAGTTCGGTGTCCACGCCCAGGTCGGCGGCGAAGGTTTCCGGCAGGAAGTACAGGTGGCCGGCAATGGTGCTGGTTTCCTGTGTGCGCTCGCCGTCCTTTTCGATCCAGCGGCGCTGGTACTTGCGGTACGGCACCACCAGCAGCGGGCCGCTGAGCTGTTGGTCGAAGCTGGCACTTTGGGCAATGTCGCGCAGCACGTTGTCGCGCAGGGCCTGGCGTTCATCGATCAGGCCGTTGATCAGCAACAGCGGGATGAGCAGCAGCAATATGAGCACGGCGATCATGCCGAGTTTGTAACCGAGGGTCTTGTTCATGGGGCCTCCAGTGGCAGTGGGCGCAGTGTCTGCGTCTTGCGTGGAGGCTGTGTGAAGAGCCTGTGTGGTTTGAGTGTATTTGGGGCTGCTGTGCAGCCCCGGCAATCTCAGCTGATACGCCGCACCGGCAGCCACAACCGCACCCGCACCCCGCCATCGACGTTATCCACCGCCAACGCCCCGCCATGCAGTTGCATCACCTCGGCCACAAAATTCAGCCCCAGCCCGGTGCTCTTGCGCCCGCTACCCGGCCGCGGCAGCGAGTAGAACCGCTCGCTGACCCGCCCGATGGCATATGCCGGTATCGCCTGCCCCTGGTTGAACAGGCTCAATGCCACCCGCTCGCCGTCGCGCTCCAGGTCAAACAGCAGGGCGCCACCTGCGGGGGTGAAATCCAGTGCGTTATCCAGCAGGTTGGCCAGCGCCTGGCGCATCAGGAACGGATCACACAGCAAGCGCAAACCCGCCGGCACCCGCTGACGCACGTGCAAACCGGCGCCTTCGATCCGCGCCCCATGAGCCAACAGCAACTCGTCCACCAGCGCCGCCAGCGCCACCTGCTGTTCATCCTCCAGGGCCTGCATCTGCTCGACCCTGGCCAGGTTGAGCAGGCGCTCGACCATCTGCTGCAAACGCTCGCTCTCGCGCTCGATGTTGCCGGCAAAGCGCGCGCGCTGGTCGGCGGGCATGCCCTCGTCCTGCAGCAGCTCGCAAGCCCCACGAATGGCCGCCAGCGGGCTTTTCAGTTCGTGCGTCAGGGTATGCACATAGCGCTCGACATAAGCCTTGCCCTCCAGCTGGGTGCGCATGCGTTCCACCGCCTGGGCCAGGTGCGCCAGCTCGCCGCCCTTGTAGTGCGGCAACGCGGCACGCTCGCCCTCGCTGACCGCCTGGGCATAACGCGCCAGCCGGCGCAGCGATCGCGCCAGCCACCACGACAGCGCCGCGCCAATCAGCAAGCCCAGGCCGATCAGCCCCAGACCCAGCGTGAGCAGGCGCCGCTCGGAACGGTCGATGTACGGCTGCAGCGAGCTGTTGGGTTTGGCCACGGTGACCACGCCGATGATCTTGCCGTCGTCGATGATCGGTGCGCCGACGTGCATCACCGAGGTGTTTTCATCATTGGGGTCGCTGCGGGTGGAGCGGGCGCCGTACTGGCCGCGCAGGGTCAACAGCACGTCATTCCACTGCGAGTAATCTTTGCCCAGCACCTCACCGCTGGAGTCCAGCAGCACGATGCCCTTGGCGTCAGTCACATAGATGCGGTGGCTGACCTGGTTCTTGGCCAGGCCCCAGATCTGCGCGCCCGGGCTGCGCGAGCCGTAGGCCTTGAGTACTTGCGGCAGGCGGCTCTGGCTCAAGGTGCCGGCCTTGACGTCATCGCGCAGGATCTCGGCCAACAGGTTGGCGGTGTCGACCAGTGTTTCTTCGGATGACTGGCGCACCACCGGGCGGATCTGTTCACGCACCGTGTTGAGCAGGAAATAGCCCGCCAGGCCGACGAACAGGAAGTACACCAGAAAAATCCGGATGCCCAGGCGCATCAGGCGTGGTCCGGGCTGTAGCTGTAGCCGAGGCCGCGGTGGGTCTGGATCGGCTCGGCGTCACCCGCTACCTGGCGCAGCTTGGCGCGCAGGCTTTTGATATGGCTGTCGATGGTGCGCTCGTAGCCTGCATCGGAGGCCACCCCCAGGGCATCAAGCAGCTGTTCTCGGCTGAATACCCGCTGCGGCTGCTCCAGCAGCGATTGCAGCAGGCGGAATTCGTGGCGGGTCAGCGTGAGTGGCTGGCCGCGATAGGTGATCTGCATGCGCAGGGTGTCGAGCTGGAACAACGCCGCATCGGTGGCAGACTCGGCCCTGGGGCCCATGCGTTTGAGGATCGCCCGCACTCGCGCAGCCACTTCACGTGGGCTGAAGGGTTTGACCACGTAGTCGTCGGCACCGATTTCCAGGCCCACCACCCGGTCGATTTCACCGTCGCGGGCACTGAGGAACATCACCGGCACTTCGGTGAAACGGCGCAATTGGCGGCAGGTTTCGAAGCCACTGATGTCGGGCAGGCCGATGTCCAGGATGATCAGGTCGGCTGGGCGCTGTCGCTGCTGGTCGAGGGCGGCGCCGCCCAAGGTCACCCATTCGGTGCTGTGGCCGTCGGCCTGCAGGGCATAAACCAAGGTGTCGGCGATGGCGGCTTCGTCTTCGACGATGAGGATATGGGGCATCGAGCTACAAGCCTCAAGCTGCAAGCTTCAAGTGAAAGCGGATCACGTGAACTTACACTGATCTGTTCTCACTTGCAGCTTGCAGCTACTGCTTAGCAGTCAGGCTTGCCAGCGGTAAACTTCTTGGCCGGGTTGACCGCGGCCTTGAACTCGCGCAGCGCCTTGGAGCCCACCAGCAGCGGATAATTGAAGGTGCTGCGGTCCACCAGGTTCACCTCCACGGTGCGTTTCACATCACCCAGACATAGCTCCAGGTCCACTACCGGGCGCTTGGAGATTTCCGGCGCATCGCCTTCTTCCTCTTCATCGGCACGGCCTTTGATCTTGCTGATGCGCGAGACCTTGTGCTCATACACCTTGCCATCGGAATCCTTGGTCGCCAGGCGGAAGCGCACCCATTCCTCGCCATCGCGGGTGAACAGCTCGATGTCCTTGGCCGACAGCGACGCGGTGAAGGCACCGGTGTCCATCTTGGCTTTCAGGGTTTCGCCCAGCTCGGGCAGGGCGATGTTCTCGTACCGGCCGTATATCGTAGGCTCGGCGGCCATGACTGGCAGCGCCAACAGTGACAACATGGCAAACAGAGATTTCACAAGCAGGCTTCCTTGAGAAGGGTCAGTGCTTAGACTGCACTGGCAGGATAGGTTCGCTGTGCCAAGCCTAATCAACATAATGTGAAACATTTGTTGCCGCCGCAGGGCATTGGACATTTGGCGTAGGCCACGGCCCTGCTTATCATTGCCAACCGTTAATCTCCCACAACAAGAGTCTCTTTATGCGTCGCCTGCTGACCGGCATTCTCACTGCCACTCTGCTGCTGCTCAATACGGTGGTGTTGATCTGCCCGCTGCTGGTCTTCGCCCTGCTCAAGCTGGTGTTGCCGGGCCGTGGCCGCAACTATGCCTCGTGGGCGGTGATGTGGGTGGCCGAAACCTGGTCGGAAATCGACAAGGCCATCTTCGCCCTGTGCATTCCTACCCAGTGGGACATCCGCGGCGTGGAGAACCTGCGCAAGGACACGTCCTACCTGGCCGTGAGCAACCACCAGAGCTGGGTCGATATCCCTGCGTTGATCGAAAGCCTCAACCGCCGCACGCCGTTCTTCAAGTTCTTCCTCAAGAAGGAGCTGATCTGGGTGCCGCTGCTCGGCCTGGCCTGGTGGGGGCTGGATTACCCGTTCATGAAGCGCTACAGCAAGGCGTTTCTGGAAAAGCACCCCGAGCTCAAGGGCAAGGACCTGGAAATCACCAAGGCGGCCTGCGAGCTGTTCAAGCGCCAGCCGGTGACCGTGGTGAACTACCTGGAGGGCACCCGGTTTACCGAAGCCAAGCGCCAGCAGCAACAGTCGCCGTACCGCTACCTGCTCAAGCCCAAGGCAGGGGGCGTGGCGTTTGTGCTCGCGGCATTGGGCGAGCAGCTGGATGCGTTGCTGGACGTGACCATCGTGTACCCCGGCAACCAGGCACCGGGGTTCTGGGCGTTGCTCAATGGCAGCATTAGCCGGGTGATTATCGACATTCAGGTGCGAGAGCTGGACCCGGCACTGTGGGCGGGGGATTACGAGAATGATCCGGCCTTCCGCCAGACTGTGCAGGCCTGGGTGAATCAGGTGTGGGTGCAGAAGGACCAGCGGATCGAGCAACTGCGCTCGGAGATTGGCTAAGCCGTCATCCTGGACCGGCCTCTTCGCGGGGCAAGCCCGCTCCCACAGATACTCCACCCTTCCCCAGGTGTGTGCGGTACCTGTGGGAGCAGGCTTGTCCCGCGAAGAGGCCAATGAATACCCGACAAATGCCCGATTAAAACCCAGGCTAATAATCGACATTAGGATTACTTCTTTGTCACACCCCACCTAAGTGGATAAAAATCGATCAAAGCACAATTACAAAAAGCCTGGATCGATCAATGGCCAACCCATCTAGCTCCACCCCCGCCCAGCTTCGCCGTGTCCTCGGCCTGCCCGCTCTGGTGTTCTTCGGCCTGGTCTACATGGTCCCACTGACCATCTTCACCACCTACGGCATCGTCACCGAACTCACTGGTGGCCGCACCGCCGGCGCCTACCTGGTCACTCTGGTGGCCATGCTGTTCACCGCTGCGTCCTACAGCTTCATGGTCAAACGCTTCCCGGTTGCAGGCTCGGCCTATTCCTACACCAACATGGCCTTCGGCCCCAACATCGGCTTTCTCGCCGGCTGGTCGTTGCTGCTCGACTACCTGTTCCTGCCGATGATCAACTACCTGCTGATCGGCCTGTTCCTCAACATCGCCTTCCCGGCAGTACCCGCCTGGGCTTTCGTGCTCGCCTGCATCGCCCTGGTGACAGTGCTGAACGTGGTCGGCATCAACTCGGTGGCAAAGACCAGCAACCTGATCGTTGGCGCGCAGATCGTGTTTATCGGCGTGTTTGTCGCGCTGTCCTGCCAGACATTGGCCGGCCAGCCGCTCGACCTGCTGTCGCCGCTGCTGGGTGACGGCAGCAAACCGGGCTTCGGCCACTTGATGGCGGGCGCAGCGGTGCTGTGCCTGTCGTTCCTGGGCTTCGACGCTGTGTCGACCCTGGCCGAAGAATGCCGCGACGCACGCCGCGACGTGCCAAGGGCGATCATCCTCACCACCCTGTTTGCCGGTTTGCTGTTTACCCTGCTGGCCTATGTCAGCCAGCTGGTGCTGCCGGGCAGCAGCTTTGCCAATGCCGATGCAGCGGCCAACGAGGTGATGTTCAAGGCGGGCGGGCAGTTCCTCACCAACTTCTTCACCGCCGCGTATGTTGCGGGCAGCCTGGGTTCGGCGCTGGCCTCGCAGGCGGCGGTGTCGCGCATCCTGTTCACCATGGGCCGCGACAACGTGCTGCCACGCCGTAGCTTTGGTTACCTGTCGCCGCGCTTTGGTACGCCAGTGTTCGCTATTTTGCTGGTGTCAGCCTTCTCGCTGCTGGCGCTGGTGATCGACCTGGCTACCCTCGCCTCGCTGATCAGCTTCGGCGCGCTGGTGGCGTTCTCGGCGGTAAACCTGGCGGTGGTGAAGACGCATCTGTTGGATGATGCCAGCCAGCGTAATGCCAAGGGGCTGCTGAGCTATGGCGTGGTGCCGCTGGTAGGGTTGGGGCTGACACTGTGGCTGTGGACCAGCCTGTCGGCGCTGACGCTGGTGATTGGCCTGTGCTGGTTTGCCTTGGGCCTGGCCTACTTGGCGATACTGACCGCCGGCTTCCGCCGCCCCGTGCGCCTGGTGGACTTCACAGAAGCCGCCTGACCCAATAGCCCAAGGCCTGCGCGGCCCCTTGTAGGAGCGGCCTTGTGCCGCTCCGCTCCTACAGGACGGCGCCAGCCTTCCACAGCGGTGATACCCACACTGCCCCTACAACCCCCTAGACCGAAGGCTGGGCCAACGGCGCCGGCGTAGTCCACAAACTACCCAAATTCTGCAATAACGACCCGGCAATCCCCTGCTGCCCCAGGTACTGCAGAATCAACGGCGCAAACTGCCCGATCATCCCCGTGTCCATCCCCAGCGCCTTGAACGCACTGTCCAGGTCGCTGCGGTTTTCCACGTTATTGCCCAGCGCGTTGCTCAGGGCCGACTGGCTTTCGCTGTTCTTGCCCAGCAAATCGCCCAAGCCACTCAAGCCGCCCAGCGCATTGGCCCCGGCCAGCAGGTCCAGGCCAGGTACCGCTTTGGTCAGTTGCCCATAGTCATCGGTACTCAGGTTATTGCGCGCCAAGCCCAGCATTGCCCCTGCCCCACCCACGGCCTGTTCGGGGGTGATCTTCAATTCGCTGCCCAAGGTGTTAAGCAAATTGGCCTGCGCCTCGGGTGCCTGCACTTGGCCTTGTTGTTTCTGGTTTTGCATAGCGGTCACGGCGTTAGCGGCGTCGCTGAGGTTGAAGGCGAACACCGGGCTTGCGGCCAGAGTCATCAGGGTTGCCAGGGTGAATGCTTTCATCAGGAGGGACCTCGTTGGCCGGGAGCGCTGGGGAAACGTGCGTATTGGACTCCAAGTGTAGGGGTTTGTTCCAAATGCCCAACCACCTGATAAATATGCTAGTTGTGCTGGCAAATTCGGGCATGCAAATTGAACACCCTAGATACATCTCCGAAGGCAACAAGCCATGACCGACAATCCAGTAGCTCAAATTTTAAAAAACGCTGATGTCGCAACGGTACGCCCCGAAAAATCGGCAACTTCAGATGTGATGCACTTTTACCAAAATGGGCACCTGGCATCTGAAATATCGGCTAAGGGACATCGGCAAATTATGTGGGCGCAAGAAACACCCGTTGCACAGCTCGCAACATCGGAAAAATCAAATTTACTGTCAATTGATCGTGCCAATTCAGTTCTCGGCATACAACTTGAGGCTGTGTCACTATCACCTTATGGATATCTCTCCTCCCAAGATATCAAAACACTAATCCTCTTCAATGGGCAATGGCGCGATCCGTTGAGCCAAATGGACATTTTAGGTAACGGACACCGTCAATTCAGTACGACACTCAGACGTTTTTGCAATCCGGATTTACATCAGAGCCCATTTGGCGATGGTGGCGTAAACGCCTACGCTTATTGCGAGAATGATCCGATCAACAAAATAGATCCATCTGGACAAGCGTCAATCTTGATTATCAGAGCGCTGAAGGGGCTCGGCAACATGATGGGCTTGAGAACTCCCTCTCGCAACCTTCCTACTACTCCCAATCGCCCCGCCAGCGGGGCTGCCAACAATTATTCAGCGGCTCCACAACGCCGGCCGAATGAAGGTAGACCACTGCCTCCCCCCCCGGCTGGAGCTAGACTTGCAGAATCGCGCACCAACCATCAATTAAATATTGGATATTCTTCCCCCAGTGATGCACGTCAAGCGATGTATCTACAGACCGAACTGACAAGTAGCGGAGATCGATTAGTTGCTCTAGGGGCGGAAAAAAGCAAACTTTCCTCAACAATAAACAGACAAAAGAGCGTCGGGAATAAGCCTACTCACGAGAAAAAATTACTTTCACAAATCAAACGAGATATTCACCTTGAAACCACAAAATACCGTCTAATTGAAAACCAAATAAAGACACTGAGATCAGGGCAAACCAACATACAAAATGCACGATAATTGAAAACAGCTAAAAAAAAGCCCCTCAACTGGAGGGGCTCTTTTAGTTGAAGCCGAATTACGCCGCGCCCCACATCTTGTGCGGGTCAATCACAAACTTCTTCGGCACACCCGCGTCAAACTCGCCATACCCTTCCGGCGCCTGATCCAGGTTGATCACCTGCACCCCTACCACTTCTGCAATGTTGATACGGTCCCACATGATCGCCTGCATCAGCTGGCGGTTGTACTTCATGGTCGGGGTCTGGCCGGTGTGGAAGCTGTGCGATTTTGCCCAGCCCAGGCCAAAGCGGATGCTCAGCGCGCCGATCTTGGCGGCGGCATCTACCGCGCCTGGGTCTTCGGTCACGTAAAGGCCCGGGATACCGATGTTGCCGGCAACGCGGGTCACTTGCATCAGCGAGTTCAGCACGGTAGCCGGGGCCTCATGCTTGGCACCTTCGTGGCCATGGCCGCGGGCCTCGAAGCCGACGGCGTCGACGGCGCAGTCCACTTCCGGCTCGCCAAGAATGTCGATGATCTGCTCGTGCAGCGGGGTGTCCTTGGACAGGTCGACCACTTCAAAGCCCTGGGACTTGGCGTGGGCCAGGCGGGCCGGGTTCAGGTCGCCGACGATGACGCAGGCAGCGCCCAGCAGGCGGGCCGAGGCTGCAGCGGCCAGGCCGACCGGTCCAGCGCCTGCAACGTATACGGTGCTGCCTGGGCCTACGCCAGCCGTCACGGCACCGTGGTAGCCGGTGGGCAGGATGTCGGACAGGCAGGTCAGGTCACGGATCTTTTCCATGGCCTTGTCGCGGTCCGGCAGTTTCAGCAGGTTGAAGTCGGCGTATGGCACCAGCACGTACTCAGCCTGGCCACCGGTCCAGTCGCCCATGTCGACATAGCCATAGGCACCACCGGCGCGGGCTGGGTTGACGGTGAGGCAGACACCGGTGTGCATCTCTTTGCACGAGCGGCAGCGGCCGCAGGCAACGTTGAAGGGTACCGACACCAGGTCGCCGATTTTCAGGCGTTCGACGTCACGCCCCATCTCGACGATTTCACCGGTGATTTCGTGGCCCAGGACCAGGCCGACCTGGGCAGTGGTACGGCCGCGGACCATGTGCTGGTCGGAGCCGCAGATGTTGGTGGAGACCACCTTCAGAATGACGCCGTGTTCGATCTTCTTGCCGCGCGGATCCTGCATTTTCGGGTAGTCGATGTGTTGCACTTCGACCTTGCCGGCGCCGAGATATACCACTCCACGATTGCCAGACATTGCTTTTACCTCGCTTGATTTTTATTTATGCAGCGTTGGTTGAAGCGCCGCCATCCGTGGGCGGCATGTGTTACTGGAATGCAGGAGATTGTGGGCCTGATAGGGCGGGTTGCACTGACTGGAAGCGACAGAGGGATGTCTTTTAGCGGCAGGCACAAAGGTGTCAGGCCATTCGCGGGACAAGCCCGCTCCCACAGGCTCACCGCTCTTTCGAACATGGCGATGAACCTGTGGGAGCGGGCTTGTCCCGCGAAGAGGCCGGTACAGGATGTCAGAGAACGACAGTCCGATTTGCGTTGAGGAACACCCGCCGCTCGATGTGATACCCCACAGCACGCGCCAGGGTCAGGCATTCGATATCCCGCCCCTTGGCAATCAGGTCTTCCGGATAGTGGCTGTGGTCCACCACCTCGACCCCCTGGGCAATGATCGGCCCTTCGTCCAGGTCATTGTTGATGTAGTGCGCCGTGGCGCCCACCATCTTCACGCCCTTGTTGTAGGCCTGGTGATAAGGCTTGGCGCCCTTGAACCCTGGCAACAAGGAGTGGTGAATGTTGATCGCCCAGCCATCCAGGCGCCGGCACAGCTCGGGCGACAGCACCTGCATGTAACGGGCGAGAATAACCAGCTCGGCGCCGGTTTCCTCGATCACCTGCAGGACCTTGCGCTCTTGCCCCGCCTTGTCATTGGGGTCGAGTGCGAAGTGGTAATAGGGGATCTTGTGCCAGTGCGCCAGGGGTTCGAGGTCGGGGTGGTTGGACACCACTGCAACCACGTCCATGCCCAGCTGGCCGATACGCTGCCGGTACAGCAGGTCGTTCAGACAGTGGTCGGCCTTGGACACCATGATCACCACTTTCGGGCGGTGGTTCGGTGCGGTCAGCTCGAAAGCCATGCCGAACGCTTCGCTGCGCTCGGCCAGGCCGGCACGGAAGCCCGTTTCGTCAAAATCGTCCGGCTGGCGGAATTCGACGCGAATGAAGAAGCGCCCCGACTGCCGGTCATCGAAGGAGTGGTGCTCCGTCACGTAGCAGCGCTGCTCGAAGAGGTAACGCGTCACCACGTCGACGGTGCCGAGCATGCTCGGGCAGTCGGCGGTGAGAATCCAGGTATCCGGTGCCCGACTCATGTTCTGCTCTCCTTAAGCCTCGATGCTCAGGCCGTATTCGGCCGAAGCGTCCTGCAACCACAGCCACCAGTAGTCGGCGAAGCTGCGGCGAATCACCAGCTCCCAGGTGTCTTCGGCGGTACGGCGGATCACCAGTTGCGACTTGGCGAACACAGTGCCCACGGCCTTGCCCACCGGGAAGTTGTTCGGGTGAACATCATAGCTGGTGGATTTCATCAGCACTTCGCGCACGTTCGGGCCGCGCAGTTCCAGCAGGCTTTGCCCGCCGCTGACGTTGACCACCTGAATATGCTGGCCTTCAAGGGCTGCACGCAGCTTTTGCTCGACCGCCAGTTCCTGGCCACCGGGCACGATCAGCAGCCACTCGTCGGGGCCGACCCATTGCAGCGACATGTCGTTATTGGCGACCACAGTCAGGGCTACTGGCAGCTCCAGGCCCAGGGCCTTGTGCACGCCGGCGGCGAATTCCGGGTTATGGCCGTCGCCACGCAGGGTCAGGTGGCCAAGGAACTTGCGTTCACGCAGGGTCACGCCTGCGTTCTTGCGGCCTTTGCCAACCAGGCTGGCCAGGTCGGCGTGGTGCAGTGGCGACTGGGCCTTGGCCTCGGCGCCGGGGTTTTGCTGGAAGACGTTGATAGCGCTCATTTCTTACCTGCCTTGAATTCTGTTGTCCGTAAGACCAGAGGTCACATGCAATGCCCGAATGCTAGCGGTGGCCTGTGGGAGCGGGCTTGTCCCGCGAAGAGGGCGGTGAGGCCACCATCGCATTCGCGGGGCAAGCCCGCTCCCACAGGGCTTGCATTTCAAGCAGACCTATCTCAGGGCCTTAGACGTTCTGCCGCTCACCCTTCGGATCGAAGAACACCGAAGACACGATTTCCGCTTCGATCACGCTGCCATCCGCCTGCGGCGAGTAGACACGCTCGCCCATGCGCTTGAGGCCGCCTTTGACCACACCCATGGCGAATGAATACCCCAGGGAGTTGGACGCGTAGCTGGAGGTGACGTGGCCAACCATGTCCATCGGGATCGGCTGTTTAGGGTCGAACACCAGTTGGGCGCCTTCCGGCAGCCACTTGGTCGGGTCGACCGGCTTCAGGCCTACCAGCTGCTTGCGGTTCTCGCGCACGCAGTCTTCACGGTTCATGCCACGCAGGCCGATCCACGAGAACGGCTTGTTACGGCCAACGCACCAGCTCATGTTCAGGTCGTCCGGGTTCATCGAACCGTCGGTGTCCTGGCCCACGATGATGAAGCCCTTCTCGGCACGCAGTACGTGCATGGTCTCGGTGCCATACGGGGTCAGGTTGTACTTTTTACCGGCCTCGATGATCTGTTCCAGCACGCCCATGGCGTAGTTGGCCTGCACGTTGACTTCGTACGAGAGCTCACCGGTGAACGAGATACGGAACACTCGGGCGGGCACGCCGCCGACGTTGCCTTCCTTCCAGGTCATGAACGGGAAGGCTTCCTTGTCCATGTCGATGTCGGTCAGCTCGCTGAGCAGCTTGCGGCTGTTGGGGCCGGACAAGGTCATGGTGGCCCAGTGGTCGGTAACCGAGGTGAAGTACACCTTCAGCTCTGGCCATTCGGTCTGGTGGTACAGCTCCATCCACTGCAGCACGCGGGCGGCGCCGCCGGTGGTGGTGGTCATGATGAAGTGGTTGTCGCCAACGCAGGCGGTTACGCCGTCGTCGAACACCATGCCGTCTTCCTTGCACATCAGGCCGTAGCGGGCCTTGCCCACGTCCAGCTTGGTCCAGGCATTGGTATAGATGCGGTTGAGGAACTCACGGGCGTCCGGGCCCTGGATGTCGATCTTGCCCAGGGTCGAGGCGTCCAGCAGGCCCACGCTGTCGCGCACGGCCTTGCACTCGCGGGCCACGGCGGCATGGATGTCTTCACCGGCTTTGGGGAAGTACCAAGGGCGCTTCCACTGGCCAACGTCCTCGAACTCGGCGCCGTTCTTCACGTGCCAGGCATGCAGGGCGGTGAAACGCACGGGCTCGAACAGGTGGCCACAGTGGCGGCCCGCTACCGCGCCGAACGTGACCGGCGTGTAGTTGGGGCGGAACATGGTGGTGCCCATTTCCGGGATGGTGATGCCGATCGAACGAGCGGCGATGGCCAGGCCGTTGATGTTGCCCAGTTTGCCCTGGTCGGTACCGAAGCCCAGCGCGGTGTAGCGTTTTACGTGCTCAACCGACTCGAAGCCTTCACGGGTGGCCAGCTCGATACCGGCGGCGGTCACGTCGTTCTGCTGGTCGACGAACTGCTTCGGCCCCTTGGTGCCTTTGTCGTGCGGCACCTGGAACAGTGCCACGGTGGCCTCTTCCTTGCGCGCCACGGTTTTTGGCAAGGTGCCGACAGAGGCTTTGAAGCCCGCCTCGGTGGCTGCGCGAACGCCGCCTTCGAAACCGTCGGCAATCACATCACCAAGGGCGTAGACGCCGTTGATACCACCCACGCACTCACGTTTCTGCGGTGCATCGCCCGGCACGAAGCCGAGGATGTCGTCACGCCATACCGGGCGACCGCCCAGGTGCGAAGCCAGGTGCACGATCGGGCTGTAGCCACCGGAGGTTGCGATCAGGTCGCACTCAAGGGTTTCGCCTGGGCTGGTGACTTTGTGCGCCTGCACATCGATGGCCGCCACGCGGGCGCCGGTGACATGCTTGCTGCCTTTGGCCTCGACCACGGCGCTGGAGGTGAGGATGCGGATGCCTTTGGCACGCGCCTCTTCAACCAGCGAGCCCCGTGGGTTGTGGCGGGCATCGGCGATGGCGACCACTTGCAGGCCAGCGTCGTGCCAGTCCAGCGCGGCGCGGTAGGCGTGGTCGTTGTTGGTCGACAGCACCAGCTTGCGGCCCGGGGCCACGCCGTAGCGGCGAACGTAGGTGGAGACTGCACCGGCCAGCATGTTGCCCGGTACGTCGTTGTTGCCGTACACCAGCGGGCGCTCGTGGGCGCCGGGCGCCAGCACCACGCGTTTGGCGCGTACACGGTGCACACGGTGGCGTACCTGGCCGATCGGTGCGCGGTCACCGAGGTGGTCGGTGAGGCGCTCGTGAATGGTCAGGAAGTTATGGTCGTGGTAGCCGTTGACCGTGGCACGTGGCAGCAGGGTCACGTCCGGCAGCCCTTCCAGCTCTTTGATCACGGCGTTGACCCAGTCGGCGGCAGGCTTGCCGTCGAGGGTTTCGCGGCTGTCGAGCAGGCTACCGCCAAACTCTTCCTGCTCGTCAGCCAGGATCACACGGGCGCCGCTGCGCGCAGCAGCCAGTGCAGCGGCCAGGCCAGCAGGGCCGGCGCCGACGATCAGCACGTCGCAGTGCTGGTTCATGTAGTCGTAGCTGTCCGGGTCGTTCTGCAGCGGTGCACGGCCAAGGCCTGCAGCTTTGCGGATGTACTTCTCGTACGTCATCCAGAACGATTTCGGGTACATGAAGGTTTTGTAGTAGAAGCCCGGCGGCATCATGCTGCCGCCCACCTTGCCGAGGATGCCCATCACGTCGTTGTTGACGTTCGGCCAGCCGTTGGTGCTGGTGGCGACCAGGCCGGCGTACAGCGCCTGCTGGGTGGCGCGCACGTTCGGGATCTGGGTGGCTTCGCTGGAACCGATCTGCAGGATGGCGTTCGGCTCTTCAGTGCCGGCAGCGATGATGCCGCGTGGGCGCGAATACTTGAAGCTGCGGCCGACGATGTCTACGCCGTTGGCCAGCAACGCAGCGGCCAGGCTGTCACCGGCATAACCCTGGTAGGTCTTGCCGTTGAAAGTGAAGTTCAGGACCTTGCTGCGGTCGATGCGGCCGCCGCTGGCGAGGCGATAGGTCTGGCTCATACTTTTTCCCCTTGGCCTTTGACGGTCGACGGTGCGTTCGCAGCTTTACCGTTGGCGGTCACTTGCGGCTTTTCGCCAATCTTGTAGGTTTCCAGAATTTCGTAGGTCACGGTGTCGCGGGTGACGTTGAAGTACTGGCGGCAACCGGCAACGTGGTCCCACAGTTCATGGTGAATACCGCGTGGGTTGTCACGGTAGAACATGTAGGTACCCCACTCCTCGTCGGAGCAAGCGGCAGGGTCCAGCGGGCGGGCGATGTGCGCCTGGCCAGAGGCGTGAAATTCTTCTTCGGAGCGCAGCTCGCCGCAGTGGGGACAGAAAATATGCAACATGACGGTGTCTCCGGTTAGTGGGCGACGGCGGCGGCGCCGTGTTCGTCGATCAGTGCGCCGTTGTAGAAACGGTCCATGGAGAACGGCGCGGCCAGCGGGTGCATTTCGCCCTTGGCCAGGCTCGCGGCAAAGACGTTGCCCGAACCTGGGGTCGCCTTGAAGCCGCCAGTACCCCAACCGCAGTTGAAGAACATGTTCTTGACCGGGGTCTTGGTGATGATCGGGCAGGCGTCCGGCGAGGTGTCGACGATGCCGCCCCACTGGCGGTTCATGCGCACGCGCGAGAGGTTGGGGAACATCTCGACGATGGCCTGCAGGGTGTGCTCGATCACCGGGTACGAGCCGCGCTGGCCGTAGCCGACCCAGCCGTCGATACCGGCACCGATTACCAGGTCGCCCTTGTCGGACTGGCTGATGTAGCCGTGCACGGCATTGGACATGATCACGCTGTCGATGATCGGCTTGATCGGCTCGGATACCAGCGCTTGCAGCGGGTGCGATTCCAGCGGCAGGCGGAAGCCGGCCAGCTTGGCCATGTGCCCGGAGTTACCGGCGGTGACCACGCCGACGCGTTTGGCGCCGATGAAGCCTTTGTTGGTTTCCACACCAATGACCGCGCCGTTTTCCTTGCGGAAACCGATCACTTCGGTCTGCTGGATCAGGTCCACACCCAGGGCGTCGGCAGCGCGGGCATAGCCCCAGGCCACGGCGTCGTGGCGGGCCACGCCACCACGGCGCTGAACGGTTGCGCCAAGGATCGGGTAGCGGGTGTTCTTCGAGCAATCCAGGTACGGGATTTCGGCCGCGACCTGGGCGGTGTTCAGCAGCTCGCCATCGACGCCGTTGAGGCGGTTGGCGCTGACGCGGCGCTCGGAGTCACGAATGTCCTGCAAGGTGTGGCACAGGTTGTAGACGCCGCGCTGGGAGAACATCACGTTGTAGTTGATGTCCTGGGACAGGCCTTCCCACAGCTTCATGGCGTGCTCGTACAACTGCGCCGACTCATCCCACAGGTAGTTGGAACGCACGATGGTGGTATTACGGGCGGTGTTGCCGCCGCCCAGGTAACCTTTCTCGATCACGGCGACGTTGGTGATGCCGTGCTCTTTGGCCAGGTAGTAGGCCGTGGCCAAACCATGGCCGCCACCGCCGACGATAACCACGTCGTACACCTTTTTAGGGGTGGGCGTGCGCCACATGCGCTGCCAGTTTTCGTGGTGGCTGAGGGAGTGTTTGAAGAGGCCGAAGCCCGAGTAGCGTTGCATGGTCGTTTACTCCACTCAGCGGTAAACAGGGAAGTCTGCGCACAGCGCCGCGACGTTCTTCGCCACATCGGCTTCGACGTCTGCGTCACCGAGGTTGTCGAGGATGTCGCAGATCCAGCCGGCCAGGGCCACGCACTGCGCAACCTTGAAGCCGCGGGTGGTGACGGCCGGGGTGCCGATGCGCAGGCCCGAGGTGACGAACGGCGACTGTGGGTCGTTCGGCACGGCGTTCTTGTTGACGGTGATGTGCGCGCGGCCCAGGGCGGCGTCGGCATCTTTGCCAGTGAGGCCCTGGCGGATCAGGCTGACCAGGAACAGGTGGTTGTCGGTGCCACCGGACACCACGTCGTAGCCGCGGTCGATGAACACCTGGGCCATGGCCTGGGCGTTTTCGATCACTTGTTGCTGGTAGGCCTTGAAGCCAGGCTCCAGCGCTTCCTTGAAGCACACGGCCTTGGCGGCAATCACGTGCATCAGCGGGCCGCCTTGGGCGCCCGGGAATACAGCGGCGTTCAGCTTCTTCTCGATCTCTTCGTTCGACTTGGCCAGGATCAGACCGCCACGAGGGCCGCGCAGGGTCTTGTGGGTGGTGGTGGTAACCACATCGGCGAACGGGATCGGGTTCGGGTACAGGCCAGCGGCAACCAGGCCGGCTACGTGGGCCATGTCGACGAACAGCAGCGCACCCACCTTGTCGGCAATGGCGCGGAAGCGTGGGAAGTCAAGGGTCTTGGAGTAGGCCGAGAAACCGGCAACGATCATTTTCGGCTTGTGCTCGACCGCGAGGCGCTCGACTTCGTCGTAGTCGATCAAGCCGGTGTCGGTGTTGATGCCGTACTGCACGGCGTTATAGAGCTTGCCCGAGGACGACACTTTGGCGCCGTGGGTCAGATGGCCACCGTGGGCCAGGCTCATGCCGAGGATGGTGTCACCGGCCTGCAGCAGGGCCAGGTAGACGGCGCCGTTGGCCGACGAGCCGGAGTGCGGCTGTACGTTGGCGTAGTCGGCACCGAACAGCTGCTTGGCGCGCTCGATGGCCAGGGCTTCTACTTTGTCCACGTGCTCGCAGCCACCGTAGTAGCGCTTGCCCGGGTAGCCTTCGGCGTACTTGTTGGTCAGGCCGCTGCCTTGGGCCTGCATGACGCGCTTGCTGGTGTAGTTCTCCGAGGCGATCAGCTCGATGTGATCTTCCTGGCGCTGTTCCTCGGCATTCATCGCCGCCAGCAGTGCGTCGTCGTAACCCTGGATCTGGTCTTGCTTGCTGAACATCGTGTATCTCCCGGCAGCGATCGTTTTTTTGTCGTGGGGCACTGTGGCCCTTTGTGGCGATGGTATGACTGGCGGGGTCGGGTCAGATGCCTGCGCACGCCTTGCAATGGCGCGTTTACGACATTGCCTTTGGGTTGATGCTGCCGGCCTCTTCGCGGGGCAAGCCCGCTCCCACAATGATTGCTGTATGCATGGCCATTGTGGGAGCTGGCTTGCCCCCCGAAGAGGCCGACGCAGATCCCACTGAAAGCAGCTTGTATAGGCAACCGCTGAATCGATGGTTTAGAGTGCTGTTCTGCGTCGTTCACAGGACCGTGTCATGACAGATAAGAGCCAACAATTCGCCAGCGACAACTATTCCGGTATCTGCCCCGAAGCCTGGGCGGCGATGGAAAAGGCCAACCACGGCCACGACCGCGCCTATGGCGACGATCAATGGACCGAGCGCGCCTCGGAATACTTCCGCAACCTGTTTGAAACCGACTGCGAGGTATTTTTCGCCTTCAACGGCACCGCCGCCAACTCCCTGGCCCTGGCCTCGCTGTGCCAGAGCTACCACAGCGTCATTTGCTCCGAGACCGCCCACGTCGAAACCGACGAATGCGGCGCGCCGGAGTTCTTTTCCAACGGCTCCAAGCTGCTGACGGCCGCCAGCGTCGACGGCAAGCTGACGCCAGAGTCCATCCGCGAAGTGGCGCTGAAGCGCCAGGACATCCACTACCCCAAGCCGCGGGTCGTGACCATTACCCAGGCCACAGAAGTGGGCACCGTGTACCGCCCCGACGAGCTGAAGGCGATCAGCGCGACCTGCAAGGAGCTGGGGCTGAACCTGCACATGGACGGCGCGCGCTTTACCAATGCCTGCGCATTCCTGGGCTGCAGCCCGGCGGAGCTGACCTGGAAGGCCGGTGTGGATGTATTGTGCTTCGGCGGCACCAAGAACGGCATGGCGGTGGGTGAAGCAATCCTGTTCTTCAACCGCCAACTGGCCGAAGACTTCGATTACCGCTGCAAGCAGGCCGGTCAACTGGCGTCGAAAATGCGCTTCCTGTCTGCGCCATGGGTGGGGCTGCTGGAAGATGGCGCCTGGTTGCGCCATGGCAACCACGCCAACCATTGCGCGCAGTTGCTGGCATCGTTGGTGAGTGACTTGCCGGGGGTGGAGCTGATGTTCCCGGTGGAGGCCAACGGGGTGTTCCTGCAAATGCCGGAGCCTGCGATTGAAGCGCTGCGCGGCAAGGGGTGGAGGTTCTATACCTTTATCGGCAGCGGCGGGGCACGGTTCATGTGTTCCTGGGATACCGAGCAAGAGCGGGTGCGCGAACTGGCAGCGGATATCCGCAGTATCATCACCGCCTGACAGGCCCCAATCGCCGGCAAGCCAGCCCCCACATGGACCACACAAGGCTCAGGCCTGTGGTGATCCTGTAGGAGCTGGCTTGCCGGCGATGAAGCCCACACCGATCTAAAGCCTGAACCCACCCATCTGCCGTGCCAGGTCATCAGCCAAGCCACGCAACGCCTGGCACTCTTCACGGCAGCCCTGAACTTCCGCCGCCGTCTCCCGGGCCAGGTCAGAAATCCCCTGCACCGTGCGGTTGATCTCTTCGGTCACCGCCGACTGCTCTTCGGTCGCCGTCGCCACCTGATGGTTCATGTCGCTGATGTGTTCCACCTGGTCGGTAATCGCGCCCAACGACGCCCCGGTACGCTGGCTTGATTCAACGCCACTGCCGGTCGCCTGCTGCCCCGCCTGCATCGAGCTCACCGCCGAACCCGCGCCCTGCTTCAGGCGCTGGATCATCTGCTGCACTTCGTCGGTGGACAGTTGCGTACGTCGCGCCAGCGTTCGCACCTCGTCGGCCACCACAGCAAACCCGCGCCCCATCTCCCCGGCCCGCGCCGCCTCGATGGCTGCGTTCAGCGCCAGCAGGTTGGTTTGTTCGGAAATGCTGCGGATCACCGCGAGAACTTCATCAATAGAGGCGACTTCGTTGGCCAGCTGGCTGACGGCATCGGCTGCCTTGACGATGTCGCCCGACATGCCCTCGATGCCCTGAATCGAACGCCGTACCACCTCACGCGCCTGCAAGGCTTCATCCCGTGCCGACTGCGAGGCCTGCGCCGCATCACCCGCATTGCGGGCAATGTCCTGCACCGTCAGGCCCATTTCGTGCACGGCAGTGGCAACCATTTCGGTCATTTCCTGTTGCCGCCCTGAGCGCTCGGCCGTGTTGTCCACCACTTGGGTTACCTGCTCAACCGCACGATGCAGCCGTTCGGAGGTGTGCAAAACCTCGCCAATCAGGCTGCGCTGGCTGTCGAGAAAGCGGTTGAAACCCCGGGCCAGGTCACCCAGCTCATCCTGGCGCGAGTCATCCAGGCGGTGGCTAAGGTCGCCTGCGCCACTGCCAATCTGCACCAGCGCAGCGGTAACGCGGCGGATAGGCCGCACCAGGCCGCGCGCCAGCAGCACCACCAGCAGCAGCGACACCAGGGCCACACCGCCACCGATCAGGCTGGTCAGCCATACCGCCTGATGCATTTGCGCGTAGATTTCCGACTCCGGCACCTCGGCCACCAAGGTCCAGTCAAGGTCGCGCAGGGGCAGGCCGAGTGCCAGATACCGTTCACCGTCACGGCTGAAGCGGCTGCTGCGCAGGCCTTCGCCGCCCGTCATTACAGCCTTGGCAGCGTCCGTACCGAGCTGCTCGGTGAGCTGGCGCTTGCCACTGAAGGCAGCGTCCGGGTGCACCTGGATCAGGCCATCGTTACGTACCAGAAAGACCTTGCCATGCTCGCCAAAGCTGAAGTCGTGAATCAGCTTCGACAGCTCGGTCATGCGCAGGCCCATGCCGGCCACGCCCACCAGCTTGCCAGCCTTTTCCACGCGATAATCGATGAACAGCGCCAGCTCCCCAGTGGCTCCGTCGATGTCGATGTTGATAAACCGCTCGGCGCCGCTGTCGATGTAGCCGTAGAACCACTTGTCCTTGGGGTTGCTGCGGCTGAGGGTACGGTCCAGGCCATTTTCGTTGTAGTAATGGCCGGTTTCGGTCGAGGCAAACAAGGTGGTGAAGGCGCGGTTGCGCTGTTTGGCGGCGCCCAGGTATTCGATGAATGCCGCAGCCTGGGCGGGGTCTTCACCGGCAGCCAACCAGTCGCGCAGCAGCGTGTTGCCGGCAATGTCCGCCGCAGCCACCAGTGGCTGGCCGAGCATGCGCTCGATGTCATTGCGGATGGCCTCGACACTGGCAGGCAGGGCAGTGTCGACCAGGTAGCGGTCGGTGAGGCGGTTGAGCGCCACGGTGAAGATGATGACCACCACCAGGATGCTGGCCAACAGGGCTGCGCCCATGCTGGTGATCAACTGCCACTGGATGCTTTTGCGCCAGATACGCATGCCCCTACTCCCCCGCACATTATTGTTTTGCGAGAAGTGTATACACTTGCGTATCCAGTTAATCCAGTGACCTGGAACAATGAGTTGGGGCTTTGGGGCGCAAAGCGCCCCAGCTATCGATCAGGACTCTGCAATGGTCCGCACGATGGCGTCCACCGTGGCGTCGATCTGCGCCTGGGTACGCGCAAGGGTCTGCTGATGTTCTTTCTGCAGTTCAACCTGTTTGGAGCACAGGTTAAGGGCAGCCAGCACCAGCAATTTGTCACCGATCAGGGTCGGGTACTGACGCTTGGTTTCGTTCAGGGCGGTGTTGAGCATCCGCACCGCCTGGGCCAGGGTTTCTTCCTGGCCTTCGGGCGCCTTGATCGAATAGTCGATGCCGAGAATCGACACGACATTGACCGGCTGCTCTTGCAATCTCATGCGCCAGCAACGCCAGCGCTGGCGCGATCAACCAGGGCCTGCAGGCGGGCGGCGGTGCTGCCGTTCTTCTCTTCCTGCTCCATCAGCGACAGCTGCAGGGTTTCGTTTTCTTCCTTGGCCTGGGCCAATTGCGTGCCAAGGGCGGTGTTCTGCTCGGTGAGTTGAGCGTTCTTCTGCATCAGGTCGCTGACCAGTTGCTCAATTTGATTCAGGGAAGCTTCCAGCATGGGTCTATCTCAGGTTGTTGCGAGGGGCGCACACGATAAAGAAAAGCGCGGCCCATCGCCATTAAAAATCGGATTCACAAGGTGTCTGGCCCGCAGATTGACAGGGTAATCACCCCCTTGTTCCGACCTGGGTCAACCGCCGGTCAGGAAAAGGTTAGCGCGCTCACAAATTTAGCGGGGCGCGCTCAAGACTGGCCAGTCACGACCGATAGCCCGGCAAGTCATGTTTTGTCGCACTTCGCGCACTCTTTATCCCTTGCCTGGATCTTCCCCTCCATGTCTCTACGCAACATGAATATCGCCCCGCGCGCGCTGCTCGGCTTCGCGCTCATCGGCCTGCTGATGCTCGGCCTTGGTATCTTCTCACTGGTGCAAATGGGCAACATTCGCCACGCGGGCGTGGCCATCGAGCAAGTCAACGTGCCCAGCATCAAGATCCTCGACGAAATCACCGCGCTCAACCTGCGCATGCGCACCCTGTCCTATCGACTGCTGATCAACCGCGAGCCTGCCATCCAAAGCGATACCCTCAACCTGCTGGACCAGCGCAACAGCCAGATCGACCGTGCGCGCCAGGCCTATTTGCCGATGATCGCCGCCGGTGATGAACAGGCGGCGTTCGACCAGTACGGCCAGTTGCTCAACCAGTACCGCCAACTGGAATCGCGCATGCGCAGCCTGAGCCAGGCCGGCCGCGTCGACGAACTGCGCGACCTGCTCAACCGCGACCTGCTGGCCAACTCCGAGCAAATCAACAAGGTCATGGAAACCCTGGTGCGTATCAACACCGAACAGACCCGTTCCACCAACGAGAAGGCCGCCAGCCAGTACGACACTGCCTTCACCCTGGTGATCGGCCTGCTGGTTGCCGCTACCGTGCTGACATTCGCGTGCGCCCTTTTGTTGACCCGCAGCATCGTCAAGCCGATTGATGAGGCGCTCAAATGCGCCGAGCAGGTCGCCGACGGTGACCTGACCCACATCATCCGCGCCGAAGGCACCGACGAAGCCGCCCGCCTGCTGCGTGCCATGGCCCGCATGCAAGACAAGCTACGCGACACCCTGCAGCAGATCGCCGGCTCCGCCACCCAGCTGGCCTCGGCGGCCGAAGAATTGAACGCCGTCACCGACGAAAGTGCCCGTGGCCTGCAACAGCAGAACAACGAAATTGAACAAGCCGCCACTGCCGTGACTGAAATGACCAGCGCGGTGGAGGAAGTGGCGCGAAATGCCGTGAGTACCTCAGAGGCATCCAGTGAAGCCAGCCGTTCCACTGGCGACGGTCGTGACTTGGTGATGGAGACGGTGGGCGCCATCGAGCGCATGAGCGGTGACGTGCAGGCCACAGCAAAACTGATCACGCACCTGGCCGAACAGTCGCGCGACATTGGCAAGGTACTCGACGTGATCCGCGGCCTGGCCGACCAGACCAACCTGCTGGCGCTCAATGCTGCCATTGAGGCGGCGCGCGCCGGCGAAGCGGGCCGTGGCTTTGCCGTGGTAGCGGATGAAGTGCGTGCGCTGGCACACCGTACCCAGCAGTCGACCAGCGAGATCGAACGGATGATTGGCAGCATTCAAGGCGGCACGGAAGAGGCAGTGGAGTCGATGCGCACCAGCACTGAACGCGCCGAGTCGACGCTGAACATCGCCCGCGGTGCTGGCTTGGCGTTGGACACCATTGCCGGGGCGGTGGCACAGATCAACGAGCGTAACCTGGTGATCGCCAGCGCGGCGGAAGAGCAGGCACAAGTGGCGCGGGAAGTGGACCGCAACCTGGTGAACATCAATGACCTGTCGGTGCAGAGTGCTACGGGGGCGCATCAGACCAGTGCGGCGAGTGCTGAGCTGTCGCGCTTGGCCGTGGACCTGAATGGGTTGGTGGCACGGTTCCGTACATGACAATGCTGGGGCCGCTGTGCGGCCCATTCGCGGGACAAGCCCGCTCCCACAGGCTCGGCGCTGGCTTGAGGGATTCTGTTAGCCTGCCAGAGGCTCGGCGGTGGCTTGAGGGATTCTGCTAGCCTGCCAGAGGCTCGGCGGTGGCTTGAGGGATTCTGCTAGCCTGCCAGAGGCTCGGCGGTGGCTTGAGGGATTCTGCTAGCCTGCCAGAGGCTCGGCGCTGGCTTGAGGGATTCTGCTAGCCTGCCAGAGGCTCGGCGCTGGCTTGAGGGATTCTGTTAGCCTGCCAGAGGCTCGGCGCTGGCTTGAGGGATTCTGTTAGCCTGCCAGAGGCTCGGGGCTGGTGTGAGGGCTACGGTGAGCCTCCCCCAGGGTCTGTGCTGATCTGAAGGGTACGGTGAGCCTGTGGGAGCGGGCTTGCCCCGCGAAGAGGCCAGCGTTGCTACCCAACATCCAGAAAACATTCCACACCGCACGCCACTGACATCTCACCTAGTGTTGTCCCAGCTCTCACATCAGGGACCCCACATGGACCGTGCCCAATCCCATCTGCTGCGCCGCGGCCGTTTTTCTCAGCCGGGGGGGCTTTACCTGCTGACCACGGTCACTCATGAACGTCAGCAGATCTTCACTCAATTCAACTACGCCCGTGGCGTGATCCAGCAACTGAGACAGGCGGAGCTCGATGGGCTTTGCCGGTCCCTGGCCTGGGTGGTCATGCCCGACCATGTGCATTGGCTGATTGAGTTGCAAAGTGGCACGTTGAGCTGCTTGATGCGCAGGTTCAAATCACGGAGTAGTCATGCGCTCTATCAGCGGGGCATGTCACGCAAGAAAATATGGCAGCCGGGCTATCAGAACCGGGCCTTGCGGCGGAAAGAAAGTGTGCTGCACGTGGCGAGGTACATCGTTGCCAATCCCATAAGAGCCGGGCTGGTTGACCGTGCGGGCGACTACTCACATTGGGATGCTGTATGGATCTGATGGCCCTTTCGCGGGACAAGCCCACTCCCACAGGTTTACCGAAACCTTCAGACCAGGGGTTAACCTGTGGGAGCGGGCTCGTCCCGCGAATGGGCTGCAACGCAGCCCCGGCTTTACAGGATCAGTAATCGATCCGCACATCCCCTTTCGGCACGCTGCAGCACGACAGGATGTAGCCCTCGGCTTCATCCTCTTCGGTGATGCCGCCGTTGTGCTCCATCTCCACTTCGCCGCCCAGCTTGAGCACCTTGCAAGTGCCGCAGATACCCATGCCGCAGGCTTTCGGGATCATCAGGCCAACCTTGGCTGCGGCCGCATGCACAGTCTCGCCCGGGGCGATGCGGATGCTCTTGTCGCTGCCGATGAACTCCACCAGGTTGAGGTCGGATACATCCAGCTCCGGTGCGTCGGCCGCCTGTTCGGCGTGCTCCACCGCATCGGCCTTGGCCTCGGCCGGCGTCGCACCAAACGACTCCTCGTGATAATTCTTCATGTCGAAACCGACGGCTTCGAGCATGCGCTTGACCGCCGTCATATAAGGCGTCGGGCCGCAGCAAAACACCACGCGCTCCATGTAGTCAGGGGCGATCAGTTCCATGAGTCGCTGATTCAGGTAACCGCGGTACCCCGCCCATGGCTCGCCCAGGCCATGCTTCTCGCAAATGATATGCAGGCTGAAGTTGGGGATGCGCGAGGCCATCTGTTCCAGCTCGCGATGGTAGATGATGTCCTTCGGCGAACGGGCGCTGTGCACGAACACCATGTCGACGTTGGCGTTGGTGTCATAGAACCAGCGCGCCATCGACATGACCGGCGTAATGCCGACACCGCCCGACAGGTACAGCGCCTTGCCCGCCGGGAAGTCGATGGCGTTGAACAGCCCCACCGGGCCGTGTACCGGCAGTTCGGCGCCTTCGTGCATGGTGTCGTGCAAGAAGTTGGACACCAAGCCACCCGGCACGCGCTTCACTGTGATCGAAAAACTGTAGGGCACCGACGGCGAACTGGAAATGGTGTAGGAACGCATCACCGGCTTGCCTTCGATCTCCAGCTCCAGGGTGACGAACTGCCCGGGCTTGAAGAAGAACATGATCGGCTGGTCGGCCATGAAGCAGAAGGTGCGCACGTCCCAGGTCTCCTGGATGACCTTGACGCAGCGCACGATGTGGCGGCCGTTGGCCCAGGTCTGGGTGGTGACCGGATTGAGGAAGGTATCGGACATGTTCATCTCCAGCAGCCGACTAGTGGGCTTTTTATGGCTTGGATAATGCGCAAGCTGAGAGCGACGTACATTCCTGCCAGCGACATCGGCGTGCTTATCGCGACCAGCCCCGCGCTACAAGGGCTGGCGCGTCGTAATTCAATTCGGCCATGTCGCCCATGGATACGGTTCGCGGCGTCTTCGGACGCACACTCCACGGCAAATAAACATGCCTGCTGTTTAAACAAAAAGCCGCTGATAACCGCCTTGCGGCAACAACAACGATTAGCCACCTTTTGCCGGCCGCACACGGCCCCGAGGAATACACGATGGACGTCACCGCAACCCTGAGCCTGGGCGATCCACTGGAACCTGCACGCAAGGCTACCGCCGAGATGCTGCAGACCCGCGAGCGCACCTACTCGCTGCCCCAGCCTTTCTACACCGACGAGCGTCTGTTCCAGATCGACATGCAGGAGATCTTCCAGAAAGAATGGTTGATCGCTGGCATGACTTGCGAAATTCCGGCGAAAGGTAACTACATCACCCTGCAGATCGGCAAAAACCCGATCCTGGTGGTGCGTGGTGCCGAAGGCAAGGTGCACGCCTTCCATAACGTCTGCCGCCACCGTGGTTCGCGTTTGTGCGTCAGCGACAAAGGCAAGGTGGCCAAGCTGGTCTGCCATTACCACCAGTGGACCTATGAACTGGACGGCCGCCTGCTGTTCGCCGGCACCGAAATGGGCGCCGACTTCGACATGAAGGAGTACGGCCTGAAGCCGGTGCATGTGAAGGTGGCCGGTGGCTATATCTTCATCAGCCTGGCAGAAAACCCGCCTGCCATCGACGAGTTCCTGGCTACCCTGGAACACTACATGGAACCGTACGACATGGAGAACACCAAGGTGGCGGTGCACACCACCTTGATGGAAAAGGCCAACTGGAAGCTGGTGCTGGAAAACAACCGCGAGTGCTACCACTGCAGCGGTTCGCACCCGGAGCTGCTGCAAACCCTGCTGGAGTGGGACGACACCAACGACCCGCGCGCCAGCCAGGAATTCAAGGACCACGTGGCCGCTTCGGCCGCCGCCTGGGAAGCCGAAAAGATCCCGTACCTGCACAAGAGCCATGGCCTGCGTAACCGTATCGTGCGCATGCCCCTGCTCAAAGGCACGGTATCGATGACCATGGACGGCAAACAGGCCTGCCAGAAGCTGATGGGCCGCATCAAGAACCCGGACCTGGGCTCGATGCGCATCCTGCACCTGCCGCACTCGTGGAACCACTGCATGGGCGACCACATGATCGTGTTCACCGTGTGGCCGATCAGCGCCCAGGAAACCATGGTCACCACCAAGTGGCTGGTGCACAAGGATGCGGTCGAAGGCGTCGATTACGACCCGGAGCGCATGCGCAAGGTGTGGGACGCTACCAACGACCAGGACCGCCGCCTGGCGGAAGAGAACCAGCGTGGCATCAACTCCACGGCGTACCAGCCTGGGCCTTACTCGAAGACTTACGAGTTTGGTGTGGTGAACTTCATTGACTGGTACAGCGACCGCGTGTTGGCCAACTTGGGCGCAGAGCCTGCTCCATACCTGAAAGAGGTGAAGGCGCAGTAAACCATCATCGGTGGCCTGGCAGCGCTCCGAACTTAACAGCGTGAGCGCGCCAGGCAAACCGTATGCTCGGAGATTTCCCTATACCTGGACATCATGAGGCACCGATCGTAACGACCTGATCCAGCTCGCAGCGGCTGCAAATCCTCTGCCTACGTATGCCAACCCACGGCCTACGGTAGAGAGCATCTCGTCCAACATCGTCAAATCCATGAACGTATTCCCCAATAACCGGTGAGTGTCACGTGGATAAGTCCGCATGTAGTGGGCTACTTCACGTGCTGCGGCAAAATTTCCTGTCAAACCACCGCTCAGATTTGTGACCGTATTTCCTAGCGCGATGAGATCCACAGCGCTCTGAACGCTTGGGGTCACCCCGTTGGCGGCGGCGACCACCTGCCCGGCTACGCCAAAAGCGCCTGTCAAACTGAACTGCTGGTTCGAAATTCTGGCTGTAAGCGGTAGCTCCTGATAATCAGCGGGCACGCCGTTAGCCAACCGAGCAGCCGACCTGCGCCCGACCACATTCCTCATTGTTCGAACCGTCGCGCCCGAGAAGGTGGCACCGCTGGAGAGCAAGCCAATGCCCCTGAGTATGACGCCCCAGAATGCACCGTTTGGGTCATGCCGGTTTACCGGATCTCCGCCACAGTAGGCGTACCCATTGATACCCCCCTTGGAAAACGGGCTGAGCGAGTCACAGGTCGTAAAGCGCAAGAGGGTCGGGCTATAGAAGCGACGGCCATTGCCCAACGGATAATTGCCCGTGAGCGGATCACGATGCTGGCCACCAAAAGCCAGCACCGGTGCTGGGCTGGTTTTCATGAAGCCGTAAGGTGAATAAGCGTGCAGACCTGGCAACACGGAGCGCTGCAGGTCTGTCGTCAAAAAATGAGCCGCCATAGGTTATGCACAAGTTTTAATTGTTTGGAATACCGTAGCGGTGAATGAAAGGTGTGGCTACTGACATAAATATCAGGTGAATGACTGCTCATTTTTTGATCAAAGCCAGCAAGGCAGCCTAACTGTTGGGCCACAGAGGACTCCATACACCTTATCCACAGACTCACCAACAGAGTTTGTGAACAAAGCGCGAACATGCAGCGCGTCGGGTGTGGATAAGCGATTCAACGCCTTGAAAATCAGTGATCTGAAGATATCCATGCCCATTTGATCATTTCTTAATCAATCACTCACAAGCCAGGAGCTGCGCGGCTTTCAGGTAGCGCCGAACAGATTATCCACAGACCCGCTAACAGCGATTGTGGGCAAAACCTGCGGGACGCACGCATATCTGTGGCTGAGGAGCCGGCTCACATTTGATCAGTTTATGATCAAAACTCTCTGAGCCCCGTTATATATGGCCCCCAGCCATGCACCAACACTTTATCCACACCTTGGCGAACAGATTCCGTGGGCAAAACAGAGTTGCACCTGATGGTTGTGCCATTTCCGTCAAATCTGGCGGTGTGGTGGGGAAAAGGAGGGACTTATGCACAGGCGGAATGTGCCTGCAACAGATCAGGGGGTCGTTGTGGGAGCGGGCTTGCCCCGCGAAGCTGGCGACGCGGTGCATGGCACCGGCTGCGCCGGTGTTCGCGGGGCAAGCCCGCTCCCACAGAGTGAGGGGGGCTTGCCGAAGAGCGCGTAAGGCTTTAGCGCAGCACGCCCTCTTCCACCAGCAGCTTGAGGATGGCCTCAGCACCTTCCTGTGGCGAAACATCCTTCAGCACCTTGCCACCGCCGCCACTGGCCTTTGCCGTTGCTGCTTTCATGCGGTCCGCACCGCTCTTGGCCTTGATCACCTTCAGGCGCTTGGGCCGGGGACGGGCCGGTTGCAACTCGGCATCGGCCAGCAACTCATCTTCGACAATGGCCACATTACGCGCAGCCAGCACACCCCGTCGCGCGGGCCCGAATGCGCTCTGGCGCGGCTTGGGCGCAGCGTTATCCACAGTCGCCAGCAACGGCAGGCGCACTTTCAGCCGGCGCCGCTGGCCCCGCGGCAACGCCTGCAAGACCTGGGCGGTGCCGTTCTCGATCGACTCCACCTCAGCCAGCCCCACGATCAACGGCCAGCCAAGTTTTTCGGCCAGCAGGAAGGGCAGCATGCCCGAGCCTTCACCCGTCTCGGCCTGGCTACCGGTCAGCACCAGCTGTGCCCCGGCGTCGCGCAGGTAATCCCCCAGCACGCCCAGCACATCGGCACCGGCCGGCTGCTCCAGCACGTCAAGATGGTCCAGGCCCATGCCCAGGTAGGCGCGCAGCGCTTCTTCCTGTGGGTTGCCGGCATGGACCACCTGCAAGTTATCCCCAGCCAGCTGCAAACCCAGTTCCACGGCGCGGGCATCCTGCTCGGCGCGGCGAGCGCGCCCGGAGCTTGGGTGGGCACCGATGGAAACCAGGCTGATCACTTTCGTACTCATGCTCGTGCCCTTATGCCGCGTCGCGCTGGCCGCCGCTGCGGTAGTTGTCCACAGCCTCGATCAGTGCCTTGAGAATCGCCGAACTGTCGCCAATCACCGACAGGTCCGCCCGTTTGATCATGTCGCAGCCCGGGTCCATGTTGATCGCCACCACCTTGTCGCAGGCGCCGATGCCCTGCAGGTGCTGGATGGCACCCGAGATGCCCACAGCCACGTACACGCGCGCGGTGACCCAGGTACCGGTGGCACCCACCTGGCGATTGCGCGGCATGAAGCCGTCGTCCACCGCCACCCGCGAGGCACCTTCGGTGGCGCCAAGGGCTGCGGTGGCCTGGTGGTACAGGTCCCAGTCCTTGACCCCATTGCCGCCCGAGATGATGAACTCGGCCTCGGCCATGGCAATGGTGGCCGGGTCCACGGCCACCGAGCCCAGGTCTTCGATGCGCGACAGGCTGCGCGCCACGCGTGTGGACAACTCCACCGGCAAGGCTTCGTGACGGGTTTCGCTGACCGGCTCCGCGCACTCGGCGGCCGCGAGGATCAGCCGTGGCACGGCACGTTGCAGGTCTTGCTGGCCAGCACCGGCGCGGCCGATGCACTGGCCGTCCTTGACCTGCCACACCCGCGTGGCCGGGCGCTCGCCCAGCGCCGCGCCCAGGCGTCGGCCCAGTTCGCCGCCACCGGTGCGGCTGTCGGGCAGCAGCCAGTGGCGCGGGGTGAACTGGTTATCCACAGCCCGCAGGCCCTGCACCAGTTGCTCCGGTGCATAACCCTCGAAGGCCTCGCCCTCGATGACCAGCAGGCGGTCGACACCGGCTGTGGAAAAGTTGCTTTCCTTGTGCTCGTTAAAGACCACCGCCAGCACCGCGCCGTCACTGCCGGCCAGGCTGTGGGCCAGGCCGAGCAAATCGCGGTCGTGGCTGCTCAGGCGACCACCGACCATGTCCGGCACCACGGCGATGTAGAACGCCGGCGCCGGCACCTGGTGCAGCGGCAGCTTGACCTCTGCCGCCGCCGTGCGCCGCCCGCCCACACCGGTACCCTGCTGGGCGCCGCTGCGGTCGATGCGCTTGATGCCGGCCGGGCCGATGAAGCCTGCGGCAATCGCATGGGGGTTCTTGCGGATCAGGCCATTGGGCCCCATCCAGCTGGTCTGTTGCGTCTGCATGGCCGCATGCAGCGGGTGCAGGCGGTTACGGGCGATCCACTCGGCGCGTGGGTCGCGGCGGATAATGTCGCTCATCAGTGCACCTCCGCAGGTTCACGTTTGGCCGTTTGCGGCTTTGCGGCAGACGGCGCGTCCTCTTCGATCAGCACGTCGGCCACCAGCTCGGCCAGGTCCTTGATCTGCGGGCGCGGTTCGACCACGCCTTCGAGCATGGCGGTGCATTGTGGGCAACCCACGGCCACCAGCTCGGCCTCGGTCTCCCGGATGTCGTCCATGCGCATGTCGGGGATACGCTGCTTGCCCGGGATGTCAGTGATCGGCGCCCCACCGCCACCGCCGCAGCAGCGGGAACGGAAGCCCGAGCGCTGCATCTCGCGCACTTCGATACCCAGCGCCTTGAGCACTTCACGCGGTGCTTCGTACTCACCGTTGTAGCGGCCCAGGTAGCAAGGGTCGTGGTAGGTGACGCTGCCGCCCTTGTGCTGGCCGAGGTTGAGCTTGTTGGCCGCGATCAGTTCGGCCATGTAGGTGCTGTGGTGCTGCACCTGGTAGTCGCCGCCCAATGCGCCGTACTCGTTCTTCAGCACATGGAAGCTGTGCGGGTCGCAGGTGACGATGCGCTGGAACGTGTACTTGGCCAGGGTCTGGATATTGCGTTTGGCCAGTTGCTGGAAAGTCGCTTCGTCGCCCAGGCGGCGGGCAACGTCGCCACTGTCGCGTTCTTCCAGGCCGAGCACGGCAAAGTCCACGCCCGAGGCCTTCAACACTTTGACAAACGAACGCAGGGTGCGCTGGTTGCGCATGTCGAAGGCACCGTCGCCAACCCAGAACAGCACGTCGGTGGTTTTCACCTCCGACAGCAGTTGCAGGTTGAGGTCGGCCGCCCAGTTCATGCGCCCGCCGGGGGCGAAGCCGCCTGGGTTGTCAGTGGCGATCAGGTTGTCCAGCACCTCGGCGCCCTTGTTCGGGGTGGCGCCCTTTTCCAGGGTGAGGTGGCGGCGCATGTCGACGATGGCATCGACGTGCTCGATCATCATCGGGCATTCCTCGACGCAGGCACGGCAAGTGGTGCACGACCACAGCGTTTCGGCGTCGACCAGACCATTGACGATCGGCTGGTGCGGGTGGCCGCCATGCTCACCGATCGGCTTGCCCGGGTACGGGCTGCCGGCGAACTGGGCGTCCGTGCCGCCGGCCAGGCCGATGACCATGTCCTGAATGAGCTTTTTCGGGTTCAGCGGCTGGCCGGCAGCAAAGGCCGGGCACATGGCTTCACATTTACCGCACTGCACGCAGGCGTCGAAGCCCAGCAGCTGGTTCCAGGTGAAGTCCGCCGGCTTTTCCACGCCCAGCGGCGCGTTCGGGTCTTCCAGGTCCAGCGGCTTGAGACCGGCGGAGCGGCCGCCGCCGAAGCGCTCGGCACGGCGGTGCCAGGCCAGGTGCAGGGCACCGGCGAAGGCGTGCTTCATAGGGCCGCCCCAGGTCATGCCGAAGAACAGCTCCGACACACCCCACAGCACGCCCAGGCCGAGTACGGCGACCATCACCCAGCCGCCCGTGTTGGCGGGCAGGATGCCGGCGACCGGCAGGGTGGCAATGAAGAAGCTTGCGGCGAATACCAGCAGGCTCTTCGGCAAGCGCATCCACGGCCCCTTGGACAGGCGCGATGGCGGGTTGAGGCGGCGCTTGAAGACAAAGATGGCCCCGGTAAACATGATTACCGTGGCTACCAGTAACGCGTAGCCGAGGATTTTGCTCTGCAGGCCAAAGCCATGCACCAGAATCGCCAGCGCGGCCGACAGCACGAAGCCGCCTGCGGTAGCCACGTGGGTCTTGGACATGTACTTATCGCGCTCGACCACGTGGTGCAGGTCCACCAGGTAGCGCCGCGGCATGGCCAGCAGGCCGCCGATCAGGTCGACCTTGGAAGCCCGGCCACGCCGCCACATGCGCACCCGGCGCAGGGCGCCGAGCACTGCCAGGCCAAGGGCAGCGAACAGCAGGATGGGTAGAAGGGTGTTCAACATGGGAGGCTCCCACAACAACAGCTGAATTCTTGCGCCGCTATGCCCCTTGTGGGAGCGGGCTTGTCCCGCGAAGACGTCCGGCCTGACAACATCGTTGTTGGTGCTGACGCATTCGCGGGGCAAGCCCGCTCCCACAGGGGTCTACGGCGTTTAGGCGCGCGGGATCAGAAATCCTTGCACAGCCGCAAGGCGTCGTAGATCGCTGCATGCACGTTGCGCTGGGCCACGCAGTCGCCGATCCGATACAGCAGGTAGCCCTCGCCCGGCTGGCTGAGGATCGGCTGCGGCTTGATGGCGAACAGCGCCTCCACATCGATCTGGCCCTTGTTGCGCGAGCCGTCCTTCAGCGCGTAGTACAGTGCTTCATCAGGCCGCACGCCGTTCTCGATCACCACCTGGTCGACCACGCGTTCTTCCTTGGCGCCGGTGTATTCGTTCTCCAGCACCGCCACCAGCTTGTCGCCTTCGCGGTAGACCTTTTCCAGCATCATGTCGCCGGTCATGATCACTTCTTTCGGGTACATGCTGCGGTAGTAGGTCGGGAAGGTCGTGCCGCCCATGGCCACGCCCGGCTTGATGTCGTCGGTGACGATTTCAACCTGGCTGCCTTTGTCGGCAATGTAGTCTGCTGCCGACATGCCGGTGAATTCACAAATGGTGTCGTACACCAGCACGTTCTTGCCCGGCGCAACCTTGCCGTCGAGTACGTCCCAGCTGCTGACCACCAGCCCTTCGGCAGCGCCCCAGTGCTCGTTCTGCTCGACGAACGGATGGCCGCCCACCGCCAGCACGATGACATCCGGGCGCAGGTCCTGGATGGCGTCCACGCTGGCAGCGGTCCCCAGGCGCAGGTCCACTTTCAGGCGCGCCAGTTCCAGCTGGTACCAGCGGGTAATACCGGCGATCTGGTCACGCTGCGGTGCCTTGGCGGCAATGGTGATCTGCCCGCCGATCTGGTCTTTTTTCTCGAACAGGGTCACGTCGTGGCCACGTTCGGCGGCCACGCGGGCCGCTTCCATGCCGGCCGGGCCTGCGCCAACCACCACCACCTTGCGCTTGACGCCGGTGGTCTTCTCGATGATGTGCGGCACCCCCATGTATTCACGGGAGGTGGCGGCGTTCTGGATGCACAGTACATCCAGGCCCTGGTACTGGCGGTCGATGCAGTAGTTGGCGCCGACGCACTGTTTGATCTGGTCAATCTGGCCCATCTTGATCTTGGCGATCAGGTGCGGGTCAGCCATGTGAGCACGGGTCATGCCGACCATGTCCACGTAGCCGCCTTCAAGAATGCGCGTGGCCTGGTTCGGGTCCTTGATGTTCTGCGCGTGCAGTACCGGGACCTTGACCACTTCCTTGATGCCGGCCGCCAGGTGCAGGAACGGCTCTGGCGGGTAGCTCATGTTCGGGATGACGTTGGCCAGGGTGTTGTGGGTGTCGCAACCCGAGCCGACCACGCCAATGAAGTCGAGCATGCCGGTGCCGTCGTAATACGCGGCGATCTGTTTCATGTCCTCGTGGCTGAGGCCATCAGGGTGGAACTCGTCGCCACAGATACGCATGCCCACACAGAAGTCGTCACCCACTTCGGCGCGCACCGCTTTCAGTACTTCCAGGCCGAACTTCATGCGGCCTTCAAACGTGCCGCCCCATTCGTCGGTACGTTTGTTGACCCGCGGGCTCCAGAACTGGTCGATCATGTGCTGGTGCACGGCCGACAGTTCCACGCCGTCCAGGCCGCCCTCTTTGGCACGCCGCGCGGCCTGCGCGTAGTTGCCGATGACGCGCCAGATCTCTTCCACCTCGATGGTCTTGCAGGTGGCGCGGTGCACAGGTTCACGGATACCCGACGGCGACATCAGGGTCGGCCAGTTGAAGCCGTCCCAGCGCGAGCGACGGCCCATGTGGGTAATCTGGATCATGATCTTGGCGCCATGCTTGTGCATGGCGTCAGCCAGGTTCTGGAAGTGCGGGATGATACGGTCGGTGGACAGGTTGACCGACGCCCACCATTCCTGCGGGCTGTCGATGGCAACAACGGACGACCCGCCGCAGATCGCCAGGCCGATGCCGCCCTTGGCCTTCTCTTCGTAGTACTTCACATAGCGGTCGGTGGTCATGCCGCCGTCAGTGGCGTAAACCTCGGCGTGCGCGGTGCTGAGCACGCGGTTGCGGATGGTCAGTTTGCCGATCTGGATCGGCTGGAACATTGCTTCGAATGCCATGACGCTATCTCCGGCTTACAACGGCTTTGTAACGAACAGGCCATCTTCGCGGCCTTCTTCCGACCCGCCGTAGACCTGTTCGGCCACGGTGCGGATCGAGCTGCCGCGGGCAGCGAGAATCTGGTCCATTGCGCCGGCGAACCAGCCGGTGAACATGTAGTCGACCTTGCGGCCACACTTGCCGTACACGTACACGAACGCCGAGTGCTTGAGCTTGACGCTGCAGGTGCCTTTGTCCAGGTCGATGTCCTGGATCTCGAACAGGCCCCAGCCACGCTGGCTCAGGCGCTTCATGTAGTGCTCGAACACCGCTACGCCTTCAAGGCCATGGCACTCGGCTTCTTTTTCACACCAGTGCCAGGCGGACTTGTAGCCGGCCTTGTAGAGGATCTCGGCATAGGCGTCGGCGCCCAGCACTTCCTCGATGCCCATGTGGTTGTTGACGAAGAAGTGGCGCGGCACGTACAGCATCGGCAAGGCGTCGCTGGTCCAGACACCGGTTTCGCTGTCGACTTCGATTGGCAATTGCGGGGCGATCTTGGCCATGGAAACTCAACTCCATAAAATTTTTATGTGGGTGCCCCGGCGTTGCTGGCAGGGGCTTTCAGGCTTGGAGAGCGGCTTACTCGCCCCAGACGTCCTTGAGGACGTTGACCCAGTTCTCGCCCATGATCTTGCGCACCACACGCTCGGAATGGCCGCGCTTGAGCAAGGTTTCGGTGAGGTTGGGGAATTCGCCCACGGTGCGGATGCCCAGCGGGTTGATGATCTTGCCGAAGTTGGTGAGGCGGCGGGCGTAGCCCTTGTCGTGGGTCAGGTACTCGAAGAAGTCCTGGCCGTGGCCCTGGGTGAAGTCGGTACCGATACCGATGGCGTCTTCACCGACAATGTTCATGGTGTACTCAATGGCTTCGGCGTAGTCGTCGATGGTGGAGTCGATGCCTTTGGCCAGGAACGGCGCGAACATGGTCACGCCGACGAAGCCGCCGTGGTCGGCGATGAACTTCAGCTCTTCATCCGACTTGTTGCGCGGGTGCTCTTTCAGGCCCGATGGCAGGCAGTGCGAGTAGCACACCGGCTTTTTCGATTCGAGGATGACCTCTTCGGAAGTCTTGGAGCCGACGTGGGACAGGTCGCACATGATGCCGACGCGGTTCATTTCCGCGACGATCTCGCGGCCGAAGCCCGACAGCCCGCCGTCACGCTCGTAGCAGCCGGTGCCCACCAGGTTCTGGGTGTTGTAGCACATCTGCACGATGCCTACGCCCAGCTGCTTGAACACGTCAACGTAAGCGATCTGGTCTTCGAACGCATGGGCGTTCTGGAAGCCGAACAGGATGCCAGTCTTGCCCAGCTCCTTGGCCTTGCGGATGTCGGCGGTGGTGCGCACCGGCATCACCAGGTCGCTGTTGTCACGGATCAGCTTCTGGCTGGAGGCAATGTTGTCGACGGTAGCCTTGAACCCTTCCCAGACCGACACCGTGCAGTTGGCCGCAGTCAGCCCGCCTTTGCGCATGTCCTCGAACAGCTCGCGGTTCCATTTGGCAATGATCAGGCCGTCGATGACGATGCTGTCGGCGTGAAGTTCGGCTGGGCTCATCAGGCTGTCCCCTTTTATTGAATGGTTGGCGCCAAACCTTGTGCCGGCGCTTTGGGGCCAGCATATGCCTGTGCCCAATGACGCCCCGATGCAAAAACGACAGGGGGTTTGCCGAAAGCGTCAATGCGCGACAACACGCCCTCTGGCACGCCGTCTGGCGATGAGAGACAGTCTCGATAACGACCTTTCTGGCGGCTTTATGAACATTTGGACAGGTGGCTACCACAGCGCCGTCGTCTGAGCGAGAATCCTGCGATTCGTCAGCCTGTTGAGGAGAAAAGGGATGAAATCATTGGCATGGCTGGTATTGCTGGCCGTCGTATCGGGCGCCCACGCCGGCGAGGAAGAAAGCACCCCGTGCGACAACGTCGAGACCGACCAGCAGACCTACGCCTGCGCGGCGTTCAACAAGCAGACGGCAGAGCGGGAACTGAAGTCGGCTTACGATGACTTGATCCAGCGCATTCGCGATCAATATGCCGACGAAGGCGACCAGGCCACTGCCCTGATCGGGCGCATGGACGCGGCAGAGAAGCTGTGGATGCAACTGCGCGATGCTGATTGCAAGGTCGAGACCTATGCCGAAAAGGCGGGGAGCAAGGCATTCCAGGCGGCCTGGGATACCTGCGTGGCCCAGCGCAGTGATGACCGGTCGGAGTATTTGCAGTCCATTGGCCAGCAGTAAACCTGCACCGGCCTCTTCGCGGGACAAGCCCGCTCCCACAGGATCACCTCAGCCACTGAGGACTGCCATGGTCCTGTGGCCCAGGACTCAATAGAGCCTGAGAGATGTGGGGTCCCTGTGGGAGCGGGCTTGTCCCGCGAAGAGGCCAGCACTGACAAACATCAAACCGCCCTGGCCAACCTGTCCTCCCGCGGGCAACGATGATACCGGGCCCTATAACAGCGGGTAAAATACGAAGCCGACTCAAACCCACACGCCACGCCCACCTCCAGCACACTCATGTCGGTCTGGCGCAACAACTGCCTGGCCTTATCCAGCCGCAGTCGCAAATAGAAACCACTGGGCGTGTCGTCCAGGTGCACACGAAACAGCCGTTCCAGCTGCCGCCGGGTCACCTGCACCGCTTCTGCCAGCACCTGGGTATTGAGTGGCTGCTCGGTATTGCGCTCCATTTCGCCAATCACCTTCACCAGCTTCTTGTTGCTGATGCCATAGCGGCTGGCGATCTGCATGCGCTGATGGTCTTGTCGCTGGCGGATACGCCCGAGCACGAATTGCTCCGACACCTGCACCGCCAACTCGCTGCCATGGGCCTGTGCAATCAGGTCGAGCATCAGGTCAATGGACGCCGTACCGCCAGCGCAGGTGATACGCCGGCGGTCGATCTCGAACAACTCCTGGGTCGCCTGCAGGCTCGGGTAGTTCTCCTTGAACGCCTCCAGCGCCTCCCAGTGCACGGTGGCGCGGTGGCCGTCGAGCAGGCCGGACTCGGCCAGTACAACGGCGCCAGTATCGATACCGCCCAGGATCACCCCGTCGTGGTCCAGGCGGCGTAGCGCCTGCTGCAGGCCCGGCCCGTAACAGGCCAGGGGATCGAAACCGGCCACGATCAGCAAAATGCCCGCAGGCTCGCCCGCGGCCAACGCCGCATCGGCGTTCACCGACATGCCGTTGCTGGCCTGCACCGCCCCGCCATCCAGGCTCAGCACCTGCCAGCGGTACGACGGGCCCTTGAACCGGTTGGCTACCCGCAGCGGCTCCAGGGCACTGATGAAGCCCATGGCCGAGAACCCGGGCAACAGCAGAAAATGAATGGTTTGCAGCATTGCATGCTCCACGGCAAAGGTGGTCGCCTCCGTGCAAGTGTTGGTCGCCAGGGTGCGATTTTTCACCCTGCCAGCAGCGTAGCGTGTTCACACGGTCCAGAGAGACCGAACCCCATAACAATATGCACTGCCGATGGAGAGCCACCATGCACAGCTTGATCCGCCGCAGCCTGTTGACCCTTGCCCTGAGTAGCATCGCCACTTCCCCGCTTTACGCCGCAGAGCCCGCGGCCTGCAAGAACGTGCGCCTGGGCGTGGTCAACTGGACCGATGTCATCGCCACCAGCGCCATGGCCCAGGTGCTGCTTGATGGCCTGGGCTACCAGACCAAACAGACCAGCGCTTCGCAGCAGATCATTTTCGCCGGCATCCGCGACAAGCGCCTGGACATGTTCCTGGGTTACTGGAACCCGATCATGACCCAGACCATCACACCGTTCATCGATGCCCAGCAGGTAAAGGTACTGGAAAAGCCCAGCCTGGAAGATGCGCGGGCGACCCTGGCAGTGCCGAAGTACCTGTATGACAAAGGCCTGAAGACCTTCGCCGACATTCACAAGTTCGAGAAAGAGCTGGGCGGCAAGATTTATGGCATCGAGCCAGGCTCGGGCGCCAACACCCAGATCAAGGCCATGATCACCAAGAACCAGTTCGGCCTGGGCAAGTTCCAGCTGGTCGAGTCCAGCGAGGCCGGCATGCTCGCTGCCGTCGACCGCGCCGTGCGCCGCAAGGAGGCCGTGGTGTTCTTCGGCTGGGCGCCGCACCCGATGAACGTGAACATCGACATGGCCTACCTGGGTGACAGCCAGGATGCCTTGGGCCCTGACGAAGGCCGCGCCACGGTATGGACGGTAACTGCGCCGGACTACGCCGAACGCTGCCCCAACGCCCACCGCCTGCTGGCCAACCTGAACTTCAGCGCCGAGGACGAGAGCCGCATGATGCAGCCGCTGCTCGACCACAAGGACGCACTGGAATCGGCCCGCCAGTGGCTCAACGACCACCCCGACGACAAGGCCCGCTGGCTCGAAGGGGTCACCACCTTCGACGGCAAGCCTGCGGCCGAGAACCTCAAGCTCACCGCCAACTGATCCGGCCTCTTCGCGGGGCAAGCCCGCTCCCACAGGTACAGCGTAAAACTCAGGATCTCGCTGATCCTGTGGGAGCGGGCTCGCCCCGCGAAAGGGCCATCACAGACACTACAAGGAACCGCCATGAACCACGACGTCATCATCACCTGCGCCCTCACCGGCGCCGGTGACACCGCCTCGAAAAGCCACTTGGTCCCGGTCACCCCCAAGCAGATCGCCGAATCCGCCGTCGAAGCCGCCAAAGCCGGCGCCACCGTGGTCCACTGCCATGTCCGCGACCCGCAAACCGGCCGTTTCAGCCGCGACGTAAACCTTTACCGCGAAGTCATGGAACGCATCCGCGAGGCCGATGTGGACATCATCGTCAACCTCACCGCCGGCATGGGTGGCGACCTGGAAATCGGCCCAGGCGAAACGCCCCTGGAGTTCGGCCCGGGCACCGACCTGATCGGCCCGCTGGAGCGCCTGGCCCATGTCGAGGCCCTGTTGCCGGAAATCTGCACCCTCGACTGCGGCACGCTCAACTTCGGCGACGGCAATTCGATCTACGTCTCCACCCCGGCGCAACTGCGCGCCGGCGCCAAACGCATCACCGAACTGGGCGTGAAAGCTGAACTGGAAATTTTCGACACCGGCCACCTGTGGTTCGCCAAGCAGATGATCAAGGAAGGGCTGCTCGAAGACCCGCTGTTCCAGCTGTGCCTGGGCATTCCCTGGGGCGCACCGGCCGACACCACCACCATGAAGGCGATGGTCGACAACCTGCCCGCCAATGTCACCTGGGCTGGCTTCGGCATCGGACGCATGCAGATGCCGATGGCCGCGCAAGCTGTGTTACTCGGCGGCAATGTGCGGGTAGGCCTGGAAGACAACCTGTACCTGGACCGCGGGGTGCTGGCCAGCAACGGCCAGTTGGTCGAGCGGGCGGTGGAGATCATTTCGCGCCTCGGTGCCCGCGTGCTGACCCCGGCAGAAGGCCGGGAAAAGATGAACCTCAAACGCCGCTGATCACTTCAGGAGACTGATATGCCCTTCATCACCGAGATCAAGACCTTCGCCGCGCTGGGTAGCGGCGTAATCGGCAGCGGCTGGGTTGCCCGCGCCCTTGCCCACGGCCTGGACGTGGTCGCCTGGGACCCGGCGCCCGGTGCCGAGCAAGCACTGCGCAAGCGCATCGCCAACGCGTGGCCGGCGCTTGAAAAACAGGGCCTGGCCCAAGGTGCATCACAGGGTCGGCTGAAAGTCGTCAGCACCCTCGAAGAATGCGTACGCGACGCCGATTTCATCCAGGAAAGCGCACCCGAGCGGCTGGACCTCAAGCTCGACCTGCACGCAAAAATCAGCGCCGCCGCCAAGCCCGAGGCCATCATCGGTTCCAGCACTTCAGGCCTGCTGCCCAGCGAGTTCTACGAGTCGGCTACCCACCCCGAACGCTGCGTGGTCGGCCACCCGTTCAACCCGGTTTACCTGCTACCGTTGGTCGAAATCGTCGGCGGCAAGCGTACCGCGCCTGAAGCCATCGAGGCGGCAAAGACCATCTACACCGCGCTGGGCATGCGCCCGTTGCATGTACGCAAGGAAGTGCCCGGTTTCATTGCCGACCGCCTGCTCGAAGCGCTGTGGCGCGAGGCGCTGCACCTGGTCAACGATGGCGTGGCGACCACCGGTGAGATCGACGATGCCATCCGCTTTGGCGCAGGCCTGCGGTGGTCGTTCATGGGCACTTTCCTCACCTACACCCTGGCCGGTGGCGATGCCGGCATGCGCCACTTCATGTCGCAGTTCGGCCCGGCCCTCAAGCTGCCCTGGACGTACCTGCCGGCACCAGAGCTGACCGACAAGCTGATCGACGATGTGGTGGACGGCACCTCGGAGCAACTGGGCGAGCGCAGCATCGCCGCGCTGGAGCGCTATCGTGATGACACCCTGCTGGCGGTGCTGGAGGCTGTGAAGACCAGCAAGGCCACACACGGCATGGCCTTTGGCGATTGAGGAGTAAGCAATGCCCGCACTTGTGACCTACCGCACCCCAGTCCAGGAGGACTGGGTCGATTACAACGGGCATCTGCGCGATGCCTTCTACCTGCTGATTTTCAGCTACGCCACCGATGCGCTGATGGAGCGCATCGGCCTGGACGCCGACAGCCGTGGGCAAAGCGGAAATTCCCTGTTTACCCTGGAGGCGCACATCAACTACCTGCATGAGGTGAAGCTGGGGGCCGAGGTGTGGGTGCAGACGCAGATCATCGGGTTCGACCGCAAGCGCCTGCACGTCTACCACAGCCTGCACCGGGCCGGGTTCGACGAGGTGCTGGCTGCAAGTGAGCAGATGCTGTTGCATGTAGACCTGGCGGGGCCGAAGTCAGCACCTTTTAGTGAACAGAGTGCGCAATTGCTGCAAAACCTCGCAGATAGCCAGCGCGACTTGCCTGCTGCGCAATTCATCGGCCGCGTCCTGCAATTACCCCACTGAGCGCTCAAAAAAATAACCCCGGAAAGCCGTGAGCATCCGGGGTCAAGAGCGAGCAACATCCACTGTGCATGAGTGAGGGTGACCAAACCCTCGTGGACCGTGAATGACTGCAGTCTGCTGGCTTCCCGGAAGCGGCAATTAGCCGGGAACGACCTGTTCTTAGCCAAACCAGCCATTGCGACATTCAGCCCTTGCGGGCCTGTCGCTGCAGACACAGAATCGGTCGTAAATCACAGCAGCACTCTCTTCGCGATAAAAGGGACAACAGCCATGATGCATGCGGATTTGATTGATCAGGACGACCTGGCAGGCCACCTGCGCGCGCGCGGTTTCGACATCCCCGCCGGGGCCACTGCCGAGCAGGCCTGCGAGGCGGTGGTATGCGGGCTGACCGAGCCCAATGCGCGGGCACTGAAAGGGATGGTCGAGCAGATGTATACCGGCAGCGCGACGATTTTGCCGGCAGTGCGCCAGGCGATCGACAAGCAGTTGTTGCCGGCGTTGGCGGCGTTCAACAAACGCGCGTAACTCATTCATCCAGGACCGGCCCCTTCGCGGAACAAGCCCGCTCCCACAGGCTCAACGCCGGTTCACACTCAGCAGATGGCCTGTGGGAGCAGGCCACCGCTGGTTCAGCTTCAGCGGTCGACTCGTGGGGCCGGGCTTGCCCCGCATAAGAGTCGACTCGATATCAGAGCCTTACACTGGCAAAGGTCGACTCGTTGCGCGCCTGGCTCAGGGCCGCCATTGGCCCACTGTGCGGCGACAGGGTCATGGCCTGCGGAATCGGCATCATGGCCACCTGCTGCGCAGTGTTGGACCCCACGCGCTCGTCACGCGGCGGAATGCCGAAGTACTCGCGGTAGCACTTGGAGAAGTGCGGTGTGGACACAAAGCCGCACACCGACGCCACTTCGATGATCGACATCGGCGTCTGCTTGAGCAACTGCCGCGCACGAATCAGGCGCAGTTTCAGGTAGTAACGCGATGGCGAGCAGTGCAGGTACTTCTGGAACAGCCGCTCAAGCTGGCGACGCGACACCGACACGTACACCGCCAGTTCGTCGAGGTCGATCGGCTCTTCGAGGTTGGCCTCCATCAGCGCCACGATTTCCTGCAGCTTTGGCTGGTTGGTACCCAGCATGTGCTTGAGCGGCACGCGTTGGTGGTCCTGCTCGTTGCGGATGCGCTCGTACACGAACATCTCGGAAATGGCCGCCGACAGCTCGCGGCCATGGTCGCGGCTGATCAGGTGCAACATCATGTCCAGCGGTGCAGTGCCGCCAGAGCTGGTGAAGCGATTGCGGTCGAGGGTGAACAGCCGGGTGCTCATGTTCACCCGCGGGTAGGCCTCCTGCATGGCCGCCAGACACTCCCAGTGCACACTGCAATCGAAACCGTCGAGCAGCCCGGCACAGGCCAGGGCCCAGCTGCCAGTGCACACCGCGCCCAGGCGGCGCGACTGGCGGGCCTGGGCTTGCAGCCAGGTGACATGCTCACGGGTAACGGTGCGCTGGATACCTACCCCACCGCAGACGATCACGGTATCGATGGGCGGCGCGCTGTGCATGGCGGCATCCGGGGTGATCTGCAGGCCGTCGCTGGCCCAGACCTGGCCGCCGTCGACCGTCAGGGTGTGCCAGCGATACAGCTCGCGGCCGGACAGCTGGTTGGCCATACGCAGCGGCTCGACAGCCGATGCCAGGGAAATCAGGGTGAAATTGTCCAGTAGAAGAAACCCGATGGACTGGGGTGCTGTGCGGTTCTGGGTTGGGGTCCCGGAGGTGTACGACGTCATCGCGATTTCTCCTCACACAAATGCAGGGTGTGCCTCAGGCGGACACTGATTTCTTGTTATGACCCCTCGGTCATTTTCCGGGGGCATGTTTGCCAATATCAACGCAAAGGCCGTGCCTGAAATTGAACGGCTATCCAAAAAAACCTGAAAACGACACCTTCATCAGGCAAATCAGGGGCTTCGGCCGAGTTGGCAGACAGTCGCAAAACAGGCGTGCTAGGCGCCGTGCGTGTAACGGCTGAGCAATTCGGTGACACGTGCACTGCAAGTTGCCCAGAAACGACACTCTTGAGTGTCACCGACAATGCCCACACTGATAGCGACACCCGACGATCGGTAGGCGCCGGGCGCACCATAAGGAGGCATTGGTGGTTATGTTGCACCTGCATCAACCTTCAAAGGCCGCTTCGCGGGTGAACCCGCTCCCACAGGTACTGCACAATTCCTGTGGAAGCGGGTTCACCCGCGAAGTGGCCAGCAAACCTGGTAGTGATCAGCACTCGATAACGCTGACCGCCAGGCCACCGCGCGAGGTCTCTTTGTACTTGTCGTGCATGTCGGCCCCGGTGTCACGCATGGTACGGATCACCTGATCGAGGGAGATGAAGTGTTCGCCGTCACCGCGCAGCGCCATTTGCACCGCGTTGATGGCTTTTACCGCAGCAATCGCGTTGCGCTCGATGCACGGCACCTGCACCAAACCGCCGACCGGGTCGCAAGTCAGGCCGAGGTTGTGTTCCAAGGCGATTTCGGCCGCGTTCTCCAACTGTGGCGGGGTAGCGCCCAGCACTTCGGCAAGCCCTGCCGCCGCCATGGCGCAGGCTGAGCCGACTTCACCCTGGCAGCCCACTTCGGCACCGGAAATCGACGCGTTCTTCTTGCACAGGATGCCAACGGCAGCCGCAGCCAGGAAGTAATCGACAACGCTGCACTCGTTCACCTCATCGCTAAAGCGCATGTAGTAGTGCAGCACTGCCGGGATGATGCCAGCCGCGCCATTGGTAGGCGCGGTAACCATGCGGCCACCGGCGGCGTTCTCTTCGTTGACTGCCAGGGCGAACAGGTTGACCCACTCCATGGCACTCATCGTCGAGCCGATCACGTTGGGCTTGCCGATCTCCTGCAGGCTGCGGTGCAGCTTGGCGGCACGGCGGCGCACGTTCAGCCCGCCGGGCAGCGTACCCTCGGCTTTAAGCCCATTGTTGACGCATTCCTGCATGGCTTCCCAGAGCTTGTGCAGGCCGGCGCGGATCTCTTCCTCGCTGCGCCAGACCTTCTCGTTGGCCATCATCAATTGCGACACGCTGAGGTCGTTTTGCTTGCACAGGCGCAGCAGTTCGGCAGCGCTGTTGAAATCGTACGGCAACACCGTCTGGTCGGCATCCAGCACACCGCTGGCGGCCTGGGCGGCATCGACCACAAAGCCGCCCCCCACCGAGTAGTAAGTGTCGCGGTGCAACTCGCCCTGCTCGCCTTCGGCAACCAGGGTCATGGCGTTGGGGTGGTACGGCAGGTTTTCGTCCAGCAGCAGCATGTCGCGGGCCCAGATGAACTCGATGGGCAGGCGGCTATCCAGCTGCAGGGTGTTGGTTTCGCGCAGGTCGGCGATGCGCGGGACGATGCAGGTGGGATCAATGGCGTCAGGCCACTCGCCCATCAGGCCCATGATGGTGGCGTTGTCGGTGCCGTGACCGATGCCGGTGGCCGACAGCGAGCCATACAGGCGCACTTCGATCCGTTTTACACGGTCCAGCTCGCCGCGTTCGCGCAGGCCCTGAACGAACAGGGCGCCAGCACGCATGGGGCCGACGGTGTGGGAGCTGGAGGGCCCGACACCGATCTTGAACAGGTCGAACACGCTGATGGCCATTGTCGAATCACCTCTTGCTGGGCTTGTCTCTGCGCGCCATGCGCAGGGCGGGGCAGCTGCTAGGCTCAAACAGCGGGCCGCCTTGAATGCCAGCATCATCGGGCTTTTACCGCACCCCTCGCCGTCTGCAACCGACGTACTTTTGTCCAGCCGCGCCGCGCTGTTTTTGCTCAAGGAGCGGCCCTCACCACGCCGCTTTCCGGCGGCCAGGTGACGCAAAAATGCGGCCGAGGGGGTGGATAAACCTATAAGCGACATCGCCCTTACTGGATACGACCCGTTCCGTACTGGATACGACCCTACCAGTAGGCGATTGCCCGGCGCTGGAGGATTATCGAAAGCGACTCGTAAAGCACGGCCACGCATCCTGCCCTCTGCAGGCCTGGTCGACCGGACCCTCAGAAAGCCCGGCGACCCACGCGAACCCGAAGACAATACCTCAGGAGTCCATCCATGAAAGGTTCACCCTCGCTGTTGCTGGTTGCGTTGCTGTCCACGCCCTTGCTGGCCCAGGCCGCCGAACCCGAGCAGTGTCAGACGGTACGTTTCTCCGACGTCGGCTGGACCGACATCACAGTCACCACCGCGACCACCAGCGTTGTGCTCGAAGCCCTGGGTTACAAAACCCACACCACCATGATCTCGGTACCGGTGACCTACAAGTCGCTGGCCACCGGCAAGGACCTGGACGTGTTTCTCGGCAACTGGATGCCGACCATGGAGAACGACATCAAGCAGTACCGCGACGCCGGCACCGTGGAAACGGTGCGCGCCAACCTGGAAAACGCCAAGTACACCTTGGCCGTGCCCCAGGCGCTGTACGACAAGGGCCTGAAAGATTTCGCCGACATTCCCAAGTTCAAGAAGGAACTGGACAGCAAGATCTACGGCATCGAGCCCGGCAACGATGGCAACCGCACCATCCAGAGCATGATCGACAAGAACGCCTTCGGCCTGAAAGACGCCGGTTTCAAGATTGTGCAATCGAGCGAGGCCGGCATGCTGTCGCAGGTCGACCGCGCGCAGAAACGCGGCGAGGCGCTGGTATTCCTGGGCTGGGAACCGCACCCGATGAACACCCGTTTCAAGATGCAGTACCTCACCGGCGGGGACGACTTCTTCGGCCCCGATTTCGGCAAGGCAACCGTATTGACCAATACCCGCAAAGGCTACACGCAGGAATGCAGCAACGTTGGCCAACTGCTCAAGAACCTGTCGTTCGAGCTCAAGGATGAAAGCACCATGATGGGCTATGTCCTGGACGACAAGATGAAACCCGAAGCAGCCGCCAAGAAGTGGCTTAAAGACAACCCCGGCAAGCTGGACACCTGGCTTGCCGGCGTTACCACTGTTGATGGCAAACCCGGCCTTGAGGCGGCCAAGGCCAAGCTCGCGCAATAACGAACCACGCAGTAGCGCTACCTCGGGGCAGGACCGTGCCTGCCCCGGGTTGATTTCAATCTATGCAGGTGGAAGCTCGCTATCATGCTTATCGATCAGAAAATACCCCTGGGCCAGTACATCGCGTCGTTCGTCGAGTGGCTGACCCAGAACGGCGCGAATTACTTCGACGCCATCGCGCAAGGCCTGGAATTCATGATCCATGGGGTCACCAGTGCCCTGACCTGGTTCAACCCGTTCGTCCTCATCGCCCTGTTCGCCGGCCTGGCGCACCTGATCCAGCGCAAGTGGGGGCTGACCGCATTCGTTGCCCTTTCATTCCTGCTGATCTTCAACCTGGGTTACTGGCAGGAAACCATGGAAACCCTGGCGCAGGTGACCTTCGCCACGGTGGTATGTGTGGTGATCGGCGTGCCGCTGGGCATCCTTGCCGCTCACAAACCGATGTTCTATACCGCCATGCGCCCGGTGCTCGACCTGATGCAGACGGTGCCCACCTTCGTCTACCTGATCCCTACCCTGACCCTGTTCGGCCTGGGTGTGGTACCGGGGCTGATCTCTACCGTGGTGTTCGCCATCGCAGCGCCAATCCGCCTCACCTACCTGGGCATCTGTGACGTCCCGCAAGAGCTGATGGACGCCGGCAAGGCGTTTGGCTGCTCGCGGCGCCAACTGCTCACCCGTATCGAACTGCCGCATGCGATGCCAAGCATCGCCGCCGGCGTCACCCAGTGCATCATGCTGTCGTTGTCGATGGTGGTGATCGCCGCCCTGGTGGGCGCCGACGGCCTGGGCAAACCTGTGGTCAACGCACTGAACACCGCTGATATCTCCCTGGGCTTCGAAGCGGGCCTGGCGATCGTGCTGCTGGCAATCATGCTCGACCGTATCTGCAAGCAACCGGAACTGCCGGTAAGGGGTGAGGCATGAGCATCATTCGTTTCGAAGACGTCGACGTCATTTTCTCCAACAAGCCGCGTGAAGCACTGTCGCTGCTGGACCAGGGCAAGACCCGCGAACAGATCCTCAAGCAGACCGGCCTGGTGGTCGGCGTCGAAAAGGCCAACCTTGATATCAACAAGGGCGAGATCTGCGTGCTGATGGGCTTGTCCGGCTCGGGCAAATCGAGCCTGCTGCGCTGCATCAACGGCCTCAACACCGTCAGCCGCGGCAAGCTGTTTGTCGAGCACGAAGGCAAGCACATCGACATTGCCCACTGCAGCCCGGCCGAGCTGAAAATGATGCGCACCAAGCGCATTGCCATGGTGTTCCAGAAGTTCGCCCTGATGCCCTGGCTGACGGTGCGCGAGAACATCAGCTTTGGCCTGGAAATGCAGGGCCGCCCTGAAAAGGAACGGCGCAAGCTGGTCGACGAGAAGCTTGAGCTGGTGGGCCTGACCCAGTGGCGCAACAAAAAGCCGGACGAGCTGTCTGGCGGCATGCAGCAACGCGTGGGCCTGGCCCGGGCGCTGGCGATGGATGCCGACATTCTGCTGATGGACGAACCGTTCTCGGCCCTCGACCCGCTGATCCGCCAGGGCCTGCAAGACGAACTGCTGGGCCTGCAGGCCAAGCTCAGCAAGACCATCGTGTTCGTCAGCCACGACCTGGACGAGGCACTGAAGCTGGGTACCCGCATTGCAATCATGAAGGACGGGCGGATCATCCAGTACAGCAAGCCAGAGGAGATCGTGCTCAACCCGGCCGACGAGTACGTGCGTACCTTCGTCGCCCACACCAACCCGCTGAACGTGCTGTGCGGCCGCAGCCTGATGCGTAGCCTGGACAACTGCAAGCGGGTCAATGGCTCGGTATGCCTGGACCCAGGTATCGATTCATGGCTGGACCTGGGCGAAGGTGGCGCGCTCAAGCGTGCACGCCAGGGCCAGAACGGGCTGGACATGCAGAACTGGGCACCAGGGCAGGATGTGGAGCTGCTGCAGCGCAGGCCGACCGTGGTGCACGCCGACATCGGCATGCGCGAGGCGCTGCAGATTCGTTATCAAACCGGCAACAAGCTGGTGCTGCAGGATAACGACAGGGTGGTGGGGATTCTTGGGGATACCGAGCTGTATCACGCGTTGCTCGGCAAGAACCACGGTTGAGGCAATTGGGGCCGCGTTGCGGCCCTTCGCGTGCACGCCCGCTCCCACAGGTTTGGAGAGATCCCTGTGGGAGCGGGCGTGCCCGCGAAGGGCTGCAAAGCAGCCCCAATCAATGGATCAGCGAACGACGATCCCGCGCGAAGCCATGTAGGCCTTGGCCTCCGGCACCGTGTACTCGCCAAAGTGGAAGATACTGGCCGCCAGCACCGCGCTGGCATGCCCTTCCAGAATGCCGTCAGCCAGGTGCTGCAGGTTACCCACACCACCCGAAGCAATGACCGGAATGCCCAGCGCATCACTGATGGCGCGGGTAACACCCAGGTCGAAGCCGTTCTTCATCCCGTCCTGGTCCATGCTGGTCAGCAGGATCTCGCCTGCACCCAGGCCTTCCATCTTCTTCGCCCATTCGACCGCATCCAGCCCGGTCGGCTTGCGCCCACCGTGGGTGAAGATTTCCCAGCGCGGCGTTTCACCTGGCCCGGACACCTTCTTGGCATCGATGGCGACAACGATGCACTGCGAACCGAAACGGTCCGCTGCCTCGCCCACAAACTCCGGGTTGAACACCGCAGCCGTGTTGATCGAAACCTTGTCGGCACCGGCATTGAGCAGGTTGCGGATGTCCTGCACGGTACGCACGCCACCACCCACGGTCAGCGGGATGAACACCTGGCTGGCCATGCGCTCGACGGTATGCAAAGTGGTATCGCGGCCATCGACGCTGGCGGTGATGTCGAGGAAGGTGATTTCGTCGGCACCCTGCTCGTTGTAGCGACGGGCAATTTCCACCGGGTCGCCGGCATCACGGATGTTCTCGAACTTGACGCCCTTGACCACCCGGCCGTTGTCCACGTCCAGGCAAGGGATGATGCGCTTGGCCAGTGCCATGGTTCAGTCCTCAGCCTTGGTAGTTGTCGCAGAAGGCCTGGGCCTCGGCGACATCGAGGGTGCCTTCGTAGATGGCACGGCCGGTGATGGCGCCGATGATGCCGGGTGCCTTGGCGTCCAGCAGGGCCTTGATGTCGCCCAGGTTGTGGATGCCGCCCGAGGCGATCACCGGAATACGGGTGGCTTCAGCCAGTGCCTTGGTGAAAGGCACGTTGCAGCCCTGCATCATGCCGTCCTTGGCGATGTCGGTGTAGACGATCGCCGAGACGCCATCGGCCTCGAAACGCTTGGCCAGGTCGATGACCTGCACGGTGCTGACTTCGGCCCAGCCGTCGGTGGCGACGAAGCCGTCCTTGGCATCCAGGCCAACGATGACCTTGCCTGGGAAGGCCTTGCACGCTTCGGCCACGAACTCCGGCTGCTTCACCGCCTTGGTGCCGATGATCACGTAGCTGACGCCAGCCTTGACGTAGTGCTCGATGGTTTCCAGCGAGCGGATGCCACCGCCGATCTGGATCGGCAGGGTTGGGTAGCGCTTGGCGATGGCAGTCACCACTTCGCCGTTGACTGGCTGGCCTTCGAAGGCGCCATTGAGGTCGACCAGGTGCAGGCGGCGGCAGCCACCCTCGACCCACTTGGCGGCCATGCTCACCGGGTCGTCGGAAAAGACCGTGGAGTCTTCCATGCGGCCTTGGCGCAGGCGCACGCAGGCACCGTCCTTCAGATCGATAGCGGGGATAATCAGCATCTTGGGAACCTGTCTGTTCTTAGGGTTTCAGGGCTTTTCGAGCGCCCACAGATCGCTTTCGATGCTTTCGAACCGCTCCTTGAGGTGCAGTTGAACATCGGCAATCGCCCTGTTGTAGTAAAGGGGTGCAATTTCTTTGCTGAACAGCTCAAGCACCTCGGCCACCTCGAACGACCCCAGCTCCAGCTCGAAACGGTCTTCGAGAAAGCGCTTGAGCGTGTCGAGCGCATCGCGCTCCTGCTCGGGGGCCAACGTCATGACCGAGGCCTTGGCTTTCGACCTGCTCATTTACCAGCGCCCGTCCCAGGCGACGAAGTTCTGCAGCAACTGCAGGCCATGGGTATGGCTCTTCTCCGGGTGGAACTGCACGGCAAAGCGCGAGCCATCAGCCAGCGCAGCGGCGAAGTCGACACCGTAGTGGCCGCGGCCGACAACCTGACCCGGCTTGCCGGCATTGATGTAGTAGCTGTGTACGAAATAGAAACGTGCGCGATCAGGGATGTCGTGCCACAGCGGGTGGTCGATGGTCTGGCTGACTTCGTTCCAGCCCATGTGCGGCACCTTCAGGTGCTCACCGTCTTCTTGCAGGTCTTTGCCGAAGAAGCGCACCTGGCCGGGGAACAGGCCAATGCAGTCGACGCCGGTGTTTTCCTCGCTGTGTTCGAGCAGCGCCTGCATGCCTACGCAGATGCCGAGGAACGGGCGGTCCTGGCTGACTTCGCGCACCAGGCTATCGAAGCCCAGGCGACGGATTTCGGCCATGCAGTCGCGAATCGCGCCCACACCCGGGAACACCACACGGTCGGCCTCGCGAATGACCGCGGCATCACTGGTGACCAGCACTTTACCGGCACCTACGTGCTCAAGCGCCTTGGCTACCGAGTGCAGGTTGCCCATGCCATAGTCGATTACGGCTACCGTCTGCATTTACAGGCACCCTTTGGTCGACGGCATCTGCCCGGCCATGCGCTCATCGAGGGTGACAGCCATGCGCAGCGCGCGGCCGAATGCCTTGAACACCGTTTCGATCTGGTGGTGAGTGTTGTGGCCACGCAGGTTGTCGATGTGCAGGGTTACCAGCGCGTGGTTGACGAAGCCTTGGAAGAACTCCTGGAACAGGTCGACATCAAAGCCGCCAACGCTGGCACGGGTATACGGCACATGCATCTGCAGGCCTGGGCGGCCGGAGAAGTCGATGACCACGCGCGACAGCGCTTCGTCCAGCGGCACGTAGGCGTGCCCGTAACGGAAGATACCCTTCTTGTCACCGATGGCCTGGGCAAATGCCATGCCCAGGGTAATACCGACGTCCTCGACGGTATGGTGATCGTCGATATGCAGGTCACCCTTGCACTCGATATCCAGATCGATCAGCCCATGGCGGGCGATCTGGTCCAGCATGTGTTCAAGGAAAGGCACACCGATATCGAATCGGGCCTTGCCGCTGCCATCGAGGTTGATCGAGCACTTGACCTGGGTTTCCAGGGTATTGCGCTCGACGGAAGCCTTACGTTCGACCATCACCAGCTCCGCAAAATCATTGGGCGAAAAGGGCTCCATTATAGGCCCAGAACGCGCCAGCTTGAAACGCGGATGACATATGGCAAAGCAAGCAATTACGGGGGCGGGATGCCGCTACAGGTCTATACAACCGGGTAATCGCGGCATGTGCTCTCTGTGGGAGCGGCCTTGTGCCGCGAATGGGGCGCAAAGCGCCCCTTGAGCCTGCCCAGCATTACATCAATGGAACAGCACCGCAGTCTTCTGCAAGGTAACCCACACCCCCCAGGCCAGCGGCACGACCACCACCGCCCAGGCCAGCAGCACCAGCGCCAGGCTCCCCGGCGCCGCCTTCCACTCCAGCGACCGCGCCCCATCGGCGCCCTTGTCATGGCTCAGCGCGCGTTCGGCCGCCAGTTCGGCGTCGCTCATAAAGTGCTTGTCGGCCACCGGGCGCACCAGCATGTTGCAGATAAAGCCCAGCACCAGCAGGCCAGCGAGTATGTACAAGGTCATGTCGTAAGCCGCTGCCCGCTCCACCCCCGCGGCCAACTGAGACTCGCGCAGGTAAGTGATCAACACCGGCCCCAGCACGCCCGCCGCAGCCCAGGCAGTCAGCAGGCGGCCATGAATGGCGCCGACCATCTGTGTGCCGAACAGGTCCGCCAGGTACGCGGGCACGGTCGCGAAACCGCCGCCATACATCGACAGGATGATGCAGAACGCGGCCACGAACAGCGCCACGTTACCCAGGTGCCCCATGTTCGGCACCAGGCTGTAAAGGCCAACACCCAAGGCAAAGAAGGCGAAGTAGGTGTTCTTGCGGCCGATGTAGTCGGAGAACGACGCCCAGAAGAACCGCCCGCCAATGTTGAACAGGCTCAGCAGGCCGGTGAAGCCGGCGGCGATCGCGGCAATTTGGGCCAGCTGGGCCGCATTCAGCTGGCTGAAGGTCAGTTCGTTGCCCAATAATTTGCCGGCGAATACTTCCTGCAGCAGGGGCGACGCCATGCCCAGAATGCCGATGCCCGCCGACACGTTCAGGCACAGCACCAGCCAGATCAGTGCGAACTGCGGGGTTTTCCAGGCGACGCTGACGTGTACATGGCGGTCGGTCACCATGGTGTTACCGGCTTTTTTCGCCGGGGCGGTCCAGCCTTCGGGCTTCCAGCCGGTCGGCGGCACGCGGTAAGCCAGCGCGCCGGCAGTCATGAACACGAAGTAGATTGCCGCCATGGCGACGAAGCTTTGCCATACGCCCACTTCGTGCTCGTTGCCAAAATGCCCCATCAGCGCGGTGGCCAGCGGTGCACCCACCATGGCCCCGCCACCGAAGCCCATGATCGCCATGCCGGTGGCCATGCCGCGCTTGTCCGGGAACCACTTGATCAGCGTGGACACAGGGGAGATATAGCCCAGCCCCAGGCCGATACCGCCGATTACCCCGGAGCCCAGCCACATCAGCCACAGTTGGTGGGTTTTTACACCAATGGCCGAGATCAGCATGCCGCCGCACCAGCACAGTGCCGACACCAGGCCGGCCTTGCGCGGCCCGGCGTGCTCCAGCCAACCGCCCAATACTGCCGCCGAGCAACCGAGGAAGACAAAGAACAGGGTGTAGATCCAGCTCAGCATCGAGATCGGCCAGTCGCATTCGGCGCTGAACATCCGGGCCATGAAGCTCATGTCTGCCGCACAGGCAATGGGGGCGGTAATACCAAGGGCTTGCGACAAAGGCAGCCAGAACACCGAAAAGCCGTAGGCCATACCAATGCACAGGTGGATGGCCAGGGCAGCCGGGGGAACCAGCCAGCGGTTGAAGCCCGGGCGGGCGATGATGCGCTCCTTCGACAGGAAGCCTGGCACACTGGCCGAGGCCCCCGCCGCGACGGTACTGGTCATGGATCTGATCCTTCTTATGGTGGGTGCTCGCAAAGCGGCGCAAGATTAGCAGAGCCAAGTGGCGTGAAAGCAATCTGATATCGTGATTTTTTGCTCGGCTGAAACGGTCATGTCCGCTGCACCGGCCCTATCGCCGGCAAGCCAGCTCCCACAGGGATCTCACCGTCTTCCAGGCCGGTGCCATACCTGTGGGAGCTGGCTTGCCGGCGATAGGGCCGGTACAGGCGATACATACGGAACTGACAAAATCCTGCCTGTCGAAAGCCGTACCATCTGCTGCAACCGTAGGAAATGGCCTGTATCTCTAGTCGTATAAGCAGGCACAACCACTGCGGCGTTATACTCTGCCGCCTGAATTCACTAACGGACTACAAGGACTCGCCCATGAAAGCGTTCGGCAAAATCCTGGGGCTGGGGCTTCTCGGGTTGCTGCTGATCATCGTGGCGCTGGGCTTCGCCCTGACCCACCTCTTTGATCCCAACGACTACAAAGACGAGATTCGCCAGCTGGCACGGGACAAGGCTCACGTCGAGCTGACCCTCAACGGCGACATCGGCTGGAGCCTGTTCCCGTGGCTGGGCCTGGAGTTGCACGACGCAAGCATCGCCACGCTGGCCAAACCCAAGGAGCCGTTCGCCGACCTGCAGATGCTCGGCCTTTCCGTGCGCGTGCTGCCGTTGCTGCGCCGCGAAGTGCAGATGAGCGACGTGCGCGTCGAAGGCCTGAACCTGACCCTGGCGCGCGACGAGCAGGGCCATGGCAACTGGGAAGACATCGGCAAACCGCTGCCTGCGCAGAACGGTGCAAACGCCGAGGCACCTGCCCAGGCATCTGCCGAGCAGAAGCCTGCGACAGCCGACAGCAACGACCGCGCCGTCAAGCTGGACATCGACAGCCTGACCGTGAACAACGCCCGCGTGCAATACACCGATGCCAAGACCGGCCAGAGCTACAGCGCCGAGAGCATCCAGTTGAGCACTGGCCCGGTTCATGAAGGTGCGAACATTCCACTCAAGGCCAGTGCCTTCCTCAGCGCCAGTCAGCCGAACATCAAGGCCCGCACCGAGCTGGCCGGCGAACTGCGCTTCGACCGCAAGCTCAAGCGCTACAACTTCGAAGACATGCGCCTGTCGGGCGAAACCTCGGGTGAGCCAACCGGCGGCAAAACCGTGACCTTCGCCGCCCAGGGCCAGCTGCTGGTCGACCTGGCCGCCAATGTCGCCTCGTGGAGCGGCCTGAAAGTCTCGGCCAACCAGCTGCGCGCCCTGGGCGAGCTGAACGTGCGTGACCTGGACAAGGCCCCACAGCTAAGCGGTGGCCTGTCCATCGCCCAGTTCAACCTGCGCACGTTCCTCGACAGCATTGGCCGCCCACTGCCGGCCACCAACGACCCGGCAGCCTTCGCCAAACTGGAGCTGGTCACCCGCCTGCAAGGCACAGCAAACAGCCTGGCCCTGGAAGACCTGGCCGTGAAGCTGGACGACAGCACCTTCAGTGGGCGTGTGGCCGTGGAAGACTTCGCCAAGCAGGCCATGCGCCTGCAGCTCAAGGGCGATACCTTCGACGCTGACCGCTACCTGCCAGCCAAGAGCGAAGAAGCCAAGGGCGCCACTGCCGCGCGCCAGGCCGAGGTCAAGCAGCAAGAAGCCAGCGCCGTGGCCGGTGCCGGCACCACACCGCTGCCCAACGCCCCGACTCAAGTAGCGTGGAGCGACGACAAGCTGCTGCCGGTCGACCGCCTGCGCGCCCTCGACCTGCAAGCCGACCTGGCCTTTGGCTCGCTGACCCTGGACAAGCTGCCGATCAAAGACGCCCAGCTCAAGGCCATCGGCCAGGGCGGCCTGCTGACCCTGCAAACCCTGCGTGGCGAGCTGTACAACGGCACCTTCGAAGCCAAAGGCACAGTCGATGTGCGCCCTGCCGTACCGCAACTGGGTGTGAACACCAACATCCAGCGCGTGCCGGTACAGCACTTCATCAAGGCCGAAGGCAAGGACCAGGTTCCACCGGTCAAAGGCCTGCTGACCCTGACCAGCGACCTGACCGCCACCGGCAACAGCCAGAAAGCCCTGGTCGACACCCTCAACGGCAGTGCCAACTTCACCATCAATGATGGTGTGCTGGTCAACGCCAACCTGGAACAGCAGCTGTGCCAGGCCATCGCCACGCTCAACCGCAAGACCCTGAGCGGCGAGCCACGCGGCAAAGACACCCCGTTCCAGGAACTGCGCGGCAGCCTGGTGGTGCGCAACGGCGTTGCCAGCAACCCGGACCTCAAGGCGCGAATTCCGGGCCTGACCGTCAACGGCCATGGCGACCTCGACCTGCGTGTGCTGGGCATGGACTACAACGTCGGTGTGATTGTCGAAGGCGATCAGCGCGCCATGCCGGACCCGGCCTGCCAGGTCAACGAACGCTACGTGGGCGTTGAAGTGCCCCTGCGCTGCCGTGGCCCGCTGGAGCTAGGCGCCAAGGCCTGCCGCCTGGACCAGGGCGGCATGGGCAAGGTTGCCGCCAAGCTGGCCGGCAACCGCCTCAAAGACAAGATTGATGAAAAGCTCGAAGAGAAACTTGGAGACAAAGTGAGCCCGGAATTAAAAGACGCACTCAAGGGGCTGTTCAAGCGATGAGCCCCGAGCAGTTCTCCAGCGCTGTGCTGGACTGGTACGACGAGCACGGCCGGCACGACCTGCCCTGGCAACAGGGCATCACCCCGTACCGGGTGTGGGTGTCGGAAATCATGCTGCAGCAGACCCAGGTCAGCACCGTGCTCAACTACTTCGACCGGTTCATGCAGGCCCTGCCGACCGTGCAGGCCCTGGCCGAAGCGCCGGAGGACGAAGTGCTGCACCTGTGGACGGGGCTGGGCTACTACACCCGCGCACGCAACCTGCAAAAAGCGGCAAAGATCGTGGTCGAGCAACATGGCGGCGAATTCCCGCGCAGTGTCGAGCAGCTCACCGAGCTGCCCGGCATCGGCCGCTCCACCGCCGGCGCCATCGCCAGCATCAGCATGGGCATTCGCGCGCCGATCCTGGACGGTAACGTCAAGCGTGTGCTGGCGCGCTACACCGCCCAGGCCGGCTACCCAGGCGAGCCCAAGGTAGCCAACCAGCTGTGGGCCACGGCCGAGCGTTTTACCCCGCTGCAACGCGCCAATCACTATACCCAGGCCATGATGGACATGGGCGCCACGCTGTGTACCCGCAGCAAGCCCAGTTGCCTGATCTGCCCATTGCAGCGCGGCTGCGAGGCACACCTGCACGGCGAAGAAACCCGCTACCCAGAGCCCAAACCGCGCAAGGCGCTGCCGCAACGGCGCACGCTGATGCCACTGCTGGCCAACCACGAAGGCGCCATCCTGCTTTATCGCCGCCCCTCCAGCGGGCTTTGGGGTGGTTTGTGGAGCCTGCCGGAGCTGGACGACCTCGCACAGCTTGACGACCTGGCCTATCAGCACGGCTTGCGCCTGGCAGGCAGCCAGGCCATGGAAGGCCTGACCCATACCTTCAGCCACTTCCAGCTGGCAATCGAGCCCTGGCTGGTGCACGTCGACTTGGTCGGCGAGCACGTGGCCGAGGCCGACTGGCTCTGGTATAACCTCGCCACCCCGCCGCGCCTGGGCCTTGCCGCCCCGGTGAAAAAACTGCTTGAACGCGCGGCCGACGAACTGATTGCAGGAGACGCCCGATGACACGCACCGTGATGTGCCGCAAATACAAAGAAGAACTGCCAGGCCTGGAGCGCCCGCCCTACCCCGGCGCCAAGGGCCAGGACATCTTCGAACACATCTCGCAGCAAGCCTGGGCCGACTGGCAGAAGCACCAGACCATGCTGATCAACGAAAAACGCCTGAACATGATGAATGCCGAGGACCGCAAATTCCTCCAGGCAGAGATGGACAAGTTTTTCGCCGGCGAAGAATACGCACAGGCGGAAGGCTACGTTCCACCGGCCGAATGACCCCAAAAATCGTAAGCGACGGAATTAATTTAAAATTTTTTCAAAAAGTCGTTGACGAGCGGTCCGGAAATCTATTTAATTCACCTCGTCGCCCAGATAGCTCAGTCGGTAGAGCAGAGGATTGAAAATCCTCGTGTCGGCGGTTCGACTCCGTCTCTGGGCACCACCTTCAAGCTTCTGGTGGTTGCAAAGTTACCCGAAGCGACAACAAGAAACCCGCCTAGTGCGGGTTTTTTGTTGTCTGTAATATTTGCTCATTGACCAGCATCAAATAGCCATCACTCGCTCACCTTCATAATCGAAGACGGATACCCGTATCGACCAGCAAGGACCTCCATGAGCGAAGAATCCCCCCTCCTGCTCCCCGCCCCCAGCGAACCCCCCATCACTCCAGTCCGCACGCGCCGCCCACGCCAGCGCAAGCCGGAACCGACGATCACCCGTATCAGCCAGCAACCCGCTGCACTGGAAGTTGCCACCGCCCCGAAGGGCAGCAACGAAGACAGCACCTCGGCCCACCTGCCGGCCAGCTACCCCTACCGCACACGCCTGCGACGCCAGGACTACGAAAAGGCCAAGCACGCGCTGCAGATCGAGCTGTTGAAGGTACAAAGCTGGGTGAAGGAAACCGGCCAGCGTGTGGTGATCCTGTTCGAGGGGCGCGATGCCGCAGGCAAGGGCGGCACCATCAAGCGCTTCATGGAGCACCTCAACCCACGTGGCGCACGCATCGTCGCACTGGAGAAGCCGTCCGAGCAGGAACAGGGCCAGTGGTATTTCCAGCGCTACATCCAGCACCTGCCCACAGCGGGTGAAATGGTGTTCTTCGACCGCTCCTGGTACAACCGCGCGGGCGTCGAGAAGGTGATGGAGTTCTGCACACCGCTGCAGTACCTGGAGTTCATGCGCCAGACACCGGACCTGGAGCGAATGCTGTGCAACAGCGGCATCCTGCTGTTCAAGTACTGGTTTTCGGTGAACCGCGAAGAGCAACTGCGACGCTTCATTTCACGCCGGGACGACCCGCTCAAACACTGGAAGCTGTCACCCATCGACATCAAGTCGCTGGACAAGTGGGAAGACTACACCGCGGCCAAGGAAGCGATGTTCTTCCACACCGACACCGCCGATGCGCCGTGGACGGTGATCAAGTCCGATGACAAGAAGCGCGCGCGGATCAACTGCATCCGCCACTTCCTGCATTCGCTGGACTACCCAGGCAAGGACCACAGCGTGGCCCACGCCCCGGATGCGCTGCTGGTCGGCAAGGCCGCTCGCGGCTTCGAAGAAGACGAGCTGGTCGCCCAACCAGCCTGAAGCGCCTAGAAGTTGGCCATGGCACTGCAATAATCAGCTTTGCGCCGGGCCACGTCCTCGGCTTTGTCCAGGCGCTTGAGCGTGCCGCCGCAGGCGCTGTAGCCGTGCACCACCAGCTCGTAGTCGGCGCCTTTTTGCGGCACGAACGAGAACATGCCCAGGCAGTTCTGCACCGTGTCATAGCCGGCCGAGCGCCCCCCATCGAGAAAGTGCAGGGTAAACGGCTTACCGGCAGGCACCAGCACTTCGCTGACTGCGTCACCCGCCCGGGCAGATACACTGGCCGGCATGCCCAAGGTTTCGCCATTGCGGTCGGCGAAGCCTTTGGTGGGTACCGCAATCACTCCGGCACCGGGGCTGTACCAGTCCACACAGTCCTTTTCCGGTACCGCACGTACCATACCGTCGGCGATTACCCGCAGGCGTGCGGTGTCACCGCCACTGGGCGAGCCGTAGGGGGTATTGAAAGATTTGACTGCGGCAATGTTGCCGCAGCCGGCAAGAGCGGCGGCCAGCAGGCCGAGCATGACGGGTGCTTTCATCCGTGAATGTCCTTTGAGCGAATGCCGAATGTCCGGGCAGCCTGAGTCAGACCCGCCAATGCCGCTTGGGTTTCACTGCCATCTGCGATTCAATACGCACTTTTCCAGCACCACCCAAGGACTCAAGCCCCCATGGCCACCCCTACCAAGCAACAGAAACGCGCCAAGCGCGCCGCCAGCAAGGCCAAGCAGAACCGCATGGTGCGTAGCGGCCAGGCGGTCAAGCCCAGTGCCGGCGACAGCGCCAGCGTCGAGCAGGTATACAACAAGGCGATGGAGTCGGGCAGCTACGATGCGATGTTCGAGAAGATGAAGGAAGCCCAGGAAGGCGGCCTGGTGCCGATGATCTCGGTGTTCCTGGTAGACCCACTGCTGGCCCTGGTGCTCAAGGGGCACAAGGAAGAGCACGCCACCGACTACATCGTGCTGGTGTTCAACGCCTACCGCAAATGGCTGGACGGCGCCGACGAAGAGGCCACCATGGCCTGGCTGGAAAGCGACGAGTTCCAGGCTGCCTACATCACCGCATCCGAACTGGTGGCCAAGCAGCAGCAACAGCAGAAGCAGTTTGGCTGACAGGGCCATTTAACCTGCAAGGGCCCTATCGCCGGCAGCCAGCTCCCACAGGGTCATGACAGGCCTGAGTGCAGCAAGATTCCTGTAGGCGCTGGCTTGCCGGCGATAGGGCCGGTACAGGCAACAAAAAAGGCCGCACCCTCTACAGGGCGCGGCCTTTTCATTACAGCCAGCGCGGATCAGTTATCCAGCGCCACCCGCCCGGCAGCTTCGCGCTTGCGGTGTACCAGCAATCCAGCCGCTACCACACCAATGCTCAGCAACGCAGTCGCGATGATCTCCGCACGGTGATCCTCACGCAGTGCCATGACCACCAGAATGGCGACGATGAAGGCAATGGTCGCCCAAGTCAGGCCCGGGAACAGCCACATCTTGAAGGTGATCTTCTCGCCACGGGCCTCACGCTGGCCGCGCATGCGCAGTTGCGACACGGCAATCACCAGGTACACCAGCAAGGCAATGGCGCCAGAGCTGGCCAGCAGGAATTCGAACACCTGGGCCGGGGCCACGAAGTTGGCGAACACGCAAAGGAAAGCCGCTGCAGTGGACAGCAAAACCGCCACATGCGGGGTTGCCGCCTTGGTGGTGCGCTGGGCGATCGCCGGGGCGTCGCCACGCTTGCTCAGCGAGAACAGCATGCGCGAAGAGGTATACAGCGCCGAGTTCAGGCAGCTGGTCACGGCGATCAGCACGACGATGTCGACGATCAGCTTGGCATTCGGCACGCCGATGCGGCTCAGCACAGTCTGGTAGGAACCGGTTTCGGCCAGGGCCGGGTCGTTCCACGGCACCAGGGCAACGACCAGGAAGATCGACACCAGGTAGAACAGGCAGATACGCCAGATGACCGAGTTGGTGGCGCGGCTGATCTGCTTGCCCGGGTCCTTCGACTCGGCAGCAGCAATGGTGACGATTTCGGTACCCATGAACGAGAACATGGTAGTCAGCATGGCTGCCAGCACTGCGCCCAGGCCGTTAGGCATGAAGCCTTGGGTATCGAACAGGTGGCTGGCACCGCTCACCTGGCTGCTCGGCACAAAGCCGAACATGGCCGCACAGCCCACGGCGATGAAACCGATGATCGCCAGCACCTTGAGCAGGGCGAACCAGAACTCGAACTCACCGTAGTTCTTCACACTGCACAGGTTGGTCAGGGTCAGCGCCAGGGTAATGATGAGGGAGAACGCCCACAGATCCACCGCAGGGAACCAGGCATGCAGAATGGCCGCGGCAGCGTTGGCCTCCAGCGGAATCACCAGCACCCAGAACCACCAGTACAGCCAGCCAATGGTAAAACCGGCCCAGCGCCCGATGGCGCGGTCGGCATAGGTAGAGAACGAACCGGTGTCAGGCGAGGCGACCGCCATTTCACCCAACATGCGCATCACCAGCACGACCAGCGTACCGGCGGCGGCGTATGCCAGCAGCACGGCCGGGCCGGCAGCTGCGATGGCGTGGCCGGAGCCTACGAACAGGCCGGCACCGATGACACCAGCGATGGACAGCATGGTCACATGCCGTTGTTTGAGCCCCTGAGCGAGGTCATTGGAATTGTTACCGCTCATAAAACTACCTTTGTAAGGAGTGGACCACTCCGACTGCGGGTACGGAGCGCGCCCAGGGTTGACCTAGGCGTCGCTGCAATCGGCGGTTTCCTACTGGCAATAAGCGCGCCATCTGCTGAATGCATTCGTCAGAAAATTTCACGGGCCTTTTAGCACGCGGTTTGGAGGGCTTTCGGCCACTGCTTGACCGAAAGGACGCCAAATCATCGGATTACTGAAATACCCACTTACAAACGCACCAAAGGTGCTCCTCGGTAACACCCGTGCACCACCGCAATGCCAGAAAGTGCAACCCTGAGGTACAACCTTTTAGCCTGTTGGCGCGTCCACAGATAACGCTGCCCCCTGAGAACACCTTTGACCTAAAGGTCGGATTTACCCCTCGAATGGGCCAAAACCGCTTCCATGAGCGAGCTAAAGCTGGCACCATCGCGCCTTTTTTCATCAAGGCTCTGGTGCTGGGCGACACCTTCGCGGACATCTGCGCGACGTTACGCTGTAGCGATGCGACAAACTGCCCCACCAGTGCCCACAGTCCCTGGCAACCCTGTTGGCCGCCATAATGCCGCTATGCTAGCTTGGCGCACGCCAGGAAGGCCGCCAATAGCTGGGAACGCACCCGAACACATGAGGACCGCACATGGCTCAGGCCACGCCCGCGCTGGAAATCCGCAATCTGCATAAACGCTACGGCGAGCAGGAAATTCTCAAGGGCATTTCGCTGACCGCGCGCGACGGTGACGTGATCTCCATCCTGGGGTCGTCCGGCTCCGGCAAGTCCACCCTGCTGCGTTGCATCAACCTGCTCGAGAACCCGCACCAGGGCGAAATCCTGGTTGCTGGCGAAGCCCTCAAGCTCAAGGCAGCCAAAAACGGCGACCTGGTCGCTGCCGACAACCGCCAGATCAACCGCCTGCGCAGCGAAATCGGCTTTGTCTTCCAGAACTTCAACCTGTGGCCGCACATGTCGATCCTCGACAACATCATCGAGGCGCCACGCCGCGTGCTCGGCCAAAGCAAGGCCGAGGCCATCGAAGCCGCCGAAGCGCTGCTGAACAAGGTGGGCATCTACGACAAACGCCACAGCTACCCCGCCCAGCTTTCCGGTGGCCAGCAACAGCGTGCCGCCATTGCCCGTACCCTGGCCATGAAGCCTAAAGTGATCCTGTTCGACGAGCCCACTTCGGCCCTCGATCCGGAAATGGTCCAGGAAGTGCTTAACGTTATCCGCGCATTGGCCGAAGAAGGCCGTACCATGCTGTTGGTAACGCACGAGATGAGCTTTGCCCGCCATGTGTCCAGTGAAGTCGTCTTCCTGCACCAGGGCTTGGTCGAAGAGCAGGGATCGCCGCAGCAGGTCTTCGAGAACCCGAACTCGGCGCGTTGCAAGCAATTCATGTCAAGCCACCGCTAACGGAGCAATACATGCACACCTACAAGAAGTTTCTCCTGGCAGCTGCTGCCACGCTGGTGATGTCGGCAAACGCCATGGCCGCAGAAAAACTGCGCATGGGCATCGAAGCCGCCTACCCACCGTTCAACAACAAGGATGCCAGCGGTAACGTGGTTGGCTTCGATAAAGACATCGGCGATGCCCTGTGCGCCAAGATGAAAGTCGAGTGCTCGGTCGTTACCTCCGACTGGGACGGCATCATCCCGGCCCTGAACGCCAAGAAGTTCGACTTCCTGGTGTCTTCGCTGTCGATCACCGACGAGCGCAAGCAGGCTGTGGACTTCACCGAGCCGTACTACTCCAACAAGCTGCAGTTCATCGCGCCGAAAAACGTCGACTTCAAGACTGACAAAGAGTCGCTGAAGGGCAAGGTCATCGGCACCCAGCGTGCAACCCTGGCCGGCACCTACCTTGAAGACAACTTCAAGGGCGTGGACGTGAAGCTGTACGACACCCAGGAAAACGCCTACCTGGACCTGGTGTCCGGCCGCATCGACGGCATCCTGGCCGACAAGTACGTGCAGTACGAGTGGCTGAAAAGCAAAGACGGCTCCAACTTCGAGTTCAAGGGCGAGCCGGTGATGGACAGCGACAAGATCGGCATTGCCGTGCGCAAAGGTGACACCAAGCTGCGCGACGACCTGAACAAAGCCCTGGCCGAAATCAAGGCCGACGGCACGTACAAGAAAATCAACGACAAGTACTTCCCGTTCAGCATCGAATGACCCGCCCTGACCGGCGCGCCCCCGTGGCGCGCCAGTCCCTAAAATGACCTGCCCATGAATATCGACCTGCACGGATTCGGTCCGGCCATGATGGCCGGCACCTTGATGACCGTAAAACTGGCGCTTTGCGCCTTGCTGCTGGGGCTGGTGCTGGGCCTGCTCGGCGCCCTGGCCAAAACCTCACCACTCAAGCCCCTGCAATGGCTTGGCGGCTTCTACTCGACCCTGGTTCGCGGCGTGCCCGAACTGCTGTGGGTACTGCTTATCTATTTCGGTACCGTCGGGCTGATGAACAGCCTCGGCGAAGCCCTGAACATGCCGGGCCTGGAGCTTAGCGCCTTCGCGGCGGGTGTAATCGCCCTGGGCCTGTGCTTTGGCGCCTACGCCACCGAAGTGTTCCGTGGCGCCATCCTGGCGATCCCCAAGGGCCACCGTGAAGCGGGCCTGGCGCTGGGCCTGTCCAAGGGCCGCATCCTGTCGCGGATCATCCTGCCGCAGATGTGGCGCATCGCCCTGCCCGGCCTTGGCAACCTGTTCATGATCCTGATGAAGGACACCGCCCTGGTGTCGGTGATCGGCCTGGAAGAAATCATGCGTCACTCGCAAATCGGCGTGACCGTGACCAAGGAGCCGTTCACTTTCTACATGGTCGCAGCCTGCATCTACCTGGGCCTGACCGTCATTGCCATGACCGGCATGTACTTCATGGAAAAACGCGCCGCTCGCGGCTTTGCGAGGGCTGAATAATGAATTGGGAAGTCATCTTCAAATGGCTGCCGCGCCTGGCCGAGGGTGCGGTCCTGACCCTGGAGCTGGTAGCCATTGCCGTGGTTGCCGGTTTGATCCTGGCCATCCCGCTGGGCATCGCCCGCTCCTCGCGCCACTGGTACGTGCGCGCCGTGCCGTTCAGCTACATCTTCTTCTTCCGTGGTACGCCGCTGCTGGTGCAGTTGTTTCTGGTCTATTACGGCCTGGCGCAGTTCGATGCAGTGCGCTCGAGCTCGCTGTGGCCGTACCTGCGCGATCCGTTCTGGTGCACGGTGCTGACCATGACCCTGCACACCGCCGCGTACATTGCCGAGATCCTGCGTGGCGCGCTGCAATCGATCCCCAAAGGTGAGATCGAAGCGGCGCGGGCGCTGGGCATGTCGCGGGGCAAGGCGCTGTTCTACATCATGCTGCCCCGTGCTGCGCGCATCGGCCTGCCGGCGTACAGCAACGAAGTGATCCTGATGCTCAAGGCCAGTGCCCTGGCCAGTACCGTGACCCTGCTGGAACTGACCGGCATGGCCCGTACCATCATTGCCCGTACCTACCTGCCGGTAGAAATCTTCTTTGCCGCAGGCGTGTTCTACCTGGTGATCTCGTTCTTGCTGGTGCAGGGCTTCAAGCTGCTGGAGCGCTGGCTGCGCGTGGATGCCTGCCAGGGTCGCTGAGACCTTACTGGCCATTTCGCGGGTGAACCCGCTCCCACAGGTACATCACAGGCCTTGAAACCTGTGCTAATCCTGTGGGAGCGGGTTCACCCGCGAAGAGGCCTTCAAACCCAACACACATCTACCCATGCCCAGCCACCTCCATAGCCACCACCTAAGCACCCGCTTCAAGGCCCTCGACCAGTTCCTGATCGAGCACCAACAGCTGTGGAAACCCCGCCCCTTCACCACCCTGCAACTGGCCTGGGAAACCACCCACCCCCAGCTTGCCGCACACCTGCGCCAATGTTCCCTGGCAGACGCCGAAGCCGACAGCGCCGCTGACCGCTTGCCAGCCCCATTCCCGCAACTGTCCGAGCAGGCCCGACAGCTCGCCGCCCTCGGCAGCCTCCCGCAAACCGACTTGCCACCTGCCGCTCACCGCCTGGACGTCGCCGTCCCCGGCCGCAAATGGCAGCAGATCGAAGCCTTCGCCAGCCACCTGGCCTTCCGCGACCCACCCCACCACTGGCTGGACTGGTGCTCCGGCAAAGGCCACCTCGGCCGTCGCCTGCTGCAACCCGGCCAGCAGTTGACCTGCCTGGAATACGACGCCGAACTGGTCGCCGCCGGCCAGGTACTGAGCGCCCACCATCACTTGCCAGCGCAGCACGTACAACAGGATGTGATGGCCAGCGACAGCAACCGCCACCTCGCTGGCGACAAAAGCGTGGTCGCCCTGCATGCCTGTGGCGACCTGCACGTCCGCCTGATGCAACTGGCCAGCCAGCAAGGCTGCCGGCAACTCGCCGTAGCCCCCTGCTGCTACAACCGCATCGCGGCGCCGCACTACCAGGCGTTATCCACAGCCGCGAAAGCATCGAGCCTGCAGCTGTCGGTGGACGACCTGGGCCTGCCCCTGAGCGAAACCGTCACTGCCGGCGCCCGCGTGCGGCGCCAGCGCGACACCTCGATGGCCCGCCGCCTGGGCTTCGACCTGCTGCAACGCCAGCAGCGCCAGACCGGCGAATACCTGCCAACGCCGTCGCTGCCGGTCGCCTGGCTGGAAAAGCCCTACGAGCAGTACTGCCGCGACCTGGCCGATCTCAAACAACTGCCCTTGAACGGCAACCCGGACTGGGCCGCCCTGGAAGCAGCCGGGTGGCAACGACTGGCCGAGGTACGCAACCTGGAGCGCGTACGTAACCTGTTCCGCCGGCCGCTGGAATTGTGGCTGGTGCTTGATCGCGCCCTGTTCCTCGAAGAACAAGGCTATGAGGTACGCCTGGGCCTGTTCTGCGATTACCCGCTGACCCCGCGCAACCTGCTGATACTCGCGGAACGTGACCTTTAGCCGCAGCACAACCTGTGGATAAGTCTGTGAACAAGCTTTTGATTACCTGTTGGATCCAAGCGCTATTTCAAGGGTTTGGCTTATTCCTGGTCGCAGCTGCAGGCCAGTAAAAACAGGCATTTGCGCAAAGACCAGCGGCGTAGCGATGCGGCATGCCTTTCGCGCAAGCCGCCAATGCCACTTGTGCATAAACATTTCTTATGGTTGGCGCAAGCGGCTTTTGTGGAAGCGGCCTTGTGCCGCGAAAGGGCTGCAAAGCAGCTCCTCTCAAAGTCTCAGTGCGCCTTACCTTTGGCGATCTCGATATCGTTTATCAGCGCCTTGGCCATGTCGCACAGGTAATCGGCAGCCCCCAGGAATTTATGGTCGTCCTCCATATCCCCCTCGCGCACTAGGTGCTTGATGTAGCCCATCAGGATCGAGACATGCTCGTAGGCAGCGTCCACCGGAACGCCGGGTTGAACGCGAAGCAGATTTAGGGATGGGTTACCGGCTGCAAGGAAGGTTTCCACGCCTGCGGTGGTGACTGGCTCATCTTGTTTCATGGCAAATCCTCATTCACGAAAAAGGAGGCTGCCAAAAATCTTTCTCACGGATTTGGGGCGGCAGCCGTACGCGGGGTGAGAAACCGAGTGAATAAGGAAGCCCGGCCAGACCGAGGTCTGCCCACGTACGGCCACCATGACAGGTAGCGCTTATTCAAAGTCGGGCTCTCACACCCGGTCGCCTGAGCGACCCGAAAACGGTATCTGTGAGCCACTTCCCCGACAACAGCGATACTTCGGCGGCGCGCGTAGGATACTTCCGAAGCATCCAGATTCTGAAGCTTTTAGCCCCATGGTTCAGAATTGCCTTACACAGATAGCCGCGCTTACACGGCCCCCTGTGGGAGCGGGTTCACCCGCGAAGAGGCCATACCAGGCAACACAAGGCTAATGCTCACCCGCCGTAACGGTGTATCATCCGCCCCCAAATCATTAAAAAGTGACGTCGCGCGCTGCCCGCCAGCCCCGCGGCCGTCTGGCGTTGCGCCAGAACCGACAATGGACCAACGGACCCGACCATCGTGACCCGAGCCAAATCCTTCGCTTTGTTGACCCTTGCCCTGGCCATCACCGGCTGCGCCAGCGGCCCCTCGCCTCACCACAACAGCAACTTGGGCTGGAACCACCCCGGCATGCAACTGGGCGGCGACAACGGCCTGCCCCTGCGCACCGAAAGCCCCTGCCGCAAGCGCGGCTGCGACAACGACAAGCTGTTCTTCAACCCCGGCAAAAGCGAGCCAAGCGTCAACACCATCCACCGCGGCTGGTAGGAAAATTCTCCTTTTAGGCCGGTGACTTAGGTCTTTTGCGAACATTCGCAAGGAAGTGGTTTACAGGCGCCAAACGATCGTTATAATGACGCCCCATTGCCGGTATAGCTCAGATGGTAGAGCAACTGACTTGTAATCAGTAGGTCCCGGGTTCGATTCCTGGTGCCGGCACCATACGCAGTATCAAAAAAGGCTCACCGAAAGGTGGGCCTTTTTTGTTTTCAGTGTCGTTATGCCCCCTCACCCTCACCCCTCTCAAACCCTCCGCAACCCTCGCCGCACCTCTTTATCGGCATACATCAACTGATCCGCCGCTTTAAGCGCGGCCTGCAGCGAAGTCGCAGCGGGATCAACACTCGTAATACCAAAACTCGCACCCGCATAATCGAACCGGCAGTCGTCAAACTCGTAGCTACCAATCAGCAGCGGCACCAGCCGTCTGCGCATCGCTGCTGCAGTTTTGGCCATTTCGTCCGGGTGGACAGAAGCGGTCAAGCCGATCACAACGAACTCGTCGCCGCCCCAGCGCCCAAGTTCATCCGACGCCCGCAATCCACCCTGCAGGCGCCGGCTGCTTTCGATCAGGAACTTGTCCCCCACCTCGTGCCCGTACGTGTCGTTGATCGCCTTGAATTCATCGAGGTCGATAAACGCCACCAGCACCCCCTGCCCCGTTCGCTTCGCCAACGCGAAATGCCGATGCAAGGCAGCCAGGATTGCACGCCGATTCTTCAACCCGGTCAGCGCGTCATAGTTTGCCGCATAGCGTTCTTCCTGGCGGCGCAACAGCATCTGCCCGGCCACACGGCTGGAGAGCAAGATCAAGATCAACCCGAGCGCTGCTACAGAGGCACCGGTCCAGTAATACTGCTGACGCATCGGCTGCAGGTGATCAAGCTTTGCCAGCGTCAGCAGCTGATATTGCGCGTCGTTCAGAGGCTGGCGATGCACCAGATAAGGGTGCCCGTCAATGAGCCATTGATTGGCCTGACCCGCGTCTGCCACAGCGCGGATATCCATGGGCTCGCCCAGCTCTTCGTCGCCATCCAGAGGCCGGCGAATATCGGGCGGCAGCAGTGCCGCCACGTTACGCAGCATGAAAGGATCGCTGGACGCGGTGGTCACGCGCCCCTGACGGTTCACTATCAAGGCTATGTGACGCCCTGTCAGGTACAGGGCTATGTCCGGGGCATCGAACTTGACCGTGACAGAGCCAAGTGGCTTGCCGTCGGCATCGTCGATGCGGCTGGCAACGAAATAGGAGGGGGTTTTGTTCAGGCGGGCGATGCCGAACATTTCACCACTGCCGGTGCGCAATGCATCGAGCAGGTAGGCCCTGCCCGTATAGATCTGGCCAACGATGCTGAATGACTCCGCCCAGTTGCTGGCCGTCACCGTATCGTCTGAGAGGTTGTTCATGTAGATACGGGCATAGTGCAGATCGCTGGCCAATCTATCCATGAAATCACCGACGCTTCGCACCAGCGGGTCACGGGTGAAATTCGCAGCGCGCTCCTCCCGCGTGAGGGCCGCGAAGCCGGGTGGGTCATGGCGGTATCGGGCGGCGAGTTGGATCACCTCGCTTTGACGGGCCACCATGTTGGCCACGCTGGCCATCTCGGTGAACAGGCGGTCTACCACACGCCCCGTAATCTGGGCCTCGTATTCGGCGCCTGCCGACAGGTTGTCGAGCTCTTGTGCTGTAAGGCGCTGCGCTATCCACCCGCCCAGGCTTGCCACGAGTGCCAACCAGACGACCACAACGCCCAGCGTCACCCGGCGCATGATGGAAGGGATGTGCGTGCGTTGCCGCCGCTGCGGTGGATCGTAGCTCACGCCGCGCTTGCCGGTTGAATGGTGCTCCAAAGCAACTCCCTTTGCGATACAGCAAGGTGCATCATCGACCCTGCGATAGCCCACCACGGCGGGGCTCGCAAGATTGTAAAACATTCACCTCAGTGTATTGGCAGAACGTCTACTCACCAGCGACTGACTTTTTTCTTGAAGCAATCAGCTTCTTCTGCCGACACCCCACATGCGCCCATTTCAGATACCGAATGATGCCAGCCAAACCTTCAGGCCTGGCATGCGGTTGCGTGAGCTCACAACGCTATACGATTGTGACCGGCGCTTGTTGCTGCTGATCATTGATGCCATCGAACGGATTGAGGTCGCTGCGCGTGCCACCATCAGCAAGCACATGGGGCCATTGCATGGGGCGAGATTGATGCCGATCAAGCCATAAGCTTGGCCAGGGGTTTACGTTCAAACCAGGTAGCCCTGAGGGAGGATGAGCATGGCCAAGAGATTCCCCACAAACCCTCGCCACCCCGAGCGTATCTGCTGGGGTTGCGACCTGTACTGCCCTGCCAAGGCGCTAGCCTGTGGCAATGGCGCAGACCGGACCATGCATCCGGTGGAGCTGTTTGGCGAAGATTGGGATAGCTTCGAGGGCCATTTGGAGAAGCCGGTTGATACAGGGCACGCGGCAAAGCCCAGCTGAGAGAGGGCCGGTTGGGAGCGGGCTTCCCCCCAAACCGACACCGTGTTGGATGGCACGGGCTTCGCCCGTGTTCGCGGGGCAAGCCCGCTCCCACAGGGACCGCGCGCAGACCTGTGGGAACGGTTGGTCAGAACGCGGTGCTTACCGTCACCGACAAGTTACGCGGGTCGCCGTAGATGGCCCCGGCATAGAACCCGTACTGGGTGTAGTAATGCTTGTCGAACAGGTTGTTGGCGTTGAGGCTGACGCTGGTCTCATCGGTCAGCTGGTACTTGGCCATGGCATTCCAGATGGCATAACCGGACCAGTTCACATCAGTGGCACCATTGCTCACACCATTGGTGGGCTGGCCAGCCGGGCTGGAAATGGCGCGGATGTTGGTTTGCGCGGTCACGCCGGCACCCACGGTCAGGCGGTCGAGCGGGCCGCTGAGGCGGTAGGTGGTCGAAGCCTTGAACAAGTGCGACGGGTCGCTGCGGCCGTCGCTGTCGACGCGACGGAAGTGCAGGTAGGTGTAGCCGGCATACACGTTCCAATTGGGCGTCAGCGCGCCTGCCACTTCCAGGTCGATACCGTCGGTTTCCACGCCAGAGCCCGCCTTGTAGGCGCTGGCCCCGGTCGGTGTGGTCAGGTCGCCGTCGAGCACGGCTTTGTTTTCCTGCTTGGTGCGGAAGTACGCCGCCGAGGCGTTCAGACGGCCATCGAACCACTCACCCTTGATACCTGTTTCGTAGCTTTGCCCACGAATCGGCTCGACCTTGCTGCCACTGCTGGTTTCAGAGGTTTGCGGGGTAAAGATGTCGGTGTAGCTGGCGTATACCGAGTAGTTGTCGTTGAGGTCGTACACCGCGCCCAGGTAGGGGGTGACGATGCCGTTTTCTTCCTGGCTGCTGCGCTCGCCAGCCACGCTGCGGGTCACAGAGGAATAGTTGCTGGTGCGCACGCCAACGATCACCGACAGCGGGTCGGTGATGCTCAGGCGGGTGGCGGCGTACATGCCCTGCAGGCGAGTGGTGGTCTTGCTGTGAAGGCCGGTGCGCGAGGCGATGATGTCGTAGTCGTCATCCACGCCATTGCGCCAGTCGGTGACCGGGAAGCCGTTGTTGGCGCGGAACTGGCAACCCAGTGCAGGCGCGCTGGCCATGCCATCGCCGACCATGGTGCAGGTGTACTGGGGCGACCAGCCGACGGTGCGGCTGTCGTTGTAGCCGACCATGGCCTGGTGCGTGCGGCCGAACAGCTGGAACGGGCCGGACAGGTCGATCTGCGCCGACTGCTGGGTGGTGTCGCTGGAGCTGTGCAAACCGTTCAGCACCGCGCCGCTGCCGTCCTGGTCCCAATAGCCGCCGTAGCTGCCGCGCCCAGCCGAGTTCACCTTGGCAAGGCCCCGGTGGTTCAAGGCTTCGGTAGTCGCCTGGGCGGCTTTCAGGTCCAACGTCCAGTCGTTGTCGAAGCGGTGCTCGAGCGAGCCGAACGCCGTACGGGTGGTGTACTCGCCAAAGCTCCAGCTGGGCACCACGTTGGTGCTGCGCGGCAAGTCGGTCTTGCTGCCGTCGCGGTACCAGATCGGGATGTTCGCACCCCAGCCGCCGCCGACAACCTTGTTGTATTCATACTGGTAACCGGCGCCCAGTGTGGTGGCGTCGTCCAGGTCGAACGCGAAATTGGCCAACGCGGCGCGGGAGCGCTCGGACTGGTTGTCGCGGAACGAGTTGGCGTCCTGCTGGGTCATCACGAAGCGCGAACGCAGGCGGCCATCCGCGGACAGGGGCAGATTCAGGTCAGCACCCAGGCGACGTTTGTCCCAGCTGCCGTAAGTGGCGTAGGCGCTGCCGCCGAACGTCTTGGTCGGTGCCTTGCGGATCAGGTTGACGGTGGCAGAGGGGTCGCCGGTGCCGCCCAGCAGGCCGTTGGCGCCGCGCACGATGTCGATGCGTTCGTACAGGTCCATGTTCAACGCATTGCCGCTGCCACTGAAATCGGACCCGCCCTGGGTCTGCAGGCCGTCGACCTTCCAGTTGCTGATCGAGTAACCACGGGCACGGTAGTCGGTACGCCCACCCACCTCGGATTTGTTGGCCGTTACCCCCGGCGTGGTTTCCAGCGCCTGCTCGATGGTGTGGATGTCGCGGTCATCCATCTGCTGGCGGGTAATGGTGGTGACCGATTGCGGCGTCTGGCGTGGCGTCAGCGCCAGGCCTGTGGAGCTGCGGGTGCTCTCGACCGTATAGCCTAGCTGGCCAGCATCGTCGGCCGGCAGCAGAGCGCTGTCTTCGATCTGCGTGGCGTCCAGCTCCAGGGGTTTGCCGTCGGCAGCTGCGGCCCCGCCACTGATGGCGACGGCCACGAAGAACGCCAGCGGCTTGAGGCGACTGCCACTTTGGCTGATGGGGGTGAACACTTTCGGGATGCGCTTGGGATTCATTTGGGAAGGCTTCGTATTTGCAGATGATTTTTTGTTAGGATTCTAGGGATCGGCCCTCCCGGCTCCAGACCCGACATGTACGGGGATGTAATTGAACGTAACGAGCGCCACCGGCCCTCACCGAACAGGTGTTTTTCCGCATGAGCACGACCTTGCTGGTTGTCGACGATGACGACGAGATCCGCGAACTTCTTTGTGATTACCTGACCGATGCCGGCTACAACGTGCTAGCGGCAGCCGAGGGTGAACAGATGCGCGAACAGCTGGCCCGGCACAAGGTGGACCTGGTGGTGCTCGACCTGATGCTGCCGGGTGAAGATGGCCTTAGCCTGTGCCGCCAGTTGCAAGCCACGCGTGGTCTGGCCGTAATCATGCTGTCGGCCAAGGGCAGCACGCTGGACCGCATCATCGGCCTGGAAGTGGGTGCCGACGACTACCTGGCCAAGCCTTTCGAGCCACGCGAGCTGATCGCCCGGATCAAGGCCGTGCTGCGTCGCCCGCAACGCCTGGATCCCCCCGCCGACGAGCCCGCCGTGGTGGATGCCCAGCAGTTCGCAGGCTTTCGCCTTGAACACGTCAAGCGTCTGCTCACCCGCCCGGATGGCGAAACCCTTACCCTGCCGCGCTCCGACTACCGCGTGCTGCGCGAACTGCTGGACGCCAACAACCGGGTAGTGTCCCGCGACCAGCTGACCCGCAGCGCGTTTGGCCGCGACCACCTGCCCGACGACCGTTCGGTGGACATGTGCGTCAGCCGCCTGCGCCAGCAACTGCGCCGCGCGCCGGCGGGGGCCGCGCAAATTCTCACCATCCGCAATGAAGGCTATCTGCTGAGTATCGCCAACCTCGCGGCCGATGCCTGACATGCGCTGGCTTCGCCGGCTGTGGCCGCGCACCTTGTTTGGCCAGTTGCTGCTGATCATGGTCAGCGGCACGCTGTTGATCCAGTTGATGTCGAGCAGCATCTGGTTTGATGTGCGCTTTGCCCAGGTGCTCGAAGCCCCGGTGAGGCTGATCGCTGCACGCAGTGCACCGCTGATTGCCCAGGCCGACTGCCACGGTGGCACGTTGCAGGCGCCAGCCCATTACCAGCTGCGCTGCGCCGAGCACCTGCCCACGGCGGAGCATGACGAGCGTCGCGGGCGCAGGCGCATCGAGCTGTTGCTGCAGCAGGCCCTCAGGTACGAACTGGGGCATGCCCAGGACGTGCGCCTGCTGAAGGTGCGGCTGACCGATGAACTCGGTCAGCCGATTGTCTGGCGCAGCCTGTTCGGCCTGCGCACGGCCCAGGCGCATATCCAGTTTGCAGTGCCGTTGGCCGATGGCCACTGGCTGACCATTGAGGGCCAGGAACTGCAGGGCTGGAGTGGCGAATCGGCCTGGGTGCTGATCAGCGACTACCTGTTGCGGGTGTATGCGCTGCGGATTGTCGCGGTATTGCTGGTGTGCCTGATTGCCGTGCGCCTGTGCCTGCGCCCGTTGCGACGCCTGGCCGACGCAGCGCGCGGCCTGGGCGGCAACCTCGAGCAGCCTCCCCTGGCGCTGGATGGCCCGGAAGAAGTGCGCCAGGCGGCGCAGGCGTTCAACGCCATGCAGCAGCGGCTGATTGCCATGGTCAATGACAAGGCCTACTTCCTGGCCGCCGTGTCTCATGACCTGCGCACCCCGCTGACCCGCATGCGCCTGCGCCTGGAGCGGCTGCCAGACGACGAACACCGCCAGCGCCTGCGGCAGAACATCACGCAGATGGACGACATGATCGGCCAGGTTCTGGACTACCTGCGCGCGGGGGAGCAGCAGAATTTGCAGCAGGTGGACCTGGACCGCTTGGTTGCGCGCCAGTGTGCGGACCTGGCCACTGCCGAAGAACCCCTTCCGGTGCACGGCCAGGTGGGCAGTTTGCGGGTAGATGCCTCGCTGTTGCAGCGCTGCCTGCAAAACTTGCTGGTGAATGCGTTGCGCTACGCCAAGCATGTTTCGGTCACGCTGGAACGGGCGGTAAGTGGAGTGTTCATCCATATCGACGACCGCGGGGCCGGGGTCGCGCCGGAGCTACTGGCAACCATTACCGATCCGTTCGTGCGTGGTGAAGGGTCGCGCAACCAGGCATCCGGCGGGTATGGGCTGGGGTTGAGCATTGCCCAGCGGATTGCCGCCAGCCATGGTGGTGAGCTGAGGGTGTCGAACCGCGAGGGCGGTGGGTTGCGGGTCAGCATACTGCTGCCTGGCTAACGCTATTTTTCTGTGGGAGCGGCCTTGTGTCGCGATGGGCTGCGCAGCAGCCCCGGCGGTTTGTGCCGTGACACCAATACCTGGGGCTGCTGCGCAGCCCATCGCGACACAAGGCCGCTCCCACAACATGGGACTGCGCAATCAGGTAACAGTCTTTTACCGATTACCCAGGTTTTCCCTCCCCCGCCTTTGCCTATCCTATGCCCGGTCATCCTGCCTGCGATGGACCCATGAATCACTCTCTGCCCAGCCGCTACGCCTGCCTCGCCATCTGCCTGTTGCTCACCTTCGCCAGCCTGCCGCTGCTGCCCCAACATGCCTGGCTCTGGCCAATCACACTGATTACTGCCCTGCTCAGCCTGGTCGGGCTCAACGACCTGCGCCAGAGCCACCATGCGGTGCGCCGCAACTACCCGATCCTCGGCAATATCCGCTACCTGATCGAAACCATCCGCCCGGAAATCCGCCAGTACCTGATCGAGGGTGACGACGACAAGCTGCCGTTCTCCCGTTCGCAGCGCTCGCTGGTCTATGCCCGCGCCAAGAACGAAAGCGCCGAGAAAGCCTTCGGCACGCTCAACGATGCCTACAAGCCCGGGTTCGAATTCATTAGCCATTCGATGCTGCCAGTGGCCACGCCTGACCCGGCATCGTTTCGCATCGCCATTGGCGGGCCACAATGCCGCCAACCCTACTCGGCCTCGATCTTCAATATATCGGCCATGAGCTTTGGCGCGCTCAGCGCCAACGCTATCGCGGCCCTCAACCGCGGCGCGCGCATGGGCCGGTTTGCCCACGACACGGGCGAAGGCAGCATCAGCCCGTACCACCGTGAGCACGGCGGCGACCTGATCTGGGAAATCGGCAGCGGCTACTTCGGCTGCCGTACGGCGGACGGTCGTTTCGACCCGCACCGTTTTGCCGAACAGGCCCGCTCGCCACAGGTGAAGATGATCGAGATCAAACTCAGCCAGGGCGCCAAGCCGGGCCACGGCGGCATCTTGCCGGGGCACAAGGTCAGCCCTGAAATCGCCGAAACCCGTGGCGTGCGCGTAGGTGAGGACTGCATCTCACCGGCGGCGCACAGCGCCTTCCGCACACCGGTCGAGTTACTGCAATTTGTGGCCAGCCTGCGCGAGCTGTCGGGCGGCAAGCCTGTGGGTTTCAAGTTCTGCCTGGGCCACCCGTGGGAGTTCATGGGCATTGCCAAAGCCATGCTGGCCACCGGCATCACGCCGGACTTCATCGTTGTGGATGGCAAGGAAGGCGGTACCGGCGCGGCACCACGCGAATTCAGCGACAACATGGGCGTGCCCATGCGCGAAGGCCTGATGTTCGTGCATAACACGTTGGTTGGCCTGAACCTGCGCTCCAGCATTCGCATTGGCGCTGCGGGCAAGATCGTCAGTGCTTTCGACATTGCCAGCGTGCTGGCCATCGGCGCTGACTGGGTCAACTCGGCACGCGGGTTCATGTTTGCCATTGGCTGCATCCAGTCGCAAAGCTGCCACACCAACAAATGCCCGACCGGCGTGGCCACGCAAGACCCACTGCGCCAGCGCGCCCTGGTGGTGCCAGACAAAGCCGAACGGGTGGCCAGCTTCCATCGCAACACGCTGCACGCACTGGCCGAAATGCTGGCGGCGGCAGGCCTGGAGCACCCTTCGGAGCTTAAGCCCAAGCACCTGGCCCGGCGCGTCAGCCCCAGCGAAATCGGGTTGTTTTCGGACCTGCACACGTTCCTCAAGCCAGGCGAATTGCTCAGTGGCTCGATTGAAAGCGAGTTTTATGCGCGGATGTGGCAGATGGCACGTAGCGACAGTTTTGCGCCGGAGACAGGAGAACTGATGCCCGTTGCAGCAAAAACCGTGCGCCGAAAAGAAACAGCCCCGGCATAAGCCAGGGCTGTTCGATGCTTCAGATCAGGATCAGAAGATGCTGATCGGGTACTCGACGAATACGCGGACTTCGTTGCCGTCGTCGTTGTAACCGTTCTGCTGCACGGCATTGTTGGTACGCAGGAACGAGCTACGCAGTTTGATGGACAGGTCCTTGGCCGGGCCGTCCTGCACCACGTAACGGATCTGGTTGAAGATCTCGCGCTCTTTACCTTCGCCAAAGCCCTGTGGGTTGGCGACGTTACGGGTGTTGATGTTGTCACCCACCACGTAGGCCAGCTTGTAGGTCAGGCCCGGAATGCCGTAGGCACCGAAGTCCAGGCCGTAGCCCAGCTGCCAGGAGCGCTCGTCTTCGGCATTGAAGTCGGACCAGTACGAGTTGGCCAGGTAGATGGTCGAACCACCGTCACCCACGCCACCGGCGTTCTGGTAGAAGCCGTAGTTGTAGCCAGTGCTGCCGGTGCTGCGCTGGTGGGCGATGGTGAACGAGTGCGCACCGTACGCGTAAGTGGCTGCCAGGCTCCAGATGGTGTTGGAGTCACCGTTCAGGCCAGCGGCTTGTACGTACTTGTTGTCGATGTCCGACTTGTAGCCGTTGAAGTCCAGGGTCAGGGACTGGTCGCTGGCGATCGGGAAGACGTAGTTCAAGCCCAGGTAGTGCTTTTTCATCACGTCTTCGTTGTCGGCGGTGTACAGCGAAGCGGTGAAATTGTCGGTGAACTTGTAGCTGCCACCGAAGACGTTGATCGACTTCAGGCCACCACCGTCGCGGCGCTCGGCGCTTTTGCGCGCTTCCTGGGTGAAGCGGCCGGCGTTCAGTTCCAGGCCCTCGATCTCTTTCGAGGTGATCAGGGTACCGGTGAAGCTTTCTGGCAGCAGACGCGCGTCGTCGTACTGCAGCACTGGCAGTGCTGGCATCTGGTCACCGTACTTCAGCACGGTGTTGGAGATGCGGAATTTCACAGCAGCGCCACCACGGGCCAGGTTGTGCGGCGAGCTGGCGTTGCCTTCGGCATTGGTGGTTTCGTGCGGCTTGAAGAAGTCGACGCCGCCGCCACCGTTGTGGCCTTTGCCGCCATCAAGGCGCACGGCGTACAGGCCGAATGCGTCGACGCCAACGCCGACGGTGCCTTGGGTGAAGCCGGAGGAGAAGTTGGCGATGAACGCCTGGCCCCATTCAATCTGGTCGTCGGTGCCGTGCTTCTTGTCACGGTTGATGTAGGCGTTGCGCAGAAGGACGTTGGCGTGGCTGTCCTCGATGAAGCCCTTGCTGTCGGCCTGGTCATTGGCCTGTGCCTGGGTCGCGGCGATCATCGCCAAGGCGACCAGGCTGATCCTGGTTTTCAACATGTTGTTTTCCTTATTTCTTAATCAAAAACGCTCTGCACTATGACGCCAGGAACCAACGCCCCTTCGTAGGTTCGACGCTATGCGGATCCAGCCTGGTGGGCCAGCCGGTAAGTGCACGGCAGCCCTCGGCAGCAGCATGGCCAAGATCATGGCCAGCAGGCGTTGGCCGAATCCTAGCCGTGTGCGATTACAAATGTCAAAAAGTCGTGAAATGCAGGTTGATATAACCAAAATTATCAGCAGCTCTAGTGCATTTCCATGCAGTGTTGGGCTATCAGCGGGCAATTTATCTTGTGTAGGAAATTGCCTTTGATCGAACGGACAGGTTCCCCTGAGCAGCCAAACACGCGGCCGCAGAGGTTGTTACAAACAGACACATATGTAAAGACAAGGCTTTACAAATACCCAAGCAAAGGCAAATAGCAAGCATTACCATTCGCGCCTTATTTTTCACCTGCCCGGTCCGGATGTGTCCATGCTTGTACCCTGCCGCCTTTCCCCCTTTACGCTTGGCCTGTCGCTCTTGTTCAGCGCCAGCCTGGCCACTGCTGCCACCACCACGCTGCCAGAGTCGTCGGTTACCGCCGACAGCGAGCGCGAAAAGGACAACCCGCGCGTCAAGGAGGTGAGCACCGCCACCCGCACCTCGACGCCGGTGCGTTATGTGCCGCAGGCCATCGACACGGTAAAAACCGCCAATGTGCTGGACTACGGCAGCAACACCTTGGGCAAGGCGCTGGAGGGAATCCCCAACGTCAGCAGCGGCGCCGACACCCGCTTCGACAGCGTGCGCATCCGCGGCTTCGAGGCCAGCAACGACTTCTACCTGGACGGCATTCGCGACGACAGCCAGTACATCCGCGACCTGCACAACATCGAGCGGGTCGAGGTGCTGAAGGGGCCGGCGGCGGTGCTGTATGGCCGCGGCAGCCAGGGCGGCATTGTCAACAGGGTCAGCAAGGCACCGGAGCCTGGCCGCCGCTCCACCCTCGAAGCGCAGGCCGGCAGCGAAGACCTGCGCAGCCTGTATGCCGACCTCAGTGCCGACCCCAGCGACACAGTCAGCCTGCGCCTGAACATGGGCAACCAGGACAACAACAGCTTGCGCGATGGCATCGACGGCAGCCGCCAGCTGTTCGCGCCGTCGATCAGCTGGCAGATCACCCCCGACCTCAACTGGCTGGTGCAGTACGAATACAGCCGCTACAACCGCACGCCTGACCGGGGTATCCCCGGGGTGAATGGCCGCCCGGCCGACGTCAGCCGCAGCACCACCTACGGCGACCAGCGCGACTACATCGATGATCGCGCGCAGTCCCTGCGCTCGCGCCTGAACTACCAGCTGAACGAAACCTGGCAACTGCGCCATACCCTGGGCCTGATCAAGCTCGACAGCGCGTTCGACAACACCTATGTCACGGGCTACAACGCCGGCACCAATACCTTGACCCGCCAGCGCTGGCAGCAGGACCTGAACACCCGCAACCTGTTCAACAACCTGGAGGCCGAGGGCGACTTCGACACCCTGGGCCTGGAGCACAAGCTGCTGCTGGGCCTGGAGATTGGCAACCAGAAGCGTGACCCCGTGCTGTATACCGCTGGTAGCCAGACGCTGCCGGGCTTGGGCCAACCCAACCGTAGCCAGCAGCACAACGGCCGCCTGGTGCTGTCGAGTGACAACCACACGGTGGTCGATAGCCGCGGCATTTATCTGCAGGACCAGATCCGCCTGAACGATCAATGGCAGATCCTTGCCGGGGTGCGCTTCGACCAATTCGAGGTTGAAACCACCAACATGCGCAACCTGTCCGAGTCGCAGGACAGCAACAGCACCAGCCCACGCCTGGGCGTGGTGTACACACCGTGGCGTGACCATTCGTTCTACGCCTCGTGGAGCAAGACCTTCTCGCCGGTGGGCGGCGGCCTCATCGGCATTACTCCGGGTTCGCAGGGCAACACCAACGACACCAAGCCGGAGGAAACGCGCCAGAAGGAAATCGGGGTGAAGAGCGACTGGCTGGACCAGCGCCTGAGCACCACGGTGGCCATCTACGAGCTGGAGCTGTACAACCGCCGTACCCGCGACCCGCTCATCCCGGAAAACATCTTGCTCAGTGGCTTGCAGCGTTCGCGCGGCATCGAACTGACCGCCACTGGCAACATCGTCGGCAACTGGTATGTACGCGGCGGCATCGGCCTGCAGGATGCGATCATCGTCAAGGACAACAATGGCCAGGAAGGCAACCGCATCAATGATGTGGCCAAGCGCAACGCCAGCCTGTTCGTGACCTGGAAACCAGAGCTGGGCTGGTACGCCGAAACCGGCCTGACGCTGGTGGGCGAGCGTTATGCGGACAACCAGAACACCACGGTATTGCCAGGGTATGGCCGTTGGGATGCACTGGCGGGGTATCGCACCCATGACTGGGATGTGCGGGCGGCGTTGAGCAACATTGCCGACAAGACCTACTACAGCTCGGCGACCAGTGCGGCGCAGATTCAGGTGGGGGACCCGCGTAGCCTGGTGGTTACGGGTAGCTACAGCTTCTGATCGTTGTTGACTGTACTGGCCTCTTCGCGGGCATGCCCGCGAAGAGGCCGGTACAAGTAATACCGATCCGATCAGTGCCACACCGCCATCAGCGCCTGCATCTCTGCTTCGCTGATCAGCCCTTGAGGGTACCGCCCGGCAAGCAGACGTCGTGGGTCGGTCGTCCTGACCCTGATGCTTCCATGGTGTTTCAACCACTTCGCCAACACCTTGAGCGACTGGTGATTCACTGCCGATGGGCGCAAAGCCGACTCACTTGCTGCATTCATGTCTACACGTACTCCCTGGCCCGTGAGCGGCTAATTTACGTAAGTAATGTTACAGATCCGAGAGCGCGGCCCGGCCGAGCTATCTAATTGAAAAACAATACAAAACGTATGCCAGCCTGGGCGCCGGGTGTCGCCCGAAAAAAAGGCCCGTCAAATGACGGGCCTTTTTAATTCAAGCCGCGTTCAACGCTTGACCGGCGCCGGCTGCTGCTGAGTCAGGCAGTGGATGTTGCCGCCACCCAGCAACAACTCGCGGCCAGGGATCATCACTACTTCGTGGTCAGGGAAGATCTTTGCCAGAATCGCTCTGGCTTCAGCATCTGCCGGGTCGTCAAAGCTCGGCGCAATGATGCCACCGTTGACGATCAGGAAGTTCACGTACGAACCGGCCAGGCGTACCGACGGGTCACGCGCCTGGCTGCCGGCAACCTGATCGACACCGGCGCACTCTTCAGCGGTGGCAAACAGCGGCCCAGGAATCGGCATCTTGTGCACGATGAACTCACGGCCCTTGGCATCGCGGGTGTTTTTCAATACCTCCATGGCGGCGTGGCAGCGCGCATAATTGGGGTCGTTGGAATCATCGGTCCAGGCCAGTAACACTTCACCGGGGCGCACGTAACAGCAGAAGTTGTCGACGTGGCCGTCGGTTTCGTCGTTGTACAGGCCGTCCGGCAGCCACACCACGGTGTCGACCGCAAGCTGATCGCGCAGCACTGCTTCGATCTGCTCGCGGCTCAAGTGCGGGTTGCGGTTACGGTTGAGCAGGCATTCCTCGGTGGTGATCACGGTGCCTTCACCGTCCACGTGGATCGAACCACCCTCAAGCACAAAGCCTTCGGTCTGGTAGCGCTGGCAGCGCTCCATTTCCAGCACCTTGGCGGCCAGTTCCTCGTCGCGGTTCCAGGGTGCGTACAGGCCCCCATCGAAGCCGCCCCAGGCATTGAAGCCCCAATCCACACCGCGTACTTCACCCTGGTCATTGATGACGAAGGTCGGGCCGGTATCACGCACCCAAGCGTCATCGTTGCTGATTTCGACCACACGAATATTTGGCTGGTCGAGCTGGCGACGGGCATTTTCGTACTGGCCAGCGGAGGCGGCGACGGTGACGGGTTCGAAGCGGGCAATGGCCTTGGCCAGGGTGACATGCGCGGCCTGCGCCGGCTTGCCGCCCAGGCGCCAGTTGTCCGGGCGCTCCGGCCACACCATCCACACCTGGGTTTGTGGGGCCCACTCGGCGGGCATGTGGAAACCATCGGCACGGGGCGTGGAGTTGAGGGTTTTCATGGGTGACCTCTGTGATGGCCCTGAGCCGGAGTGTGCTGGGGCGTTTGGCAATTTATAACCGATACATATCGATATTTGAAGCCCAATATATGCATAAAATCACACCATTCGGCGCTTTCAAATCGATAACAATCGGTAAATAAGTGGAATGGTGTGGGTAATGGAACGGGCTGCCGTCTACCAAAGCCACACCTTATGCATCCTTTTACAGGTACGCGCGGAAATTTCCGACAAGGCCGACTAGGGTCATTACGTGAGCAACGGGCCAGCGAGCCGCTATGAACATCATCCCTACCGCAATCCCTGAAGTACTGATCATCGAGCCGAAGGTTCACGGTGACAGCCGTGGTTTTTTCTTCGAGGCATTCAACGCACGTGAGTTCGCACGGCAAACCGGCGTGCGCACCGAGTTCGTGCAGGACAACCACTCGCGCTCCAACAAGGGCGTGCTGCGCGGCCTGCACTATCAGGTAGAAAACACCCAAGGCAAGCTGGTAAGGGTGGTGCACGGGGAAATCCGCGATGTCGCCGTGGACGTGCGCAAAAGCTCGCCAACCTTCGGCCAATGGGTCGCCGTGCATCTGTCGGCCGACAACCACCGCCAACTCTGGATTCCACCCGGCTTCGCCCATGGTTTTGCGGTGGTGAGCGAGTCGGTCGAGTTCCTCTACAAGACCACCGACTACTACAACCCCGGCGCTGACCGCTGCATCCGTTGGGACGACCCGCAACTGGCCATCGACTGGGGGCTGCAGCAGCCACCGGTGCTGTCGGACAAGGACAAAGTCGGCCTGCCACTGGCAGAGGCGGAACTGCTGCCATAACTAGCGCATAATTGCGCCAGACTTTTCTGGCGCATTTACGTGATGATTGCAAAACCCACGCCCCCACGCCGTCCGCGCTGGCGCAGCCTGGCCTTGCTGGCCCTGTGCCTGGCCCCGTTGCTGTGGCCCCTGCATCACTTGGCCGAACGCTATTACCAGGAAGAGCTGGCCTCGCAGAACCGCCAGACCCTCGACCTGTACGTCGCCAACCTGCTCGGCACCCTGCACCGCTACGAAACCTTGCCGCAAATCCTCGGCGACCTGCCGGCGCTGCGTGGCGTGCTGGCCGACCCGTTCCGCCTGGAAGCGGTGACCAACGCCAACCGCCTGCTCAAGGACATCGTGCAGCAGACCGGTGCCGAGGTGATGTACCTGATGGACGTCAGCGGCAACACCTTGGCCGCGTCCAACTGGGACAAACGCGACAGCTTCGTCGGCCGCAACTTCGCCTTCCGCCCGTACTTCAACGAAGCTATGGCCGGCCACCTGGGCCGCTTCTTCGGCCAGGGCACCACCTCGGCCAAGCGCGGCTATTTCTTTGCCGCCGCCGTACGGGACCGCGAGCGGATCGTTGGCGTGCTGGTGGTCAAGGTCGACCTCGACCACACCGAGACCCTTTGGGGCCGCACCCCCGAGCAGCTGTTGCTGACCGATCACAATGGCGTGGTCATCCTGACGTCGCGACCCGACTGGCGCTTCCGTGCTACCCGCACGCTGACCGAGGCCGAGCGCCAGGCCATCATCGCCATCCAGCCCTACCCCACCCAGGCCCCACAACCGCTGATGCTCAACCCGGACGCCTGGATCACCCAGACCCGCGACATCAAGGAAACCGGCTGGCAGGTCAGCATCCTCGCCCCGCGCATGCTGGTCGATCGCTCGGTGCAAACGGTGATGGCCATCGGTGCCGGCACCCTGCTGGTACTGATGCTGCTGGCCGGCCTGGTCATGCAACGGCGGCGCCACTACATCGACCGCATCGACTTCGAAGCCCGTGGCCGTCAGGAGCTGGAAAAGCGCGTGGCCGAACGTACCGCCGACCTTGAAGGCCTGAACACCCGGCTGAAAAATGCCGTGCTGGAACGTGAGAACGCCCAGCAGGAGGCGGTGCGCGCCCAGGATGAACTGGTGCAGGCCGGCAAGCTATCGGTATTGGGCACCATGTCGGCCAGCATCAGCCACGAGCTCAACCAGCCGCTGGCCGCCATCCGCAGTTACGCGGAAAACGCCGAGATCCTGCTGGACCACCAACGCACCGATGACGCCCGCGGCAACCTCAAGCTGATCGGCGAGCTGACCGGGCGCATGGCCTCGATCATCGCCCACCTGCGCGCCTTCGCCCGCCGCGACCGGCATGCTCCGGAAAGCGTGGCCCTGCAGCCCGCCCTGGACGATGCCCTGGCACTGCTTGCCAAACGCCGCCGTGCAATGGCCGTGGAGCTGATCCGCGACCTGCCGGAGGCGACCTTGTGGGTACAGGCCGGTGAAACCCGCCTGCGCCAGGTGCTCGGCAACCTGCTGGCCAATGCCCTCGACGCCCTGACCGAAAAGGCCAACCCACGCCGCTTGTGGCTAAGTGCCGAGCAGCGCGATGACTGCGTCTACCTGTACATCCGCGACAACGGCCCAGGTTTCAGCCGCCAGGCCCTGGAGCACGCCAAGGAGCCGTTCTTTACCACCAAGACCCGCACCCAGGGCCTGGGCCTGGGCCTGGCTATCTGTGAAAGCCTGATGCGCGCCTTGGGCGGTGAGCTGCTGCTGGCCAACCATCCGGAAGGTGGCGCACTGCTGACCCTGCAGCTGCGTGTGGCCGCGCCTGGCGCTACTTTGCCCAATTCGGAGGACCCCTCGGCATGACCACCGAGACATTGATCGACAGCCAAGCCCAGGTCATCCTGGTCGACGATGACCCGCACCTGCGCCAGGCCCTGAGCCAGACCCTGGACCTGGCAGGGCTCAAGGTGGTCGCCCTGGCCGATGCCCAAGGCCTGGCTGACCGTATCGAGGCCGACTGGCCCGGTGTGGTGGTCAGCGACATCCGCATGCCCGGCATCGATGGCCTGCAACTGCTGGAGCAACTGCACGGCCGCGACAGCGAGCTGCCGGTGCTGCTGATCACCGGCCATGGCGATGTGCCGCTGGCGGTGCAGGCGATGCGCGCCGGGGCTTATGATTTTCTGGAAAAACCCTTCGCCACCGACGCGCTGCTCGACAGCGTGCGCCGCGCCCTGGCCCTGCGCCGCCTGGTGCTGGACAACCGCAGCCTGCGCCTGGCACTGAGCGACCGCCAGCAACTGGCCACCCGCCTGGTCGGCCATGCGCCATCCATGCTGCGCCTGCGCGAGCAGATTGGCGCCCTGGCCGGCACCCGCGCCGATGTGCTGATCCTGGGTGAAACCGGCGCTGGCAAAGAGGTGGTGGCGCGCGCCCTGCACGACCTGTCCAGCCGCCGCGACGGCCCGTTCGTGGCGATCAACGCCGGTGCGCTGGCCGAGTCGGTGGTCGAGAGCGAGCTGTTCGGCCATGAGCCCGGCGCGTTTACCGGCGCGCAGAAGCGCCGCATCGGCAAATTCGAGTTCGCCAATGGCGGCACGCTATTCCTCGACGAGATCGAGAGCATGAGCCTGGATGTACAGGTAAAACTGCTACGCATGTTGCAGGAGCGGGTGGTCGAGCGACTCGGCGGCAACCAGCTGATCCCACTGGATATCCGCATCATTGCCGCAACCAAGGAAGACCTGCGCCAGTCCGCCGACCAGGGGCGCTTTCGTGCCGACCTGTATTACCGGCTTAACGTGGCGCCGTTGCGTATCCCACCGCTGCGCGAGCGCGGCGATGACATCCTGGTGCTGTTCCAGCACTTCGCCGACGCCGCCAGCCAGCGCCATGGCCTGCCGCCACACACCCTGCAGCCACACCAGCGCGCCGTGCTGCTACGTCACGCCTGGCCAGGCAATGTGCGCGAGTTGCAGAACGCCGCCGAGCGTTTCGCCCTTGGCCTGGAACTGGCCCTGGACGGCCAGACGCCGCCGGCGACGGCACTTGCAGCGCCAATGCCGAGTGGCAACCTCAGCGAACAGGTCGAGCACTTCGAACGCTCGCTGATCGCTGCCGAACTGGCCCAGCCACATGGCTCCATGCGCAGCCTGGCCGAGGCCCTGGGCATCCCCCGCAAGACCCTGCACGACAAGCTACGCAAGCACGGTTTGAGCTTTGACGGCGCCGGCGGCGGGCACGACGATCAAGAGGATCACCGTTGATGAACACCGATAGCCAGTACCTGCAATCCGTACTGCACAGCGATATCCCCCTGACCCGGGAAATGGGCCTGGAAGTAGTCGATTGGCAACAGCACACCCTGCGCCTGCAACTGCCGCTGGCGGCCAACGTCAACCACAAGAGCACCATGTTCGGCGGCAGCCTGTACTGCGCGGCCGTGCTGGTGGGCTGGGGCTGGCTGCACCTGCGACTGCGTGAGCTGGGGATCGATGACGGGCATATCGTCATCCAGGAAGGGCAGATCAGTTATCCGTTGCCGGTTACCGGAGCGGCGGTGGCGCGTTGTGCAGCGCCCGACGAAAAAACCTGGGAACGATTCATAGCCATGTACCAGCGCCGTGGGCGGGCGCGGTTGACGTTGGAAACCACCGTGAGCAATGCCGGGCGTGACGAGCCTGCCGTGAAATTCAGCGGCCAGTACGTTCTGCACCGCTAGCCCGACAGCCGCTTGAAGCAACTGCCTGGCACACAACCCAAAGACTGGCGCAATCCCTGTGGGAGCGGTGAAATCCGTCAGATCAGGTTCAGGAAGGCCTGGCGCCATGCAGCATTGGCCGGCAATGCCAAAAAATACGGGTTAAGCAGCGACTCGCGCGGCGGATACCGGAACGGCAAGCCATCCAGCCCGATCACCTCGCCGCCGGCCCCTTCCACCACACCCTGCGCCGCTGCAGTGTCCCACTGCGAAGTCGGCGCCAGGCGCGGATAACAATCGGCACTGCCCTCAGCCAACAGGCAGAACTTCAACGAGCTGCCAATATTGGCCAGCTCCAGCTCTCCCACAGCGGCCCCAAGGCCGGCCAACAACGCTTCCTGCTCCGGGCTGGAGTGTCGACGGCTGGCCACCACGGTAAAACGCTCGCCCTGTGCAGGTGCGTTGCGTACCTGAATCAGCTGGGCTGCCTCACCGGCATCTGCACGCCAGGCCCCCATGCCGCGCCCACCAAAATAGCAGCGCCCATTGGTGGGCATCGACACCACGCCAAACACCACCTCGCCGTTTTCGACCAGGGCGATGTTGACCGTGAACTCTTCGCTGCCGGCAATGAACTCCTTGGTGCCGTCCAGCGGGTCGACCAGCCACCAGCGGCTCCAACCCTGACGCTCGGCCAGCGCAATGTTGCAGTCCTCCTCGGACAGCACCGGAATATGCGGCGCCAGCGCCAGCAGGCCATCGGCAATCACCCGGTGCGCCGCCAGGTCGGCGGCGGTAACCGGCGAGTCGTCGGCCTTGTTGGTCACGGCCACATCGGCACGCCAGAACGGCAGGATCGCCTCACCCGCCGACAACGCCAGCTTGACCACTTCGTGCATCAGTTGCAGGTCGTTCATAGCTCCAGCAGCCCCCGCTGAATCAGCAAGTCACGTGTCAGGTAAAGCGCCGCCAGGGCACGTCCCTCGGTGAACTGCGGATGCATGGCCAATGCCGACAGCTCGCGCAGGTTGACCTTGTCGACCCGCATCGGTTCTGGCTCATCGCCTTCCAGGCGCTCTTCGTACAAGTCGGTAGCCAGTACCACCTGGATCTTCTGGCTCATGTAGCCCGGCGACAGCGACAGCTCGGTCAGGTGCTCCAGCTGGCGTGCGCCAAAACCGGCTTCTTCCTTGAGCTCCCGGTCGGCTGCCGCCAGCACGTCTTCGCCCGGCTCGATCAGGCCCTTGGGCAACGACAGCTCGTATTCGTCGGTGCCACCACAGTATTCCTCCACCAGCACGGCGTGCTCGGCGTCGAGCATGGCCACGATCATCACTGCGCCGTAGCCGTTACCCCGGCCCACCAGGCGCTCGTAGGTACGCTCAGTGCCATTGCTGAAGCGCAATTGCACGGCTTCGACGCGAAACAGACGGCTGCTGGCGACGATTTCGCGGCTGAGGACGGTGGGTTTCTGGCGCATGGGGCGGCTCCTTGGCGTGAACGGGTTACTATACCGTGGCTTGCCGACTGATCGAGAGTTTCCCATGCCTGTTATTCCCTGGTCTGCCATCGATACCGTCCTGCTGGACATGGACGGCACCCTGCTCGACCTGCATTACGACAACCGCTTCTGGCTGGAGCACCTGCCCCAGCGCTATGCCGAGCTGCACGGGGTGAGCCGGGCCATGGCGCAAATGGAGCTGCAGCCGCTGTTTGAGCGCAATGCCGGCACCCTGAACTGGTATTGCCTGGACTTCTGGAGCCGCGAGTTGCGCCTGCCGATCCGTGAGCTGAAGCAGGAAATCGCCGACCTGATCGCCCTGCGACCAGACGCCGATACCTTCCTGGCGGCAATCCGCAAGGCGGGCAAACGCGTGGTGATGATCACCAATGCCCACCGTGACTCGCTGTCGCTGAAGCTGGAGCGGGTGGAACTGGCACCGTATTTCGAACGGCTGATCAGCTCGCACGATTACGGCTACCCGAAGGAAAGCCCGCAGTTCTGGGATGCATTACAGGCAGACATCGGCTTTGATCCGCAACGCAGCCTGTTCATCGATGACACACTGGCGATTCTGCGCAGTGCGCGGCAGTTTGGCGTGGGGCACCTGCTGGCGGTGCGCCAGCCGGATAGCAAGGCAGGGCCGCGGGATACCGAAGAGTTTGCGGCCGTCGAGGATTACCGGGAGTTACTGGTAGGCCTATGAGGCCCCATTCGCGGGACAAGCCCGCTCCCAAAGTTGGCCGCTGGGTTCAGGTTCAGCGGTAAAGCTGTGGGAGCGGGCTTGTCCCGGAAGTGGCCGGTACAGGCTGCGAAGATCAGTCAGGAATACGTAGCACCTGCCCCGGATAAATCTTGTCCGGGTGCGACAGCATCGGCTTGTTGGCCTCGAAAATCTTGTTGTACTGGTTGGCGTTGCCGTACACCACGACTGAAATGGCCGATAGCGTGTCGCCCTTTTTCACCGTAATGAACCTGGCCGCCTTCACCACTGGCCCTGTCACTGTAATCTGGTCATCCACGCTGGCCACACCATTGATGTTACCGGCTGCAAGAATGATCTTTTCCTTCTCCTCCTGGCTGGCCACCTCACCCTTGAGGATGATCTTGTCTCCCTCTACAGTGGCTTTGATGTTCGGGTTTCCCAGGCCGACACTTTCCACGTGCTTCTTGAGCTGCTCCTCGGCATTGGCATTGCCGGGGGTCAGCAGGTCGATCAACTTCTCGCCGGCTTCCTTCACGAAACTGAACAGGCTCATTGCGCTCTCCTTGTTGACGAAACCTTGGACTCACGAGTCTAGGCCAGCTTTTCCACTCCCGCCCCCTGTGCGACCAATCGACGCGGTCTATCAAGGCATAGACCCTAGCGATTAGACGCCGCCGGCCCGCAAGCCTAGGCTTGTGCTATCAGAAAGCCGCCGGTATTCAACGCCCCGATGAACAGCAAACCTCCGGTCTGCGCGGCCTCATCGCCTTTGTCCATGCCCGCCGCCAGCAACACCTACGATTACGTCCAGTTAACCGACGCCAGACGCGACAGCACACCGCTGGCCGAAGAAGTGGCCCTGGCCATTGTCTACAACGGCCTCAATCAGGCGGTGATGCTGGTAAGCCCCACCGACCTGGAGGACTTCGCCGTCGGTTTCAGTGTTGGCAGCGGCATTGTCGAAGGCACGGCAGACATCTACGACCTGAAGCTCTCCGGCAGCGGTTCGGCAATGTATGCCGACCTGGAAATTTCCAGCCGGGCGTTCTGGAACCTGAAAAACCAGCGCCGCCAACTGGCCGGCACCAGTGGTTGCGGCCTGTGTGGTGTCGAAGCCCTGGAGCAGGCGCTGCCGGACCTGGCCGTGCTGCCGGGTGCGCCCCTGCCCCCGGCCCAGTGGCTGGTGGGCCTGCGTGAACGCATCGATGCCTTCCAACCGCTGGGCCAGCATTGCGGGGCTGTGCATGCAGCCCTGTTCATGGACCGCCATGGCGAGCTTTTGCTCGGCCGCGAAGACATCGGCCGGCACAACGCCCTCGACAAACTGATCGGCGCCCTGCTGCGCCAAGGCATCGACAGCCAGGGCGGCTTGGCCATCGTCACCAGCCGCTGCAGCCTGGAGCTGATCCAGAAAGTACTGCGTGCCGGCATCCAGACCCTGGTCAGCCTATCGGCGCCCACCGGCCTTGCCCTGCAATGGGCACGCAAGCACAACCTCAACCTCATCCATTTGCCCAAGCACAGCGCACCGCGGGTCTTCAGCCCGGCGGCGGAGTCGTAACAGCAGTGACTTCTTACCAGCACCTCCCGGACAACGCACCAGCCTCCACCCCACGCTACAAGCCCTACCACGGCCCAGCCGGTGGCTGGGGCGCGCTGCGCAGCGTGGCCAAGGCATGGGTCGGCAGCGACAACGCACTAAAGAACATCCGCGCCCTGCTCAAGACCAACCAGAACGGCGGCTTCGACTGCCCGGGCTGCGCCTGGGGCGATTCGCCGGAAAGCGGCATGGTCAAGTTCTGCGAGAACGGCGCCAAGGCCGTGAACTGGGAGGCGACCAAGCGGCGCGTCGATGCGGCCTTCTTCGCCCGTTACAGCGTTACCTCGCTGCTGCAGCAAAGCGATTACTGGCTGGAGTACCAAGGGCGCCTGACCGAACCGATGGTCTACGACGGGCCCAGCGACCGTTACCTGCCCATCAGCTGGGATGCCGCCTTCGCCCTGATCGCTCGCGAGCTGAACAAGCTCGCCAACCCTGACCAGGCTGAGTTCTATACCTCGGGGCGCGCCAGCAACGAAGCGGCGTACCTGTACCAGTTGTTTGTGCGCGCCTATGGTACCAACAACTTTCCTGACTGCTCGAACATGTGCCACGAAGCCAGTGGCGTGGCCTTGGGGCAAAGCGTCGGGGTCGGCAAGGGCACCGTCACCTTCGACGACTTCGAGCATGCCGACGCTATTTTTGTCTGGGGGCAGAACCCCGGCACCAACCACCCACGCATGCTCGACCCGCTGCGTGATGCGGTGAAACGTGGCGCCCAGGTGGTGTGCGTAAACCCGCTCAAGGAGCGTGGCCTGGAGCGCTTCCAGCACCCGCAGAACCCGCTGGAGATGCTGACCAACAGTGACCGGCCGACCAACACCGCGTTCTTCCGCCCGGCGCTGGGCGGCGACATGGCGATGCTGCGCGGCATGGCCAAGTTCGTCCTGCAATGGGAACGCGAAGCCCAGGCCAAAGGCGAACCGGCCGTGTTCGACCATGCCTTCATTGCCGAACATGGTCATGGCGTCGACGACTACCTGGCAGTGGTCGATGCCACGCCGTGGGAACACATCCAGGCGCAGTCCGGGCTGACGCTGGCCGACATCGAGCTGGCCGCGCGCATGTACTGCCGTGGCAAGCGGGTGATCATGTGCTGGGCGATGGGCATCACCCAGCACCGCCATTCGGTGCCGACCATCCAGGAAATCGTCAACCTGCAAATGTTGCGCGGCAACATCGGCGCACCCGGCGCCGGTCTGTGCCCGGTGCGCGGCCACAGCAACGTGCAGGGCGACCGCACCATGGGCATCAATGAACGCCCGCCAGTGGCGCTGCTGGACGCCCTCGAAAAGCGTTTTGGCTTCCCCGTGCCCCGGCACAACGGCCACAACACCGTCGAAGCCATCCACGCCATGCTCGACGGCCGCGCCAAAGTATTCATCGGCCTGGGCGGCAATTTCGCCCAGGCCACGCCAGACACCGAGCGTACTGCCCAGGCACTGCGCAACTGCGAGCTGACCGTGCATATCAGCACAAAGCTCAACCGCAGCCACCTGGTGCACGGCAAGCAGGCGCTGATCCTGCCGTGCCTGGGCCGCACCGACATCGACCTGCAGGCCGACGGGCCGCAGGCGGTGACGGTGGAAGACTCGTTCAGCATGGTGCACGCCTCCAACGGCCAGCTGAAGCCGCTGTCGACGCAAATGCGCTCGGAACCTGCAGTGATTGCCGGCATCGCCGCTGCCACCCTGGGCAAGCAACCGGTGGACTGGCACTGGCTGGTGGCCGACTACGACCGCATCCGCGACCTGATCGGCGATACCATCGCGGGCTTCAGCGGTTTCAACCAGCGCTTGCAGCGTCCAGGCGGTTTTTACCTGGGTAACAGCGCTGCCAGTCGCGAATGGAAGACCAGCAGCGGCCGGGCCAACTTCAAGGCCAACCTGCTGCCGGATTCGTTGCTCGATGAGCGCGTGCGCGCCAGTGGCCAACTGCCCGACCTGATCATGCAGTCGATGCGCTCGCACGATCAGTACAACACCACCATCTACGGCCTGGACGACCGTTACCGGGGCGTGCGCGGCCAGCGCGAAGTGCTGTTCGCCAACGAAGCCGACATCATCCGCCTGGGCTTCCAGCCGGGGCAAAAGGTCGACATCGTGTCGCTGTGGGGTGATCAGCATGTGCGCCGGGTGCAGGGCTTCACCCTGCTGGCCTTCGACATCCCGGCCGGGCAGGCAGCGGCGTATTACCCCGAGGTGAATCCGCTGGTGCCACTGGAAAGCATTGGCGATGGCAGTCATACGCCGACCTCGAAGTTCATTGCCATCAAACTGGAGCGCGCACGGGACGACGGGCGTATTCTGTAGAAACGAAAAAAGCCCTGTTCCATGGCGGTTCAGGGCTTTGTCATAAAGGTCTCAGACAGCCGAAAAACGATAAAGTTTCACAGCAAATACAGTAACTTAGAGAATTGTGTACAACTCGTGTTACTCGTCGGATTTCCGTTGCCAGCCACGCCGCTTAGCCTCAAATTCGCCTCGTCATCCCTATGAGGCTCTCTTGATGAAGAAGTACTCCTCGATTTTGTTGTTGTCTTTCAGCTTGCTCAGCGGCGTTGCCATGGCAGGCGGCAATACCGAGGCCGGCATTGGCGGCGCATTGGGTGGGGTACTCGGCTCCGTAGTGGGTAACTCCATCGGCGGTAGCACCGGCGGCGCCATTGGTGCCGGTCTGGGCGGCGCAGCCGGCGGTGCCCTGGGTGCCGACAAGCGCCAGCGTGGCGAGGCCGCTATCGGCGGCGCACTGGGCGCTGCAGGCGGTAACGTGGTCGGTCGCTCGGTGGGCGGCACCACCGGTAGCTACATTGGCGCAGCAGCCGGCGGTGGTGCCGGTGGCGCGCTGGGTAACTACATGGGCAACAAAGCCGACGAAGACGAGCGTCATGATGATCGCCGCTACCGTCGCGGCTACGACGACCGTCGCCACTACGACCGTGGTCGCCACTACGGCCACCGCAAGCACAAGCGCCACTGGCGCGACTGATGCCGCGGGCCCTGCCCCGGCAGCAAAAGCCCCGCCCCTGCCGGCGGGGCTTTTTTATGCCTGCTGTTCCAGTACCAGGCCAGACAGGACCACTTGCAGCGGTTCAGGCAGCACCGCAGGACGACCACTGGCACGCTCGATGAACACCTGCACTACCGTGCCTGCAGCACACGCCTCCGGTTCCCCCGGGCGGAACAGCGCCAGGCGGTACTCCACCGTACTACCCGCCAGGCGCGTCACTCCTAAGCCCACTTCGAGCACGTCGGGAAAGCCTGGCAGCGCATAGAAATCCGCAGCCGAACTGACCACGAATGCCGCCAGTTCACCGTCACGCAGGTCCACCTCGGCCTGTTCGGCGAGGAAGGCCTGGATCGCCGTTTCGAAAAAGCCATGCACGGTAGCACCGGCGATATGGCCATTGACGTCGTTGTCCGAAGGGCGGGTGAGGATGGGGTGGAAGTGGTAGAAGGCAGTGCGCTGAGGGGATTCGGTCATCTGTCTGGCTCTTGTCTTCGCAAATGTTGCTGATAGTGAAACAGAAATTCCAGATTTCCGCTGCCTGAGCCGGCCTCTTCGCGGGTAAACCCGCTCCCACAGAAATCGCCGTATCTGTGGGAGCGGGTTTACCCGCGAAGAGGCCGGCTCAGGATATCGTTCAAAAAAAAAGCCGCCCCAAAGGGCGGCCTTCTTGTCGCGCTGGGCTCAGCTTACAGCTGTGGGCCAGCAGCCTTGATGGCGTCGGAAACTTCGAACTTCTTGAAGTTTTCGATGAACAGCTTGGCCAGGCCTTTGGCGGCCTCGTCGTAGGCAGCTTTGTCAGCCCAGTTGGTGCGTGGGTTGAGCAGCTCGGTTTCAACACCTGGGACGACTTTTGGTACGTCCAGGTTGATGATGTCCAGGTGCTCGGTTTCGGCACCGACCAGCGCGCCGCTCTGGATTGCAGCGATCACCGCGCGGGTAGTCGGGATGCTGAAGCGCTTGCCAACACCGTAGCCACCGCCGGTCCAGCCGGTGTTTACCAGGTAAACCTTGGAGTTGAAGCCGTTGATACGCTTGATCAGCAGCTCGGCGTACTCGCCAGCCGGGCGCGGGAAGAACGGTGCGCCGAAGCAGGTGGAGAAGGTCGACTTGATGCCGCCGCCCGAACCCATTTCGGTAGAACCGACCAGCGCGGTGTAACCGGACAGGAAGTGGTAGGCCGCCTGCTCGTTGTTCAGGATCGAAACCGGAGGCAGAACACCGGTCAGGTCGCAGGTCAGGAAGATGACCGCATTAGGCTCGCCGCCCAGGTTCGCTTCGGAACGCTTGGCAACGTGCTCCAGCGGGTAGGCAGCACGGCTGTTCTGGGTCAGGCTGACGTCGGTGTAGTCGGCGTGCTTGTTGGCGTCGAGAACGACGTTTTCCAGCACTGCGCCGTGCTTGATGGCTTTCCAGATGACCGGCTCGTTCTTCTCGGACAGGTCGATGCACTTGGCGTAGCAGCCGCCTTCCATGTTGAAGACAACGCCTTCGCCCCAGCCGTGCTCGTCGTCACCGATCAGGTAACGGCTTTCGTCGGCCGACAGGGTGGTCTTGCCAGTGCCGGACAGGCCGAAGAACAGGGTCACATCGCCTTCTTCGCCGATGTTGGCCGCGCAGTGCATTGGCAGTACGTCGGCAGCCGGCAGCAGGAAGTTCTGCACCGAGAACATGGCTTTCTTCATTTCGCCGGCATAGCGCATGCCTGCGATCAGCACCTTCTTGGCGGCGAAGTTGATGATGACGCAGCCGTCGGAGTTGGTGCCATCACGCTCAGGCTCGCACACGAAGTTGGCAACGTTGAGCACCTGCCACTGGTCGCGGCCAGCCGGGTTGTACTGCTCCGGGTTGATGAACAGGCAACGGCCGAACAGGTTCTGCCAGGCGGTCTGGGTGGTCATCTTCACCGGCAGGTAGTGGTCGACGGCTGCCCCTACGTGAACGTAGGAAACGAAGTGATCCTGGGCGTTGTTGAACGCCTCGACGCGGTCCCACAGGGCGTCGAACTTGTCGGCCGGGAACTTGCGGTTGATCGGGCCCCAGGAAATAGCGTCCTGAGTGGAAGGTTCTTCGACGATGAAACGGTCAGCCGGCGAACGGCCAGTACGGTGACCAGTCTCCACGACCAGTGCGCCAGTATCGGCTAGTACGCCTTCACCGCGTTGCAGCGCTTCTTTTACCAGCTCATCGACGCTCAGGTCGGTGTACACGGTGTTGTTGGCTTGCGTCATGAGATACCCCATCCGGCCCGAGGCCGAGTGCTCCAAACGTTTTGTAGTTGTCTTGAAAAAACTACTACAGCGAAAAAAGTGGCCGGATTATGCCAGAAACGCCCAAAAAAAGTAGGCCCCTCCTGTCAGAACTGCGCTTTTGCGCAATTCGACAGGAGATTGTCCTGTGATTAAACGTTTCAGTGGCGAGTTTCTGAGGCCACGTCTGTGCCGCCACCGGCAAACAGTTGCGCCACATCGCTGGCATCGAAGAAATAGCGCTCGTTGCAGAACTGGCAATCGATCTCCACCTGGCCGCCGCACTCTTCCACCAATGCCTTGGCGTCCTGTTCGCCAAGGCTGACCAGCGCATTGCCGGAACGCTCGCGCGAACAGCTGCAATTGAAGCGCAACGGCTGGATGTCGAACAGGCGCACGGCATCTTCATGGTACAGGCGATGCAGCAACGTTTCGTTGTTTTCAGCCCACTCTTCAGGCTTGAGGGTCTTGGCCAGGGCCACCACGTGCTGCCAGCTGTCCTCACGCTCTTCATCATCCGGCTGGCGATCACGCGGCAGCTGCTGCAGCAGCAGACCGCGGGCCTTGCCGTTTTCGGCGTTGAGCCAGAAGCGCGTGTTCAGCTGCTGGGACTGGACGAAGTAGTTGGTGAAACATTCCGACAGGTTGGCGCCATCAAGGTCGACAGTACCCTGGTAGCGCTGGCCCTTGATCGGGTCGATGGTCAGGGTCAGGTGGCCGTCGGGCATCAGCTGCGACAGTGTGGCATCCGCCGGGATCTGGTCCGCTTCGTAGCGGGCCATGCCGCGGATTTCCCGGTCGCCGGAACATTCCACCATCAGCAGCGGAATCGGCCCAGCCGAGCGCGCCTGCAAAATCAGCAAGCCATCAAACTTCATCGCGCCCACCAGCAACGCGGTGGCGGCCATCAGCTCGCCGAGCAGCGCCTTGACCGGCTGAGGGTATTCGTGACGCGCCAACACTGCGGCATAGCTGTCATCGAGAGACACCCACTCGCCGCGCACATCGCGCTCGTCGAAGATGAAACGTTGGGTGAAATCGGTATCAGGCAAATCGCTCATAGGTTTCGGCTATCTAAAAAATGATGACAAAATGGTTACAAGGGTTGTCGAGAACCTGCGAGAACCCGTTACAGAGCGCTCACAAGGCGCTCCGATTTCCTGTTTGCAATAGAGGTATTTTATGGACAATCGACCACTGTTCCAAGCAAGGTGGTCCTGGGGGCCATTGGCAGCCTGTACGCTGCTTTCCGTCGCTCTACTGTGTTTCTGGTTATGGCCTTTTGGCCAGATCCTGTGCCTGACTTTCGACGAGTGGCTGTTCCGCAGCCTGAATGCGCCCTTGGCCGACAGCACCACCTGGCGCTACATCTGGACCGTCGGCAGCCTGCGCCCGTTCGACATCGTCGTCGGCCTGATCCTGCTGGCAGTGCTCATCCGTGGTGACTGGGTGTTCAAGGCAGCTCAGGTTCGCCAAGCGTTTTTCGGCTTTCTGGTCACGCTACTCCTCTTAGTGGTGATTCGCGCGCTGTTTTCCAAGTGGGTGGATGCAGCTGGCTGGCAGCACAAGAGCCCGTCGATGATGTTCGACGAGGTGGTGCACCTGAGTGACTACTACCCGAACCTGGAAGCCGCCTGGGAGCTCAAGGACCGTTCCAGCAAGAGTTTCCCGGGGGATCACGCCTCGGTACTGCTGATCTGGGCGCTGTTCATGAGCGTGTTCAGCCGCCGCCTGGTGCAGTACCTGGTGATCTGGGGGCTGGCGGTGCTGTTCATGCTGCCGCGCCTGGTAGCCGGCGCCCACTGGGGGCAGGATGACTACATCGGCGGGTTGCTGATGGCAGTGCTGGCGTTGGGCTGGAGCTATTACACGCCGCTGGCGGCCAAGGGCAGTGAGGCGTTGATGCGCTGGACTGCACCGTTGTTCAACCTGCTGGCCAGGTTACCGCTTGTCGGGCGGATGGCCGTGCTCCGCTAGACCCTTGGGGCTGCTACGCAGCCCTTTCCGACCGGTCCGGCGCCCCGGCATGGCCGCTCCCACAAAGCGCTGTGGGCGCTGGCTTGCCGGCGATGGGCCGCTAAGCGGCCCCGGCTATTCATAGCTCCCATGCAACTGGTGAATCTGCCGCCGCTGCTTCTTGGTTGGCCGCCCATCGGTAGTCACCCCCATGGCGCCCGCCTTGCGCATTTCGGCCGCCTGCTCACGGCGGCGCAGGCTTTCTTCGGTTTCCTCGTACAGCGTCTGCGCTTCTGGCGCCCCACGCCGCACCACCGACAACGCCTTCACCACCACGGTGCGCTCATCGAACCCGGTGCGCAGCACAAATTCGTCGCCCACTCGCGGCTCCTTGCCTGGCTTGCAACGCTCGCCCCGGCAATGCACCTTGCCGCTCTCGATCGCTGCCTTGGCCAGCGCCCGCGTCTTGTAGAAACGCGCCGCCCATAGACACTTGTCCAGGCGAACCTTGTCGTCGTCTTCGGCTTTTTGTGCCATCCCGTTACCTCGGATTCTGTCTTTCATCGAACTGTACTACCTTCACATACGGATGCAAAAAGTCCCCGCCATGCTTACAGTTCACCACCTCATTCGCAGGGTGCGCTTCGTGAAGACATTTGACCATTTGAAAGTGATCGGCCTGCGTGAATGGATAGCCCTGCCCGACCTTGGCGTGGCAGGGCTGCGCGCCAAGATCGACACTGGTGCAAGCACCTCCAGCCTGCACGCTACCGAGGTGGAACCGTTCGAGCGCGACGGCCAGCCCTGGGTCCGCTTCACGGCGCACCTGGGCTCTGTGGTGCAGTTGCGCCACCGCCGCTGCGAGGCGCCACTGGTGACCATGAAGACCATCAAGAGCTCCAACGGGCACGCCCAGACCCGCTACGTCATTCGCACGTCACTGGCGCTGGGCGATGGTGTGTGGGAGGTGGAGTTCACACTCGCCTGCCGCAAGAACATGCGTTACCGCCTGCTGCTCGGTTCCAAGGCCCTGATCCACGGCCAGCTGGTGGTCAACCCTGGCCTGAAGTACGTACAAGACAAACCGGCCTTCCCGGCCACCCTTCCCCCTGTCACAGGTGCTGCATGAAGATCGCTGTGCTGTCGCGCAATCCGCGTCTGTATTCCACCCGCCGCCTGGTCGAAGCCGGTACCCAGCGTGGCCACGAAATGGTGGTGATCGATACCCTGCGGGCCTACATGAACATTGCCAGCCACAAGCCGCAGATCCATTACCGCGGCAAGCCGCTGGAGGGCTTCGATGCCGTGATCCCGCGCATCGGCGCTTCCGTCACCTTTTACGGCTGCGCAGTGCTGCGCCAGTTCGAAATGATGGGCGTGTACCCGCTCAACGAATCGGTAGCCATTGCCCGTTCCCGCGACAAACTGCGCTCGCTGCAATTGCTGTCGCGTCGCGGAATCGGCCTGCCCATTACCGGCTTCGCCCATTCACCCGACGACATTCCCGACCTGATCCAGATGGTTAATGGCGCGCCGTTGGTAATCAAGGTGCTGGAGGGCACCCAGGGCATTGGCGTGGTGCTGTGCGAAACCACCCAGGCTGCCGAGTCGGTGATCGAGGCGTTCATGGGGCTCAAGCAGAACATCATGGTTCAGGAGTACATCAAGGAGGCTGGCGGGGCCGACATTCGCTGCTTCGTGGTGGGAGACAAGGTGATTGCCTCGATGAAGCGTCAGGCCAAGCCGGGCGAGTTCCGCTCCAACCTGCATCGGGGGGGCGTCGCCAGCCTGATAAAAATCACCCCTGAAGAGCGGATTACCGCGATCCGGGCGGCCAAGGTGATGGGTTTGAGCGTGGCGGGGGTGGATATCCTGCGGTCCAACCATGGGCCATTGGTGATGGAGGTGAACTCGTCGCCGGGGCTGGAGGGGATCGAGGTGACCACCGGCAAAAACGTGGCCGGGATGATCATCGAGCACCTGGAGAAGAACGGCGGGCCAAATCAGACCCGGACCAAAGGCAAGGGCTGATTCAAGCCTGTACCGGCCCTATCGCCGGCAAGCCAGCTCCCACAGGATTACCACAACCTCCAAGCTTGTAGATTACCTGTGGGAGCTGGCTTGCCGACGATAGGGCCGGTGCGGTCAACCAGATTCATACAGCATTACGCGGCAGCAACAGCCCCAGCGGCAACCGCACCCGCGCTTCGATCCCCCCGCCAGACCGATTACGCAGCTCCACATTCCCGCCATGCTGGGCGGCGATCCGCTTGACGATCGCCAGCCCCAGCCCGGTGCCCTTGCCGCCCCGTGCCCGATCCCCACGAATGAACGGATTGAAGATGGTCTCCAGCTCCGACTCGTCGATCCCGGTGCCACGGTCCAGCACGCTCAGCACCACGTACGGTGCGCTCTCGTCACCCGACACATAGGCCGCCACTTCGACCCCCTTGCCAGCATGGTGCAGGGCGTTGCCGATGAGGTTGCCCAACATGCGCTTGAGCGAAACGCGACGCAGCGGGAATGGCGGAATTGGCTCCAGGCACAGGCGCACACGTTCTTTCGGCTGGTTGTACGGCGCCACGACTTCACGCACAAGGTCAGCCAGGTCGACCTCTTCCACCGGCTCGTCACGGCCATCGCGGATGAAGGCCAGGAACTGATCGAGGATCGCATCCATGTCCTCGATATCGCGAACCATGTCGTCACTCAGGTCGCTGTCGCTGTTCAGCAATGACAACGACAGGCGCAGACGCGTCAACGGTGTGCGCAGGTCGTGGGAAACCCCGGCCAGCATCAGCTCGCGCTCGCGCCCGGCTTGTTCGACATCTTCGGCCATCTGGTTGAAGGCCTTGTATACCTCGGTCATCTCGCTGGGCGTGTCGCTGATCGGCAGACGCACACTGCGCCCCTGGCCCAGCTGACGAGCGGCGAACACCAGGCGCTTGAGCGGCTGGTTCAACTGGCGCACGAAGATCCAGGCCGACGCGGTGGACAACAGGCCGATGGCCAGGAACCAACCCAGCACGTTCCAGATCTTCTGCCCACGCAGCGGGTGTGGGTACAGTGGCACTTTCAGCCAGCCAGGGCCCAGGCTTGGCGCATTGACCCACAACGCCGGTGGCGCATGGATGCGCAGCCGCACCTCGGTGTCTTCGCCCAGCTCCGCCTGCATCTGCCGTTGGTAGATTTCACTGTAGGGCCAGTGCTGCTCACCCTCGGGCACACCCGACCCGGTCACGCGGATGAGGCCCGCCGCTTCGGCAATCCTGTCGCGGTTTTCTTCGTCGGCAGCCCAATAGGCGCGCAAGGTCAACGCCACTCCGTGGCTGTACTGACGGTCGACCAGCACGTCCTCGTTCATCAGCAGGTAGACCAGGGTCAAAGCCTTGCTGAACAGGACGACGATCAACACCAGCCACAGGGTGCGGGCGAAGAAACTCTGCGGAAACCAGAGCGGTGTTTTCATGGACGACGCAGCATCATTTGCCCGCGTTTCCGTCTGGCACGAACACGTAGCCCACGCCCCAGACGGTCTGGATGTAACGCGGCTTGGACGGGTCCGGCTCGATCATGCGGCGCAGGCGCGAAATCTGCACGTCGATGGAACGCTCCAGTGCATCCCACTCCCGACCACGGGCCAGGTTCATCAGCTTGTCGCGGGTCAGCGGCTCGCGGGCGTGCATCACCAGGGCCTTGAGCACGGCGAACTCGCCGGTGGTGAGCATGTGCACTTCGTCGCCACGCTTGAGTTCGCGGGTGGCCAGCGACAGCTCGTAGTCGCCGAAGGTGACCGATTCGTCCTCACTGCCCGGTGCACCCGGCACGGCGGGGGCCTGACGGCGCAACACAGCCTTGACGCGGGCCATCAGCTCATCCGGGTTGAACGGCTTGCCCAGGTAGTCGTCAGCGCCCAGTTCCAGGCCCTTGATACGGCTCAGCTCGTCGCCCTTGGCGGTGAGCATGATGATCGGGATCTGGTTGTTCTGCTGGCGCAGGCGCTTGCACGCAGACAGGCCATCCTCGCCCGGCAGCATCAGGTCGAGCACCACCAGGTTGAACACCTCGCGCTGCAGCAGGCGGTCCATCTGCTCGGTGTTGGGCACCGCGCGGGCACGGTAGCCCTTGCTGGTGAAGAAACGTTCCAGCAGGCTGCTGAGCCCCGGATCGTCGTCGACGATGAGAATCTTGTCACCTTCAGCGGTGTTTGCGGTGCCGGTCATGAATAACTCCTCTGATATCGCCGCGCATTATGGCGTAGCCATTGCTGCACGTTGCGTGAGCATTGTTAGCAGATTTTTCCCCCGGCGCCAGTTCCAGCTGGCTGGGCGCCATCACCGCAAGCCGTTTGCGATGGGTATAATGCGCGGCTTTCATCCAGCGCCGCCGGGATAAAAGCCCACAGGCGACCCCCGTATTCACAAATGTCAGGTGGTTTACATGGACAGCATCAACAGCCGTATCGCCGAGGAACTGGGCGTACGCCCCCAGCAGGTCGAGGCGGCCGTGGGCCTGTTGGACGAAGGCTCGACCGTGCCCTTCATCGCCCGTTACCGCAAGGAAGTGACCGGTAGCCTGGACGACACCCAGCTGCGCCATCTGGAAGAGCGCCTGCGCTACCTGCGCGAACTCGACGACCGTCGCGCCAGCATCCTGTCCAGCATCGAGGAACAGGGCAAGCTGACCCCTGAACTGGCCCGCGAAATCAAGCTGGCCGACACCAAGACCCGCCTCGAAGACCTGTACCTGCCGTACAAGCAAAAGCGCCGCACCAAGGGCCAGATCGCCCTGGAAGCCGGCCTCGGCGAGCTGGCGGACGGCCTGTTCAACGATCCGGGCCTTGTGCCAGAGAGCGAAGCCGCACGCTTCGTCAACGCCGAAAAGGGCGTGGCCGACGTCAAGGCCGCGCTGGAGGGCGCCAAGTACATCCTGATGGAGCGCTTTGCCGAGGACGCCGCCCTGCTCGACAAGCTGCGCAATTTCCTCAAGCAGGAGGCCGTGCTCAGCGCCCGCGTGGTAGCCGGCAAGGAGGAAGAGGGCGCCAAGTTCCGCGACTACTTCGCCCACGACGAACTGCTGCGCAACGCACCGTCGCACCGTGCCCTGGCAATCTTCCGCGGGCGCAACGAAGGTGTGTTGAGCGCCTCGCTGAAAGTGGGCGAAGAACTGCCTGGCACCCTGCACCCGTGCGAAGTGATGATCGGCCACCACGTCGGCGTCGAAAACCGCGGCCGCCCGGCCGACAAATGGCTGGGCGAGGTGGTGCGCTGGACCTGGAAGGTCAAGCTGTACACCCACCTGGAAACCGACCTGTTCGGCGAACTGCGCGACAACGCCGAAGGCGAGGCAATCAACGTGTTCGCCCACAACCTGCACGACCTGCTGCTGGCCGCCCCGGCCGGCCCGCGCGCCACCCTGGGCTTCGACCCGGGCCTGCGCACCGGTTGCAAGATCGCCGTGGTCGACGCCACCGGCAAGCTGCTGGACTACACCACGGTGTATCCGCACGCGCCGAAGAATGACTGGGACCGCACCCTATCCATCATGGCTGCACTGTGCGCCAAGCACTCGGTGGAGCTGATCGCCATCGGCAACGGCACCGCCAGCCGCGAAAGCGACAAGCTGGTGGCAGAGCTGGTGAAAAAATACCCAGCGCTGAAAATCACCAAGATCATGGTTTCCGAAGCCGGCGCTTCGGTGTACTCGGCATCGGAACTGGCCGCCCGCGAGTTCCCGGACCTGGACGTGTCGATCCGTGGCGCCGTTTCGATTGCCCGCCGCCTGCAGGACCCGCTGGCGGAGCTTGTGAAGATCGACCCGAAATCCATCGGTGTCGGCCAGTACCAGCACGACGTGTCCCAGCTGAAACTGGCGCGTGGCCTGGACGCCGTGGTCGAGGACTGCGTGAACGCCGTGGGCGTGGACGTGAACACCGCCTCGGTGGCGCTGCTGACCCGTATCTCCGGCCTTAACGCCACGCTGGCGCAGAACATCGTCGCCCATCGCGATGCCAACGGCCCGTTCGCCACCCGTGCAGCCCTGAAAAAGGTCAGCCGCCTGGGTGAAAAAACCTTCGAACAAGCCGCCGGCTTCCTGCGTGTGATGAACGGCGACAACCCACTGGACGCCTCCGCAGTGCACCCAGAGGCCTATCCGCTGGTGCAGCGCATCGCCGCCGATACCGACCGCGACATCCGCTCGCTGATCGGCGACAGCAGCTTCCTCAAGCGCCTGGACCCGAAGAAGTTCACCGACGAGTCCTTCGGCCTGCCGACCGTCACCGATATCCTGCAAGAGCTGGACAAGCCTGGCCGCGACCCACGGCCCGAGTTCAAGACCGCCACCTTCCAGGACGGCGTCGAAGACCTCAAGGACCTCGAACCCGGCATGATCCTGGAGGGTGTGGTGACCAACGTCACCAACTTTGGCGCCTTCGTCGACATCGGCGTGCACCAGGACGGCCTGGTGCACATCTCGGCGCTGTCGGAGAAGTTCATCAAAGACCCGCGTGAAGCGGTCAAGGCCGGCGACGTGGTCAAGGTCAAGGTCATGGAAGTGGATATCCCGCGCAAGCGTGTCGGCCTGTCCATGCGCATGAGCGACACCCCAGGCGAAAAAGTCGAAGGCAACCGCGGTGGCAACCGTGGCAATGGCGGCAACCGCCAGCAGCCGGCCCAACGCCCGCGTGAAACCGCCACCGCCGCGCCGGCCAACAATGCCATGGCCTCCCTGTTCGCCAACGCCAAGCAGTTGAAGAAGAAGTGATGGACGTACCCCGCGAATACGTCGAAAGCGCCTTCAGCCAGCTGCTGGGCTGCCGCCTGCAACGCCTGGACACGGGTGTTGCAGAGGTGGCCCTGCCGCTGGAGCCGCACTTGCGCAACCGTGGCCAGAAGCTGCACGGCGGGGCGATCTTCAGCCTGGTGGACATCGCCATGGGCCTGGCCTGCTCGGCCAGCCATGGCTTTGACCAGCAAAGCGTCACCATCGAGTGCAAGATCAACTACATGCGCGCCGTCAGCGATGGCGAAGTGCTGTGTACCGCCCGTGTGCTGCACGCCGGGCGGCGAACCCTGGTGGTCGACGCCGACGTAGTCCAGGGCGACAAGCTGGTGGCAAAAGCGCAAGGAACCTTCGCGGTTCTCTAGCTCACCAAGCAGTATCTGCGGTATTTTCAGCAGTGCGCTGGCACTGCTGGAACCCGCGTAAACCAGGCGACAACGCCAGTTCCTTTCTTCCTACCCTTGTAGACCGTTATCTCTACCCCCATATTGGGGCGACTGACGCGTGAAGGAATACATCTTGAGCGAACTCCTCAACCGCCGCCTGAGCCTGCTCGGCGCCAATCTTCCCCTGCTCAAGCAGTGCCTGCACGGTATTGAGCGCGAATGCCTGCGCGTGACCGATGAAGGTCGCCTGGCCCAGACCCCGCACCCGGAAGCACTGGGATCGGCGCTGACCAACGAGCAGATCACCACCGATTATTCCGAGTCGTTGCTGGAGTTCATCACCCCTGCGCTGGCCGACCCGGCCAAGGTGCTCGAAAGCCTCGAAGAGACCCACCGTTTCGTCTACAGCAAGCTGGGCGACGAATACCTGTGGAGCCCTTCGATGCCGTGCACGCTGCCGGCCGAGGAGGACATCCCGATCGCCGAGTACGGCAACTCGAACATCGGCAAGCTCAAGCACGTGTACCGCAAGGGCCTGGCCCTGCGCTACGGCCGCACCATGCAGTGCATTGCCGGCATACATTACAACTTCTCGCTGCCCGAAGCCCTGTGGCCACTACTGCGCGAAGCCGAAGGCAGCACGCTAGACGACCGCGACTACCAGTCGTCGGCCTACATCGCGCTGATCCGCAACTTCCGCCGCTACAGCTGGCTGCTGATGTACCTGTTCGGCGCCTCGCCGGCGCTGGACAAAGGCTTCCTGCGTGGCCGCCCGCACCAGCTCGAAGAGCTGGACGCCGAAACCCTGTTCCTGCCCTATGCCACCAGCCTGCGCATGAGCGACCTGGGCTACCAGAGCAACGCCCAGGCCGGCCTCACGCCTTGCTACAACAACCTGGCCAGCTACACCGACAGCCTGCGCAAGGCCGTGGGCACGCCCTACCCGCCTTATGTTGAGGTCGGTACGCACGTGGACGGCGAATGGGTGCAGCTGAACACCAACATTCTGCAGATCGAGAACGAGTACTACTCGAACATCCGCCCCAAGCGCGTTACCTACACCGGCGAGCGGCCGATACAGGCCCTGACTTCGCGTGGCGTGCAGTACGTGGAAGTGCGTTGCCTGGACATCAACCCGTTCCTGCCGGTAGGTATCGACCTGACCGAGGCACGCTTCCTCGACGCGTTCCTGCTGTTCTGCGCCCTGGAAGACAGCCCTCAGCTGGATAACGGCGAGTGCGGCCAGTGCACCGACAACTTCCTGACCGTGGTCAAGGAAGGTCGCCGCCCGGGCCTGGAGCTGCACCGCAATGGCCAGCCGATCAGCCTGAAAGGCTGGGCCGGCGAGCTGATCGAGCGCATCCGCCAATTGGCCAACCTGCTCGACCAGGCGCAAGGCTCTGATGAGCACGCCAAGGCCCTGGATGCCCAGCAGGCCAAGGTCGACGATGCCTCGCTTACCCCGTCGGCCCAGGTGCTGGCACGCATGACCGAGCATGACGAAAGCTTCGTCCAGTTCTCGCTGCGCCAAAGCCGTGTGCACGCCGAGGCTTTCCGCGAGCAACCTCTGAGCAATGACAAGCAGCAGGCATTCGAAACGCTGGCCCGCGAATCGCTGGCCAAGCAGTCCGAGCTGGAACAAGACGAAGTCGGTGACTTCGACCTGTTCGTCGGCGCCTACCAGGCCAGCATCCTGGCAATCAGCAACTGATGAACCGCACCGCCACCCCGCGCAAGCCGCGCGCCAGCAGCCAGGCCAGGATCGAGGCGATCCTGGCGGCTGCGCGTGAGCTGCTGGCCGAACAAGGGGTGGCGGCACTTTCCATCTACAGCGTGGCTGAGCGGGCACAGATTCCGCCGTCGTCGGTGTATCACTTTTTCGCCAGCGTGCCGGCCTTGCTGGAAGCGCTGACGGCCGATGTGCACCGGGCGTTTCGCGAAGCGCTGGGCGCAGCGATCGACAGCAGCGCGTTCAGCACCTGGCACGAACTGTCACGGCTGATCGAAGAGCGCATGCTTGATATCTACAACGAGGATGCGGCGGCGCGGCAGCTGATTCTGGCGCAGCATGGCCTGAGCGAGGTGGTGCAGGCCGATCGGCAGCACGACATGGAACTGGGCGACTTGATGCACAAGTTGTTCGACCAGCATTTTCACCTGCCGGTGATGCCGCTGGATGTGGATGTGTTTGCGCTGGCCATGGAGCTGAGTGACCGGGTGTATGCGCGGTCGGTGCAGCTGCATGAGGCGATCACACCGCGCATGGCCGAAGAAGGCAAGCGGGTGTTCGAGGCGTATCTGGGGTTATACCTGCCGCCGTTTCTGGCCAAGCGTTCCAGCTGAAGTTATTGGGGCCGCGTTGCGGCCCATTCGCGGCACAAGGCCGCTCCTACAGGAGATCGCATTCCCGTGTAGGAGCGGCCTTGTGTCGCGATAGGGCTGCCAAGCAGCCCCAATATCGAGCAGCATCACAGCTTGGCGATAGACACTTCAGTCGATTTCACAAAGGCAATCACTTCGCTGCCAACCTGCAGCTCCAGCTCCTTTACCGAGCGGGTGGTGATGACCGAAGTGACGATACCCGAAGCAGTCTGCACGTCGATTTCCGACAGTACCGGGCCTTCGAGGATCTCTTTCACGGTGCCTTTGAACTGGTTGCGGACGTTGATGGCTTTGATGGTCATGATGTCATTCCTTCTCTATGGCTTCAGTCTGGTGAGTGAGTCATTCAGTGTGCCCAGCGCAGCTGCGTGGGCAGAGGGGCTACAGGATCCGGCTCGGGCGCAGTGCCCGGGGCCGACAGAACACGGTTGAGCACTTCGCTTTCCAGCGCGGCCAGGCGGTGCGAACCACGCGCGCGGGGCCGTGCCAGGTCGACGGTGAGGTCGAGCCCGACCTCGCCGTCCTCGATCAGGATCACCCGGTCAGCCACGGCTACCGCCTCGCTGACATCGTGAGTGACCAGCAGCACGGTGAAGCCGTGCTGACGCCACAGGCGTTCTATCAGTTGCTGCATCTCGATACGGGTCAATGCATCCAGCGCACCCAGCGGCTCGTCCAGCAGCAGCAGGCGTGGCTGGTGGATCAGCGCCCGCGCCAGGGCCACGCGCTGTTTTTGGCCACCCGACAGGGCTGCCGGCCATTCATTGGCGCGGTCGGCCAGGCCAACCGCCTCCAGCGCTTCCAGCGCACGTGGGCGCCAGTCACCCGACAGGCCCAGGCCAACGTTGTCGATCACCTTCTTCCACGGCAGCAAGCGTGCGTCCTGGAACATCAGGCGGGTTTCTTCGCGGGCCTCTTCCAGCGGCGCAGCGCCGGCCAGCAACTGCCCGGCCGTAGGCTGGTCGAGCCCGGCCAGCAGCCGCAGCAGGGTGCTTTTGCCGCAGCCGCTGCGGCCGACGATGGCAACGAACTGCCCCGCCGGAATGTGCAGGTCGATGCCCTTCAATACTTCGCGCTGGCCAAAGGTCTTGCGCAGGCCGTTGGAGGCCAGCGGGATGCCACGCAACAGGCGTGGCGGCTGTTCCTTGAGCACGGTCATGCGCCCTCCTTCTTGGCCACTTGATAGGCCGGGTGCCAGCGCAGCCACACACGTTCCAGGCCGCGAGCGGCGAGGTCGGCGAGTTTGCCAAGCACGGCATACAGGACGATGGCCAGTACCACCACGTCGGTCTGCAAGAACTCCCGGGCGTTCATCGCCAGGTAACCGATGCCGGCGTTCGCCGAAATGGTCTCGGCCACGATCAGGGTCAGCCACATGAAGCCCAGTGCGAAACGCACGCCCACCAGGATCGATGGCAGTGCACCCGGCAAGATCACCTGGCGGAACAGGCCGAAGCCGGACAAGCCATAGCTGCGCGCCATTTCTACCAGCGCCGGGTCGACATTGCGGATACCGTGGTAAGTGTTCAGGTAAATCGGGAACAGCGTGCCCAGCGCGACCAGGAAGATCTTTGCCGACTCGTCGATACCGAACCACAGGATCACCAGCGGGATCAGCGCCAGGTGCGGCACGTTGCGGATCATCTGCACCGAGCTGTCGAGCAGGCGTTCGCCCCAGTTCGACAGGCCAGTGATAAAGCCCAGCACCAGGCCGATGCTGCCGCCGATGGCGAAGCCCAGGCCGGCACGCCAGCCACTGATGGCCAGGTGTGTCCAGATATCGCCGCTGCGCACCAGCTCGACGCCGGCGCTGACGACAGCGCTAGGTGCCGGCAGGATGCGCGTCGACAGCCAGCCAGCGCTGACCGCCAGTTGCCAGACTGCCAGCAGCAGCACCGGCAGTGCCCACGGCGCCAGGCGCTGGGTCAGGGTGGAGGAAGTTGCACGACTCATGGCCCGGCCCTCAGCTCTGTGACACGGACTTGGGCAGGATGTCGTTGGCCACCATCTCGCCGAACGGGCTTACGTAGCCACCGGTTTTGGGTTGCTCCGGGCGCTGTACATCAAGGTGCGGGAAGAGCAGTTCGGCAACCCGATACGACTCTTCCAGGTGTGGATAACCCGAGAAGATGAAGGTATCGATCCCCAGGTCGGCATATTCCTTCACCCGCGCCGCGACAGTCGGGCCATCGCCTACCAGTGCGGTGCCGGCACCGCCACGTACCAGGCCAACGCCTGCCCACAGGTTGGGGCTGACTTCCAGGTTGTCACGGTTGCCGCCATGCAGGGCAGCCATGCGCTGCTGGCCCACCGAGTCGAAGCGCGCCAGCGAGGCCTGGGCACGGGCGATGGTGTCATCATCCAGGTGCGAAATCAGGCGGTCGGCGGCGGCCCACGCTTCTTCGTTGGTTTCGCGCACGATCACGTGCAGGCGGATACCGAAGCGTACTTCACGGCCTTGAGCAGCGGCTTTTTCGCGCACCTGGGCGATCTTTTCGGCAACGGCTGACGGTGGCTCGCCCCAGGTCAGGTACAACTCGACCTGTTCGGCGGCCAGGTCTTGGGCGGCCTCGGACGAACCGCCGAAATACAGCGGCGGGCGTGGTTGCTGAATCGGCGGGTAGAGCAGCTTGGCGCCCTTCACCTGGATGTGCTTGCCGTCGTAATCGACGTTTTCGCCTTCCAGCACCTTGCGCCAGATACGGGTGAACTCGACCGAGGCTTCGTAGCGCTCCTGGTGGTTCAGGTGCAGGCCATCACCGGCCAGCTCATCCGGGTCGCCACCGGTCACCAGGTTGAACAGCGCACGGCCATTGGACAGGCGGTCCAACGTTGCAGCCTGACGTGCTGCCACGGTCGGCGAAATGATGCCTGGGCGCAGGGCAACCAGGAATTTCAGATGCTGGGTCACAGGAATCAGCGACGCTGCCACCAGCCACGAGTCCTCGCAGGAGCGCCCGGTAGGGATCAGCACCCCACCAAAACCAAGGCGGTCGGCGGCCTGCGCGATCTGCTGCAGGTAACCGTGGTCGACCGCACGCGCGCCGTCGGAAGTGCCCAGGTACTTGCCGTCACCGTGGGTCGGGAGGAACCAGAAAATGTTAAGGCTCATTGGAGTTGTCTCCTCAAGGGTGGCTCAGCCAGGGCGGCGCCCCGGCACGGGCGAATCAATCAAGGCGCGCTAGCGACCTTGGCCGGGGGTGTCCAGATCACGTCCTTGATGCTCAGCGGCTTGGGTATGAGCTTGAGCGCCTGGAAGGTGTCGGCGATTTTCTGTTGCGCGGCCACTACCTCGGGGGTCAGCGGTGCAGCACCGTAGCCTTGGCGCTTGACCGAGGTCAGGGTGATGTCTGCGGGCAGGCCGAGCAGCGGTGCGACCTGATCGGTCACTTCCTGCGGGTTGGCCTGGGACCACTCGCCCACCGCGCGCACTTCTTCGACCAAGGTGTTGATCACCGTCGGGTGCTGGGTCGCATAGTTGCGGGTGGCCAGGTAGAACTGGTGGTTGTCGACCAGGCCCTTGCCATCACGCAGGGTGCGCGCCTGCAACTGTTGTTCGGCGGCGGCCTGGTACGGGTCCCAGATCACCCAGGCATCGACGCTGCCACGCTCGAATGCGGCGCGGGCATCGGCCGGGGGCAGGTAGACCGGCTGGATATCGCTGTACGTGAGGCCGGCGTCTTCCAGTGCACGGACCAGCAGGTAGTGCACGTTGGAGCCTTTGTTGAGGGCGACTTTCTTGCCCTTGAGTTCCTTGACCGACTGGATTGGCGACCCCTTGGGCACCAGGATCGCCTCGCTGTGCGGCGCGGGCGGCTCGTAGGCCACGTAGAGCAGATCAGCGCCGGCGGCCTGGGCAAATACGGGTGGGGTCTCGCCGGTAACACCAAAGTCGATGGAGCCGACGTTCAGCCCTTCAAGCAGCTGCGGGCCGCCGGGGAATTCGGTCCACTGCACCTGCACGCCTTGCTCGGCCAGGCGCTTCTCCAGCGTGCCCTTGGCCTTGAGCAGCACCAGGGTGCCGTATTTCTGGTAACCGATACGCAGGCTTTCGGCCTGGGCTTGGGTAATGGCGCCGAAGGACACAGCCGCCGCAAACAGGGCGACCAGACCACGACGCAAGAAGACTGTGCGCATGGCGCTCTCCTGTGCGAATGAGGTTCGGGTTGCACCTGCTTGCCTCGTTGTCGGGCCAGTAAGGTGGTGAAGCGGGTAGTGCCGTTCAAATGCTCCAGCGGGCGCTGATCAGGCGTTCGTTCAGCACACCGGGGGCCACGGGGCGTGGCCGACGGGCCAAGGCAACGTGGAAGGTTTCAAGCGAGTCGTGCAGGCGCTCTTCCAGCGCTTGTACCAACTGCGCGGGCTTGGTGCCTTCTGCGTAAGCCACCTGGCTGTCGTCGGCGAAGATCCCTTGCAGGGTCTCTTGCGCCTTGAGTGCCGACAGCACTGGCTTCAATGCGTAATCCACCGCCAGCATGTGGGCGATGCTGCCGCCAGTGGCGATTGGCAACACGATCTTGTGGGCCAGGGCGCGTTCGGGCAGCAGGTCGAGCAAAGTTTTAAGGGCACCGGCAAACGAAGCCTTGTACACCGGGGTGGAAACGATCAGGCCATCGGCCTGGGCTACCAGCTGCTGGAAGTGCTGCACATGCGGGCTGTCGAAGCGGGCGTGCAGCAGGTCTTCGGCGGGGAAGTCACGTACCTGGAACGTCACCACCTCGACGCCACGGTCCTGTAGCCACTGGCGTGAACGCTCTAGCAGCACGCCGGAGCGTGAACGGAGACTTGGGCTACCACCGATTGAGACAACCAGCATTGCTGAGCTTCCTTGTGTTCTGTTGGAGGTGACATTAACAGCTGCTACATATATCTAGAAATCATATTTTTTCATTTGTTTATTCCATTATTGTCTTTGCTCGCGACGCGGCCCACACATTCTGCGCAGGCATAAAAAAGGGCCGTCGAAACGGCCCGAAAATCCCTGCTTGGCTAAGAGCAATGCAACGAGGAATCCATTAACGGTTTGGCTGAGGGGTCAGGCGCAGATAGGGTTTGACCGCCCGATATCCTTTGGGGAAGCGCTGCTTGATCTCTTCCTCATCTTTGAGCGAAGGCACGATCACCACCTCATCGCCGTCCTGCCAGTTACCGGGTGTGGCGACTTTGTGGTTGTCGGTCAGCTGCAGCGAGTCGATCACCCGCAGGATCTCATTGAAGTTGCGCCCGGTACTGGCCGGATAAGTGATGGTCAGGCGCACCTTTTTGTTCGGGTCGATGACGAACAGCGAGCGCACAGTCAGGGTGTCACTGGCGTTCGGGTGAATCAGGTCGTACAGGTCGGACACCTTGCGGTCGGCATCGGCAATGATCGGGAAGTTGACCACCGTGTTCTGGGTTTCGTTGATGTCCTCGATCCACTTATGGTGCGAGTCGACCGGGTCTACCGACAGGGCGATGGCCTTGACCCCGCGCTTGGCGAAGTCGTCCTTGAGTTTGGCGGTCAGGCCCAGCTCGGTGGTGCACACCGGGGTGAAGTCGGCCGGATGGGAGAACAACACCCCCCAGCTGTTGCCCAGCCACTCGTGGAAGCGAATTTTGCCTTCGCTGGAATCCTGTTCGAAATCGGGGGCGATATCGCCGAGTTTAAGGCTCATGGGCTGCGGCTCCTTGGCTGGGTTCTGTACCGTATGGGTTCAATGTGCCTGCATTCGGTTAAAAACAAAAAGAATAAATAACGATTTATTTATAACCATAATGCATACAAATTTGCAGGCACAAAAAAGCCTCGCATCACGCGAGGCTTCTTGTTCAGCTACGGCTTACAGGAAGTTGTAAGTGTAGTTGAAGATCAGACGGGTCTGATCCTGGTCAGCCAGCGAACTGGTGCCGGTGCCGCGGTACACACCGTGACGCAGGCTGGCGCCCAGGCCCTTGAAGGTGCCGTCCTGGATCACGTAGTCGATACGGGCATCACGCTCCCACTCGCTGAAGTGGCCGTTGCCGTTGGCATTTTTACCGTCTTCACCTTTCAGGTAGGCAATCGATGCTTTCAGGCCCGGCACGCCCAGGCGAGCGAAGTCGTAGGCGTACTGACCGAAGGTGGTGTTTTCACCGGCCTTGGCGAACTGGTTGATCATGCTGTCAGTGAACAGGTAGAAGCTGGAACCGCCGGCGCCTTCGTTGCGGCCATTACCATCTACCACGCTGCCCTGGTTCAGCCAGACGAAGCCACCGTCGTCATTGACGCGCTGATGGCCGAGCATCAGCGAGTGGCCACCCAGGGTGTAGGTGAACATCGCGGACCAGGTCTTGTTGTCGACCTCGCCAGTGTTCTTGGCATAGCCACCGTTGTTGTTGAAGCGGTAGCCGGCCTCGCCGTTCTTGCCGTCGCTGCTGCTGTCGAAGTAGCGCAGGTCGGTCTTGAACGACTGGTCGTCAGCGATCTTGAACACGTGAGTCGCGCCCAGGAAGTGCTGCTTGTAGAAGTCTTCCAGGTTCGAGTAGTAGTACTGCAGGGTCAGGTCTGGCGTGAGCTTGTAGTCCAGGCCGCCGTAACGGAACTTGTTGCTGTCCTGGGTAGCACCCGCTACCGACAGGCCGGTGCGGTTGCTCGAAGCACGGCCCATGGCGTGGGTCAGCTGACCGGCGTTGATGGTCAGGTTGTCGATTTCCTTCGACTGGATGGTGCCACCCTCGAAGGTTTGCGGCAGCAGACGGCCATCGTTGGAGACCAGGATCGGCAGGTTCGGCGCCAGGGCGCTACCGTAGTGAACTTCGGTCTTCGAGAAGCGTGCCTTGGCGTTACCACCCACACGGGCCCACTGGCTTACAGCCGAACCGTCGGTGTCGCTTGGGAAGAAGGAGCTGTTGTCAGGGTGCTTGCCGCGGCCACCATCCAGGTGAATACCCCACAGGGCCTGGACGTCCACACCGAAACCAACGGTGCCTTCAGTGAAACCGGACAGGTAGTCGAGCTTGAAGCCCTGACCCGATTCACGGTTGTCAGCGCCACCGTCACGGTTGTCGTTGTTGAAGTACATGGTGCGCGAGCTAAGCGACAGTTTGCTGTCTTCGACGAAACCGGCAGCGCCTGCTTGTTGGGCGAGAACCCCCAGTGCCACGGCCAGGGCCAGGCTGGACTTGTACATGTTTTGCTCCTCTACGTTCTAATTTTTGTGTATCTCTGGCGGAGGGATCTGCTGCCCCTTCTCACCGTGGATTGGCGATTTAGTCCCAAAGCGTGACCACTAAGTCAATCGTTTCTAAACGTTTCGCGACTTTGGTCTAAGACGCCAGCTGCGCTACAGGATAATGACAATCCTATAAATCCAAAATGACCGTTTTATGAATTGGTAAGATTTTTACGGAATATGGTTGGAACCTTTACTGCCAAACGTTGTAGCAGCCTCGCCATTGATAACCATAAGTTATTTGCAAACGTTTGCTCATAACCTAATACCGTATCGTTCTATAGGGACGACAAAGCCTAGCAGCCCGCTCTGATTTCGCCACTGGGCAGGTTGCCCCACAGAAGCGGCGGCCTTTTACGGTCTTTGTGGGAGCGGCCTTGTGTCACGATGGGGCGCGAAGCGGCCCCAGGACTTCAGCTTCGCCGCGTAAAATGCCGGGGCCGCATTGCGGCCCATCGCGACACAAGGCCGCTCCCACAAAGACCGCACTCCCCTGGGCTTAAAGCATTTGGCTCCTAAGCTAATGCAAAAAAGTTATTTATTTAGAAATTCTTAGATCATTTAGTCTTCTCGCCATCCAACACCCTGATTGCCTGACGAGAGGTCCACCATGATCCCGCACGCTCCGCTGCGCCTGTTCGCTGCCCTGACCCTCGCCAGCACCAGCTGGTTTGCCCAGGCCGCCGACCTGACCGTGGCCTATCAGACCACCGTCGACCCGGCCAAAGTGGCCCAGGTCGATGGCGACTACGAAAAAGCCAGCAAGGCCAACATCGACTGGCGCAAATTCGATAACGGCGCAGACGTGATCACTGCGGTGGCCAGCGGCGACGTGCAGATCGGCTACCTGGGCTCCAGCCCGCTGGCCGCTGCCGCCACCCGCAAACTGCCGGTCGAAACCTTCCTCATCGCCACCCAGATTGGTGCCGGTGAAGCCTTGGTCGCCCGCGACAGCATCAAGACGCCACAAGACCTGATCGGCAAGAAGGTCGCCGTGCCGTTCGTTTCCACCGGCCACTACAGCCTGCTGGCCGCCCTGAAAAGCTGGAACATCGACCCCTCCAAGGTCCAGATCCTCAACCTGGCGCCGCCGGCCATCATTGCCGCCTGGAAACGTGGTGACATCGACGCCACCTACGTCTGGGACCCAGCCTTGGGCGTGGCCAAGGAAAATGGCAAGGTGCTGATCACCTCTGGCGAACTGGCCCAGAAAGGCGCACCTACTTTCGATGCCTGGATTGTGCGCAAAGACTTCGCCGAGAAGCACCCCGAGGTGGTCAAGGCGTTTGCCAAAGTCACCCTCGATGCCTACGCCGACTACCGCAAGGACCCGAAAGCCTGGCTGGCCGACAAGGGCAACGTAGACAAGCTGGTGAAGCTGTCCGGCGCCAAGGCCAGCGACATCCCGGTGCTGCTGGAGGGCAACGTCTACCCACTGGCCGCAGACCAGGCCAACGCCCTGGGCGCGCCGACCACCCAGGCACTGACCGACACGGCCAACTTCCTCAAGCAGCAAGGCAAGGTCGACGCCGTACTGCCGGACTACTCGCCGTACGTCAGCGCCAAGTTCCTTCCAAACTGATCCGGAGCCCGTCATGGCCTTGCTCGAGCTGGAGCGCATCAGCGCACAGTACCCTGGCGCCAGCACCCCGGTGCTGGCCGACATCAACCTGAGCCTGGGGCCACGCCAGCTGCTGGTGGCCCTGGGGCCTTCCGGCAGCGGCAAGACCTCACTGCTCAACCTGATCGCCGGCTTTGTCGCCCCCAGCGGCGGGCGCATCACCCTCGACGGCGTACCGGTGCAAGGCCCTGGTGCCGAGCGCGGCGTGGTGTTCCAGGATGATGCCCTGCTGCCATGGCAGAGCGTGCTGGGCAATGTCGCCTTCGGCCTCGAACTGGCCGGCGTGCCCCGCGCCCAGCGTGAGGCCAAGGCCCGGGAAATGCTCGCCCTCGTCGACCTTGATGGCTTCGGTGAGCGGCGCATCTGGCAATTGTCCGGTGGGCAGAAACAGCGCGTTGGCCTGGCCCGCGCGCTGGCGGCCGACCCACGGGTATTGCTGATGGATGAACCGTTCGGCGCCCTCGACGCGTTCACCCGCGAGCAGATGCAGGAACTGCTGCTTCAGGTGTGGCAGCGCACCGCCAAGCCGGTGTTCCTGATTACCCACGACATCGAAGAAGCGGTGTTCCTCGCCAGCGAGCTGGTACTGCTGGCGCCCAACCCGGGGCGCGTGGTGGAACGCCTGCAACTGGACTTCGGCCAGCGCTATGCCGCTGGCGAATCGGCCCGGGCCATCAAGTCCGACCCCGCCTTTATCGAAACCCGCGAGCATGTACTGGCGCGGGTGTTCTCCCAACGCCAAAGCCTGCAGGAGCGCGCATGAGCAGCCTGGACCTGCCGGTCGCCGGCAAACACACCGCACAAACCCGGCCCGCCGCCAAGCTGCGCCGACCACTGTCCACTCGCTGGATCAGCACCCTGACCTTGGCCAGCCTGCTGCTGGTCTGGTGGCTGGTGACGGCCGCCGGCTGGATCGAGCCCCTGTTCCTGCCCTCGCCCGGCGACATCCTGGCCAGGGCGTGGACCCTGCTGACCCAAGGCTACATGGACGCCAGCCTGTGGCAGCACCTGGGCGCAAGCCTGGGCCGTATCGGCCTGGCGCTGGTGGCGGCGACCCTTACCGCGATCCCGGTCGGCATCGCCATCGGCTACAACCGCGTGGCCCGTGGCATCCTCGACCCGCTGATCGAGTTCTACCGGCCCATCCCGCCGCTGGCCTACCTGCCGTTGATCGTCATCTGGTGCGGTATCGGCGAGCTGTCGAAGGTGCTGCTGATCTACCTGGCGATCTTCGCCCCGATCGCCATTGCCACCGCCACCGGTGTGCGCACGGTCGACCCGGCCAAGCTGCGGGCGGCGCAGTCGCTGGGCGCGACCAAGGCCCAACTGATCCGCCATGTGATCCTGCCCAGTGCGCTGCCCGACATCCTCACCGGCATCCGCATCGGCCTGGGGGTCGGCTGGTCGACACTGGTAGCCGCCGAGCTGATTGCCGCCACCAGCGGCCTGGGCTTCATGGTCCAGTCGGCGGCGCAGTTCCTGGTCACCGATGTGGTGGTGCTGGGCATTTTGCTGATCGCCCTGATCGCCTTCGCCCTGGAAATGAGCCTGCGGGCCCTGCAACGCAAACTGGTGCCCTGGCACGGGCAGAGCCACTGATTGCCGACTGACCACGCCGGCAACCCGGCGCCTAGAACGAGAAAAAACATGAGCCTGACCGTTACCCCTCTCAGCCCGGCCCTCGGTGCCCAGATCAGCGGCGTGGACATCAGCCGCGATATCACTGCAGAAGAGCGCGACGCCATCGAGCAGGCGCTGCTCAAGCATCAGGTGCTGTTCTTCCGCGACCAGCCGATCAACCCGGAGCAGCAGGCGCGCTTTGCCGCCCGCTTCGGCGACCTGCACATTCACCCGATCTACCCCAACGTGCCGGAAACCCCGCAGGTGCTGGTGCTCGACACGGCAGTCACCGATGTACGCGACAACGCCGTGTGGCACACCGACGTGACCTTTTTGCCGACCCCGGCACTGGGCGCGGTGCTCAGCGCCAAGCAGCTGCCCGCTTACGGTGGCGATACCCTGTGGGCCAGCGGCATTGCGGCCTTCGAAGCCTTGTCGGCGCCGCTGCGTGAAATGCTTGATGGGCTGACCGCCACCCACGACTTCACCAAGTCGTTTCCGCTGGAGCGCTTTGGCACCACGCCGGAAGACCTGGCGCGCTGGGAGGCCACACGGCGTAACAACCCCCCGCTGTCGCACCCGGTGGTGCGCACACATCCGGTGAGCGGGCGCCAGGCGTTGTTCGTCAATGAAGGGTTCACTACACGCATCAATGAACTGAGCGAACTGGAGAGCGATGCGCTGCTGAGGCTGCTGTTCGCCCATGCGACGCGACCGGAGTTCAGCATTCGCTGGCGTTGGCAGGAAAATGATGTAGCGTTCTGGGACAACCGCGTGACCCAGCATTTTGCGGTGGATGATTACCGGCCGAACCGGCGGGTGATGCACCGGGCGACCATCCTGGGGGATGCACCTTTCTGACAGATTTTGGGAGGCCTTTGGCCTCCATTCGCAACACAAGGCTGCTCCTGCAAGGGATCGCGTACCCTTGTAGGAGCAGCCTTGTGCTGCGAATGGGCCGCAAAGCGGCCCCGGCGATCTAACGGACCAGATGCAGGTACTGCATGTGCCGCTCGTACTGGTCGAGGATGTCGTTGATGATCTGCTCCTTGCTGTAGCCCACCAGGTCATAATTCTGGCTGCCTTCGCTCAAGTGCACCTCCGCACGGTAATAGCGGCGGTTCTTCAACTCCTGCGCACCCAACCCACCCAGGGCGAACGATGGCGTGAAATAGCCACGCATCTGCACCTGGTAAATGAACGGCTGCTCCTCGCCATGGCCAATTTTCAGGCTGACGTTGTCATGGCTCGGGTCATCCTGGGTGATCAGCACCAGGCCCTTCTGCTCGAACACTTCACGCACATCGGCAATCGCCGGGCGCACCACGTCGTCCATGAAGCGGTACACCTCATCACGCGACGGGAAGTGCACCGCCTGGCTCAGGCGCTGGCGCCAGCCGCCACGGCCGCGACGTGACTGGGCGAACGGGGCCAGCGAGTGCATCTGCGCGATCTGCCGTTGCGACTCCAGGTAGAACGCCTTGTGCAGCCCCCACATCATGCACAGCAGGATCAGCGAGAACGGCAACGAGGTCAGTACCACCGCCGACTTCAGCGAATCGATGCTGCCCGCGAACAGCAGTGCGCTGGTAATCAGTGCAGTCATGGCGCCCCAGAAGATACGCAGCCAGTTCGGGCCGTCCTCATCTGCATCGCCACCCTTGGCCGACAAGGTCGACAGCACCACGGTGCCTGAGTCGGCCGACGTCACGAAGAACACGAAGCTGATGAACACCGTGGTGGCGATCACCGCCTTGCTCCACGGGTAGGTTTCCAGCAGCAGGTAAAGGCTCATCGACGGGTTATCCAGTGCCGACTGGCCCAGCGCGGTCATGCCGTGATTGATGACCTGGTCCAGAGCGCTGTTACCGAAGATCGACATCCACGCCAGGGTAAAGCCCAGCGGAATCAGCAGCACGCCGAAGACAAACTCGCGAATGGTGCGGCCGCGGGAAATGCGCGCGATGAACAGGCCCACGAACGGTGCCCAGGCAATCCACCAGGCCCAGTAGAACACCGTCCAGCCGCCCAGCCAGTCGCGGTTTTCACCGTAGGCATACACGTCGAAGCTTTTGCGTGGCAACGCGCCCAGGTAATCGCCAAGGTTCTGGATCAGCGTGTTGAACAGGTGCTGTGTAGGCCCGGCAAACAATACGAACAACAGCAGCGCGCAGGCGAGGAACAGGTTGATGTCGCTCATCACCCGCACCCCCTTCTCTACCCCGGCGACGGCCACGGCCACCGCCGCGCCCATCATCAGGGTGATGAGGATCACCTGCACCCACTGGCTGTGGCTGATGCCGAACAGGTAGTCCAGACCGGCGTTCAAATGCAGCACGCCAAAGCCCATGTCGGCACCCAGGCCGAACACCGTGGCGATGATGCCGAAGCCATCCACTGCGTAGCCGATCGGCCCGTTGATGCGCTTGCCAATCAGCGGGTACAGCGCCGAACGTAATGCCAGCGGCAGGTTGTGGCGGTAGGCGAAGTAGGCCAGCGCCATGCCGACGAAGGCGAATACGCCCCAGCCATGCAGGCCCCAGTGCAGAAACAGGATCTGCATCGCCTGGCGCCCGGCCTCGGCCGTGCCCGCTTCGCCCTGGGGCGGCTGCAACATGTGCGTCAGCGGCTCGGAGACACAGAAGAAGAACAGGGTAATGCTGATACCGGCGGCGAACAGCATGCCGGCCCATGAGAGGTAACTGAACTCGGGTTCGTCGTGGTCGGCACCGAGCTTGATCTTGCCATAGCCGGACAAGGCGGTGACCACCACGAAGACCAGGTACAGCGTCATGGCCAACATGTAATACCAGCCGACCGTATTGGCCGCCCAGTTCTGCGCCGCCAGCAGCCAGTCGCCTGCGGCTTGCGGGTTGGAGATGACCACCAGGCCAAAGATGAGGATAAAACTTGCCGCAAAGTAGAACACCGGGGGGTTCATGCGGATTTTGCCATTGGCAGCGGAAGTGTTCGGTGCACTCATCGGGCGTGCACCTCGTCGAATGACGTGAGGTTCGAAATGAACGGGTTCAGCAAAGGAATCCTCCTGTTGAACACCGGCAGCGGACCAGCGTTTTTCATTGAACAAGCGTTCAAGTTAAACATGGATCGGTTTTCAATGCGAATTGGGGCGCTGATTGGTGTTGTCCTGTACCGGCCCTTTCGCGGGTAAACCCGCTCCCACAGGTACTGCACAAGCCTCAGTCTTTGTGGGGTACCTGTGGGAGCGGGTTTACCCGCGAAAGGGCCGGTACAGGCTAAGCAAATGCTAGATCAATTCTTGTCCTGGCAATCCAGCTGCAGGTTGGCCTGGGTGATGTTGCTTTCAGCAGGCACACTGCGGGTCAGCCACACGTTACCGCCAATGGTCGAACCCTTGCCGATGGTAATACGCCCCAGCACCGTGGCCCCGGCGTAGATCACCACATCGTCCTCGACAATCGGATGGCGCGGCAGGCCTTTGTGCAGGGTGCCGGACTCATCGCTGGGGAAGCGTTTGGCGCCCAGGGTCACCGCCTGGTAGATACGCACGCGCTCGCCGATGATCGCGGTTTCACCAATGACCACCCCGGTACCGTGGTCGATGAAGAAGCTCGGGCCGATCTGTGCGCCCGGGTGAATATCGATACCGGTGGCCGAATGCGCCAGCTCCGAACTGATCCGTGCCAGCAGTGGCAGGCCGGCCCGGTACAGGTGGTGCGCCAGGCGGTGGTGGATGATCGCCAGGATACCCGGGTAGCACAGCAGCACTTCATCGACGCTGCGCGCGGCGGGGTCGCCGTGGTAGGCGGCCAGCACGTCGGTGTCGAGCAGCACCCGCAACTCCGGCAGCGCGGCGGCAAAGCCCTGGATGAGGCTCAATGCCTGGGCATCGACGCTGGCCAGCTCAGCCTTGCTTTGCCGGGCGGCGTAGCGCAACTCCAGGCGCGCCTGGGTCAGCAATGCAGTCAGCGCGGCATCCAGGGTATGGCCAACGTAGAAGTCTTCGCTCTCTTCGCGCAGGTCCACAGGCCCAAGGCGCATGGGGAACAACGCGCCGCACAGTTGCTCCAGAATCTGCCGCATTGCTTCGCGCGACGGCAGCTCACGCCCGCCCTGTTCGCCAATGCTACGGCCATTGCGGGTGCGCCACTGCTCACGGGCGCCGCGCAGGCCGCTAACGATGTTGTGCAACTGCCAGTGCGCGGATGAAGGTTGTTCGCTCACGGTTTTCTCCTGCCGTATAGGCCATCTGGTTTTTCGCCAGGCCCGGCCCTTTCGCGGGCACGCCCGCTCCCACAGGTACAGCACCGCTATTGAGCCCTGTGCTGTACCTGTGGGAGCGGGCGTGCCCGCGAAAGGGCCGGGCCTGCCTACATGCGATCCACTCTACGGCAAATCCGTCCCTTGGAAAAAACAACGCTTTATTCCATCCTGCGCTAAGTCAGGCATAAGCCGCGATGACGTAGCGAGCATCCTCGCCTACCCTCAAAGCAGCCAGCACCTGGCACAAACCAAAAAGGGAATAACAAAATAATTTTTTAGTATTTCCTGGCCTAAAAAGCCAACCCTATAGTCGCCACCTCACTACTTACACAACAAGCGCGGGGCTCTGACATGTCGAAATTCGCCAAACCGCTACTCAACGCCAGCCTGGCCATCCTGCTGGGTGCTGGCCTGCTCAGCCAGGCGTTCGCCGGCGAGCAGTTGAAGACCATCCAGGAAAAAGGCGTGATCAACGTCGGCCTCGAAGGCACCTACCCACCGTTCAGCTTCCAGGACGAGAACGGCAAGCTGGCGGGCTTCGAAGTGGAGCTTTCGGAACTGCTGGCCAAGGAGCTGGGGGTCAAGGCCAAGATCCAGCCGACCAAGTGGGATGGCATCCTTGCCGCGCTGGAATCCAAGCGCCTGGACGTGGTGGTCAATCAGGTGACCATCTCCGAGGAGCGCAAGAAGAAATACGATTTCTCTGAGCCCTATACCGTTTCGGGCATCCAGGCCCTGATCCTGAAGAAGAAAGCCGCGGACCTGAACATCAAGACCGCGCAAGACCTGGCCGGCAAAAAAGTCGGCGTGGGCCTGGGCACCAACTACGAACAGTGGGTCAAGCAAGACGTCCCGAAAGCCGAAGTGCGCACCTATGAAGACGACCCGAGCAAGTTCGCCGACCTGCGCAACGGCCGTATCGATGCCATCCTGATCGACCGCCTGGCCGCGCTGGAATACGCGCAAAAAGCCAAAGACACCGAACTGGCCGGCGATGCCTTCTCGCGCCTGGAAAGCGGCGTGGCGCTGCGTAAGGGCGAGCCTGAACTGCTGGCGGCCATCAACAAGGCCATCGACAAGCTAAAGGCTGACGGCACGCTGGCCAAGCTGTCCGAAAAATACTTCGGTGCCGATGTCACCAAATGATTGCTGAAAGCCTGCAACTCGTTGTCGACTCCGCGCCCTTCCTGCTGAAGGGCGCGGGTTATACAGTGCTGCTCAGTGTCGGCGGCATGTTCTTCGGCCTGCTGCTGGGCTTTGCCCTGGCGCTGATGCGGCTGTCGAAGCTCTTGCCGCTGAACTGGCTGGCGCGGATCTACGTGTCGTTCTTCCGCGGCACGCCGCTGCTGGTGCAGTTGTTCGTGATCTATTTCGGCATGCCGCAGATCGGCATCGAACTCGATCCCATCCCGGCTTCGCTGATCGGCCTGTCGCTGAACATGGCGGCCTACATTTGCGAGATCCTGCGCGCTGCAATCTCCTCGATCGACCGTGGCCAGTGGGAAGCCGCCGCCAGTATCGGCATGACCCGCGTCCAGGCCATGCGCCGGGCGATCCTGCCACAAGCCTTGCGTACCGCCCTGCCCCCGCTGGGCAACAGCTTCATTTCACTGGTCAAGGACACTGCGCTGGCCGCGACCATCCAGGTGCCAGAGCTGTTCCGCCAGGCGCAGCTGATTACCGCACGCACCTTCGAAGTGTTCACCATGTACGTGGCGGTCGCGGTCATCTACTGGGTGCTGTGCAGCATCCTCGCGCACTTCCAGAACCGCATGGAAGCGCGGGTCAACCAGCATGACCAGGAGCAATGAGCATGATTGAAGTCAAAGGCCTGACCAAGCAGTTCAAGGGCCAGACCGTGCTCAACGGCATCGACCTGACCGTGCAGCCCGGCGAAGTGGTGGCCATCATCGGCCCCAGCGGCTCGGGCAAGACCACCTTCCTGCGCTGCCTGAACCTGCTGGAAACCCCCGACGCCGGGCAGATCAAGATAGGCGCCATCAGCATCGATGCCAACCGCCCGCTGGGTGGCCAGCAAAGTGCGATACGCCGCCTGCGCCAGCAGGCCGGGTTCGTATTCCAGAACTTCAACCTGTTCCCCCACCGTACCGCCCTGGAGAACGTGATCGAGGGGCCGGTGATCGTCAAGAAGACGCCCCGCGAGCAAGCCATCGAACTGGGCCGGCGCCTGCTGGCCAAGGTCGGTCTGGCAGGCAAGGAAGACGCCTACCCACGGCGCCTGTCGGGCGGGCAGCAGCAACGGGTGGCCATCGCCCGCGCCCTGGCCATGGAGCCGGAGGTGATCCTGTTCGACGAACCCACCTCGGCACTGGACCCGGAGCTGGTGGGTGAAGTGCTGGCGACCATCCGCGGCCTGGCCGAGGAGAAACGCACCATGATCATTGTCACCCACGAGATGAGCTTTGCCCGGGACGTAGCGAACCGGGTGATCTTCTTCGACAAGGGCGTGATCGTGGAACAGGGCGAGGCCAAGGCACTGTTTGCGGCGCCGAAGGAAGAGCGTACCCGCCAGTTCCTGCGCAAGTTCCTCGGCACTGCCGCCTCCGAGTAAACCTGTTCCGGCCTCTTCGCGGGCACGCCCGCGAAAGGGCCGGCACATCTGTAACAAATCCCTCCTTCTATACATATTCCAAAGAGTTAGTTCATAAACTTTTTATAAAGCATTAGGGTATATAAACCGGACCACCGGACCAGCACACATTTGTCGCGACCAGCTGTAGCGACACAACTTTTTTGTGAGGTCAGGAATGGTCAGGATCACAATCACCCCAGTGCGTATCGCCAGGGCATTGAGTGCAGCCAAGGAGCGGTACTGATGTCCAGCCAGCCAAATACCCAATTCCATAGCGATCTCGACAGCTCGCCCCTGCTGCTGCCGGCCAAGGTACTGCGCACCGACGCCGAAGCCCTGCAAGCGGCCCGTGAACTGGCCGAGGTTGCCCGCGAGCAAGCCGCCCGCCGCGACCAGCAACGCAAACTGCCGTGGGCGGAGATCGAGCTGTTCACCCGCAGCGGCCTGGGCAGCATCAGCGTACCCAAGGCCCACGGCGGCCCCGACGTGACGTTCGAAACCGTGGCCGAAGTGTTCCGCCTGATCAGTGCCGCCGACCCGGCCCTGGGGCAGATCCCGCAGAACCAGTTCGGCATGCTGCAACTGATTCGCCTGACAGCCACCGAGGCGCAACAGGCGCTGATCTTCCGCAGCGTGCTCGACGGCTGGCGCATCGGCAATGCCGGCCCCGAACGCGGCACCAAGGACACCCTCACCCTCAAGGCCCGGATCACCAGCGCCGGCGACAGCTATCGCATCAGCGGCGAGAAGTTCTATTCCACCGGTGCCCTGTTCGCCCACTGGGTGGCGGTAAAAGCCCTCGACGAGGAAGGTCGTCAGCGCCTGGCGTTCGTGCGCCGTGGCAGCCCGGGGCTGCGCATCGTCGATGACTGGTCCGGGTTTGGCCAGCGCACCACCGCCAGCGGCACTGTATTGCTGGACGAGGTGCCGGTAGACGCGGAGCTGGTGATCGACAACTGGCGCCAGCGTGACATCCCCAACATCCAGGGCGCAGCCTCGCAGCTGATCCAGGCGGCGATCGACGCCGGCATTGCCGAAGCGGCAATCGACGATGCGATCACGTTCGTGCGGGAAAAGTCCCGCCCGTGGATCGAAGCCAACGTGGACCGCGCCAGTGACGACCCTTATGTGATTGCCGACATCGGCCGCCTGAAGCTCGAACTGCACGCTGCCGAAGCGCTGCTACGCAGAGCCGCGCGGGTACTCGACGAGGTCAATGCTGCGCCCATCGACGCAGCCAGCGCGGCACGCGCCTCGATTGCGGTGGCCGAGGCCAAGGTGCTGACCACCGAAATTGCCCTGCAGGCCAGCGAGAAGCTGTTCGAACTGGCCGGCAGCCGCGCCACCCTTGCCGAGTTCAACCTCGACCGCCACTGGCGCAATGCCCGGGTGCACACCCTGCACGACCCGGTGCGCTGGAAGTACCACGCGGTGGGCGCGTACCACCTCAACGGCACCCTGCCTGCGCGGCATTCCTGGATCTGATTTTTAGGCCCTTGGGGCTGCCCTGCAGCCCTTTCGCGGCACAAGGCCGCTCCTACAAAGCCGTGTGCGACCCCTTGTAGGAGCGGCCTTGTGCCGCGAAAGGGTGGCGACGCGGCCCCAATGGCCCCGGAGAAACAACATGACTACAAAAATCATCACCAGCGACACCGAAGCCCTGAATGTCGCCGAAGACATCGCCCAGCAACTGCGCCGCGACAGCGCCCTGCGCGATCGCGAGCGCCGCCTGCCGCATACCGAGCTGGAGCTGTTCACCCGCTCCGGCCTGTGGGCCATCAGCGTGCCCAAGGCCTTTGGCGGCGCCGGCGTGTCCAACGTCACCCTGGCCAAGGTCATCGCCCGTATCGCCCAGGCCGACGGCTCGCTCGGGCAAATCCCGCAAAACCATTTCTACGGCCTGGAGGTGCTGCGGGTAAACGGCACCCCCGAGCAGCAACAGCGCCTGTACGCCGAAGTACTCGCCGGCCGGCGCTTAGGCAATGCGCTGGCCGAGCTGGGCACCAAAACCGCCAACGATCGCACCACCCGCCTGAGCCGTGACGGCGACGGCTTTCGCATCAACGGCCGCAAGTTCTATTCCACCGGCGCCATCTACGCCCAGCGCATTCCCACCTCGGTCGTCGATGAACAAGGCGTGCAGCAGCTGGCCTTCGTCCCGGCCGATAGCCAGGGCTTGCAGGTGATCGACGACTGGAGCGGCTTCGGTCAGCGCACCACTGGCAGCGGTTCGGTGGTGTTTGACAACGTGTACGTCAGCGCCGCCGATGTGGTGCCGTTCCAGAGCGCGTTCGAGCGCCCCACGCCGGTCGGGCCGCTGGCGCAAATCCTTCATGCTGCCATCGACACTGGCATCGCCCGCGCCGCTTATGAAGATGCCCTGCACTTCGTGCGCACCCGCAGCCGCCCGTGGGTCGACTCGGGCCTGGACAAGGCTACGGATGACCCGCTGACGCTGAAGAGTTTCGGCCACCTGGCGATCCGTCTGCATGCCGCCGAAGCCCTGCTGGAGCGCGCCGGCGAATACCTCGACCGCGCCCGCGACGACAGCACGGCCGACAACGTGGCCGCCGCCTCCATTGCCGTGGCCGAAGCACGTGCCATCAGCACCGAGATTTCGCTCGCTGCCGGTACTGCCCTGTTCGAACTGGGCGGCAGCCAGGCAACGCTGGCCGAGCACAACCTCGACCGCCACTGGCGCAACGCCCGCGTGCACACCCTGCACGACCCGGTGCGCTGGAAGTATCACGCCATCGGCAACTACTACCTCAACGATACCAACCCGCCACGCCGGGGGACCATCTGATGGTCAGGCAGATTCTGCTCAATGCCTTCAACATGAACTGCATCGGGCACATCAACCACGGCCTGTGGACCCACCCACGGGATACCTCGACCCAGTACAAGTCCCTGGAATACTGGACCGATCTGGCCCGCCTGCTGGAGCGCGGCCTGTTCGACGGGCTATTCATTGCCGACATCGTCGGCACCTACGACATCTACGGCCAGTCGCTGGACGTCACCCTCAAGGAGTCGATCCAGCTGCCGGTCAACGACCCGCTGCTGCTGGTTTCGGCCATGGCTGCCGTCACCCGCCACCTGGGATTCGGCCTTACCGCCAACCTCACCTACGAAGCGCCATACCTGTTCGCCCGGCGGCTTTCCACCCTCGACCACCTGAGCAATGGCCGGGTGGGCTGGAACATCGTCACCGGCTACCTCGACAGCGCCGCCCGGGCCATGGGCCTTGAGCAGCAACCCGAGCATGACCGTCGCTACGACCAGGCCGACGAATACCTGCAAGTGCTTTACAAGCTGCTGGAAGGCAGCTGGGCCGATGACGCGGTGGTCGCAGACCGCAAGCAGCGCGTCTATGCCCGGCCCGACAAGGTGCGCAAGGTCAGCCACCACGGCGAGTTCTACAACGTCGAGGGCTATCACCTGAGCGAACCCTCGCCGCAACGCACCCCGGTACTGTTCCAGGCCGGCAGCTCGCAGCGTGGCCTGGCGTTCGCCGGCAACCATGCCGAATGCGTGTTCATCAGTGGCCAGGACAAGGCCGCCACCCGCGCCCAGGTCGACAAGGTGCGCGCTGCCGCCCAGGCCGCCGGGCGCGACCCGCAAGCGATCAAAGTGTTCATGGGCATCACGGTGATCGTCGCCCCTACCGAGCAAGCGGCCCAGGCCAAGCATGCCGAATACCTGCGCCATGCAAGCCCCGAGGCCGGCGTCGCGCACTTCGCCGCCTCCACCGGCATCGACTTTGCGGCCTACGGGCTGGACGAGCCGATTGGCTTCAGCCAGGGCAATGCCATCCAGTCCGCCACGCGCCAGTTGCAGAACAGCGCCTGGACCCGCCGTCGCCTGCTTGAACAGCACGCCCTGGGTGGCCGCTACGTAACCCTGGTCGGCTCACCGGAACAGGTGGCCGAACAGTTGATCGCCTGGATCGACGAAACCGGGCTGGACGGTTTCAACCTGACCCGCACCGTCACCCCGGAAAGTTTCGAGGACTTCATCGACCTGGTCATCCCGCAGTTGCAACAGCGTGGCCGCTACAAGACCGCCTATGCCGAAGGCACCCTGCGCGAAAAGCTGTTCCAGGCCGACCACCCGCACCTGCCCGCCGACCACCCGGGCTCGACCTACCGCTTTACCCCAACCCCTGCCCCGACTGGAGCCCTGCACCATGCTTGAGAAACTGTTCCGGCCCGTCGCGGCCATTGCCCTCACCCTGGGCCTGTCCGCCAGTGTCCTGGCTGCCGAACCGCTGAAGATCGGCACCACCTCGGCTTTTGCCATTCCACTGGAAGCCGCCGTGGAAGAAGCGCACAAGCAAGGCCTGGAAGTGAAGCTGATCGAATTCAGCGACTGGATCGCGCCCAACGTCAGCCTCAACAGCGGCGACATCGACGTGAACTACTTCCAGCACATCCCGTTCCTGGAGAACGCCAAGGCTGCTGCGGGCTTCAACCTGGTGCCTTACGCCTCGGGCATCATCAACAACGTTGGCCTGTACTCGAAAAAGTACAAGAGCTTTGCCGAGCTGCCTGAGGGCGCCAGCGTGGCGATCGCCAACGACCCGATCAACAGCGGCCGTGGCCTGCAACTGCTGGCCAAGGCCGGGCTGATCACCCTGAAGCCAGGTGTTGGTTACAAGGCCACCGAGGACGACATCGTCGCCAACCCGAAAAAGCTGAAAATCCTTCAGGTCGAGGCGGTTCAGCTGGTCCGCGCCTACGACGACGCCGACCTGGTGCAGGGCTACCCGGCCTACATCCGCCTGGCCAACACCTTCGATGCCACCTCGGCATTGCTGTTCGACGGCCTGGAAAACAAGGAATACGTGATCCAGTTCGTCATCCGCCCGCAAAGCAAGGACGACCCACGGCTGGCCAGGTTCGTCGACATCTACCAGCACTCTCCGGTGGTGCGCGCAGCATTGGACAAAGCCCACGGCAAGCTCTACCAAGCCGGTTGGGAAGGCTGACATGCGCCAGGCCCACGCGCTCAGGGCGCCTGCACCACAACCATCGCCGCCACCGGTCAAGGAACAGGCCCTGCGCCCGGAGGTCAATGAAGCCCATGTACGCTTTATCGGCCTGGGCAAGACCTACCCTGGCCAGCCGCAACCGGCCTTGCAAGGCATCGACCTGAACGTCCGCCATGGCGAGATCTTCGGCATCATCGGCCGCAGCGGTGCCGGCAAGTCTTCACTGCTGCGTACCATCAACCGCCTGGAGCAACCCAGCCAGGGCCGGGTGCTGATCGACCAGGTGGACATCGCGCCTTTCGATGAGGACCACCTGGTGGCGCTGCGCAGGCGCATCGGCATGATCTTCCAGCACTTCAACCTGATGTCGGCCAAGACCGTATGGCAAAACGTCGAACTGCCGTTGAAAGTGGCCGGCGTGGCCAAGGCCGAGCGCCAGCGCAAGGTGCGCGCTTTGCTTGAGCTGGTCGGTTTGCAGGAAAAGCACCACGTGTACCCGGCGCAGCTGTCTGGCGGGCAGAAACAGCGCGTCGGCATTGCCCGGGCGCTGGTACACGACCCCGAGATTTTGCTGTGCGACGAAGCTACCTCGGCGCTGGACCCGGAAACCACCGCTTCGATCCTTGAGTTGCTGCGCGACATCAACCAGCGGCTGGGCCTGACCATCGTGCTGATCACCCACGAAATGGCGGTAATCCGCGATATCTGCCACCGGGTGGTCGTGCTGGAGCGCGGCGAAGTGGTCGAGCAGGGCGAAGTCTGGCGGGTGTTCGGTGCCCCACGCCACGAGGTCACCCGCACCCTGCTAGCGCCGTTGCAGGCCAGGTTGCCTGCCGCACTGCAAGCCAGCTTGCGGGCCAGCCCGGTAAGCCGCGACAGCGCTGTAGTGCTGAAACTGACCCTGCTCGGTGAGCCCGAGCTGTCTGCTTTGTTCAACGATCTGGGCGGCCGCGTACGCCTGCTGCAGGGCGGCGTGGAAACCATCGGCGAGCATGCCTTGGGGCAACTGATCCTGTCGGTGCAACATTCGCCGCACGACACCCATCAACTGCTGGAACGTGCCCGCCGCTGGGCCGAGGACGTGGAGGTACTGGGCCATGTGGTTTGATCGCCTGCTGGACGGCTTGCTCGACACCTTGCTGATGGTCGGCGTGTCGTCGCTGATCGCCCTGCTGGTGGGGGTGCCCATGGCGGTGCTGCTGGTCACCAGCGACAAGGGCGGAATCTTCGAGGCACCGTTGCTGAACCGGGTGCTGGGCGCCTTCGTCAACCTGTTCCGCTCGATCCCGTTCCTGATCCTGATGGTCGCGCTGATCCCCTTCACCCGCCTGGTGGTAGGCACCACCTACGGGGTGTGGGCGGCGGTGGTGCCGCTGACCATTGCCGCCACGCCGTTTTTTGCGCGCATTGCCGAGGTCAGCCTGCGCGAAGTCGACCATGGTTTGGTGGAAGCTGCACAGGCCATGGGCTGTCGGCGTTGGCACATCGTCTGGCACGTGCTGTTGCCCGAGGCGCTGCCGGGCATCGTCGGGGGTTTCACCATTACCCTGGTGACCCTGATCAACTCCTCGGCCATGGCCGGTGCGATCGGTGCCGGGGGCTTGGGCGACATTGCCTACCGGTATGGCTACCAGCGCTTTGACAGCCAGATCATGCTGACCGTGATTGCCATGCTGGTGGCGTTGGTGGCGTTGATCCAGCTGGGTGGGGACCGCCTGGCGAAGGGCCTGAACAAGCGATAGACGAGGGCCGCAAAGCGGGCCCTGGGTCTCAATCCCAGCGAAGATCCGCAGCCGGCACCGGCCGCCCGAACCAATACCCCTGCCCCAGCTGACACTGCTCCAGCAGCAGGAAGCTGGCCTGCTCCGCCTGCTCGATGCCCTCGGCATGCACCTGCATGCCCATGCTGCGTGCCAGGGCAATGATTACCCGCACGATCGCGATGTCATCCTCATCCAGAGGCAACCCGGCAACGAAGCCCTGATCAATTTTCAGCTTCTGCACCGGCAAACGCTTGAGCCGCAGCAACGACGAATACCCGGTGCCAAAGTCGTCGATGGCCAGGGTCACGCCCAGCTCGCGCAAACGGTGCAACTGCTCCAGCGCCACTTCCGGGTCTTCCATCACGGCGCTCTCGGTGACTTCCAGCTCCAGCAGCGCCGGCGCCAGGCCGGTGTCGTGCAGCACTTCGGCAACCTGCTGGTACAGCTCGTGCTGGCCAAACAGCCGGCTGGAGATGTTCACCGCCACAAATGCCAACTGCCGGCCTTCGGCCTGCCACTGCACCATTTGCAGGCAGGCCTGGCGCAGCACCCAGGTGTCGATTTCGGCAATCAGCCCGGTGCGCTCGGCAATCGGGATGAACTCGCCCGGCGGCACAAGGCCGCGCTGGGGGTGCTGCCAGCGCACCAGTGTCTCGACCCCGACCTGCCGGCCTGTCGCCAGGTCATGTACCGGCTGGAAGTACACCCGCAGCTCATCCTGCTCCAGGGCCCGGCGTAGCTCACCGGCGGTCTCGACCCGCTGTTGGGCGTGAGCAGTCAGCTCTTCGGTGTACAGCGCATAGCAGGCCCTGCCGTTGCTTTTGGCCTTGTACAACGCCGCGTCGGCATTACGCAGCAACTGCTCGGCGCTCAGGGCGTCGCTGGGGAACAGGCTGATACCGACGCTGGCACTGATGAACAGGCGATTTTCCTCGAACAGGAACGGCTCGCGCATGCGTTCGATAATGCACTGCGCCAGCTTGCCCGCCTGGCCGACCTGCTGGCAGTTCTCGGCCAGCACACCGAACTCGTCGCCACCCAGGCGTGCCAGGGTCACGCCATTGCCCAGCACCTCGCCCAGGCGCTCGCCCACCAGCTTCAGCAACTGATCACCGATGGTGTGGCCCAGGCCGTCGTTGATACTCTGGAAATGGTCCAGGTCCAACAGCAGCAGGGCACAACCGCGCTTGTTGGCCTGAGCGGCCGCCAGGGCCTGCTCGACCCGGTCGGTGAACAGCAGGCGGTTGGGCAGGCCGGTGAGCGGATCGTGGTGGGCCAGGTAGGCCAGTTCCTGCTCCGAATGCTTGATCGCACTGATATCACTGAACACCGCCACGTAATGGCTCAGCTCACCGTCGTCATCGCGGATAGCGCAGATGGTCTGCCATTGCGGATAGATTTCGCCGCTTTTGCGCCGGTTCCAGATTTCGCCGCTCCACTCCCCCTGCTCGGCCAGGGTGGCAAAGATCTGCTGGTAGAACGCCTGGCCGTGGCGGCCCGATTTGAACTTGCTCGGGCGCTGGCCGATCACCTCATCCTGCTGGTACCCGGTGATGCGCATGAAGGCACGATTGACGTGCACAATCAGGCCCTGGCGGTCGGTGACCAGCACACCTTCGAGGGTACTGTCGAACACTGCAGCAGCCATGCGCAGCCGCTCGCGGTCCTCGCAGCGCAAGCGCGCACCAATGCCGATGAAGTTCAGCAGCCGCACCCTCGAAACATAGATCAGCACGGCACTGAACAACACCCACAGCACCACATTGATCTGCCGCCCCACGGCCAGTGCCAGGGGATCGTCAGCCATGCCGTGCAGCATCACCTCGGCCAGCGCCAGCCAGAGGATCGAGAGCACCACATACAGCGCAGCCATGCGCAAGGCGTCGCGAACGGAAACAGACATGTCGGGTGGAAAAGCCCATCAAAAAGGAGTGGGCATTATAAAGGCTGAAACATGTCGTGACCTCCTATCTAAACGGTTGACTGGTTTTATTTCCCCGCCAAGGGATAATCAGCCCTTCCCCCCGCATTTCGAGGGTATTTACATCTATGTGGTATAACGGCCTGCTCGACTTGTCGGCCTGGCAACTGGTCGGCATCACTCTGCTGATGACCCACGTGACCATTGTCAGCGTCACGGTCTACCTGCATCGCTACTCCGCGCACCGGGCCCTGGAGCTCAATGGCGCGCTCAAGCATTTCTTCCGCTTCTGGCTGTGGCTGACCACGGCGCAGAACACCCGTGAATGGACCGCAGTCCACCGCAAGCATCACGCCAAGTGCGAAACCCCCGACGACCCGCACAGCCCGGTGTACAAGGGCCTGGGCACTGTGCTGCGCAAGGGTGCCGAGCTGTACCGTGAAGAGGCGCGCAACCCCGAAACCCTGCGCATCTATGGCAAAAACTGCCCGGATGACTGGATCGAGCGCAACCTCTACTCGCGCTACAAGCTGGGTGGGATCGCGCTGATGGCGGTGATCGACCTGCTGCTGTTCGGTACCGCCGGCATCACCATCTGGGCTGTACAGATGATGTGGATTCCGTTCTGGGCCGCCGGTGTGGTCAACGGCCTGGGCCATGCCCTCGGCTATCGCAACTTCGAATGCCGCGATGCTGCCACCAACCTGGTGCCTTGGGGCATCGTCATCGGGGGCGAAGAGCTGCACAACAACCACCACACCTACCCCAACTCGGCCAAGCTGTCGGTCAAGCGTTGGGAGTTCGACATGGGCTGGGCGTGGATACGCCTGTTCTGCCTGCTGCGCCTGGCCAAGGTGCAGCGCGTGGCGCCAATCGCCCACCGGGTGGCCGGCAAGGCAAGCCTGGACATGGACACCGCCATGGCCATCCTCAACAACCGCTTCCAGATCATGGCCCAGTACCGCAAGCTGGTGATCGGCCCGCTGGTCAAGCAGGAGCTGGCCCGGGTGGACGCTTCGGTGCGCCACCACTTCCGCCGCGCCAAGCGCCTGCTGTCGCGTGAAACCAGCTTGTTGGAAGACCGCCACCATGTGCGTATCGAGTCCATGCTTGCCCATAGCCAGGCGCTGAAGACCATTTACGAAAAGCGCCTGGCCCTGCAGCAGATCTGGGCGCGCACCAGCGCCAACGGCCACGACATGCTGGCTGCCATGAAGGACTGGATACACGAGGCCGAAACCAGCGGCATCCACGCCCTGCGCGACTTCGCAGCACAACTCAAGACCTACTCCCTGCGCCCGACCGGCGCCTGACCGCCGTTGATCGGCACGCCCCATTTCGGTGCGTGCCGTTCGGAACTTAGCCACCTCGACTCCACTCAAATTTGGCACATCGCCCGCGTGGCGGGCCGGATGCTGGCCGCACGCTTTTACGTCGAGACCCGCTTCGTGCACATGGCCAAGAATATTCCAACGACATTGCCCGGCACCCCGCCTCCCGAAGCCGCCAAGACTTTACTTGCGCTCCTGCACGCCCAAGGCGAGGTAGCCCGCCTGAGCGAGCGCGATCAGCTGTTCAGTTCGTTGCTGGACAGCGTCAACGCGGTGCTCTGGGCATTTGACTGGGAAACTCGTCAGGTGCTGTACGTAAGCCCCGCATACGAACGCATCTTCGGCCGCCCGGTCAGCCTGTTGCTGGCCGATTACAACGAATGGCGTGACAGTATCTACCCTGACGACCTCGAGTTCGCCGAGCGCAGCCTGGCCCAAGTGCTGCTCAAGGGCGCTGTGGAAGACCGCGAGTACCGCATCCTGAATGCCGACGGGCAACTGCGCTGGCTGAGCGACAAGTGCTATATCAACCAGCAACACGTGGGCGACCGGGTAATCATTGTCGGTATCGCCGAAGACATCACCGATAAGAAGCAGCTTGAAGGCGAACTGCAGCGCCTGGCCACCACTGACGTGCTGACCCAGAGCAGCAACCGCAGGCACTTCTTCGAATGCGCCCAGCAGGCGTTCGACAGCGCCCGAGAAGACGGTACACCGCTGGCCTTCCTGCTGCTGGACATCGACGACTTCAAACGCATCAACGACAGCTACGGCCACCAGGAGGGTGACCAGGTACTGCAACACATCGCCGACAGCGGCAAGGCCGTGCTACGCCGTGGCGACCTGTTCGGGCGCATTGGCGGCGAGGAGTTTGCGGCCGTGTTCCCCGGTTGCAATACGCAGGTGGCCGAGCAGATTGCCGAACGCTTGCAGCGGCAGATCCAGCGGTTGAGTTTCATCCACGGTGAGCAGACGTACGGGGTGACGGTGAGCCAGGGGCTGACCGGGCTGACCGAAGAAGATGTGGCACTGGACAGCCTGTATGCCCGGGCCGATGCGGCGATGTACCAAGCCAAGCGGCAAGGCAAGAACCAGATCGTCCGCGGCTGACCCATCCTGCGCAGGTAATGGTATGACTGGGGCTGCAAAGCGGCCCCAACATCTCAGCTGGGCGCTTCAGCCTCCGCCACAGGCGGCTCTTCCTGGGGCTTCACCTCCGGGTTATCCACCTTGCGCAGCCGGTTCAGCTCCGGCAGGCCCATCTTCAGCAAGCGCGCGGTCTTGCCACTGGCCACTTTCTCCAGCCCCTGCTCGGCCGGCAGCCGCGACAACTGCCCCGCCAGGTTCATGGCCAGGATCTCCCGCGAATACACGCCGCCGCCCAACTGGTAGATCGCCGCGATCAATTCGCGCAAGGCCAGCGGCAAACGCCAGCGTGTCCGCAGCGCCGAGCCGAACGCTGCTCCGAACTCATCCAACGATTGCTGCACGTTATGTTCGTCTAGCTCGCCCCCGGCCAACCGCCACTCTTGCAGGCAGCGCAACACGGCCAGGTCGCCCAGGCAATGCAGCAACCCCGCGCAATAGCAGCGCCCTTCGTCCAGCTCGAGCATGCGCGCCAATGTACGGCCATATTCGGCCGTATGCAGTGAAAGCTGCCAATACCCGGCCGCGTGCTGCGCCAGCAACGGGTCGCTGAGCCGTGCACTGCGCTTGAGGGTCATGCCCAGAATCAGATTCATGCTCTGGGTGCTGCCAAGCTTGTTCAGGGCCTGCAGCAAGGTTTGCACCGGCGCTTCACGGTGCAACGCAGCGCTGTTGGCAGCCGCGATAAGGACGGCGGTAACCTGAGGGTCGTTACGCACTTCCTCTTCGAGCACCTTCAGGTTCAGGCCCTGAGGGTTGAGCGCCCGCTTGATCGCCACCTGCACGTCGGCCAACAGCGGCCCGCCATCGGCGGTAGCACGGCGCTGCTCAAGGTAGGTGGGCAGGCTGGCACCTGCCTGCAACGCCGGCACCGGGCAGGCGATTTCTTCGCCAACGGCCAGCAGCAGCTCTTCCAGGCGCTTGCGCAGGTTGTCCAGGTTCAGGGGTTTGCTCAGGTAGGCAGTGGGGTGCAGGGGCAACACCTCGCGCACACTGGCGCTGTCGCTGCGGTTGCTCATGAGGATGAACGGCAAGCCGGGCCCTTTGGCGCGCACCTTGCGCAACAGGTCCAGGCCATCGACACCGGCCAGCTCGCGGGCGGCGATAATCAGGTCTGGCTTGCTGGACAGCGCGCTGAGTGCCTGCGCCCCATCGGCGCACACCTGCAGGCGGGCATCGCAGCGCACACTGAGCAGCATCTCGCTGAGCATGTCACGCACCCACGGGTCGCCTTCCACAATCAGTACGCTGGGTGGGGTGGGGTCTGCAGCGTTCATCGCCAACTACTCCTGAATAGCCTGACACACGTTCCGTCGCAGCTTCCAAAGCCAGTCCTCCGACAACCATAGCGCCACATGGCTTTTCAGGGCACAAAAAAAACCCGCCGAAGCGGGTTTTTTCAGAAGCGCGTCACATCAAGCGAGTTCAGCGAAGCACTCTTCGATGATGGCCAGGCCTTTGTCCAGCAGTGCGTCTTCGGCAGTCAGCGGTACCAGGATACGCAGAACGTTGCCGTAGGTGCCGCAGGACAGCAGGATCAGACCCTTGTCGCGTGCCTTGGCAACAACCTGGCCAACAGCAGCAGCGTTCGGGGTGTGAGTGCCTTTCTCGAAGACTTCAACAGCAATCATCGAGCCCAGACCACGGACGTCGCCGATGATCGGGTGCTTCTTCTGGATTTCGCGCAGGCCAGCGGTCAGGCGCTCACCTACAGCCTTGCTGCGGTCCAGCAGTTTTTCTTCTTCGAACACTTCGATCACGGCCAGGGCCGCGGCGCAAGCGATCGGCGAACCGGCGTAGGTGCCGCCCAGGCCGCCCGGGGCGATGGCGTCCATGTACTCGGCCTTACCGCACACACCGGCCAGCGGGAAGCCGCCAGCGATGGATTTGGCGAAGGTGGTCAGGTCAGGCGCAACGCCCATCTGTTCCATGGCGAAGAAGGTACCGGTACGGCCAGCACCCGTCTGAACTTCGTCGGCGATCAGCAGGATGCCGTGCTGGTCGCACAGCGCGCGCAGGCGCTTCATCAGCTCTTTCGGCGCTGGCAGGAAGCCGCCTTCGCCTTGTACCGGCTCGAGGATGATCGCGGCGATGTCACGCGGCTCGGCGTCGTTCTTGAAGATGCGCTCGACCGAAGCAATGGCGTCGTCAACGCTGATACCGTGCAGTTCGCTCGGGAACAGGGCGCGGAAGATGCCGCCTGGCATCAGGCCCATACCAGCGGAGTACGGCACGACCTTGCCGGTCAGGCCCAGCGTCATCATGGTACGGCCGTGGTAGCCGCCGGTGAAGGCGATGACGCCAGCACGGCCAGTGGCAGCACGGGCGATCTTGACGGCGTTTTCAACGGCTTCGGAGCCGGTGGTGACCAGCAGGGTCTTCTTGTCGAAGTCGCCTGGGACCAGCTTGTTGATCTTTTCGCACAGCTCTACGTAGGGTTCGTAGGCCAGCACCTGGAAGCAGGTGTGGCTGACTTTGGTCAGCTGCTCTTGCACGGCTGCAACCACTTTCGGGTGCAGGTGGCCGGTGTTCAGTACTGCGATGCCGCCGGCGAAGTCGATCAGTTCGCGGCCTTCAACGTCGATCACGGTCGAGTTCTTCGCGGTGTCGACGAAGATCGGGTGGATCTGGCCAACGCCACGTGGGACGGCAGCTACACGACGTTGCATCAAGGATTCGTTGGTCTTGCTCATAATGCCCTCATTGCGCCGACAGGAATGGCGCTTTTATTCGGGGGTGGCTGGGAGTGCTCGCGCACAGTATTCGTTGATCGACTGCCGTAAACGCCCTGGCCACCAGGTACTGCGATGTAAAAAAGGCCAGCGAGACGTCGCTCTCGCGCCCCGCTGGCAGAGGTAAAGCCTTTACCGTGCTATCAGACGCTGATGCACAGGTATTTGATTTCGAGGTAGTCCTCGATACCGTATTTGGAACCTTCGCGGCCCAGGCCCGAAGCCTTGATGCCACCAAACGGTGCCACTTCGTTGGAGATCAGGCCGGTGTTGATACCCACCATGCCGTATTCCAGGGCTTCGGCAACACGGAACACACGGCTCATGTCGCGGGCATAGAAGTACGAAGCCAGGCCGAACTCGGTGTCGTTGGACATGGCGATGACTTCGGCTTCGTCTTTGAAGCGGAACAGCGGCGCCAGTGGGCCGAAGGTCTCTTCCTTGGCGACAGCGGCGGTTTTAGGCACGTCGACCAGGATGGTCGGCTCGAAGAAGTTGCCTTCGATCAGCTTGCCACCGGACAGCACCTTGGCGCCTTTGGAGACGGCGTCTTCGATGTGTTCCTGAACCTTGGCGACAGCTTTACCGTCGATCAGCGGGCCCGTGGTGGTGCCGTCTTCCAGGCCGTTACCGATCTTCAGCTTGGCAACTGCAGCGGCCAGCTTCTGGGCGAACGCGTCATAAACGCCGTCCTGCACGTAGATACGGTTGGCGCAGACGCAGGTCTGGCCGTTGTTGCGGTACTTGGAGATGATCGCGCCTTCAACCGCCTTGTCCAGGTCGGCATCGTCGAACACGATGAAGGGGGCGTTGCCACCCAGCTCCAGAGAAACCTTCTTGATGTCCTTGGCGCACTCTTGCATCAGCTGGCGACCGATTTCGGTCGAGCCGGTGAAGGACAGCTTGCGTACCAGGGAGTTGCCGGTCAGTTCGCCGCCAACTTCGCCAGCGCTGCCGGTCACGACGCTCAGCACGCCAGCCGGGATACCGGCACGGTGGGCCAGCTCGACCAGGGCCAGGGCGGAGTAAGGGGTTTGCGAAGCAGGCTTGAGCACCATGGTGCAGCCAGCGGCCAGGGCCGGGCCGGCTTTACGGGTGATCATGGCGGCCGGGAAGTTCCACGGGGTGATGGCCGCGGTAACACCGATTGGCTGCTTGATGACGATCAGGCGCTTGTCTGGCTGGTGGCCCGGGATGGTGTCACCGTAGACGCGCTTGGCCTCTTCGGCGAACCACTCGATGAACGAGGCGGCGTAGGCGATTTCGCCCTTGGCTTCGGCCAGTGGCTTACCTTGTTCGGTGGTCATCAGGCGAGCCAGGTCGTCCTGGTTCTCGATCATCAGTTCGAACCAGCGACGCAGCTTGGCCGAACGCTCTTTGGCGGTCAGTGCACGCCAGGCCGGCAGGGCCTTGTCGGCAGCTTCGATGGCACGGCGGGTTTCCGCGGTACCCATCTTCGGCACGGTGCCGATGACTTCACCGGTGGCCGGGTTGGTCACCTTGATGGTCTGGCCATTGTCCGCATCCAGCCACTCACCATTGATGTAGGCTTGCTGGCGGAACAACTGAGCGTCTTTGAGCTGCATGTCGGCTTCCCGAATTGTTGATTGTTGAAAAGCGCCCAAGGCAGGGCATCGAGCGTTTGAAATCTCAAACGAATGCTAAGCGGCTGCTGGGGTGTTGGACAATAGGCTGTTCGAAAAAAAGAACGAATGGTTGAACAGCCGGGCGGAAATTTCATCATTTGGGTAGTGGCAACCGGCCTCTTCGCGGGCACGCCCGCTCCCACAGGTACTGCACCGAATTGGAGACCGGTGGGGTACCTGTGGGAGCGGGCGTGCCCGCGAAAGGGCCAGTACAGGTTAGACGAACGGGCTGAAGGAAATGTGAAGGGAGGACCGACGGCCCTCCCGAAGGGGATGGATCAGAATGCCTTGGCCAGGTCGATCACCAGAGCCCGGTAGCCAACACTGCCCGGCTGCCGGCTATGCACCTTCAACTCCACCAGCACCTCCTGGGTCCCGCGCCGTACCTCGTTGAGCACGGTGGTGGTCAGTTTCTCGGGGGTCAGGAAGTTCACCGAAGCCGAATAGATGAACTGGGTGTCGGTCTCTGGCCGGTAAGCCACCACCGAGGTCACCGGGCTGTACCACTCGTCGCCACGCTCCTTGCCGTACTCCCACACCTGCTCGACCGTGCCCTTGGCCTCGTCGATACGGTACTCCACCGCCCGGCTGTAGTTGCCGGCAAGCCTGGTTGGCGCAAAGTCGCGCCCCCAGCCGTTATCGAACACCGTCAGCGTGCCTTTGCCGGTCAGCCAGGCGGTGTGCTGGGTCCACGACCAGTCGAAGCTTGCGCTCGCAACCGGCGTCAGCACTTTATCGCGCAGGCGCTCAGGCCAGCCTTGGGGCGAGGCCAGAATCCACTTCACCTGCTTGTCGCGACCAATCTTCACCACGCCCTGATGCCGTGCTGAAACGATGATGCTGTCGTCATCGGCGTCGTAATCGATGGCATTGACGTGTGCCCAGTTGCGCCCGGTACCCACCCCCGGGGTGTCGCCGAAGGGCAAGTCGCCCTCGGCCAGTTCATTCGCCAGACGCTCGCCTTGCTTCTGCACCCCTTCCGGCAACTGGATAGCCGCTTTACCCAACGTTTCCAGCAGGTCGCCACGGTAGGGGTCGAGGATCTGGTTGAGGTCCCAGAAGTCCAGTACGTCCCCGGCCTCACTGACCTCGATGATGTGGTCGCGAATCGAACGTACACGTTTGCCGTCGGGGCGCCGGTAGTCGCTGGTGCCCACCCGCAGCAGGTAGGTGCCGTTGGCGGTTTCGCGGATTTCGTGGGAGAAGTCGGCGAACTTGTCGGGCAGGCTGCGCTGCCAGATGCGCCGACCCAGCAGGTCGTACTTGGAGTAGGTCTGGCCCTGGCCCCAGATGAGCTTGCCGTCGCGGGTCTGCTGGAAGCCCATGGTGCCGCCCAAGCCATCGCGACGGTTGGAGTCGTGGATCTGTTCGATATCCAGGTACCAGCGCACATCGCCATTGCTGTCGGCAATCCAGTTGTTGCCCACCTGGTCCCATTCCGCTGCGCCACCCAGGGCATTCCACTTGAAGGCGCGGCCGCCCGGGATGTCACCCTGCAGGTGGTTGAACAGGTACAGGCGCTTTTCAAAGCCTGGCGCTACCTTGACCGGCTGCACTTCCGGCAACGCGGCGGTCTGCCTGGCCACCACCGGCAGGCGCACGGCCGGGGCGTAGATCTGGTACTGCTCGCGAATGCGCTCGCCGTCGAGCTTGTAGGTCACCTCGACCTGGTTGACGTAGTCCGGGTACAGCCCGAATACCGGGATGCCGCCGTAGGTCCACAACGAACGGTCAGACACGTCATAGACAATGTCCACACCGCGCTCGCCACGCCCCAGTACACGCACATGCGCATCACTCAGGCTGCGCCCGCCGTCGCGGATGATCGCGGTCAGCGGCGCCAGGCGGTACGGGTTCACAACCACATCGCCGAGCAGCGCCTCGTCACGCTCGGGAACCTTGGCGGTCAGGCAGGCGCCTTCAGGCAGTGCAGGGGTTTCGGTCTTGGCATTCATGGCAAAGCTCCTTGTGCTCAGAAGTCGTAACGGGCGGTGGCGCCGAAGGTGCGCGGGGTGCCGAGCACGCCGGCATAGCCACCGTTGGCGGAGTTCCACAGGCTGGTGAAGTAGGTTTTGTCGCCGGCGTTTTTCACCCACAGCGACAGGTCGACCACGCCATCGCCCTGGTCCAGGCGCACACCGGCGGAAAGGTTGACCAGCGCATAGCTGGGGATCTGGCCGAAATCGGAATCATCGATGGTGCCCACGGCCTTCGAGCGGAAGGCATAGCTGGCAGTGACGTAAGGCTCGACATGCTCGGTGGCTTGCCACTTGTACTGGGTGTTGAGGTTGGCGATGTACTTGGAGGCGCCGACCACTTGGTGGCCGGACAGGTCGCAGGTGGCGGTGGCATTGGCCAGGCTCACCTCAGGCGGGCATGGGGCATCCTTGTATTCGGTGTAGCGCACGTCGTTCCACGAGCCGTTGAAGTTGACCGTGAGGCCGCGGATCGGCAGCGCCGTGGCTTCGAACTCCAGGCCGCGCGAGCGCACGCTGCCGGCGTTGGCCAGGTACTGCACGCGGTTGATCTGGTCGTAAACGTTGGCCTGGTAGCCATGCACCTCGGCCCAGAACAGGTTGCTGTTGAGTTGCAGGCGACCGTCGAACAGGGTGCTTTTCAGGCCCAGTTCGGCGTTGTTTACCCGCTCGGTACCCACCAGCAGCGAATCGGTGCCCAGCCGTGGTGCAGCGCCAACAGTAAGGTTGACGCCACCAGACTTCTCACCGTGGGTCAGGGTGGCATAGCCCAGCAGCTGCTCGTTGAAACGGTAGCTCAGGCCCAACAGGCCGGAAGGGCTGAAGCTGTACTGGTTGAGGTCGCCCGAATCGTAGGCCCCTATCCGGGCTTGGCGCGCGGCAGCAGCTGCCCCGGTTACAGCGGCGCCGCCGTCAGGTGCGTCGCGGGTCACCCAGGCGCTCTTTTCTTCATAGGTACCGCGCACGCCGGCGGTGAAGTCCAGGCGGTCGGTGACATGCCAGGTGCCCTGGGCGAACAACGCATAGCTGTCGGTATCGATGTGCCCGTCACCAATGCTGTTGACGTTGTTCAGCGCACCGGCCGGTGTGAGGTTCCAGACATCCGCCTGCGGCCCGTAGTAAGTAAAGGATTTGTTGTCCAGGTCCTGCTTGAAGTAATAGGCACCCAGCACGTAGTCGAAGGCGCCACCCGTAGGCGAAGCCAGGCGGATTTCCTGCGAGTACTGCTTGTCACGTACCGAAACCCCGGCGCTGTAGAACACCGGTACGTCAAGACCATCGTCGTTGCGCGGGGTGAAGTCCCACCAGCGGTAGGCAGTGATCGAAGTCAGGGTGAAATCATTGGGCAAGGTCCAGTTGGCCTCCACCGAAGTGCCGCCCTGGAACACCGTCACCTGCTGGTCGGCGTCGAAATTGACCTTGCGATCCTTGCCCGACACCAGCGTCGCGCCCGCCTGGGCGGCCAGGCTTTCGTAGCGGTTGACGCCATTGATGGTGGGGCCGGTGCTGTACAGGCTGAGGATGCCGTTGTTGGAGTCTTCTTCGTTGTATTCGCCAATCCAGCGCAGGTTGAATGTTTCGCTGGGCTTGAACAGCAATTGTGTGCGGAAGCCTTGGCGCTTGCCGCCGTTGAGGTCGTCACCGTTGTGGATGTTCTTCACATAGCCGTCGTCTTCGGTGCGGTAGGCACTGATGCGCCCGGCCAGGGTCTCGCTGATCGGCCCCGAGAAGCTGCCTTGGGTTTGCAGATAGCCGTCTTCGCCAATCGACTGCTGGATGCTGCCTTCGCGGTGGAAGGTCGGCTTGCGCGTAGTGATGTTGAGCACGCCGGCCGTAGTGTTCTTGCCGAATAGCGTGCCCTGCGGGCCGCGCAGCACTTCCAGTTGCTCCACATCCAGCAGGTCGAATACCGCCATGCCGGGGCGGCCGAGGTAGACGTTGTCCAGGTAGATGCCGACGCTGCCCTCCAGGCCATCACTGGCCGGATTGTTGCCCAGGCCACGGATCGAGATGCTCGACTGACGGGCATGCACGTAGGCGACGTTGGTGCTGGGTACCAGTTGTTGCAAATCCTGCACGCGGTAGATGCGCTGGGTTTCCAGGGTTTCGCTGTCCAGCACGCTGATCGGCGTGGGCACGCTTTGCGCGGTTTCCTCGCGGCGGCGGGCATTGACCGTGACGGTGCCGAGCTTGGCCTCCTGCTCCACCGCCGGGGTGGCGCTGACCGGCTCTTCGGCGAAGCTGCCAGAGGACGCCGCCAGTAGCACGCCGGCGGCCAAGGGTTGCAAGGTGAAACGCGACGCGCGCGCAGGCCAACGAGAAAGTCCGGACATGCAAATGCTCCTTGAGGCGTGGGCCCTGGCGAGCATTTCCGTTGGCGGAACCGAATCGCGGTCAGTCGGGCTTATATTCTTTTAAGTGATATAAATATTTGTAATTCATATTTAGTGGAATAAGTAACACCCTTTATAAGGGGACTCACCCTTGTCAGCAATTGCATTTGACCGAAGGTTTTAATGTAGAAAATGCATATCGATCTGCGTCAGCTGCGCCACTACATCGCCCTTGTCGAGCACCGCAGTTTCGTGGCCGCTGCGGCGGCGGTGAACCTGTCGCAATCGGCCTTCAGCCGCAGTATCCAGACCTTGGAGCACAACATCGGCTGCCGCCTGGTCGACCGCGCCAGCAAGGAACTGGCGCCCACCCGCCAAGGCTTGCTGGTGCTGGAGCATTCGCGGCGGCTGGTGCATGGGGCGCACAATCTGGTCAATGAGATCCACCAGTTCAACGGCGCCACGACCGGGGTGGTGCGCTTTGGCTCCGGCCCTGCGCCAGCCGGTGGCCTGGTGCCGCGGGCGGTGGCGCGCTTCGTGGCCGAGTACCCGGCGGCGCGCACCTGCTTCCAGGTGGACAACTGGCAGGCGCTGAACCGCAAGCTGGTTGCCGAAGAGATCGAGTTCTTTGTCGCCGACACGCGCCAGTTCGAGTCCGACCCGGACTATCAGGTGCACAAGCTGACGCCACAACGCTGGCATTTCTGCTGCCGCGCCGGGCACCCTCTGACCGAGCAGGAGGCCGTGCAGGCACGCGACCTGTTCGACTACCCGATGGCCACTACCTTCCGCCCGCCGAACATCCGCAAGATCCTCAGCGACCTCAGCGGGCGCCAGGACTTCTTGCCAGCGGTGGAGTGCGAGCACGGGTATGCGTTGCTGAATGTGGTGATGCATTCGGACACCATCGGCATTGCCTGCAATGCCAATTTGCGGCCGTATCAACGCGAGGGCGGGCTGGTGCAGTTGAAGCTGGCTGACCTGACACCGGAGCAGGAAGAGGCGTGCCATACCCGCTATGGGGTGGTAAGCCGGGTGGGGTATGGCTTGTCGCCGTTGGCGCAGGGGCTGGTCAGGCAGTTGATTGCCTGTGATACCGAAATGTGAAGGCGTGCGAAGCCAGATGTAGGAGCAGCCTTGTGCTGCTCCTACACAGGGTTCTCTACTGGGCTCAGCCCTTGCGGGTAGTCCGGCTCAATTGGCCATCCACGCCCACCGGCACCTCTCCCGCCAAGGTCACACGCCGTACCACCCGTGGCTGGGTCCCGTAGTCATCCACCGCATAATGCTGCGTCGCGCGGTTATCCCAGATCGCCACATCCCCCGCCTGCCAGCGCCAGCGCACAGTGTTCTCCAGGCGCGTCACATGCCCTTGCAGCACAGCAAACAGGTGCTGCGAATCCGCCAGCGAATAGCCTTTGATGCGTTTCACGAAATGCCCCAGTTGCAGCGCCCGCTCTCCGCTGATCGGGTGTACGCGCACCACCGGGTGTTCGGTTTCGTACACCGTGGAGGTGAACACCTTGCGGTAGCGCTCCAGCTTGGCCGGGTCCACGTCGGGCTTGATGCTGGCGTAGTCGTATTCGTTGCTGTGCACCGCCCACAGCTTGTCGGCCAGTTCGCGCAGCGGCTCGGGCAGCTCCTGATAAGCCGCAGCCGTGTTGGCCCAAACGGTATCGCCACCCGAAGCCGGCGCTACCACGCTACGCAGGATCGAAGCCTTGGGGTAGGCGTCGACGAACGTCACGTCGGTGTGCCAGGAGTTGGCCCGCTGGCCTTCGGCGCCATCGAGTTGCAGCAGGTAGCTGGTGCCATCCACCACCGGCACGGTGGGGTGGGCTACCGGCTCGCCAAGCCGTTTGGCAAAGCCTTCCTGGCTTTGGTCATCCAGGTGGGTCTGATCACGGAAGAAGATCACCTTGTGCTGCACCAGTGCAGCCTGGATGGCCTCGATGGTGGCGGCATCGAGGTCGGCGGACAGCCTGACCCCACGAATTTCCGCGCCGATACGGCCGGCAACCGGGTGAATGTCGAGTTCAAGGGCTTGTGGCGCGGTGGCCAGGGCGGCATTGCTCATGGTCATGGTCCTTGCGGTCATTGTCGGGTTTTTTGAAGGTTCAACGGGCGGCCTGCACGGGCTGTTCCTGTTGCAGCGCCGCATCGAGGAAGCGTGGCTCGACCCAGTCGGCTACCTGGAAGCCACGGCGGATCAGGCGCTCCTTGGCGGCCAGGTCTACGCCCTGCTGCAGCTGGCCTACGAAGTCAGCGTCCAGGCGTGGATCGAAGTAATGGGCAAGGTCTTCCTTGGCCAGGTCATCGCTGAGGATGTTGCGCGGCCAGTTGGCGTTGCTGGCCACCAGATCGATATAGGCCTGGCGGTTGTGTTCATCGCGCAGCCAGGCACTGGCTTGCTGCTGGGCATTGATCAGGCGCTGGACCAGCTCGGGGTATTTACGGATGAAATCGCCGGTGCCCAGCAGCACCGCCTGAGTGCTGCCGGCCCCTTCCAGGTCACGCGAATTGACCGGGAGCTCGACCAGCCCGCGCTCTCGCAAAGACAGCAGGTTCGACAAACCCCAGGTGGCGTCGATCTGTTTGGCGGCCAGCGCAGCATTGGCGGCGTTTAAATCCAGGTTGATCACTTTCAGCTCACGCTCGGAAAGCCCCTGGCTGGCCAGGGCGCTGGCGAACGACAGCTGGTTGGCTGTGCCGCGGAACACCGCCACGCGCTTGCCCTTGAGGTCTTGCAGGGTCTTGATGCCAGAGCCGGGCACCACGCCCAGGTAGCTCTTGACCCCACGCACGCCAGCCGACAGCACGCGGGTGTCCAGGCCATTGGCCTTGCCGACGATCGCGGCCAGGTCGCCCAGATAGGCGAAGTCAGCCTGGCCGTTTGCCAGCGCCTCGTTCACCACGGGCCCGGCGCCCTTGAAGAAGTGCCAGTCGATGCGGATGCCGTCCTTGGCAAATGCCTTCTCCAGTAGCTGCTGGTCACGCAGCACATCGACCACGCCACCGGCGCTGGGCTTGCTGCCGGCACTGAGGTCGGGCACGGCGATGCGAATGCTTTCTGGCTTGGCGGGTTCAGCCGCGTGGGCACCGAGGGTGAAAGCCAGCCCAAGGGCGGTAATCAGGTGGCGCAACGGGGTTTTCATGGCAAGGCTCCTTGGCAGGCTGCCACCGGCGATGGCCGGCGCTTTGGCCAGAAGCTAGGCAGGTCTGGTTAGAACCTACAAAGATCAAAACTTCATCTTTCAGTAACTGGAAGGCATAAATCAGGCGACATGCGGGGCTGCGGGGAGCTTGCGGAAAACGCATGGAAAATATGAGGAAAACGCAACGCAAGAGGGCTTCCGTATGCAGGGAACGCATGCTCTTATCTCTTGAAGATCACTTTATTGTTTTTTTAATTCCATAAGTGAATAACCTAACAACGCTTCGAGAGATGGCCGATGAATGGAGTGCTGAGCAGGAATCGGGGGGGGCCGCTACGCGACCCATTCGCGGCGCAAGGCCGCTCCCACAGGGATCGCATACGCTCTGGGAAACGGGTTCTTCCCTGGTTGTTGCCTGTGATGATTGCACTGCTTTGGGGGGTGGCGAGCCGCCAGCACTGGATGAGCGAGCAGATCCTGCCGGCACCGGCACTGGTGTGGCAAAGCGCACTGGAGTTTGGCTCCGGCGAGCTGTGGGGGCACCTGTGGATAAGCCTGCAACGGCTGTTCTGGGGGTTGGCGGCGGGCATTGCCAGCGGCCTGCTGCTGGGGGTATGGCTGGGTGCTTCGCGCCGGGCGCAGACGCTGGTACTGCCGACGTTCGTGGCGCTTGCCCAGATCCCCACCCTGGCCTGGATTCCGTTGTTCATGTTGTTCTTCGGCATCGGCGAGCTGCTCAAGCTGGTGGTGCTGGTAAAAGCCGTGGTGGTCCCCGTGACCTTGCACACGCTGGTGGGTGTGCGCGATGCCCAGCCAAAACTGCGCGAGGCCGCTGCGGCTCTGCGCCTGCCAAAGCACCTGCTGTTCCTGCGCCTGTTGCTGCCAGCTGCCCTGCCCGCCTTCCTCACGGGCGTGCGCCTGGCCCTGGCTACTGGCTGGACATCGCTGTTGGCGGTCGAGTTGCTGGCCTCCAGCGAAGGGATCGGGTACCTGATGGTTTGGGGGCGACAGCTGTTCATGCTCGACCTGGTGATGCTGTGCATCCTGGTGATCGGCCTGGTCGGCGCCGCGCTGGAGCGCAGCTTCTCAGCGCTGGAAAAGCGCCTGCTGTATTGGCCGCAACCGGCCACTGGCGAGCAGCAGCGCGGGCCTCTGCCGCGCGGCTGGCAAAGCCTGCTGCTGCCACTGGGGATATTGGTGCTATGGCAGGCCAGCAACAGCTTCGGCTGGGTTGACCCGAACATCCTCACCTCGCCATTGGAGGTAGTGCGCACGCTGCTCGTCGGCCTGGCCGATGGGTCGCTGCCGCAAGCCTTGTTGCTGAGCCTGCAACGCACCCTGAGCGGCCTGTTGCTGGGCGGCGCCGCGGGCTTGCTGGCCGGATTGCTGCTGGGGCTCTCCAGCACAGCCGAACGCCTCTTCGGGCCGAGCCTGTCGGCCTTGCGCCAGGTGGCGCTGTTTGCTTGGGTGCCTTTGCTCACTGCGTGGTTCGGGCTGGGTGAAGGGGCCAAGCTGGTGTTCGTTGGCCTGGCCGCCTTCTTCCCGCTGCTGATCGCTACCCAGCGCGGTATCGCCAGCCTGTCGCCACAGCTGGGCGAAGCGGCCCGCACCCTGCGTCTGAACCTGTGGCAGCGCCTGCGCCTGCTGGTGCTGCCCGGCGCGGCACCGGCGATTTTCGCCGGCCTGCGCCTGTCGCTGATCTACGCCTGGCTGGGCACCATCGGCGCGGAATACTTCATGCCGTCGGACGGCGGCATCGCCAGCCTGATGATCGGTGCCCAGCAACTGTTCCGCATGGACCAGGTGATGGCTGCCATGGTCCTGATCGGCCTGGTCGGCGCCCTGCTCGGCACCCTTGGACAACGCCTCGAATCGCGCGCTACGCGCTGGAGAACCGCATGAACGCATTCAACACGGCCCACCTGCAGGCGGCCAACCAGCCCAACAGCACCCCGCCTCTGGTCAGCTTCGAGGGGGTCGGCAAGGTGTTCAGCGTGGACGGCCAGCCGTTCGAAGCTATCCGCAACTTCAACCTGTCGATCAACGAAGGTGAGTTCATTGCCATCGTCGGCGCATCCGGTTGTGGCAAATCCACCTTGCTGCGCTTGCTGGTGGGGCTTGATACCGAATACAGCGGCAGCATCCGTGTCGACGGCCAAGCGGTCAGCGGCATTGGTGGCGAACGCGGCATCGTGTTCCAGGAGCACCGGCTGTTCCCGTGGTTGAACGTGGAACAGAACATTGCCTTGGGGCTGGTCAACGAGTCGCTCACCCAGGGTGAACGCGCCAGGCGGGTGCATGAATTCGTGCAACTGGTGGGACTGGTCGGCTTCGAGTCGGCCTATCCACACCAGCTATCGGGCGGCATGGCGCAGCGCGTGGCGATCGCCCGTGGCCTTGTGGCCAGCCCGCGTATCCTGCTGCTCGACGAGCCGTTCGGCGCCCTGGATGCCCTGACCCGCCAGCAACTGCAAGACGAGCTGCTGGCCATTCGCGAACGAGCAGGTATCACAACTTTGCTGGTGACCCACGATGCCGAGGAGGCAACATACCTGGCTGATCGGGTTGTGGTGCTGGAGCCACGCCCGGGCAGGATCAAATCGGTGGTCGAGATAGACCTGCCACACCCGCGGTTACGTACGGGTGTGGCACTGCATGGGCTGCGCGAGAAGGTGCTGCACCAGATCACCGGGGATGGCGGTTACCTGCCACCGCCGGGGCGACGGGTGGAAGGGCTGCGGCCGGAGCTGATTGCATTGTGAATGACCGGCGACAATTTCAGGGCAGATACAAGGCTGCTCCTATAGGGGATGCGGTAGCCTGAGGGATCAGCCTCCCTTGCTGACTAGGTCACGCAAGTAAGCCCAAGGGTAGATCCCGCGCTCATGCCCATCGCTGAACACCAGCTGCACGCCATATCCCTGCGAGGTAATCCGCTCCACCCGCACATCGTCGCGCACCAGGCTGATCCCCCCCGCCAGCCGCGCCGCACGGCATTGTGAGCAAGGGCAAGCACCGCGCAAACGGGTATGGCTGAGGCTGTGCTCGCCGTCTTCCCATTGCAGCAGCAGCTGCCCTGGCCGGCGCAAGTTGCGAATGGCTTGCGGGGCGTTCATCAGGCAGCCCCGCGCAATTGCGCCAGGGCAATCCGTACAGCCTTGCGCACCTCGGGGTCGCTGTCAGCCTCGGCGGCCTGCAGCACCGGCAAGGCACGCGCCTGGCCCAGCTCGCCCAGCGCCAGCGCTGCCTCCTTGCGCAAGTTGGCAATGCCATGGCCCAGCAATAAGCCAAGCGCGTCCAGTGCAGCGGCATAGCGCAGCCGACCCAGTGAGCGCGCTGCCCGCAGGCGGACCTGCCAGAAGTCGTCGGCAAGGGCATCCACCAGCGCCGGGCCTGCTTGGTCCTGACCGACTTTGCCTAACGTGGTGGCAGCTTCCTCGCGCACTTGCCAGGCCTGGTCAGCCAATGCCGTCACCAGCGCAGGCAACACCGAGTTGTCCCGGGCAAGGCCCAGCGCGCCGATGGCCGCACGGCGCACCTCGGTGTCCGGCTCGGCCTGGGCGAGCCCTGCCAGCGCCAGCAACGCCGGCTGGTGCTTGAGCCAGCCAAGAATGCCCACTGCCTCACGCCGCACGGCCGCATCGTCATCGGCCAGCGCCAGCAGCGCTGGTTCGGCAGCATCCTCCAGGCGCAGCTCGCGCAAGGCTCGCAAGGCACTGGCGCGGACGAAGGCATCGGCGTGCTTGACCCAAGGCAGGATCAGCTGACCGGCTTCAAGGCTCTTGAGTTCGCTGAGGCTCTGCGCTGCTGCCAGCCGTACCGGCTCGGCGACATCGGCCAGCGCAGCGCACAGGGCTTGCACAACTTCGGGTTCTTCCCAGGCCTCAAGCAGGCGCGCGGCCTCGGCACGCACCTCGTCGGCGGCGTCCACCAGCAGGGCATCGGTGAGCCAAGGCAAGCCATCCGGGTCTTCCAGGTCGGCCAGCTCGATCAGGGCGATGCGGCGCACGCCAGCGTCGGTGGCATCAAGGCGAGGCAACAGAGCAAGGATGTCGGGGTTGTCGGTCGTTCGGTCAGTCATAGCGCGATCCGTAGCGGTGGGTGGTCGGTGGCCGGCAGGCCCAACGGGGTCAGGCGCGGCAGTTCGCGGCCTTCCTCGTGGCGCAGCAACGCCAGGCAGTGACGCTTGAGGTGGGTGAATTCAGGGGTGGTCAGCAGGCGGGTGCGGCGTGGCCGCGCAAAGTCCAGGCGCATGTCTTCGATAAAGCGACCGGGGCGCGGGCTCATCACCAGAATACGGTCGGCCAGGAACAGCGCTTCGTCGATATCGTGGGTGACGAACACCACGGTGGTACGGATGCTTGCCCAGATATCCAGCAACAGCTCCTGCATGCGTGCACGGGTTTGCGCATCCAGGGCGCCGAAGGGTTCATCCATCAGCAATAGCCCCGGGCGGTTGATCAGCACCCGGGCAATTTCGGCCCGTTGCTGCATACCGCCTGACAGCTGGCTGGGCCAGCGCCCGGCAAAGTCGGCCAGCCCTACCAGTTGCAACATTTCGCGTGCTTGCCGGTGACGTTCGGCCCGGCCCAGGCCCTGCATCTTCAGGCCGAAGGCCACGTTGTCGAGCACGCTTCGCCAAGGCAGCAAGGTGTGATGCTGGAATACCATGCCACGCTGCGGCGACGGGCCGGAAACGGGCTGGCCGTCCACCTTCAACTGGCCGCTGCTGGGCACCAGGTGCCCGGCCAAGGCGCCGAGCAACGTCGACTTGCCACAACCAGAGGGGCCGAGGATGCAGACAAACTCGCCAGGCTCTACGGCAAAGTCCAAGCGCTGCACCGCCTCGAACGCGTCGCTGCCGTGCCCCAGGTGTATCGACAGGCCATGCCCTTCGATACGCCCTGGCGCAAGTTGAAAGCTGTTCATCACCCGGCCCTCCGCGTGCGGTACCAGGGCGTGGCCAGCTCGCCGATGCGCTTGACCAGGGCACTGCTACCCATGCCCAGCACGCCGATCAGCAGCATGCCGACGATGATGTCCGGGTAGTTTTGCAAGGTGTAGGACTCCCAGGTGTAGTAGCCGATGCCGAACTGCCCGGAAATCATCTCAGCAGTGACCAGACAGAACCATGAAGTCCCCATGCCGATGGCCAGGCCTGTGACGATACTGGGCAACGCCCCAGGCAATACCACTTCGCGCAGGATCGCCCAGCGCCCGGCACCGAGGCTGCGCGCCGATGCCACCAGCCGCGGGTCGACTGCCTCCACGCCGTGCACGGTATTGAGCAGGATGGGGAACAACGCGCCGGTGAACGTGATGAACACCATCGACAGTTCCGACGACGGGAACATCAGGATCGCCAGCGGAATCCACGCCACCGCCGGAATCGGCCGCAGCACTTCCAGCGGCGGCAGCAGGGTGTCTTCAGCCCATTTCGAGCGGCCGATCAGCAACCCCAGGGCCACGCCAGTCAGCGCCGCAGTGACATAACCGGCAAATACCCGCGACAGGCTGCTGCCCAGGTGCGCCAGCAGCGTGCTGGAGGTCAGCAATTGCCAGGCAGCTTCCAGCACCGCCTTGGGTGTGGGGACATAGGTGAACGTCAGCAGACCGAGGTCCAGCTTCACGCTTGCCGCCAGTTGCCAGAACAGCAGGCAGGCCAGCAGCGAAGCCAGGCGCAGCGGCCAGCGCTTGAGGTTGCGGGTCATGTCGGTGGCTCCCGGTCAGCGCTGGGCGACCAGCTTCTGGTTGGCACTGACGAAGTCCAGCGCCTCGCCACCATGGGCCTTGGCGTACTGCTCGGCTTGGTCCTTGAGCAGGAACGCCGCCAGTTCGCCGTTGCCGTTGCGCACGAACCAGGCCTGGTTGGCCAGCAACTTGATCCCGCTGTCGGCGGCCTGGGCGTAGATGGCGCGGATGTCCTTGCCTTCCTGCTCCAGTTGGGCCAGGGCGCCAAGGGCCGCTTCTGGCGAAGCGTAGTGGCGTACCTTGTCTTCACCACGCACCCAGACCTGTGCCAGGCGGCTGAAATCGGTGATCGGCTTGCCGGTCAGCGCATCATTGGCTTTGAGCGGTAACGGGTCGTAGTTCTTCAGCGCCTTGTCGTAATCCAGCCCAGCTTCCTTGAAGGCCCCGCGGATGTACTGGTCGTCGATGAACTTGTCGGTGTCCAGACCACGGTCGGTCTTTTTCAGCAGTTTGAGCGTATCGATGGACGTTGCGACTGCCTGGCGATATTCAGGCTTCCAGGTCAGGTCGCGGGTCTGCAGGCCGAGCGGGCCATGGAACAGGTAATTGACCTCGGCTTCGATCCCCGTGACCTTCTCGATCAATTCGCTGTACTTTTCAGGCTCCGCAGCGATCAGGCGGTCGGCTTCAAGGCTGGCGCGCAGGTAGGCGGTGACCACTTCCGGGTACTTCTTCGCATAGTCGGCATCGACCAGGGCACCATGGAACGTCGGTGCGTTGGCCTGGGCGCCGTCATAGATCTTGCGGGCAAAACCGCGGTTGGGGAACAGCTCGGCGAACGGCACAAAGTCGGCGTGGGCCTCGATGCGGTTGCTGCGCAGGGCGGAGCCGGCGATCTCCGGCGCCTGGGCGATGATCCGCACATCCTTCTGCGGGTCCCAACCCTGGGCTGCGACGGCGCGCAACAGCATGCCGTGGGCAGTGGAAGCAAACGGCACCGAAATGGTCTTGCCCTTGAGCTCCGCCAGCGACTGCACGCTGGACGCGGCGGGCACGACGATGCCGTTGCCGCTGCCATGCACGCTGCCTGACAGCACACTGATGAACAGGCTGCGCTTGCCGGCATCCAGGTGTGCAACGCCGTTGAACGACCCCGGGAAGTCGGCCATGGCGCCGAAGTCGAGTTTGCCGGCGACCATTTCGTTGGTCAGCGGCGCACCGCTGGTGAAGTTCTTCCATTCGATCTGGTAGGTCGCATCCTTATACTTGCCGTCGTGCGGCAGGTACTTGTCCAGCAGGCCCAGCTCACGTATCAGCAGGCCGCCGGTGGCGCAGTTGATGGTGGTGTCCTGGGTGCCGATCGCGATGCGGATGGTTTCGGCGCTGGCGTTCAGGCCAGTGAGCGCCAGCGCGAGGCCGGCCACGGTTGCTGCAAGGCGCATGGGTATTTCCCCTCGAATCGTTATAAGAGTTGGCGTCGTCTCCGCCCCCGGCTTGGGTGGTGGGAAACGAGGGGCACAGCAGGAGGGCGTCCGGGGGTTGACCGGATGGCAGGATGAATCAGCGGAGCAGGTACGGAATGTCGACCTTCACCGCGCCAGTGGGGCAATCCTTCTCGCAGGGCATGCAGTACCAGCATTCATCGAAGGCCATGTAGGCCTTTTGCGTGGCTGGGTTGATCGCCAGCAGGTCCATGGGGCAAACCTCGACGCACACGGTGCAGCCTTTTTCGGCGATGCATTTGTCTTCGTCGATGGTGACCGGGGCGCTGCTGCGAAAGAAGATTTCATGCGGCTGGTAGGCCATTTCACGGAGTCCTTGGGGCCTGTGGCCCTCGTTCTGTTTTTTGCAGAGGCTGATGGCCTCATCGCCGGCAAGCCAGCTCCCACAGGAGGGTGCAGACTTCACCGCCGATGCAGTACCTGTGGGAGCCGGCTTGCCGGCGATTGGGCTGCGAAGCAGCCCCATTCACGCTGCATCAGCCTTCACCCGCAACCGGTCATAAGCGGTCTGCTCATCGGCTTCCAGGGCAATCAGGTAGGGTTCGACAGCCTTCTTGAAACTGGTCATTTCACCGTTCTCACCTTTTTTCAGGTGGCAATGGCAAAACCACTCGCCATCGTTGCGCTCAGGGAAATCCACCCGGTGGTGGTACAACCCCCACCGACTTTCCTCGCGGAACAGCGAGGCGCGCGCCGCCATCTCGGCGCAGTCGCGAATCACTGACACTTCCATCGCACGCATCAGTTCATGAGGGTTGCTGGCTTTCATCTGCTCAAGGTCACGCTCGATCTCGGCAAAGCGCGCCAGGCCAATTTCCATCTTCTTGGTCACCTTGGGCGGCTGCAGGTAATCGTTGACCATGCGCCTGAGCTTGTACTCGACCTGGGCGGGCGGCAGGCCATGCTCACGCTGCAGCGGGGCAAACACCCGCGCGCGCTCGCGCTCCACCTGTGCGGCATCAACCTCGGCGAGTTCGCGCCCGGCCACGTAGTGCGCGGCGTTTACGCCGGCGAACCAGCCATAGGTAAAGGCGCCGAGCATGTAGTTGTGCGGCACCGCAGCCATATCGCCTGCGGCATACAACCCTTTGACGCTGGTTTCGGCCTTTTCATTGACCCACACGCCAGATGCCGAATGCCCGGAGCAAAAACCGATTTCGGAGATGTGCATTTCGACCATGTGCTGGCGATAGTCGGTGCCACGCCCGGCGTGGAACTGGCCACGGCTGGGGCGCTCGTTGCTGTGCAGGATCTCTTCGATATTCTGGATGGTCTCTTCGGCCAGGTGATCAAGCTTGAGGAACACCGGGCCATTGCCGCCTTCGAGCTCCTGGTGGAACTCCCACATCATCTGGCCGCTCCAGTAGTCGCACTCGATGAAGCGCTCACCCTTGCTGTTGGCGGTGTACCCACCCAGCGGACCGGTAACGTAGGCACAGGCCGGGCCGTTGTAGTCCTTGATCAGCGGGTTGATCTGGAAGCACTCGAGGTTGGCCAGCTCGGCACCTGCATGGTAGGCCATGGCGTAACCGTCGCCGGCGTTGGTCGGGTTCTCGTAGGTACCCATCAAATAGCCTGACGACGGCAGGCCCAGCCGCCCGGCGGCGCCACAGGCCAGAATCACCGCCTTGGCCCGCACCACGCGAAACTCGCCGCTGCGGCAGTCGAAGCCCAGCACACCCGCGGCGGCGCCTTCGCCATCGAGCAGCACACGGGTGCAGACCATACGGTTGCTGATCTCGACCCGGGCACGCTTGAGCTGGCGGTACAACACCTTCTTGATGTCGTGCCCTTCGGGCATGGGCAACACGTAGGCGCCCATGTGGTGAACCTTTTTCACCGCGTAGTCGCCCGTCTCGTCCTTCTCGAACTTCACGCCCCAGCGGTCGAGCTGCTCGATGGTTTCAAAACTGTGGGTAGCGTAGGCATGCACCGTGGCCTGGTTGACGATACCGTCATTGGCTACGGTGATCTCCTTGGTGTACTGCTCGGGGGTGGCGTGGCCGGGGATAATGGCGTTATTCAGCCCGTCCATGCCCATGCTGATCGCGCCGCTGCGCTTGACGTTGGCCTTGTCCAGCAGCAGCACGCGCAGGCTTTTGTCCTGCTCCTTGGCCTTGATCGCCGCCATTGGCCCGGCGGTGCCGCCACCGATGACGATGATGTCGTAGTCCTGGGTCTGGATGCTCATGCCTTGCCCCCCTTCTGACGGTCAATGCGCAGGCGGTACTGGAAGGCATCGCCGCGGTAGTAAAGGTGTTCGAAGTCCAGTGGCGTGCCATCGGCAGCATGGGTCAGGCGCTCGATGCGCATGATCGGGGAGCCTTCTTCAACATCCAGGGCCTGAGTCAGGTCGCTGTCGGCCAGCACCGCATCGATGGCCAGGTCGGCATGGCCAAGGGCGATGCCGCAGTCGTTTTCCAGCAACAGGAAGATGTCGCGGGTGACCAGGTCGGCCTTCTCCAGTTTTTCGCCGACAGCCTTGGGCAGCCAGGTCAGTTCAAGCGATACCGGCTCGCGGTTGATCAGCCGCACCCGGCGGATCTCGGTCACCAGGCTGCCCTCCTCGACCTGCAGCCGGGCGGCCACCAAAGCGTTGGCCGGCACATGGCGCAAGCTACGCAGGCGGTTGATCACCTCGTAGCCCATCTGCGTCATCGACTCACCCAGGCCCTGCAGGGTACTGACGTTCTGGAACGCCTTGGGCTTGGCGACGAATGTGCCTTTGCCGTGGATCTTGAAGATCAACCCTTCCTTCTGCAGGTCGCCCAGCGCCTGGCGCACGGTGATGCGGCTGACGTCGAAAGCCTTGCCCAGCTCGCTTTCAGACGGCATGCGGCTGTGCGGTGGATAAGTGCCGTCGAGGATGCGCTCGCGCAGCAGTTCCTTGAGCTGGGTGTAGAGCGGTACCGGGGACAGGGGGAGCAGTTCGGCCATGGGATCTCTTCGCTGATCGGTTACTTGTTATAACAAGTTGTGACCAGAGGATAGTGGGCATAAACCGGCTAGCGGAAATATTCATTTCGCATATGGATAGATGAAATCCTGGTTGTCGGTGCTGGCAACAGAGGAAAAAAGGCCACAGATCAAGGCGATGGACGCCACCGATTCAGATGGGTATCATGCGTGCGCGTTGCACTCGTAGCTCAGCTGGATAGAGTACTGCCCTCCGAAGGCAGGGGTCGTGGGTTCGAATCCCGCCGAGTGCGCCATATCAAAAAAGCCCTGGGCCTTGGCCCGGGGCTTTTTCGTTTGTGCGACATGTCGCGTTTCTGGTACTCCCGTGCCACGGGTCATTGGTGTTAGCGTGGGCGTCTTCCCGTTTTCTGACGGGTAACCCATGACAATGACTGGCGAAGGAATGCGCGCAACCATGCACCTGAAAAAACTCACCGCCACCACCCTGCTGCTGGCCAGCATCGGTCTGTTCACCCAGCCGGCCCAGGCCAACCTCTCCCAACAGCAGTCCGCTGCCATCGTCAAAGCCTTCGACGGCAGCAACCCAAGCGACTTCAGGCAGTTCCTCGACAAGCTCAAAGGCAGCGAGCAAGCCAAGGCCGACAACCTTGAGGCAACCCTCGATGCCTACCTGGCCAACAAGCCATTGGCCGCCGAGCAACAAGACGAAATCAACCGCCTGCTCGGCCTGTATACCCGCATCAAGTATGGCAAGGCCGCTACCGAAACCCTGCGCGAGCTGGTAGCCATCCCCACCTTCAACATCGAGGGTACGCCGCAGTACGAGAACCCCGAGTTCCTCAAGATTGCCGACAAGATCAAGGCCCTGGCCGACAGCTTCGGCCTGGCCTTCCGCAACATCGACAACCGGGTGTACGAGATTTCGCTCGGCAGCGGCAAGGAAGTGATCGGTATACATGCCCATGCCGACGTTGTGCCGGTCAACCCGGACAACTGGAAGCTGGCCGACGGCACCCGCCTGGACCCGTTCAAAGTCACCCTGGTGGGCGACCGCATGTACGGTCGCGGCACCGAAGACGACAAGAACGGCATCGTGGTGGCAATGTACGCGTTGAAAGTGGCCAAGGACGAAAACCTGCCACTCGCCCGGCAGTTCAAGCTGCTGATCGACACCACCGAAGAAACCAGCGGTGATGCCATCCCCTACTACTTCGAACGCAACCCTACCCCCGAGTACAACCTGGCCCTGGACGGCGGCTACCCGGTGGTGATCGCCGAGAAAGGCTACGGCACGGTCATGGCCAGCTTCAGCAAGCGCCAGGCCAGCGGCAAAGGTGCTGAAATCGTCAACCTGACCGGCGGCCTGGCCACCAATCAGATCCCGACCACATCGGTAGCCACCCTGAACGCCGACAACCCTGCACAGCTGGCCAAACACCTGCAGCAGGCTGGTGCCAAATATGTGAAGCAGCATGGGGGCGACTTCAGCATCGACGCCAAGGCCGATGGCAAACAGGTACTGCTCACCGTGACCGGTGTTTCTGCCCACTCCTCGGAACCGGAGTCCGGGGTCAACCCGGTGGCGCGCATGCTCGACTTCATCAATGGCCTCGGCCAGCAGGTGCCGCTCAAGCACAACCACTTCACCGACGCCGCCCGCTACGCTGCTGACAACTGGGGCCTGGACTACCTGGGGAACAAACTGGGCGTGGCGTTCAAGGACGCGTTCATGGGCCCGCTGACTGCATCGCCAACCTTTGTAGGAGTGGATGACAAAGGCCTGAAACTGGCGGTGAACCTGCGCATTCCCAAGGGCAAGCCGATTGCCACGATCAAGGACGAGCTGGTTGGCAAGCTGGGCAACTGGACCCATAAGAGCCATATCTCGGTGGCATTCGACTACAGCCTGGATGAGCCGATGTACCGCAACCCCGAAGGCGAGTGGGTCAAGGCCCTGCTGGCTGTAGCCAGCGAGAACCTGGGCATGAAGCATGAGTTCGGTACCTCGGCCGGTGCAACCTCGGTGCACGACCTGCCCAACGGCGTGCAGTTCGGCCTTGCCATGCCGGATGTGAAATACACCGGGCACAACGACAATGAGTTCAAGACCGTAGAGCAGTTCATGCTCGACCTGCAGGTAGTGAGCGAAATGGTGGCGCGGATCGGGCAGATGCCGAAGCTTTGATAGGCAGGGCCGGCCTTCGCGGCTTTAGCCGCGAAGGCCGGCACAGGCGGACACCCATGACGTTTTTCAATCGACTCCATGCCGTTTCCTGCATTGCCGTGCAGAGCGCCGTGCCGGATGCTTTAGTTACTCCGAGACAGCGCTTTTTTCACCCGCAGAGGCCCGTATGAAGACCGTCGAACAAATCCTCAAGACCAAGTCCCAGCACCAGACCGTATACACCATCGGCCCGGATGACTCGGTGCTTGACGCCCTGAAAATGCTGGCGGAGAAAAACGTCGGTGCGTTACCCGTGGTCGAGGGCAACCAGGTGGTGGGTATCGTCAGTGAACGGGACTATGCGCGCAAACTGGTACTCAAGGGCCGCTCTTCCGCCGCCACCCCGGTGCGCGAAATCATGAGTGCACCCGTGGTCACCGTGGAGCCAAAGCAGAAGCTCGATTTCTGCATGAACCTGATGACCGACCGTCACCTGCGTCACCTGCCGGTGGTCGACAACGGCAAACTGCTCGGCCTGCTGTCCATCGGCGACCTGGTCAAGGAAACCATCACCGAACAGGCCAGCCTGATTCGGCAACTGGAGCAGTACATCCGCGGCGAATGACGCCCCTCAATGGTAGGCGCGCTCAAGCTCATCCAGTTGATGGTCGAAGCTGCGAAGGCGTGCCGACCAGGTGTACACCAGCACTTCCAGGTCACGGTTGACCACTGCAGTATTGCCATGGCCACTGCAGGTGGGCTCGCCCAGGTCCAGCTGGTAGCGTTCACGGGCCATGGCCTGGGCCACGCTGGACAGGTCGCGGGCATTGGCCAGCCAATGGTGATGGTGGTCATGGATTTCACGGTCGAGCACCCGGCACTGGCGCTTCAAGGCATCAAGGCTCTGCTCCAGCGGTGTCCCCTTGAGCTCGCCCATGACTTCTTCGAACGTGCGGCCGGAATGCCAGTAGCTGCCCCAGAAATAGCGGTCGAATACCGTCTCGACGCGGCGTAGTGCCACCTTGGTGTTCCAGATGGTCAGCAACGTTCGCCCCTGAATCACTTCGCGCTTGTTCAGGTGCAACTGCTGCCAGGCGATCCAGGTCAGCGCCACCAATACCACCGCCACGGTGACAGCCGCAGCCGCATACAGGAAGTGCACCGCCTGGTTCATCTGTTGCGTCTGCCTGATGCCATAGAAGTAACTGGCCGTCAGGGTGCCCAGGATCGTCACGGAGCACCAGAAGCCTGGTGCATAGGGATCTTTCATCGCGCTATCCCCTTATTGTTTTCCTGAGCATAGCAACGGCCAATCACTCGTCAGGTGCCGCTCGGCGCTTTATTTTTTGCGGGGATGCAGCGCTTCGTTCAGCTGGTCGATCATGGGTATCCAATCAGCGTCGGCGGTGTAGCTTTCCTTGAGAAAAGCGCGTTGAGAGTCGTTCCAGAATGGCGCGTCCACCAATTTCACATCCTCATCGAGCGGTGAATGGGTGGTGATGAAACGATCGATTTCTACCGGGTCGTCGGGAAGACCCAATTGTTTGAAAATTTCCGAAAATGGATGAATCGGCTTGTCCATGGTTCCTCCTGGGCACCAGTCTGGGCATCGACGACGCCAGACTGGTATAGGTTGAGAGCATCAGCACAGCTCGCGCACTTCGGCGTGCGGCACCAATTTCATGTACTGCTCCATGCTCATGTGGATCAGGTGATCGTGGTCACCCGCCTCCAGATAGACATCGCCCTGGCGTGTAAGACTCGGATCAAGCAACATTTTTATCTGGTAGGCGTCGCCAAGGGCCGGCACGGCGCCGCGCTCGCAGTCGCCGAACAGGCTCGGCAGGCCACTTTCGCGGGTCAGTTGCCAGGCCCCGGACATGCGCACCTTGGTCATGTCCAGATGCCGGTTGGCCGGTAGCACGGCCATGATGTAGTTGCCATGGCGGTCATCGAGCATCACCGACTTGGCCACCCGCTCGGCGGGTACGCCGGCCGTGCGCGCCGACTCAAGGCTGGTGGCCGAGTGTGGATGGGGAATGATGTCGTAGTCGCAGTTGGCCTTGTCCAGGCGGGCCTGCAGGGTCTTTGCCATACGCATGATGCACCTCCGGTTTCACCCCCAATCTGTAATTTTAGGCGGGGTAACGCCAACCAGGGCTAAACTTGTGTAATAGGGGCAAACGAGGTGACGACAGGTGATCGCCCGCTGCTGGCGCTGGCTGTTGCTGCTGTTACTGCTTGGCATCACGCCAGGTGGCCAGGCAGCGCCCGGTGCAGTGTGGGTGCTGGGCATCGATGATGCCATCGGGCCGGCCAGCGCCGACTACCTGATTCGCAGCCTCGGGCAGGCCCAGGCACAGGGCGCGCAACTGGTGGTGATCCGCATGGACACCCCCGGTGGCCTGGACAGCGCCATGCGTCAGATGATCAAAGCGATTCTCGCCAGCCCCGTGCCGGTTGCCACTTACGTCGCCCCGAGCGGTGCCCGCGCTGCCAGCGCCGGCACCTATATTCTCTACGCCAGCCATGTCGCCGCGATGGCCCCCGGGACCAACCTGGGTGCTGCCACGCCGGTGCAGATCGGCGGCCCCCCAGGTGCGCCCAAAGACGACAAGGCCAAGGGCAGCGATGATGAAACCCTGGCACGCAAGCAGGTTAACGACGCCACTGCGTATATTCGCGGCCTGGCGCAGCTGCGCGGGCGCAATGCTGACTGGGCGGAGAAGGCCGTGCGCGAGGCCGTCAGCCTGCCTGCCAGCGAGGCCTTGCGGCTGAATGTGATCGACCAGGTCGCCGATGACCTGCCCGCCCTGCTGCGCAAGCTCGATGGCAAAACGCTGGTGGTCGCTGGCCAGCCACGCCAGCTGCACACCGCCAGTGCCAGCCTGGTGGAGCACCTGCCGGATTGGCGCACACGGGTACTGGCGGTCATCACCAACCCCAGCGTGGCGCTTATTCTGATCATGATCGGTGTGTACGGGCTGCTGTTCGAATTCATGAGCCCCGGGTCTACGGTGGGTGGTGTGGTCGGTGGTATCTGCCTGCTCTTGGCACTTTACGCCCTGCAGCTGTTGCCGGTGAGCTTCGCCGGGGTGGCGCTGATAGTGCTGGGTATCGCCTTCATGATCGCCGAAGCCTTTCTGCCCAGTTTCGGCGTGGTCGGTTTTGGCGGCATCGTGGCCTTTGTGGTCGGCGCGCTGATCCTGATCGATACCGATGCACCCGGTTTCGGCATCCCGCTGGCCTTGATAGGCACCCTGGGAGTGCTTTCGGCGCTGCTGATCGGCGGCGTGCTGGGCATGGCCCTCAAGGCACGTCAACGGGCACTGGTCAGCGGTGACGCCGGCCTTGTCGGCAGCCTGGTTCCCGTCACCCAGGTGATGGCAGGCAACCCGCTGCGTGGCGTCGTGCTGGCCCAAGGCGAACAATGGCAAGTGCAGTGCGCAACGCCGCTGCAAGCTGGCCAGAACGTGCGGGTGACCGCACGCCATGGCGTGATGCTGGACGTGAGCCCCGCCGCGCCTGCGGTGCAAGGAGAATGACCATGTTCATGCAAGTTGGTTTTGGTGCCGTGCTGATCGTGCTGGCGATGCTGTTGCTGTCGGCGTTTCGCATCCTGCGCGAGTACGAGCGCGGTGTGGTGTTTCAGCTGGGGCGCTTTTGGCAGGTAAAGGGGCCGGGGTTGATCCTGTTGATCCCGGTGATCCAGCAAATGGTGCGGGTCGACCTGCGCACGGTGGTGCTGGATGTACCACCCCAGGATGTAATCACCCGCGACAACGTCTCGGTCAAGGTCAACGCGGTGCTCTACTTCCGCGTGCTCGACCCGCAAAAGGCGATAATCCAGGTGGAGGACTTTCTGGTAGCGACCAGCCAGTTGGCCCAGACCACGCTGCGTGCGGTGCTGGGCAAGCACGAACTGGATGAGCTGCTGGCCGAACGTGAGCAACTGAACGGGGACATTCGCCATGTGCTGGACGCGCAAACCGACGCCTGGGGCATCAAGGTGGCCAACGTCGAGATCAAGCATGTCGACCTCAACGAATCGATGGTACGCGCCATCGCCCGGCAGGCTGAAGCCGAACGCGAACGGCGGGCCAAGGTGATCCATGCCGAGGGGGAGTTGCAGGCGTCAGAGAAGCTGATGCAGGCGGCGCAAATGCTGGGCAAGGAACCGGGGGCAATGCAGTTGCGCTATATGCAGACGCTGGGGGCTATTGCGGGGGACAGGACCTCGACCATTGTCTTCCCGATGCCGGTGGACTTGCTGACGGGGTTGGTAGCCAAGCAGAACAAATAAAGGCCGCTACGCAATCCCTGTAGGCGCAGCACAAGGCTGCGCCTACAGAGTCTGTGTTTGCGACCCCGTGGCCCGATCAGATCGGCGCGCGACGCAGGGTAGCGAGGAAGGTCGCCGCCCCAATGAACAACCCGGCAAAAGTCCGGTTCAAACGCTTCTGCTGCTTGGGCGTACGCAGCAGGCGCAATACCCGCGAAGCCAAGCCGGTGTACCCCGCCATCACCAGCATGTCCACACTGATCATCGTCACAGTGATCGCCACATACTGCGGCAACAGCGGTGCATGCGGATTGATGAACTGCGGCAGCACCGCCAGCATGAACACCAGCGCCTTGGGGTTGCTGACGTTGACCAGGAACCCGCGGAACACCAGGCTCAGCGGTTTGCCGATAGGGCGCACGCCGGACTCATCGGACATGTCCATCGGCAAGGCGCGCCATTGCTTGTAGGCCAGGTAGAAGAGGTAGGCAACGCCGAACCATTTGATGACCTGGAAGGCCGTGGCCGAGGCGGCCAGGATGGCGCCGACGCCGGCGGCAATGATGGCGATTTGCACAATCAGGCCCAGTTGCAGGCCCAGGGCGTTCCAGTAGCCACGCCAGAAGCCGTATTGCAGGCCGCTGGACATCGAGGCAATCGCCCCGGCACCGGGTGACAGGCTGATCACCCAACAGGCGGCAAAGAAGCCCAGCCATACTTCCATCGACATCACACACCTCGCTCGAACATTTGTTGCAAATCGTTAAGCTAAGGTTTTGGTGAAAAAATAACCAGCGATTTCTGATGGATTTTTGGGGCCTGTGCCGGCCTCTTCGCGGGCGCGCCCGCTCCCACAAGTACAGTGCAGTTTCAGACCCTGCGGGATACCTGTGGGAGCGGGCATGCCCGCGAAGGGGCCAGTACAGGTTCAGTCAGCTTCGGCAGCTGTTTCTTTGTGCAAGGCCTGCACCTCGGCCCCGCGCCAGCGCCGTACCGACTTCTGGAAGAACTGGCTATTGGGCACCTGCACCAGCGCCCCGCCCGCATCGGGCATTTCCAGCAAGGTGGTAAACAGCAGGTTGATGGCGATCACCCGGCCTTTCACCCCCGGTTTGTCCAGCGTGTCGACCAGCTCGACCACATCACCGATGCGAAACGGCCCGACCGTGAAGATCAGCACCGCGCACAGCAGGTTGGACAGCACGCTCCACATGGCGAAGAACGCCACCGCCGCCACCGCGACAAAGCCGGACAACGCCGTCCACAGCACGGTCGCCGAAACGCCCAGGCGCTCGAGCACGAACAGCAGCGCGCTGCCCATGATCAGCCAGCGCAGGCCACCACGCACCGGTACCAGCAGTTCTGGCGGCAGCGGGTAACGCTGGCCCAGGCGGCTCAACCCACGCGCAACGATGCGCTGCAGGACGAAAGCCGCGACCAGGATCAACAGAATCTGCAAGCCCAGCCAGAACGTGTCCATCCATTGCCCTGGCAGCAGCGAACGCAGTTCCTCCATCAGGACAGCGCCTCGAGTTCGGCCTGCATGCTTTCGAGGGTTTCCAGCGCTTCCATCCAGGCTTCTTCCAGCTCACCTTCGCGTTGCTTGAGCTTGGTCTGGCGCGCCAGCAGGTCACGCAACTCGTCCTTGCGCGCCGCCTCGTAGAGGCCACCGTCACCCAGCGCGGTCTCGATCTCGGCCAGTTGCACATGCACCTGGTTGAGCTCGGTTTCCAGCTTGTCGGCAGCTTTCTTGTGCGGTGCCAGTTGCTGGCGCAAGGCCGCGGCAGCTTGACGCTGGGCTTTCTTGTCGGTCTTGTCCGGGTTGACCGGGGCGGTACTGACCGGCGCACTGCGCTGGCGGTACTCGACCAGCCAGCGGCTGTAGTCGTCCAGGTCTCCGTCGAAGGTTTCGACCTTGCCGTCGGCCACCAGCAAAAAGTCGTCGGTCGTGCTCTTGAGCAGGTGACGGTCGTGAGACACCACCACCACGGCACCGGCAAACTCCTGCAACGCCATGGTCAGCGCCAGGCGCATTTCCAGGTCAAGGTGGTTGGTTGGTTCATCGAGCAGCAGCAGGTTTGGCCGTTCCCAGGCAATCAGCGCCAGCGCCAGACGGGCCTTTTCGCCACCGGAAAAGTTCACAACCGGCTCGTCGGTGCGAGCGCCATGGAAGTCGAAGCCACCGAGGAAGTCGCGCAGGGTCTGTTCGCGCTCGGTGGGGGCAATACGCTGCAGGTGCAGCAGCGGGCTGGCCTTGTCGTCCAGCGAGTCCAGCTGGTGCTGGGCAAAGTAGCCAACAGCCAGGTTCTCGCCACGTACCAGGCGGCCGGACAACGGCTCCAACTCACCCGCAAGGTTCTTGATCAGGGTCGACTTGCCGGCGCCGTTGGGCCCGAGCAGGCCAATGCGCGCACCTGGGGTGAGCTGCAGCTTGACCTTGTCGAGGATGGCCGTGTCGCCATAACCCAGGCGGCCTTCGGACATGCTCAGCAACGGGCTGGAGATTTTCTGCGACTCACGGAAGACGAAGTCGAACGGCGAGTCGACATGCGCCGCCGACAGCTCCTCCATGCGCTCCAGGGCCTTGATCCGGCTTTGTGCCTGGCGGGCCTTGGTGGCCTGGGCCTTGAAACGGGCGATGTACTTTTCCATGTGCGCGCGCTGCGCCTGCTGCTTCTCGTAGGCCTGCTGCTGCTGCGCCAGGCGTTCGGCACGGGTGCGCTCGAAGGCGGTGTAACCACCCTTGTACAGGTTCAGCTTGCGCTGTTCGACGTGCAGCACGTGGTCGACCACCGCGTCGAGGAAGTCACGGTCGTGGGAGATCAGCAACAGTGTGCCGGGGTAGCCTTTGAGCCAGTCTTCCAGCCACAGGATGGCGTCGAGGTCCAGGTGGTTGGTGGGCTCGTCGAGCAGCAGCAGGTCGGACGGGCACATCAGAGCCTGGGCCAGGTTCAGGCGCATCCGCCAGCCGCCGGAAAAGTCGCCGACGCGGCGGTCCATCTGCTCGTTGGTGAAGCCCAGCCCAGCCAGCAATTTGCGCGCACGGGCATCGGCGGTATAGCCGTCGGCGCCTTCCAGCTCACTGTGCAGGCGCGCCAGGGCGGTGCCATCGTGCGCCTGCTCGGCCGCGGCCAGTTCGGCCTGGACCTTGCGCAGGCGCGCATCGCCGTCGAGCACATAGTCCACGGCCAGGCGGTCGAGGGTGTCGACCTCCTGACGCATGTGGGCGATGCGCCAGTCGCCAGGCAACAGGCAATCGCCGCCATCGGGCGACAGCTCACCGCGCAGCAAGGCGAACAGGCTGGATTTTCCGGCGCCGTTGGCGCCGATCAGGCCGGCCTTGTGACCGGCGTGCAGGGTCATGTCGGCGCCGTCTAGCAAGCGCTGCGGACCACGCTGTAAAGTGAGGTTGGATAGTCTGATCATGATGGTCGCGGAGTCTACCAGCTTCCTCGGCCCATAGCGCGAGTGGAACCATGTACACCGACCTGTGGAATTACGCTTTGGCCCTGTATGCCAGGCCTGGCGTGGAAGCAGCCTGCCTTGAGCTGCAGGCGCAGGGTGGCGATGTTTGCCTGCTGCTATGCGCAACCTGGCTGCAAGCACGTGCTGTGGCTGTGCTGGAGGAGCGCGTGCAAGCACTGCACGAAATGGCCGAGCCGTGGCAGCGCGAAGTGGTCACTCCACTCCGCAGCCTGCGCCAGCAATGGCGAGCGGCAGCGTTGGGAGATACGCATCTGGCGTCGTTGCGTGAACAGGTGAAGGGGCTGGAGTTGCAGGCAGAAAGAGCTTTGCTGGAGCGCTTGCAGGAATTCGCCCAAAAGTGGCCCGCAGGCTCCAGGGAGCCCACGGACGACTGGCTGGCCCGGCTGGCGCCGGCCCCTGTCCGACACCACGACGCGCTGGATCAGTTGCGCGTCGCGGCGACTGCGCTTCAGGACGCCGAAGAGGGTGCCTGAGCCGGGGTGCTGGCGGGTGCCGACGGCGCTGCCGACGAGGCCGGGTTGGCCGAGTTGGTTGCTGCAGCCGGGGTGCTGGCGGCTGGCGCAGCAGGTTTGGCGTCGGCTGGCTTGCTGGCAACAGGCTTGGCGGCAGCTGGCTTGGCGGCCGTGCGTGCTGGAGCCTTGGCAGCAGCTGGTTTAGCAGCGGATTTCGCGGCAGCAGCTTTGGCTGGCGCTGGCTTGGCGGCAGGTCTGACAGCGGCAGCAGGCTTGGCGGCAGCAGTGGCTTTGGCCGCTGGCTTGGCTGCAGCAGTAGCCTTGGCAGCTGGCTTGGCCGCAGGTTTGGCTGCAGCAGTAGCCTTGGCAGCCGGCTTGGCGGCAGGTTTAGCTGCAGCAGTAGCCTTGGCAGCCGGCTTGGCGGCAGGTTTGGCAGCAGCAGTAGCCTTGGCAGCCGGCTTGGCGGCAGGTTTGGCAGCAGCAGTGGCCTTGGCAGCTGGCTTGGCGGCAGGTTTGGCAGCAGCAGCGGACCTGGCAGCTGGCTTAGCGGCAGGTTTGGCAGCAGCCGTGGACCTGGCAGCTGGCTTAGCGGCAGGTTTGGCAGCAGCAGTGGACCTGGCAGCTGGCTTGGCAGCAGCAGGCTTGGTGGTTTTGGCGGCACGCAGGTCAAGGGCCTTGGCGGCTGCTTCGCGAACTTTGCCTACACCTTGGGCCAGCTTGAGGCTGTCCTGAGCGTCGCGCTTGAGTTGCTGGATATAAGTACGGGTCTGGGTTTGGCGTTCCTTGAGGGAATCGAGTAGCTCTTCAAGTTCGCCAACGGCTTTTTGCGCTTTGGTCTGCGCCTTGGCTTTACCCGCCTTGGCGGCATCCTGCAGTTTCAGGCGACCGGTGTGCAGTTTTTCCTGGGCCTTGCCACGCTGCTTTTCCAATTTGGCCAGCAGTTTTTCCGCATCAGCCAGCGCTTGCGAGCAGGCATCTTCCAAGTGTTCGAGCAGGCTGCCCGAAAGTTGCTGGAGCAGGTGTAACGGCGTACTTACTGGCTTCTTTTTGGCCGACATGGTTTACCTCCTGGCTGACGAGATTGCGGCTCATACTATGCTTCTGCTGCTACCGCCGCTAGGGCATGTTGACAGTAATATTTACGCCGCGTTGCATGCCTGGGCAAAGTTGTTATCTTGCAGCTGCGTGAAAGTGTAGTTGCTGAATTAATCATTGCTGATATTTGGGAGTCAGGGCATTGCCTCGATATCTTGTATTAGGTTTATGCCTGCTGGTGCCAGTTGCAATGGCCGACAGCAACGACCATGACCTTGCCTACAGCCTGGGGGCCAGCCTGGGTGAGCGCCTGCGCCAGGATATGCCTGGCCTGCAACTGGACGCACTGGTCGAAGGCCTGAAGCAGTCCTATCAGGGGCAACCCTTGAAGCTCGACAAGGCACGTATGCAAGCGGTGCTGCAGCAGCACGAAGCGAGGGAAGGTGACGCCGCCACGCAGAAGTTGCAGGCAGCCGAAACGCGCTTCATGGCCAACGAGCGTGGCCGTTATGGGGTACGCGAACTACCGGAAGGTGTGCTCTACAGCGAGCTGCAGCCAGGCACTGGCGCCCAGCCCAAAGCGGGCGGCAAAGTGCAGGTACGTTATGTGGGCAGGCTGCCGGATGGCTCTGTGTTCGACCAGAACCAGGCGCCCCAGTGGTTCAGCCTGGACTCGGTGATCGAAGGGTGGCAGGTGGCCTTGCCAAGGATGCACGCCGGGGCCAAATGGCGCCTGGTAATTCCGTCGGCGCAGGCCTATGGCGCGCAAGGCGCGGGTGACCTTATCGCACCGTATACACCCCTGGTGTTCGAGATCGAATTGCTGGCGGTTGGCGACTGACGTCAACTCTCACGCCTGGACTGCTCCCTCTTCCTTGTGTGCGTTGTGCAGCACCTCGATCAGGCAGTCTTCAAGTTCGAAGCGCTCGTGCAACAGCCCGCCCAACTTGCCCAGCTTTTCGGCGAAGCGTTCGGTGTCCTTGCACTCACCCTTGGTGCATTGGTCATTGAAGGCCAGTGCGACCTGGGTACTGTCGTTGATCCGTGGGTTGAGTTCTTCAGCCAGCTTCAGCGCTTTCTCGTCTCCGAAAGCCTTGGCCTCGCTGACCAGCTGCTCGCAAACTTCGAAGTGCCACGCCGAAACGTAGTCGACCAGAAGTGCGCAAAAGTCTCCGTTGGTGTCCTTGTCGGCAAAGGCTGGCTTCAAATCGCGCAAGCCGCGGAAAGCCTGCACCAGTTGCCGGCGCTCCTCCAGCCAACGGTCGATCAGCTTGTGAACCCCACCCCAGCGTTCCTGGGCGTTCTGACAACTATCGAGCATGGCGATCTCTTCCCTTCTGGGTAGATGCCGCTGCACCCCGCACCACAACCGTGCGGCACAAAGGTGACATCAGCAGGACGGCATCGAGCAGTTGTATTTTCGGTATGCGTGCTGGGAGATTATTCCCACGCGTGCTGCCCATCAAGGTACGCAGCAGACAAAGTTCATACAAGTGTTTAATCCCCTGTTACATCACCATTGGTCGCGGTAATGACGTGGCCTTGCTTCAGGTCATGCTCGTGCCAGGGTGCGGAAACGATACGCCAGCAGGTAACTCAGGGGCAGCACCGCCAGAAGCAGGAAGGCCAACAGGCTCCACTCCGGTAACGTCAGGTCGAGAAAGCTCCAGGTCAGCGAGCTGCAATCAGGCCCACCCAGCAGCAATTGCCGTGCTGCCTCAGCCCAGGATTGCTCGAACACCCGCCCGATCGGCACCGGGCAAACATGAATGACACCCTCAGCGCCCTGCACCCAGACATGCCGTGCTGCCAGCAAAGCGCCCGCCAGCGAGCAGCCCAGTACCCCCTGCGCATAACGAACGGTACCCTGCGTGCCCGGTGCCTGCAGCACGGCTGCGAGGCACAGGAGCGCGTACACACCAAGCAACAAACGCTGGCTGAAGCACAATGGGCACGGCACCAGCCCCACTGTGGTTTCCAGGCGCAAAGACGCAACCAGCACCGCCAGTGCGACCAGGCAGGCAGGAAGGAAAAAGGTGCGCAAACGGGCCGGCAGCATGGACGTTGAAGATCCGCAAGAAGTGGTGACTTGAAACGGTAGAGGAAAGACACGCTTTGTTTCAAGGCACGACAACAACGACAAGTCCCTGAATCGCGTAGGAAATTTCCAGCGATGCAGTAGGAAGCACCTGAAGAAAGGGACTGCTGATAGCGCTGGCCGCAAGAGATAAATTACCCGCCCCCACAGCCCGCACCTTGGCGCGGGCTGTGGGGTGGGTCAGGCGCGTACGCCTTCTGGCAAAGGCAGCGCCAGCAGGCGTTCGTCCAGCAGGCCAAGGCCCTCCTGGAACAGCTGGTTGCTGCGCTCGGTCTCGCCAAGACCCGCGAGCAGGCGGGCCAGTTCGGCGCAAGCCTCGGGGTTGCGCTCCATGCGCAGGCTGCTTTCCAGGTAGTCTCGCGCCTTGCCCCACAGGCGGTTCTGCAGGCTCAGCCGGCCCAGGGTCAGCAGCAGGCTGGCATCTTGCGGGTGCTCTTTGAGCCAACCTTCAGCAGTTTGCAGCTGGCGCGCCGGGTCATCACCGCGCACCAGGCCGTACAGCCGGGCCAGGTGGCTTTCGTATTCACGCTTGAGGGCGGTGCGCAGCACTTGCTCGGCCTCGCCTTGGGCACCCACCTGGCGCAATTGCTCGGCGTAAGCCAGCACCAGTTGCGGCTCCTGGCGCTGGGCCGTGGTCAGCTGCTGCCAAGCGCGTTCCAAGGCCTGACGTGCAGTTTGCGCGTCCTCGCCACGGGTGGTGGCCAGGCTTAGGTTCTGGCCCCAGGCACGTTGCTCCAGGGCGGCCAGCTCGGCGGCCGGCAGCACCTTGCCCTTGCGCAGATCTGGCAGCAGGCGGATCAGTGCCGACCAGTCACCACGCTCCAGGTGCAGGCGCTGCAGCAGGCGCAGCACCTGGGTGTTGTGCGGGTGGCGCTCCTGCATGGCCAACAGGGTTTCCAGGGCGCCATCATTTTCACCACGGTCCATCTGCAACTGCGCATGGGTCAGGGCAATGGCCAGTTCTGCTTGCGGCTGACGCTCCAGGGCGCGCTCCAGCAGGTTGTCGCTGTCTTCGGTGCGGCCTTGCTCGTTGGCAGCGCGTGCGGCGCCGAGGTAGTACAGCAACGGTTGGCGCTCGGCCTCGGCGGCACGTTGCAAGTGGCGTTGAGCACTGGCCCAGCGGCCCTCGGCAAGGTCAAGCTGGCCCTGTTCGATGGCCAGGCGAATGCGCCGGCTGCGGTTACGCCGCGACCACGGGTTGACCACGCCGCTGGAGGTTAGCACCAGGCCGACCAGATAACGCAACAACCACAACAATGCGACCACGGCCAGCAGGCCGGCCAGTGCCGCCCACAGCCCCGATTGATAGCGGAAGCTTCCATAGGAAAGCAGTACGTAGCCGCTGTGTTTGGCGACCGCGATACCCAGCGCCGCGGCAATCACGATGGCCAGCACGGCCAGCAGGTAGACACGCTTCATGGCTTGCCCCCTTCAGCCTCGGCCGGCAGGTGACGGCGCTGAATGTAGGCCTGCACGGCCGCCAGGCTTTCGCTGAGGTCGGGGGTAACCACCGACACCGGCTGATCGGCCAAGGCATTGAGGCTGTCGAGCATGGCCTTGCTTTGCGGGTTGTCGGCGTTGAAGTTGGCCAGCAAGACGCTGCGAGCGTCGTCCAGCGCCTGGGTGTAGACCTTGGCGTCACCATTGAGGGCCGCCCACTGGGCCTGCTCGATGGTCAGGCTCAGGGCCAGGCGCAGCTGATTCAGCTGCTGCCCAGCCAGCAACGGCCGCACGTTTTCGTCAGCGTTGAAGTCGATCTGGAAGTACTTGGAGATTTCTGCCCACCACTGCGACAGCCGGCTGGCACCATCGCCGTCAGCGGTCAGGGCGCCCAAGGCATCGGCATTGCTGTCGAACTCGGGCGATTGCGCGCTCAGCTGCTGTACCTGCTCACGTTGAGCAGCCAGTTTCAGGAACAGGCCGGTACGGTCCGGTTGCTGGGTGCTGCTGAGCGTGGCCAAGCTGCGCGCCAGTTGCTCGCGGGCCGCGAAAGCACCCGGGTCGCTCTGCTCGCGCAGGATCTCGTCGGCGCCTTCGACCAGTGCCTTGGCGCTGGTGATGTCCTGCAAGGCCGACAGGCGCAGGGTCGCCAGGCGTAGCAGGTGCTCGGCTTCCGCCAGGCGCCACTCCTTGCGGCTCTCTCCCAGCACGGTTTCCAGGCGCTGGCTGAGGCGCTGCTGGTCACCCTGCAGCTGCGCCACCAGGCGCCGACGGTCTTCCAGCTCGCTGGCAGCCGGCAGGCTGGCCAGTTGCGCGCTGATCTGCTGTTCGCGCTGCTGCAGGGCTTCGGCGCGCTGGTTCAGCGCCTCGATGTGCTGGCCCTGATTGAACTCGCTGCCTTGCAGTTGACGCACCTGCCAGACACCCCAGCCACCTACGGCCACCCCGGCCGCACCCAGCAGCAAGGCCAGCGCTGCCAGGCCACTGCCGGAGCGCTTGGCAGGTGGGGCGGTGACGGGTTCCGCCGGCGCCTGTGCCGACGGCTGATCGTTATTGGACAAGACAGTCTCGCTCACGTATCCATCCTTTGCATGGGGGCGCATCGCGTTCAGCTTAGCGCCTTAAGAAGCAGGTGCAGCGCTGCGCTGCACGGCTGCCAGCAAGGCCGTGGCACTGGCGCCACGGCAATCCACAACCTGTTGGGCCCCGGCGGCCCTGGCCTGTTCGGCTACCCGCGGGCTGGGCACGAACAACGGCAGGCGTGCCAGCTGCGGCCAATCGGCGCCGGCCAGCTGCTGCAAATGTTCAAAACCCTGCCCACTGCTGACCACCAGGCCATTGAGGCGTTCCGCTTCGATGCGGCGCTTCAGGGTGCCTGCGGGGTAAACCGGCAGGCAGCGACGATACAGTTCCAGATATTCGACACTAGCACCTTGCTCGGCAAGACGCTCTGCCAGCAGTTCGCGACCTCCGACGCCGCGAACGACCAAGACACGCGCTGCGGGCACGGCAACTGCCTGAAGCAGGGCCGGTAGTGCCAGCAAGGCTTCGCTATCATCGCCACGCGACGGAGTGCTCACCGCCAGCCCGGCCCCTTGCAGCACCGCAGCGGTTGCCTCACCCACGGTGAACCAGCCTTGCCGAGGCGGCTGCGTGCCGGCTTTGGCCAGATGCTCAAGCAGCAACCGGGCAGCCGGCTTGCTGACAACGATGATCGCCTGAAAGCCATGCAGGCCCTCCAGAAGCAGTCGTTGCCGGGGCTCTGCGGTGACGGGCTCTATCGCCAGCAGCGGCAGGCAGCTGCTGCCCACCCCCGCTGCCGCCAGGCTTTGCGCCAGTGCCGCACAATCCTCGGCAGGCCGGGTCAGCAACAGGCGCCATTGGCTCACGGGTGGCCGGCCTCGCCGTAGACTTCCTTGAGGATGGCCTCGGCACCTTGGTCAAGCAGGTCTTCGGCCACCTGTACACCCAGGGTCTCGGCAGCAGCACGGGGGGCACGGGCATCGGCCACCAGCAGGGTACCGCCGCTAGGCTGGCCGACCAGGCCTCGCAGCCACAGCTGGTTACCTTCGAGTACCGCGTAGCAGGCGATCGGCACTTGGCAGCCGCCATTCAGGCGTTTGTTCAGGGCGCGTTCGGCCACCACCCGGTCGGCGGTGTCGGCATGGTGCAGCGGCGCCAGCAGTGCATGGATCTCGACGTCCGCGCTGCGGCACTCGATGCCTACCGCGCCCTGGCCCCCAGCTGGCAGGCTGTCGTCAACGCTGATGGTGGCGGTGATGCGGTCTTCGAAGCCCAGGCGGATCAGGCCGGCGGCGGCGAGGATGATGGCGTCGTACTCGCCGGCGTCCAGCTTGGCCAGGCGAGTGTTGACGTTGCCACGCAGAAAGCGGATTTGCAGGTCCGGGCGGCGCGCCAGCAACTGGGCCTGGCGGCGCAGGCTGGAGGTACCGACGATGCTGCCGGCAGGCAGCGCTTCAAGGCTGTCAAAGGTATTGGAAACGAACGCATCACGCGCGTCTTCGCGCTCGCAGATGCAGTACAGGCCGAGGCCTTCGGGAAAGTCCATGGGCACGTCTTTCATCGAATGCACGGCGATGTCGGCTTCGTTGTCCAGCAGGGCGGTTTCCAGTTCCTTGACGAACAGGCCCTTGCCGCCAATTTTTGCCAGCGGCGCGTCGAGCAGCTTGTCACCACGACTGACCATGGGCACCAGGGTCACCAGCAGACCGGGGTGGGCCTGCTCGAGGCGGGCTTTGACGTATTCGGCCTGCCATAGGGCCAAGGCACTTTTACGGGTGGCAATGCGGATTTCGCGAGTGGACATGGAACGCCCCGATCCAGAGAAATGCCGCCGATGATAACAGCATCTCCTTTATCGCTTGCAGATGTGGATCAGTTGAGGGCCTCTTCGCGGCTAAAGCCGCTCCCACAGGGTGAAGTGCCGCTCTCCAGGCCTACTCAACCTGTGGGAGCGGCTTTACCCGCGAACAAGGGCGCAGCCCTTGCCATGCGGGCACCGTATCAGAGGGTCTGCATCATCTTGCGCACGCCGGCTACATGCCGGCGGCTGACGGTCAGGGCATCGCCGTCCAGGCCTTTCAGGTACAGTTGAAAGTGCCCCAGCGGGGTGCGCTGCAGGCGTTCGATACGCTCGCGGGCGACCAGCGCATTACGGTGGATGCGCACGAAGCGCTCGCCAAATTCGTCTTCCAGGGCTTTGAGCGGCTCGTCGAGCAGCACTTCCCCGGTTTCATGACGCAAGGTCACGTACTTGTGATCGGCAATGAAGTAGATCACTTGCGGCAAAGGGATCAACTCGATGCCTTTGCGGGTGCGGGCACTGATGTGGCTACGTGGGCCGCCGCCTTCATTGGCCGGCCGGGTAAGCGCCGCCAGCTGGGCGCGGTTGGGTTTTTCGGCCTTGCGCAAGGCATCGCGCAACGCCTGGGCCTGGAAGGGCTTGTTCACATGGCTGAGGGTACTGTCCTTGAATGCCTCGGCACCGTATTCATCATCCCCGGTGCAAAACACCACCGCCGGCGGCGCCTCGCGTTCGCACAGGCGAGCAGCTACCTGCAGGCCATCCAGGCCTGGCAGACCGATGTCCAGCAGGACCACATCGGGCTTGAGGCTTTCGATCAGCGCTAGGGCCTCCTCGCCGTTGGTGGCGCTAGGCTCCAGCACGGTGTAACCCTCCAGTTCGCCGAGCAGCCGGCTGAGGCGTTCACGGCCTTGGGGTTCGTCATCAACGATCAGGACATTCATAATTGCGCTGGATTCCTGAATGAGTCTCGCACAGGTATAGCGTAGACAGGTGTGGTTCGAGCGACACTGCGGTCACGCTCTAGACCGGTGCGATGGCCAAAGATTCACTCGGACGGCAGATTCACCGCCAGTCCTTTGTCCAACTGTAGACGGTCCGTGGAACACTGCCGTTCATTCCTTAAAATCCTTCTCTGCCATTTTCCGGGCATTTCTGTCGACCGGCGCCCTGCGGCAGCCAGCCCAACCCTGCTATTATCGGCGCCACTTTTTCGTTCACGCCTGCAATGAGTGAATCCATGAGCACCGACAAGACCAATCAGTCCTGGGGCGGCCGCTTCAGTGAGCCCGTCGACGCCTTCGTCGCCCGCTTCACCGCCTCGGTCGATTTCGACAAGCGCCTGTACCGCCACGACATCATGGGTTCGATCGCCCATGCCACCATGCTGGCGCAGGTCGGCGTGCTCAGCGATGCCGAGCGCGACACCATCATTGATGGCCTGAAGACCATCCAGGGCGAAATCGAAGCCGGCAAGTTCGACTGGCGCGTCGACCTCGAAGACGTGCACATGAACATCGAAGCACGCCTGACCGACCGCATCGGCATCACCGGCAAGAAGCTGCACACCGGCCGCAGCCGCAACGACCAGGTGGCCACCGATATCCGCCTGTGGCTGCGCGACGAAATCGACCTGATCCTGGCCGAAATCACCCGCCTGCAGCAGGGCCTGCTGGAGCAGGCCGAGCGTGAAGCCGAAACCATCATGCCCGGTTTCACCCACCTGCAGACGGCCCAGCCGGTCACCTTCGGCCACCACCTGCTGGCCTGGTTCGAAATGCTCAGCCGCGACTACGAGCGCCTGGTCGACTGCCGCAAGCGCACCAACCGCATGCCCCTGGGCAGCGCCGCGCTGGCGGGCACCACCTACCCGATCGACCGCGAGCTCACCTGCAAGCTGCTGGGCTTCGAAGCCGTGGCCGGCAACTCGCTGGACGGCGTGTCGGACCGTGATTTCGCCATCGAATTCTGCGCCGCTGCCAGCGTGGCGATGATGCACCTGTCGCGCTTCTCGGAAGAGCTGGTGCTGTGGACCAGCGCGCAGTTCCAGTTCATCGACCTGCCGGACCGCTTCTGCACCGGCAGCTCGATCATGCCGCAGAAAAAGAACCCGGACGTACCAGAGCTGGTACGTGGCAAGAGCGGCCGCGTGTTCGGCGCGCTGACCGGCCTGCTGACCCTGATGAAAGGCCAGCCGCTGGCCTACAACAAGGACAACCAGGAAGACAAGGAGCCGCTGTTCGACGCTGCCGACACCCTGCGCGACTCGCTGCGTGCGTTTGCCGACATGATCCCGGCGATCAAGCCCAAGCATGCCATCATGCGTGAAGCGGCCCTGCGCGGGTTCTCCACCGCCACCGACCTGGCCGACTACCTGGTACGCCGTGGCCTGCCGTTCCGTGACTGCCACGAAATCGTTGGCCATGCGGTGAAGTACGGTGTGGACACCGGCAAGGACCTGGCCGAGATGAGCCTGGATGAACTGCGCCAGTTCAGCGACCAGATCGAGCAGGACGTGTTTGCCGTGCTGACCCTGGAAGGCTCGGTGAATGCCCGTGACCACATTGGTGGTACGGCACCGGCGCAGGTACGTGCTGCCGTTGTTCGTGGCAAGGCGCTGCTGGCTTCCCGTTAAGCCAGCCTCGCTGCCCTGCTTTTTGCAGGAGCAGCCTTGTGCTGCGAAGAGGCCGGTGCAAACACCCTGGATAGAGGGTGTCTGCACCGGCCTCTTCGCAGCACAAGGCTGCTCCTGCAGGTTCAGCGCTAGCTCCGGTTAGCGTTTACCGCTTCGAATCATCTCCATGAAGGCCGGCATCGACGCTTCCTTGTCCGCCACGATCCGCGCCATGTGCGGGTTCTCGCCCATCAGCTGCAGCAACGCCCTGGCCTGCGGGAAGTCCGCCAAAAAGTCGATGTTCAGCACTTTCTTGCCCACCGCATAAGCCAGGTCGACCGAGAAGCAGAACATCAGGTCTGCCAGCGTCAGCTGCTCACCCGCCACATAGGGTGCAAAGCGCCCGTTGCGTTTGAGGGTGGCAAAGCCGGCCAGCAAATCGGCACGCGCCTTCTCTTTGACCAATGGCTCAACCGACATGCCAAAGAACGACTCGGCATAGCAAGTACGCGCCGGCAGCTCGATGTACAGCTCGATTTCCTTGAGCAGTTCGCGCACCTTGGCCTGCCCGAACGGATCGGCCGGCAGCAGTGCCTTGCCGCCCTGAGTCTGTTCGATGTAGTCGAGGATTACACTGGTTTCGCTGAGGAAGCCGTGCTCGGTCTGCAGCACCGGCACCTTGCCCCGTGGGCTCACTTCCAGCGCCTGTGGCGCCTGGCCGCCATAGAAGGTGACTTCTTCGAAGGGCAGGCCTTTTTCCAGCAGGGCCAGCTTGACCATGTTGTAGTAGTTGCTGACCGAGAATCCATGAAGCTTGAGCATGAGGTAACAGCCTCCAGGCCGTAAGGGGTTGGCTGGGCTTTTATAGACCGTACGCCTGTTCCTGACCAGCGTCATGCGCCTCGTCAATGCCCGGGCATTGCCGGTACAGGCGTGGCACACTGTGCATCCCACCACAGGAGTACCGCCAATGAGCGAGCCCACCGACATCGACAATGACGACGACGAAGCCTTCGCCGAGGCAACGCTGACCCAGGCCATCGAGAACCAGATCGAAAGCGGCGAGCCGCCGGCAGCCAAGGCCACTTTCAACAAGCTGACCCTGGTTGGCTGGGAACGTGAAGACATTCTCAACCTGATGGCCCATGTGCTGGCCTTCGAAATTGACAACATGCTGGTGGAAGACCGCGCGTTCAACGGCGAGTGGTACGAGAACGCCCTGCGGGCGCTGCCGGAGCTACCACCTGAGATGGATCAAGGCGAGGACGAATAACCCGACTACACTCGAAGGTCAGGCACCGCAAGCGGTGCCGCCATCCTTGTCTGGAAGTCAGGAGTCGCCATGTCCTTTACCCCCGATCTGATCGCTGAACTGGAAGTACTCGCGCTGTTCAAACACGACAGCAGCCAGGAAGGCATCAAGATAAACAGCAACGCCGCCCCTGCCCTGGTCGCCGCTGCGCAACGCCTGCATGAAAAGGGGCTGACCGATCAACCCGATGGCGGCTACCTGACCAGCCTGGGTCACGACGCCGTTGACAGTGTCCAGCTGCTGCAGAACATCCTCAAGGCGCCACAACCGGCCTGAACCCAGATCACAAGGGGCTGCCATGCAGCCCATCGCCGGCAAGCCAGCTCCCACAGGTATTGCACATGGCTTGAAACGGATGCGGTCGGGGTGGGGGCCGCAGCGCGGCCCCCGGTCAGTTTGCAGTAGCCCTGCGCTTTTCCACCAGCCACGAGCGCCCATACAGGAACACGATGGCCAGCAAGGCCACCGCCTGTGCCGACAGCGAGTAGGCATCAGCGTGAATGCCCAGCCAATCGAACTCGAAGAACGCCACCGGCCGTGTGCCCAGCACCCCGGCTTCTTGCAGCGCCTTCACGCCATGCCCGGCAAACACCACCGACAGCGCGCACAGCAGCGCGGCGTTGATGCTGAAGAACAGCGTCAGCGGCAGCTTGGCAGAACCGCGCAAGATCACCCAGGCCAGGCCCACCAGCAGCACCAGCGCCGTGGCGCCACCCGCCAGCACCGCCTGGTGCCCGGCAGGGCCGGCCTGTAACCACAGGGTTTCGTAGAACAGGATCACTTCGAACAGTTCCCGGTACACCGAGAAAAACGCCAGCATGGCAAAGCCAAAGCGCCCGCCGCCGCTGACCAGGCTGCTTTTGATGTAGTCCTTCCAGGCGGCAGCGTGGCGGCGGTCATGCATCCATACACCGAGCCATAGCACCATCACCGCAGCGAACAGCGCCGTGCAGCCCTCCAGCAGCTCGCGCTGGGCGCCGCCCACATCGATCACATAGGCCGCCAGCGCCCAGGTTGCGAAACCGGCAACCAGCGCCAGCCCCCACCCGATGTTGACGCTGCGGACCGCCGACTGCTGCCCGGTGTTACGCAGGAAGGCGAGGATCGCCGCCAGCACCAGAATCGCCTCCAGGCCTTCGCGCAGCAGGATCAGCAAACCGGAGATATAACTCAGCGACCAGCTCAGGCCATCGCTGCCCAACAGCTTCGCGGCCTGGCCGAGCTTGCTCTTGGCTTCGGCCAGACGCTGCTCGGCCTGGGCAACGGGTAGCCCGTCCTGCAGCGATTGGCGGTAAGCCATCAGGGATTTTTCGGTGTCCTTACGCGCTTGGGTGTCGATGTTGTCCAGCGAGCTTTCCACCAGCTCGAAACCTTCCAGGTAGGCCGCTACCGACAGGTCATAGGCTTGGTCGTGGTCACCTGCGCGGTAGGCCGCCAGGCTTTTGTCCAGCGTGCTGGCGGTGTATTCGAGCAGTTGCGCCGGGCCACGCTTGACTTGCGGCGGCTGGGCACGCTGGGCACGAAACGCCTCCACGACCGCGCTGCCTTCGTTAGCGGCGACTTCGGCCGGAGTCTGCCGGGCCAGGTCGGCAAGGTTCCAGGTCTTGTCGCCCTTGCCCGCTTCCGGCTTGGCGGTGAAGCTGGCGATGTACGCGGCCACGTCCCAGCGCTGGCGGTCGTCCAGCTGGTCGGCAAACGACGGCATTTCGGTGCCGTCGATGCCCAGGGCCAGCGTATTGTAGAGGTCGAACAGGCTCAACTGGTCCAGACGCGCGACATCGCGCAGGTTGGCGGGAGCAGGCTCCAGGCCCACGCCAGCGGGGCCGTCGCCTGCGCCTGCGTCGCCGTGGCAGATCGAGCAGTTTTGCGCATACAGCGCAGCGCCGCGGGCCGGATCCGGGGTAATCACCGGGGCTTGGCTGACCTCGTAGGCCACTGCCAGCCGCGCGCCCAGCTGGCGGGCCTGCCTGGCGACAGCGGTGCCCTCCTGACGCTGATCAATGGCCTGGCGTAACGTCTGGACGCCCTGCTCCAGGGCGGCTTGCTCGGTATTTGCGGGCAGGGCTTTGACCAGGTCGGCCAATACCGCGCTGAATTCCTGTTGCTCGCGGTATTCGCCCTCGTCGATCACCTTGCCGCCTTGTACGGTCGGCGGGTAGTCGGCGCCGATGTAGTCCAGCAGGTGCAGGGCTTTGCCGGCCTCGGCGGGGGACTCGGCCAGCGCCAGGGTGCTGCACAGCGCCAGCACCGGGCCGAGCAATAAAGCCGGTAACCAGGCAAGCAGACGTGAAGGGGTTTTCATGGCCAGTCTCGAAGGGAATGCGAAAGAGAACATTGTTCACTCCGACTTGCCTTCGCTCAAGGGTCCTGGGCGGATTTCATGAAAAATCTTGCTACAAATCAGATCACAAGTATTCCGCCGCCCTCAGAACCTGCGCTGATCCGTGGGGGCAGGCTTGCCGGCGATGGAGGCCACGCCGATGTCACAGGAAACACTGGGTACCAATTGAGTAATCGTCAATTGAGCCATCGTCACTAGTCTGATGGGCAAACCAACAGGGGGCAGGGAACATGGATCGTCCCCATTCAAACCAGTTACGGCTTGGCCGGTTTTCGGAAACCAGTTACTTGTATCTGCTTACCAGCACAACCCATGGCAGGGCACCGATTTTCAGTGATTTTCACTCGGCCCGCTTGCTGGTGGCTGAGCTGCGTCAGGCTGAAGAGGAAGGTGCAATCAGATCTTTGGCTTGGGTAGTGATGCCTGACCACTTTCACTGGCTAGTCGAGCTTGGTCCGGGCAGCCTGAAGCGCTTGATGCGCCGGGTTAAGTCCCGTAGCACCATGATGATCAACAGGCATAGCGGACGAAGCGGGCGGCTTTGGCAAAAGGGGTTTCATGACCGGGCTTTGCGCCGGGAAGAGGATGTGCAGACGGTGGCACGGTATATTGTTCTGAACCCGAAGCGAGCGGGTTTGGTCGCGAGGGTGGGGGATTATCCTCATTGGGATGCGATTTGGGTTTGATGGGGCGTTGCCTGATAGTGCCCTATCGCCGGCAAGCCAGCTCCCACAGAGATTGCAGCCAGCCTATGGTCTGGGCCGGGCCTGTCAGGGCCTCATCGCCGGCAAGCCAGCCCCTACAGGTGACTCACGAGGCTTGAACGAAGTGACGTACCTGTGGGAGCTGGCTTGCCGGCGATGGGCCGCGCTGCGGCCCTGGTTTTTGCAGGCTATTGGAGAACCTTGTTCAGTCCCCGCTCCATATCATCGATCAGTGCCTTGGCCATCTCGCTGAGTATCCGCGCAGCGCTCCCGGCAATGCGGTCGTTTTCCATTTCCGCCTCGGTAGTGAGGTGGCGGATGCAGCCAAGTAACACTGACAGTTGGGAGAATGCGTGATTGAACGGCACATTGGGCTGCAGGCGAAACAGGTCAAAGGTTTCCATGCCAACGGTGGAAGTGTCTCTTGGGTCGTTGCTCATCGCTTGTCCCCTTGCCGTACATGATCGGACAACGCATTGATCACGGCGCACAGCACACGAATGTTCATGCCCATGGCGTTGCGCGTGGCACCCGGGTCGTTGGCGAGCAGGACAGTGGTGGTTTGTTCGATGCTCAGGGTTAGGGCGCTGGTAAGCAGCTTGCAGTCATCGATGCTGAGCGGGTCGACGAGTGACAAGTTTGGTGGGTCGAGTAGGAGCAGATCGGTGAGAGGTGGGTCGGGGACGAGCTTTTTCATAGTTGATTCCCTTGTGGATTTCTATGAACTGCACTCCTTCTCGTCTCACGGATTAGGGTGGCAGTCGTGCGAGGGGTGAGACCCGGGCCACAGGGAAAACCCGACCAGGCTAAAGCCTGCCCGCGCACGACCGCCATGAAGCGGTGCAGCTCTGTATGGCCGGGGGTCTCAATCCCGATCGCCTTGCAAGGCGACCTGAGGACGTTATTCCCGGAGCACATTCCAGCCAAGTCAGCGCCATCCGACAGCGGTCGTAGGATAATTCCACAGGGATTCAAAACTGAAGCATTTGGTTTCAAGTTCGGAAATGTCTTACAGCTCTAGAACCTAGGCGAGGGCTCTGCCCTCGATCGCCGGCAAGCCAGCTCCTACAGTGCTCCACAGTTCTCGAGGCCTGTGGCTCAGCTGGGGGAGCTGGGTTGCCGGCGATTGGGCCTCAAGGCTTGGCGGTGTCCTTCCACCCCCCACCCAACGCCAGGAACACACCGACCTGCCCCAAAGCCACCTGGCTATTGGCCGCCGCCAGCTGCGCGCGCATGTCGGTATAGGTCCGCGTCGCCTGCAAATCTGCCAGGAACGACTCACGCCCTGCCTGGTAGTACCTGTGGGTCTGGTCTGCGGCTTCCTTGGCCGATTTTTCTGCCTCGGCCAAGGCATCACGCCGGTCCAGCAGGGCGCTGTACTGGGCCAGCCGGGTCTGGGTTTCGCGAATGGCATTCAGCACCACGCCATCGAAGTTCGCCAACGCCGCCTGGGTAGAGGCTTCGGCCATGCGAATACGCGCACGGGTGCCGTTGGTGGGGATGGTCCAACTGATCTGCGGGCCGAAGCCCCAGCGGTTGGTAGACGGCTCGCCGAGGTTCTCTAGAATGCCGATAGTGCCAACCTGGGCACCAATGCTGATGTCCGGGTACAGCGCCCCAGTGGCCACGCCGATGTAGGCAGTGGCAGCAGCCAACTGCCGTTCGGCCTGACGCACGTCCGGGCGGCGCTTGAGCAGGGCCGCGCCATCGCCCACCGGCACCAGCTGATTCAGGTGCGGCAGCTCGGCACAGTCGACGGTGCCGGCAGGCAGCTGATCCACTGGCTTGGCCAACAACGCAGCCAGGGTGTACATACCCGTCTCGCGCTCGGCCTTGAAGCGTGGCAGTTCGGCGCGCAAGGATTTGAACTGGGTCTGCGAGCGGGTGACCTGGGTTTCATCACCGCGGCCGGCATCGCGCAGGCGCTGGTTGAGCGTCACGCTCTGTTCCTGCAGGTCCAGCGACTCGCGCGCGATGTGGAGTTCCTCGTTGGCCGAGCACACCTGGGTGTAGGCCTTGACCACATCCGCCACCAAGGTGATACGGGCAGTATCGGCAGCGGCCTGGACCGCGTCGGCATTGGCCTTTGCGGCCTCGGTGCCGCGCTTGAAGGTGCCCCACAGGTCGAACTGGTACGAGGCACTGATGATGGCCTCGCCAATGTTGGCCACCGGTACCTTCTCGGGCTGCAGGAAGGCTTCGCCCGACTCCTGCAACCGCTGGGCGCCAAGCTTGACGCCACCGTTGAAGCCCCCTTGCGACTGGGCCACCTCAACCTGGGCGCGGGCCTTGGCGATGTTGGCAGCCGCCACGCGCAGTTCGGTGTTGGCACTCAGGGCCTGACGTACCAGCTCGTTCAGCCGCTGGTCCTGATAAAGCTGCCACCAGTCCTCGGGCACCGGTGCCGATACAACGCTGTCGGCATCCTGGCGTAGCGGGCCGCTCAGGTCGCTGCGTTGCACCGCCGCGTCCTTGGGCAACTCATAGTCGGGCCCTACCATCATGCAGGCCCCCAGCGACAGGCACAGGCCGGCCAGGATCAGCTGTTTCATGGGCGCTCGCCCTCGATGATCGACACCGTGGCGGTGCGCCCGGCAATCATGCGGAAGTCTTGCGGCACTTCATCGAAGGCGATACGCACCGGAATACGCTGGGCCAGGCGCACCCAGCTGAACGCCGGGTTGACATTGGGCAGCAGGTTGGCGCCGCTGCTGCGGTCACGGTCTTCGATGCCGGCGGCAAAGCTCTGCACATGGCCGCGCAGGCGGGTGTTGTCGCCCATCACGCGAATGTCCACCGCATCGCCAATGTGAATGCCACCAAGCTTGGTTTCCTCGAAATAACCATCGACGTGGTACGAGGCGCTGTCGACCACCGACAGCACCGGGCGGCCGGCGGTAACGAATTCGTGGTTACGCGGGGCGCGGTCGTTGAGGTAGCCGTCCACAGGGCTGCGCACCACCGAACGGTCGAGGTTGAGCTGGGCAGTATCGACCGCCACCTGCGCCTCACTGACGGCTGAACGCGCGCGAGCCTCGCGCGACTGGCTTTCTTCCAGTTGCTCGGCGGCCACCAGGTTACCCAGCTTGCGGTTGCGCTGCGCTTCACGCGAAGCCTGGGCCAGGGTTTCCTGGCGCTCGCCCAGCGTCGCCTTAGCCTGGCGCAAGGCCAGGGTGAAGCGGTCCTGGTCGATGGTGAATAGCACGTCGCCGCGTTTGACGGTCTGGTTGTCGCGCACCTCGACTTTCTGGATCAACCCCGACACATCAGGGGCGATCTGGATCACGTCGGCGCGGATGTGGCCATCGCGAGTCCAGGGGGCAAACATGTAGTACACCACCATCTGCCACACGAGCACGGCGGCGAAGGTCACTACCAGCAAGGTCAGGACCACACGGCCCAAGGTCAGCAAAGGTTTTTTCATGGCAGCATCAGGTTTCGGCAAAAGTGGTCCACCGCGCCAAGCAGCACGGCATACAGAGCAACGTTGAACAACGCCCGGTGCCAGACCAGGCGGTAGAAATGCAGGCGCACCAGCACCGCATGCACCCCCAGGAACAACAGGTAGGTGCCAAACATCATAACCAGCAGCGTGGGCAGAAATACCCCGCTGATATCCAGTTCACCAATCACAGGGGCGCTCCGTCGAGCCCAGGGGGCAGTTGCGGTTGTTCGGCGGGTTCGAGCATCACCTCCACACCCGGCAACAGCGCCAGCCGCAGGCCGCTCAGGGCATGCAGCAGGTGGGTGCGGGCATCGCCGCGCTCGTACAGCTCGTCCAGGTTCAGCGCCAGGCGTGCACGCTCCATGTTGCGCAGCAGCGCGGCCGGAGCATGCAGGCGTTCACCGGCACGCAGGCAAGCGGCGTAGTGCGCGCCAACTTCCTCGACCACCGTGTTCAGGCGCTCGCGCGCCTGCTGGCCGGCGCGCGGCATATAGGCCAGCAGGTCGAGCAGGTTCAGCCCCACACGCAGGTCACGCAGTGCCACGCCGCTGTCCTGGCCGGTTTGCGACAGCCGCGGCAGGTGCTGCATCAGGCGGTCGAGCATCTGCACGCCAACCTGACGGTGTTCGGCCAAGGTCGCCGGCTCGGTCATTTCAACGATGTCGCGCCAGGCGAAGCGGGTCATGCGTTTGGCCGCCAGCTCCACGCCGAAGGGACGCATCACCAAGGTCCAGATAAAGGCGAACAGAAGGCCTGCAGGGCCGGCAAGGTTGGAGTTGAGGAAGGTGAAGAAGTCAGCGTCGTAGGCGCCCTGGATGCTGATGAAGGTCGAGGTGTTGACGATGGTCAGCAAGGTGCCCAGGTAGAAGCGCGGCTGTACGGTCAGGGTGCCTATGCAGATGAACGGCACGGCAAAGGCCAGCACCAGCATCGGGAAATCGTGCAGGTTGGGCAGCACCAGGAACAGGTACAGGCTGGAGAAGATGACCGACATCAGCGTCCAGAAGAAGAACCGGTAAATCTGTGGCGCAGGGTCGTCCATGGCGGCGAAGAAGCTGCACGATACTGCAGCGAGGATCACAGCGCTGGCGCCGTCGTTCCAGCCCAGGCCGATCCACAGCCCGCAGGCGACCACGATCGCCAGTACGGTGGAGGCCACCGAGTACAGCATCAGGCCGCGGTCGAAGAACGCCGTCAGCCGGCCCAGCCGCCAGTGGCGGTACACCGCGCGCCAAGGCTTGGCATCGTCTGTACGCAAGGCGTGCTGCAGGGTGCAGCAGTCCTGCCATAAGTCGGCCCATTCGGTCAGGCGGTACAGGGCGTTGGACAACAGCAGCTCGGCGCGCTGATCGAGGGCGGCGGCACCGGGCTGCAGGCGGTCGATCTGCTCGTGCAGCGCGGTCCAGCGCGTTACCGAAGCGCTGTCAGCAGTGCCTTTTAGCCATTCGCGCGCGGCTTCAAGCACGGGTTGAAGCTGGGCGAACTGGGCCGGGGCACGGCCCTCCAAGGCCACGAGTGCGTCGTCGAGCGCATCAATGACCGGCAGCAGGTGAATCATCCGCCCACGCAGTTCGCGGGCATTCTTCAGGGTATGTGGGCCGGCGCCTTCGTGGCCTAGCTGGCCGATCATCAGCTCCAGCGAATTGAAGGTGGCGACCATCGACCCGCGCATGCCACCCACCTTGTCGGCACTCGCTTCGCGGGCCAGGTAGGTATCGCTGTAGCGGATTGCCTCGTTGAACCAGTTCCCGGTGGCACCCACCACCACAGGGGCCAGCCGGCGCGGCCAGAAAATGGCGCCAACCACGGCCGCACAGACGATCCCCAGGCAAATTTCCTGAGCGCGGGAAGAGGCTACGTCGAATACAGCCAGCGGGTTGTCGACTACTGCCAGGGCGATCATCGGCAACGTGTAGCCGGCCAGCATCAGCACGTAGTTGTTGGCCGTGCGCAGGTTCAGCGACAGGAACAGCAAGGTGCCGGTCCACAGGGCGATGGCGATGCTCAACAGCAACGGCGATTGCACCAGCGGCGGCACCAGGAAAATCGCCCCGCCGGCACCCAGTAACGTGCCCACTGCGCGGTACAGCGCTTTAGAGCTGGTCGGGCCGACGAACGGGCTGGAGACAATGTACACCGTGGCCATGGCCCAGTAGGGGCGCGGCAGTTGCATGAGCAAGGCGATGTACAAGGCAATCATGGAAGCGGCGAAGGTGCGCGCGCCGTAGAACCAGTCGCGGGCCGGGGGTACCGAACTGAAGAAGCCGTTCATGCCACCCCGCCCGTACTGCCCAGGCCGGCAGCTTCGAAGGCGCGCAGCACGCGCAAGGTGGCGTCCAGGTCGGCCTGGTCGATACCGTTGAGCACATCGCGGCGCAGGCGCACCAGTTCAGCTTCGATGGCTTCGGCCAGGGCACGGCCTTCGGCGGTCAGGCTCAGGGCCTTGGCGCGGCGGTCCAGTGGGTCCTCGCTGCGGCACACCAGGCCGGCCTTGCACAGTTGGTCGAGCAGGCGCACCAGCGATGGGCTTTCCAGGCCGGCGGCCTGGGCCACCGCCACCTGGTGCACACCGTCGCCCAGGCGCACGATCATCAGCAGCGGCGCAGCGCAGGCCTCGGAAATACCGTAACCGGTCAGGGCGGTATGGCAGATGCGCCGCCAATGACGGGCGGCTACCACCAAGCCACTGCTGACTTGCAGGCGCAGGAGATCAAGGGACATGAAGGGAACCAAGGATATTCATAGTTTGCTAACTATCAATATACGCCTTGCCCTCCCCCTGTCGTCAACAGCGGGCGATGAGGGGTAAGGATGAATTGTTGTTCATGATGGGCTTTGTGTCTGCCTGTGCTGGCCCTATCGCCGGCACAAGCAGCAGAAATTTCAGGGCTGGATCTGGTCTTCCAGCTTCATGGTCAGTGCCAATGTGCTGCCCATCTGCACCGCCCGGTCCCGCCATTCCTGGTACCGCGCCGCATCACGGCTGCTGAAGTGCACCGCCAGCTCCTCTGCTGCCTGCACCACCCCCGCCGCAGCCGCCAGCTCCAGCCAATAGAGAGCGGCCTTGAGGTCGGCCTCTACGTACAGCCCGTGCATCAACCTGTAACCCACCTCGAAGCGGCAACGCGCCTCGCCCCGCTCGGCCCCGCGCATGAACCACTGGTAGGCCTGTACCAGGTCGACCTGCCAATCAAGGTCGCCATCGCACACCTCCTCCTCATACAGGTCACCCAGTGCTGCGGCGGCATGCAGCATGCCCCGTTCGAAGGCCTGTCGGTAACACTCCGCCGCCTGCACGTAGGAAGGGTCGATACCTTTGCCAAAGTAATGCTGCTGCCCAAGGTTGAACCAGGCCGCAGCATTGCCCTGCAGGGCTGCCATGCGCAGAAGGTGGCCGGCCAGCACGGTATCAGCACGCCAGTACTTGCCGTTGAGCCAGATCCAGCCGAGGTCGTTCAGCGCCGCCACGCTGCCTAGCAACGCCTGGCGACGCAAGTCGGCATATACGGCCTGCAGGTCGCTGGCCTCATCCAGGCGGTTGACCAGCATCGAGCGCTGGCTGGGCAACCCCACACCGGCAAACAGCCGCTGTCGCCTCCCGACCGGGGCCGGTGGCGCAATGACCCGCTCGGGCAGAAGGCGGGCAAGCAGCGAATGGATATTGCTGGCAGCAGACATGTTCATCCTCATTGAACGACGCACAACCCAACCTTCGGCTGTGATGAGGCGTGATTCTGCGTGACGTCACGTCAAAACCTGTCGCGAACGATTCGGTACATGGCAACCAAATGCGAGTTCCTTGATCTGAGCAGGCTGTGGCCAATTGCCATACAACACGCGTGCCGCCATCCTATTGCGGCAAGCCTAGACAAGGACGTTACATTTTGCCGTTCGCCACCACTCGCGCCACTCTCAGCCGTCAGTGGGCACTGCTGCGCCAGCTGCCCAGCCGCTCTCCAGGTATTACCAGCGCCGAGCTTGTCTGGGGGCTGCGCGATGTGGGCTTCACGGTCAGCAAACGCACTGTAGAGCGCGACCTCAATGAGCTGTCGCTGATCTTTCCGCTGGAACGCAATGACAAGAGCATCCCGTTTGGCTGGCACTGGTCAGCGAGTGCGGTGGGTGAGTTGCGCGGTAACTTCGATTTGCTGACGCACCTGCGGGGGGATGCGTTGCAACCGGCGAAGGGTGAGGGCGTGGAGCTGGTGGCGCGAATCAGCGATGCACTGGCGCGGCAGTTGCGCGATGCGCCGTTGAGCAGCGACATGCAGCTGACGGCGCTGGAGCATGGGCATCGGTTGCGGGCCACGGTGAGTGACGGTTGGCCATTGCGCTGGTGGCTGCTGAGCCATGGGGATGGGTTGGTGGTGGAGCAGCCTTCGGTATTGAGGGAAGAAATTGGCAAGATCCTGAGCAATGCGGCAGCTCAGTACCTGACTTGATAGCTGTACTGGCCCTATCGCCGGCAAGCCAGCGCCCACAGGTACTCCACAAGCCTCACGACCTGTGGAGTACCTGGCTCGCCGGCGACAGGGCCAGTGCAGGTCAGCGCTGCATGCCCCAACGCCGCACGGTCAGCCGCTCCAGGGTGTTGAACACCAACCCTTCCACCAGCAAACCGATCAGGATCACCACCGCCAACCCGGCAAATACCTTGTCGGTATACAGCTCGTTACGGTTCTGGAAGATGTACCAGCCCAGCCCGCCTTTACCGCTGCTGGCCCCAAACACCAGCTCGGCGGCAATCAGGGTGCGCCAGGCAAAAGCCCAGCCGATCTTCAGCCCCGACAGGATTGATGGCAATGCCGCCGGCACGAGGATGTGCAGCACCAGTCGCAGCCCTTTCAGGCCATAGTTGCGACCAGCCATGCGCAGTGTTTCCGAGACGCCAAGAAAGCCCGCGTAGGTATTCAGCGCCAAGGCCCACAGCACCGAATGCACCAGCACGAAGATCAGGCTGTTGTCGCCCAGCCCGAACCACAGCAAAGCCAGCGGCAGCAGGGCAATGGCTGGTAGCGGGTTGAACATCGAGGTCAACGTGCCCAGCAGGTCCCGGCCCAGCTGGGTCGAAACTGCCAGGCTGGTCAGGCCGAAGGCCAGGACGATGCCCAGCACGTAGCCCTTGAGCAGGATCACCAGCGACACGCCAACCTTGGCCGGCAGTTCACCACTGATCATGCCGTCCCACAGCGCTGCGGCAGTTTGTACAAAGCCAGGCAATAGCAGGTCGTTGTCCTGATAGCGGGCGACGGCCTCCCACAGCACAGCGATCACCAGCAGGATAACTGCCTTGCGCAGCCAGCCTTGCTGCCACAGGCGCTGGGCCAACGGCAGTTGTCGTTCCAGAGGCACACTGAGCAGGGGCTGCAGCTGCACCTCGTATTCCTGGCGTACAGGTGTAGTGGTCATGGCTGAAGCTCCTGTCAGTAGGCAATGCGAATAGCGTTGAAGCCAATGTCGTTGGGCTTTTCCGGGGTATCTGCCTCATCAAACAGCAAGCGGTGGATACGCCGGGCACTGGCCTGGAAGTCGCTGCCACCCAGGCTCGCAAGGTCGTACTGATGGCTGTGCACTTCAGCCCGCACCCGCCCCGGGTGTGGCGAAAGCAGCAGGATACGGTTGCCGACCACCAGCGCCTCCTCGATGGAGTGGGTCACGAACAGCAGGGTAAACCGCACTTCCTCCCACAGCAGCAACAGCTCTTCCTGCATCTTGCGCCGGGTCAGCGCATCAAGGGCGGCGAACGGCTCATCCATCAACAGGATCTTTGGCTGCGTGGCCAAGGCCCGGGCAATCGCCACGCGTGCCTTCATGCCGCCCGACAAGGTATGCGGATAGGCATCGGCGAAGGCGGCCAGGCCAACCTTCTCCAGGTAATGCAGCGCCCGCTCCTCGGCATCGGCGCGCTTGAGCTGGCCCGACACCAGCAGTGGGAACATCACGTTCTGCTTCACCGTTTTCCACGGCGGCAGTTGGTCAAACTCCTGGAACACCACGATGCGGTCGGGCCCGGGGCCACGGACCGCTTCGCCCTGCAGCAGAATCTGCCCTTCCTGCGGCTGGATGAAACCGGCTACGGCTTTGAGCAAGGTGGACTTGCCGCAACCGGAGGGGCCCAGCAGCACAAAGCGGTCGGCACGGTCGACTTCGAAGCTGACCTGGTGGGTGGCCCGCACCACGCGTTGTGCGGTGCGGTATTCGAGGCTGAGGTTATCCACCTTGAGCAAAGGCGGCGTTGCGACACGGCTCAGGTTGCTGGCCGTGTGGCCTGGCAATGGGGCGGTCATGGTCGATCAGCTCCCCTGCAGCGGGCGTTCATCCTGGAAGAAGTAATCCTTCCACGATTCCGGCTTGTGCTTGATGGCGCCGACCCGATAGAGAAAATCGGCCAGCTTGTAGGTGTTCTTTGGCGTGACGGTGAATTCGTACTGCGGGTTGTCGATCAGTTTGATCAGCGCGTCGCGGTCGATCTTGGCCTTGGTCACACGGATGTAGGTGTCGGCGGCAGCGGCCTTGTCTTTCTGGGCGAAGTCTGCGGCTTCGGCCAGGGCGTCGACGAAGGCCTTGTAGGTTTTGGGGTTGTCCTTGCGGAATTTCTCGGTGGCAAACAGCAAGGTCGGCGAGTTGGGGCCGAGCAGGTCATAGCTGTTGAGCACCACGTGCACGTCTTTGTTGGCCAGCACCTGGTCCTGGAACGGTGGGTTGGAGAAATGCCCGTTCAGCTCGGTGCCGCCCGCCAGCAACGCGGCGGTAGCATCCGGGTGCGGTACGGCGAGGGTGTATTTGTCGAGGCGGTTGTATTCCTTGTCGCCCCACTGCTGGGCCGCGGCGTACTGCAGGAAGCGCGACTGCACCGAAACACCCACCGCTGGCACAGCGATGCGGTCTTTGTCGGAAATGTCAGCGATAGTCTTCACGTTGGGATTGCTGCTGACCAGGTAGTACGGGAAGTTGCCCAGCGAGGCCACCGCCTTCACGTTCTGCCGACCCTTGGTGCGGTCCCACACAGTAAGCAGGGGGCCGACACCCGCACCGGCGATGTCCACCGAGCCGGACAACAGTGCGTCGTTGATGGCCGAGCCCCCCGACAGCTGAGCCCAGTCGACCTCGATGTCGATGCCCTGCTCCTTGCCGTGCTTTTCGATCAGGTGCTGGTCACGCACCACGTTCAGCAGCAGGTAGACGATGCCGAACTGTTCGGCAATACGGATCTTGCCTTCGGCCTGGGCCACTGCGGGGGCGGCCAGGGTGCCGACGACCAGGCTCGCGCCCAGGCCGATGCTTGCCGCCAGGCGGCTGATGGATTTGCGCATGAAGATGTCCTCAGTCGTCAGAACGGGGCGTCGCCCTGGATGGTGGTGCGGTACAGCTTGCGTCGCAGGTGTGCGGGGCAGCCGGTGGCCAGGTGGATCAGCGAGCGGTTGTCCCAGAACACCAGGTCGTGGGGCTGCCATTGGTGGCGGTAGGTGTTCTGCTCCAGCACGCTCAGGGCGTATAGCTGTTGCAGCACGTCGCGGCTTTCGTCGTCTGGCAGGCCAATGATGCGGGTGGTGAACCCTTCACTGACGAACAGTGCCTTGCGGCCGTTTTCCGGGTGGGTGCGCACCACGGGGTGAATGACTTCCTGTACCTGCGCCAACTGTTCGGCGGTCAGGGTCGGGCGCCAGTTGCCTTCGAATTTGGTCTCGCCGTACCGGGCGGTGTAGGAGTGAGCAGCACTGCGCCCCTCGACTATCTTGCGCAGGGCGCCGGGTACGGCGTCCCAGGCTTTGTGCATGTCGGCGAACAACGTGTCGCCGCCTTCGCTGGGCAGTTCCTGGGCATGCAGCATGGAACCGAGGCTGGGCAACGCCTTGTATGACAGGTCGGAGTGCCAGAACTTGCCGGCATCACCCAGGCCGATGTTCTGGCCGTTTTCGATGATGTTGGAAACGATCAGGATCTCGGGATGACCTGTGAGCAGGAACTGCTTGAGCACATGAATTTGCAGCTCGCCAAAGCGGCGGCTGAAGGCTATCTGCTGTTCCGGGCTGATGCGCTGGTCGCGAAACACCAGCACATGGTGGTCGAGGTGGGCGCGATGGATACGGGCGAAATCCTCGGCGTTGACCGGTTTGGCCAGGTCCAGGCCGTTGATCTCGGCGCCTACGGCACCGGAGAACGGGCGGATTTCGAAAACTTGCGGCTGGGCGCTGTCGATGGTCGACAAGGCGTTCGAGGCGGCTGACATTTATCACTCCCACGCAGTGCGCGACTTCAAGAGCGCGCAACGATCAGAAACGCACGGGGATTTCCCGTGTGGGTTCAAGTCGTGCGGCGCATCGATTGGTCGACGGGTACGCAGTGGATGTGACTATAAAGTCATAAGTGCGATATTTTAAATACCTTTAAAGAATAACCATATCACGGTCGCCGGGGCTGCCCAGCTGTCAGATCAGCCCGCCCTGCTCTTCTTCGTCGATCAGGTTGTTAAGGCTGCTGAGCGCCTTGCGCGCGGTGGAGCGGTTGAGCAGCTTGGCCTGGGCGCCGGCGGGCAAGTCGGTGATCTTGAACACGCCCTTGGCGGTCAGCACGTCGATGAGGTCCTCGAGCACGCGGATCATGTCCAGGTCGCTTTGCTTGAGCTGGTTGAGGCTGTTTTCCACGACGTCATCGGCAAACCATTCCTGGATATCGGCATGGTCGGCGGGGAGCATTTCGGTGAACTGGTCAAAAGCGGCTGCTTCTACCCGCAGCAACTGGCCGGTGGCGTCGCGTTGCACGTAGAACATGGCGGTGTCCCTCGTCACGTTGGTTCCTTGTTGGTAGACAGCAGCATAGGCAAAGATCGCCAGGCGCGCAGGCCCGGCGCCAGAGTATGCGCTGTCAGCAGATTGCGGGAAAGACCCGTGTGGAAGCGGCCTTGTGTCGCGAAAGGGCCGCAAAGCGGCCCTCCAGCGCATCAGCTGTCTTTGTTGTGGATGATGATGGTCGGGTCAGCACCGCTGATCAACGAGTTGATCGTGGTGTTGGACCAGTTCACCCCTTCCAGCTTGATGGTCACGTCGGCGTTGGCGATACCACCTGCGGCGTTGAGCTTGCCTTCGCTGCTGACTTGCAACGTGGTAGTGCCTTCCACCGTGGTGAGTTTCAGGTAGTTGTCGATCGTGCTGCCCTTCTCACCTTGCAGCAGATCGCTCAGGTCGATCTTGTCTTTCTCGCCTACCTTGAAGTCCTTGATCACGTCGTTGCCGTAATCACCCGCCTTCCACACGAAGGTGTCGGCACCGCTGCCACCGATCAGGATATCGTCGCCGTGGCCACCGATCAGGGTGTCATTGCCAGTACCGCCCAGCAGGATGTCATTACCCCGGCCACCATCGAGCGTGTCGTTACCACCTTGGCCGAAGAGGATGTCGTTGCCGTTGCCGCCGGACAAGAAGTCCTTGCCATCGTTGGCACCGGAGATATCGAACTCGGTGTAGTGCTCGGTGATGTACTGGTGCACGTTGCTGGTGGTAACAGCACTGGCTTCGACACCGCTCTTTTGCGCAACGTACGCTTGCAGGGCTTGGTAGCCCTCGCTGACGACACCGTTGAGGGTGATCAGGTCACCGAAAATGATGTCGTTGCCGTTGCCGCCATCGATGCTGTCTGCACCTGGCAGCGTTGCCTCGGTATGCCCAAGGATTGCGCTGGCCAGATTGGAAGGATCGATATTAGTCTGCGGCTTGCCGGCACTGTCATAGGGCTTCAGGTCGGAGAGGCTGACATCATCGTTCAGTCCAATCGCCTGCACCTTGCTCAAGCCTTGCAAGGTAGTGCTGCCGCCCAGCAGCGTGAAGCTATCAGTCGTATTGGATGCTGAATCGGACCAGTTCGAGCTAGTCCCCCTACCTGTGCCACCCAGGCTGGAGAACTCATACGTGCCGTCCCCTTGGGCATGAATGGTCCCCACAGTCTCTGTGGAAGTTACACCCCAGCTGCCCCACCAGTTGTAGCCATACGTCGATACCTTGACAACGCCAGCACTGCTGATGTCGACCTTGTGAGTCGAATCGGCCCATTCACTGAACGTGCCCCCAGCTTTGTAGTTATTGACATTGACTACTTCGTCAAGCGTTTTGCCACCAGTCCACAGGCGTTTATCGGTTACTTCATTTCGCTGGTAATAGGTCGGCTTACCGTCGGTGATGAAGTACGTCAGGTTCTCTGCACCGGTATTGCTGATCGCAACTGTGCTCTTGAAGAAGTTGGCCGTGGTCTTGAAGGCATCTTCGTAGTTGGTGCCACCACCATCATCCCCGCCTTGCATCGACTTCAGGACCGCTTGCAGGTCATTCAAGGCGTTAAGATCGGCCAGGTTCACAGCAACGTTCTTGTTGACCTGCGTGTCGAAGTCGACAAGGAAGATGTTGACCGTACCCGAGGTGTCCGAGCCCAGGCTGGCTTTCAAGGTGGCAAACACAGACGCCAGCTGGGCCTTGGCTGCGGCAATAGACGCATCGGTCATGCTGCCGGAGCTGTCGACGATGAACGCAATATTGTAGTTCTTGCCCGCCACCACGTTCAGGCCCGACACGTCGGCGACGATGATGTCGTTGCCTTCGCTGCCGGTCAGTGTGTCATTGCCCGAAGTACCCACGCTGGCCTTGTAGGTTGCGCCGTACACCGTCACCGGGATGTTGCCGGTGGTGATGGCCGAACCGCCCAGGCTTTCGGTGGCAGTCGAGGTGACCGTGATGTCGAACGAGCCTTTGTAGTAGGTCGGTGGGGTGAGGGTAAGGCCGCTGAGTTTCCAGCCGGTCACATCCACCGGTGCGCTGCCTACTGTGACCGTGTGGCCTGCACCATCGCTGAGTACAGTGCCTTTCGGAATGCCGCTGAGGCTAACGTTCAGGGTTTCGGAACCGTCGGTGTCGGTCAGGGCAGTATTAATACCAACCAGTTTCACCGAGCCACCTTCCGGCCCTTCGTTCAGTTTGTAGCCGTCGTAGTAGCTCTGACCATTCACGGTGTGCAGATCGGACACGCCCAAGCCGGCGTTGGCCATCTCGGTCACGTTCTGATACATCTTGATGTTCGAGCTGCTCAGGTCAGTGACCGCACCCGAGCCTACCTGGATGTTCAGGTCATAGCTGCCTGGACCAGACTGGTTGGCATGGTAGACCTCGATCGGGTAGTAGCCGCTGGTGTTCGGGGTGAAGGTACCCGAAACCTGGCCACCGGCACCCCAGGTGGCCGTGACCACCGTCTTGCCACCAATGGTGACCACGAAGCTGTCGTCGGCGGTACCGCTGAAGGTGTAGGTCTTGCCGGCTTCCAGGTAGATCAGGCCCGACGTTTTCGAACCGGTGCCAGCAGTGACGCTGCCATCGGACTGCACGTTGGTAGTGGTGCTGCTGGAGTTGGCATTGCCAGAGTTGGCAAATACCGTCTTCAGGTCCTCACCGGTAATGCCATTGCCGCCAGTACCGAGGCCTTTGAGGCTGGTCCAGACTTCTTTGGTCAGGCCTTTGGAGTCGATATCGGCGCTGCCGAAGCTGAGCGTCGGTTTGTCGGCTACCGGGCTGATGTCGACCTTCATGGTCACTTCTGTGCCCAGGTTGGTGCCATCGTTCGGCTTGTACTTGAACTGTGCGTAGTCAGCCTTCTGGTTACCCACGCCATTGCCACCGTAGTTATCCGAGCCCGACTGGTTGAGAAGCGGAACGAATTTCAGGTTCTTGGCAATGATGTCAGCCTGGCTCACCACCTGGCCAACGGTCACATTCACCCAGGCAGTACCGTTGAAGAACTGCAGGTTGCCGGCACCAGGGATCGAAGTAATGGTCACGGACAGACCGGTGTTGCCATCGGCATCGGTGACTTTGAAATCACTCCAGGCGAACACGTAGTCGGTGTCTTCCACGCCAAACACCGCGCCACCAGGTGAAACCGGCAGGTTGTCGTTGTCGAGGATGGTGGTAGTCACGCTCGATTTACTGCTATCAACCTGCAGGTTCTCGAAGTTGCCACCGGTGGCAGTTTCGATCTTCACCACGAAGTTCTCGGTACCTTCGACCAGCTTGTCGTCGATGGTAGCGATGTTGAACGTGGTGCCTGTGCTGTTGGCCGGGATCTTCACGGTGGTGACACCGGTGAAGTCCTCACCGTTTTTGGCGGTGCCGCTGTAGCTGAGGGTGATCGTGACTTCGGCCTTGGAGGCGTGGGTCAGGGTCAGCGTGTAAGCGCCAGTTTCGCCTTCGGTGAGCGAAGTGGTGCCGGTAATACTGACCTTGGCAATATCACCTTGGCCACTTGGCTCGTCACTTACCGTGGTGCTGACGGAGTTGGTACCTGCCACAAGGTTTTCGAAGACCTTGTCGCCAGCGACAGCAATGCCGGTGATCGACTTGGTAATGGTGTCCTGACCGCCCGTATAAACATCATCCGGGGCATTGATGCTGACAGTGCCAGTCGCCGAGCCCGGGTTGATGGTGACCTGAGTGCCACCGGTCAGGGTGACGGTCACACCACCGTGGCCAGTCACCGGCAGCTTGGTGTCTTCGCTGATCAGGGTCACGGTGTAGGTGATCTTGCCACCTTCGACTACAGCGGTGTTGTCCACCGACAGGACAGCGGTGACTTTGCTGATGGTGTCGGTGACCTGAACGGTCGCCGGGGTACCGATCTGCAGGTTCTCCAGCGGCGCACCGGTGACGGTGGCCTTGTCGATGCTGACGGTGATCTGGCCCTTGTCGATGAACACGTCATCGCCCTGGGCTGGCGCCGAAACGGTCTTTGTAGTCTCGCCAGCGGCGAACACCACGGTTTCACCGGTGCTCAGCAGCACGGTCAGCGGTTTATCGATGGCTTGGTTCAGGGTGAGCTTGAAGGTCGGCGCAGTCGCTTCGTTCACCGACTCGGTGACTGGAGTGATGCTGACTTTCACCAGGTTCCCGGCGCCGTTCGGCTCATCGCTGACAGTGGTGGTCACTGGCGTCTTATCGGTCACCAGGTTTTCGAACTTGGTGTCGCCGGTGACCGAAATGTCGGTGATCGACTTGGTGATCGCAGGCTGGCCACCGGCATACAGGTCGTTCGGTGCAGTGACGAAGGCGGTACCCGAGGCAGAACCCGCCGGAATAGTCACGACTGTGCCGCCAGTCAGGGTCACGGTCACACCGCCGTGGCCGGTCACTGGCAGCTTGGTGTCTTCGCTGATCAGGGTCACGGTGTAGGTGATCTTGCCACCTTCGACTACAGCGGTGTTGTCCACCGACAGGACAGCGGTGACTTTGCTGATGGTGTCGGTGACCTGAACGGTCGCCGGGGTACCGATCTGCAGGTTCTCCAGCGGCGCACCGGTAACGGTGGCCTTGTCGATGCTGACGGTGATCTGGCCCTTGTCGATGAACACGTCATCGCCCTGGGCAGGCGCCGAAATGGTTTTGGTGGTTTCACCAGCGGCGAACACCACGGTTTCACCGGTGCTCAGCAGCACGGTCAGCGGTTTATCGATGGCCTGGTTCAGGGTGAGCTTGAAGGTCGGCGCAGTCGCTTCGTTCACCGTGTCGGTGACCGGCGTGATGCTGACTTTCACCAGGTTCCCGGCGCCGTTCGGCTCGTCGCTGACAGTAGTGGTCACTGGCGTCTTATCGGTCACCAGGTTTTCGAACTTGGTGTCGCCGGTGACCGAAATGTCAGTGATCGACTTGGTGATCGCAGGCTGGCCACCGGCATACAGGTCGTTCGGTGCAGTGACGAAGGCGGTACCCGAGGCCGAGCCGGCCGGGATAGTCACGACCGTGCCGCCAGTCAGGGTCACGGTCACACCGCCGTGGCCGGTCACTGGCAGCTTGGTGTCTTCACTGATCAGGGTGACGGTGTAGGTGATCTTGCCACCTTCGACCACAGCGGTGTTGTCCACCGACAGGACGGCGGTGACTTTGCTGATGGTGTCGGTGACCTGAACGGTCGCCGGGGTACCGATCTGCAGGTTTTCCAGCGGCGCACCGGTAACGGTGGCCTTGTCGATGCTGACGGTGATCTGGCCCTTGTCGATGAACACGTCATCGCCCTGGGCTGGCGCCGAAACGGTCTTGGTGGTCTCGCCAGCGGCGAACACCACGGTTTCACCGGTGCTCAGCAGCACGGTCAGCGGCTTATCGATGGCCTGGTTCAGGGTCACCTTGAAGGTCGGGGCAGTCGCTTCGTTCACCGTGTCGGTGACTGGCGTGATGCTGACTTTCACCAGGTTCCCGGCGCCGTTTGGCTCGTCGCTGACGGTAGTGGTCACTGGGGTCTTGTCGGTCACCAGGTTCTCGAACTTGGTGTCGCCGGTGACTTCGATACCGGTGATCGACTTGGTAATTGCGTCCTGGCCGCCCGCGTACAGGTCGTTCGGCGCGGTGATTTCCACAGTGCCGGTGGCCGAGCCTGGGTTGATGGTGACCTGAGTGCCACCGGTCAAGGTCACGGTCACACCACCGTGGCCAGTCACTGGCAGCTTGGTGTCTTCGCTGATCAGGGTGACGGTGTAGGTGATCTTGCCACCTTCGACCACAGCGGTGTTGTCCACCGACAGGACGGCGGTGACTTTGCTGATGGTGTCGGTGACCTGAACGGTCGCCGGGGTACCGATCTGCAGGTTTTCCAGCGGCGCACCGGTAACGGTGGCCTTGTCGATGCTGACGGTGATCTGGCCCTTGTCGATGAACACGTCATCGCCCTGGGCTGGCGCCGAAACGGTCTTGGTGGTCTCGCCAGCGGCGAACACCACGGTTTCGCCGGTGCTCAGCAGCACGGTCAGCGGTTTATCGATGGCTTGGTTCAGGGTGA
>NZ_FYDS01000008.1:0-304 GCF_900187545.1 Pseudomonas sp. Irchel 3F3 | reverse complement strand
TCGATGAACACGTCATCGCCCTGGGCTGGCGCCGAAACGGTCTTGGTGGTCTCGCCAGCGGCGAACACCACGGTTTCGCCGGTGCTCAGCAGCACGGTCAGCGGTTTATCGATGGCTTGGTTCAGGGTGAGCTTGAAGGTCGGCGCAGTCGCTTCGTTCACCGACTCGGTGACCGGAGTGATGCTGACTTTCACCAGGTTCCCGGCGCCGTTCGGCTCGTCGCTGACAGTAGTGGTCACTGGCGTCTTATCGGTCACCAGGTTTTCGAACTTGGTGTCGCCGGTGACCGAAATGTCAGTGATCG
>NZ_FYDS01000023.1:0-14370 GCF_900187545.1 Pseudomonas sp. Irchel 3F3 | reverse complement strand
ACGTCAACTACAGCGTCGAAGAGCAAGCCTCCGGCTCGATCACCGCCAGCGTCGGTTTCGCCCAGAGCGCCGGCCTGATCCTCGGGGGTTCGATCAGCCAGAGCAACTTCCTCGGTACCGGTAACAAAGTGTCCATCGGGCTGACCCGCAGCGAGTACCAGACCAAGTACAACTTCGGTTTCGTGGACCCCTACTTCACTGCCGACGGTGTCAGCCTGGGCTACAACCTGTTCTACAACAGCACCGACTACAGCGACTACTACGACGATGGCGTTTCGTACTACGCGATCAATAGCTACGGCGCCGGGGTAAGCTTTGGCTACCCGATCAACGAAACCTCGCGCCTGACCTACGGCCTGACCCTGCAGCACGACGACATTTCGCCAGGCACCTACAGCGCCGACGAGATCTACGACTTCATCGCCCGTGAGGGCAAGCGTTTCAACAACCTCAAGGCGTCGATCGGCTGGTCCGAGTCGACCCTGAACAAAGGCGTGCTGGCCACCCGTGGTCACTCCCAGAGCCTGACACTGATGGCCACCACCCCTGGCAGCGACCTGTCATTCTACAAACTGGATTACAACGGCCAGACCTTCCTGCCGGTAACCAACAACACCTCGCTGCGCCTGCACACCACCCTGGGCTACGGCAATGGCTACGGATCCACCGACGGCTTGCCGTTCTATGAGAGCTACACCGCCGGTGGCCAAGGCTCGGTGCGCGGGTTCAAGGATGGCACCCTCGGCCCGCGCAACACCCCGGCCACCGGTACCTACGCCAGCGCCGGCCAGGCTTACTATTCCGACCGCGACACCGATGTGCTGGGGGGCAATATCCTGATTAGCGGCGGCGCCGAATACATCTTCCCGCTGCCGTTCGTGAAGGACCAGAGCCAGCTGCGCAGCTCGTTGTTCGTCGACGCCGGTAACGTGTATGCCGACACCTGTTACCTGTCGACCACCCAGGGCTGCGGCAGCGTCGACCTGGCGCAGATGGCCGTGTCGCTGGGGGTTGGCGTGACCTGGTACAGCCCCATGGGGCCACTGAGCTTCAGCCTGGCGGCGCCGTTGAAAAAACCGGATAACGCCGAGACCCAGATATTCCAGTTTTCGCTGGGGCAGACGTTCTGAGCCCTTTCTTACGGTGGGAGGGCTCTTGTGGGAGCGGCCTTGTGTCGCGAAAGGGGTGCGGAGCGCCCCCAGGTTTTCAGCTTCACCGCCAACATTGCCGGGGCCGCTTCGCGGCCCTTTCGCGACACAAGGCCGCTCCCACAAACAGCCGCGCACGCCAGGGTTAAGCATTACCCGCTTTTACCCCCGCTTAACCCAAGTTGACAGTCACCTTGCCTAAGCTGGCCAACACTCGAACCCGGCCAGCAGGACACACCCATGCTTCCCTTCACCCCTTGCTTCCCCAACACGCTGCGGCACGATGAAGTACCGCTTGCACTGCTCGACCTGGTCCAGCAACGCCTGGCCACGCTGCTCGGCCCCCGCTTCACGGTGGTACTTGGCGGCAGCGGCAATGGCGCGGGGGTCAGTCATTACCACCTGGCGATCCAGCATAACCAGAGCGGCGTTTCGCTTGAGGACTACGGCGACGTCGGTGCCGGTTTCATCGAGCGCCTGTTGCGCATGGGCGCCCAGGTCAGGGACATGCTCTACTCGGCCACGTTCAGCCGTATGGCAGGGGACGCCCCGGGCCGACCACTGGTATGGCTCAGCGAGCTGGCCAGCCACGGGGAAAGCATTACAATGCGCGCCCCAATCTGAAATATGTTTTTCTCATGAAATCACTGCTTTACGCCTTAACCTTAGTGTTTTCCTTCACCTTGCCTGCCTTGGCCAACCCCCCGGCGACGTTTACCGAGGCCAAGGTGGTAGCCAAGCAGAAGGTGTACCTGGACCAGGCCAGCAGTGCCATGGGTGACCTGTACTGCGGTTGCAAATGGACCTGGGTGGGCAAGTCGGGTGGGCGCATCGATGCCGCTTCGTGCGGTTACCAGACGCGCAAGCAGCAAAACCGTGCCGAACGCACCGAGTGGGAACACATCGTGCCCGCCTATACGTTCGGCAACCAGCGCCAGTGCTGGAAGAACGGCGGCCGCGAGCATTGCGTGGACAACGACCCAGTGTTCCGCGCCATGGAGGCCGACCTGTTCAACCTCTACCCGGCCGTGGGCGAGGTCAACGGCGACCGCAGCAACTTCAACTACGGCATGGTCGCTGGCAATGCCGGCGAGTATGGCCAGTGCACCACCAAGGTCGATTTCGTCCAGCGTGCCGCCGAACCGCGCGATGAAGTCAAAGGCCTGGTGGCTCGCACCACGTTCTACATGTTCGACCGTTACCAGCTGAGTATGTCGCGCCAGCAGCAACAACTGCTGATGGCCTGGGACAAACAGCACCCGGTGTCGGCCTGGGAGAAAGAGCGCGACCGGCGCATCGCCGCCATCATGGGGCACGCCAACCCGTTCGTGAGCGGCGAGCGCAAGTGGACGGCCGACTACAAGCCGGTTGGCAGTGGCGTGGTACAGGCGGTGCCGGCGAAAGCCGCCAAGCCAGAGCCCAAGCCGAGCCTGGCCAGTGTCCAGTCAGTCGGGGCCGTGCTTGGCAACCGCAACAGCCACGTTTATCACCTGTCTGTAGGCTGCCCGGGCTACAACCAGGTCGCAGCCAAGAACCAGGTGACCTTCGCTAACGAGGGTGAGGCGCAGGCAGCGGGCTATCGCAAGGCAGGTAACTGCCGATAGACCTGTATTGTACGGGGGCCGCATAGCGGCCCCTTGTTCTCACGTTCTGCACACCTCATTCACCAAATTTGCCGGCCGCTCACCGGCCAGCGCGCTCAGCAGGTTGTCTACCGCGCAACGCGCCATGGCCTGGCGGGTTTCCTCGGTCGCGGAGCCGATATGCGGTGTCGCTACCACGTTATCGAGCTGCAACAGCGGAGAGTCTACTGATAGCGGCTCCTGCACAAACACATCCAGCCCCGCGCCACGTATGCGCCTGGCCCGCAACGCTTCGACCAGCGCCTGCTCATCCACCACGCGCCCCCGTGAGATGTTCACCAGGATCGCCTCAGCCTTCATCAACGCCAGCTCTCGTGCACCGATCAGGCCTTCGGTACTGACGCTCAGCGGCACGGTCAGGCAAACGAAATCTGCCTGCTGCAACAACTCATCCAGGCTGCACTGGCGTGCCGCATGGCGCGCCTCCACCTCCGGTTTGGCACGTTGGCTGTGATACAGCACACGCATGCCGAAGCCGGCTGCCGCGCGCCGGGCCAAAGCCTCGCCGATGCGGCCCATGCCGACGATGCCCAGCGTCTTGCCGTGCACATCACTGCCAAAATGCCCCGGGCCCAGGTTGGCCTGCCAATGGCCGTCACGCACCCAGTTCGCCAGTTCCACCACCCGCCTGGCGGTAGCAAGCATCAAGGCAAAGCCGGTGTCGGCAGTGGTTTCGGTCAGCACGTCAGGTGTGTTGGTCAGCATCACGCCACGCCGGCTGAGTTCGGCAACATCGTAGTTGTCCACGCCCACCGAAACGCTGGACACCACTTCCAGCTGCGGCGCCAAGTCAAGCAGGCTGGCATCCAGGCGCAGGCTGGCCCCCAACAACCCATGCGCCCCCGGCAACGCGTCGCGCAGCCGGGCCAGGCCATCTGGCTGTGTGGTGTCCACCCAGGTCACCTCAACGTGGTTTTGCAGGCGTGCCATCAAGTCGTCGGACAGGCGTTTGTAAAGGACGATTCGCTTCTTCATTTCAGGTTTCCTGAGGGTTCATGGCCAGCCTCGCGCTGTCGCGCTTGGCCCGGCCGGACGTCTGGGGGGTATTGAGTGCAGCGGTCAGCGCCACAGCTGCCAGCAGCGCGCCGCACATGAACAGGTAAGAGGCGCCGGGCCCGCCGGTAGCGCCATTGAGGTAGCCCACCAACCACGAACCGCCGAACGAGCCCAACGCGCCCATGCTGTTGATCAGCGCCATGGCCCCGCCTGCGACGTTTGCCGGCAGAATCTCCGGCACGATTGCGAAGAACGGGCCATAGGGCGCGTACATGCAGGCGCCTGCGACCACCAGCAACGCGTACGACAGCCAGAAATGTTCGCTGCCCAACGCGTACGAGCCATAGAACGCCACAGCGGCAACCAGCAGCGGCGGCCAGACGAAGCGCTTGCGCTTTTGCAGGCGGTCGGACGCCCAGGACACGCCCACCATCGCCAGTACCGCCGCCAGGTAAGGCACCGAGGCCAGCCAGCCGGCCTGCACGATATCGACGTTGGCCGCCTGCTTCAGAATCGACGGCAGCCACAGCACGAAGCCGTACACGCCAATGCTCCAGCAGAAGTACTGCAGCGCCAGAATGATCACCTGTCGCGAGCGGAACGCCTCGCGATAGTTCTTTACCGGCTTGATGCCCTGTTGCTCAGCGGCCAGGGCCTGCGCCAGGTCGGCCTTTTCCTGAGCGCTCAGCCACTTCACCTGGGCTGGGCGGTCATCCACCAGGCGCCACCAGAAGAATGCCCAGATCACCGCAGGCAGGCCTTCGATGATGAACATCCAGCGCCAGTCGTAATGCTTGATCAGGTATCCCGACACCACCGACATCCACAGGATGGTCACCGGGTTGCCGAGCATCAGGAAGGTGTTGGCGCGCGAGCGCTCGGCGCGGGTGAACCAATGGCACAGGTACACCAGCATTGCCGGCATGACGGCGGCCTCCACCACCCCGAGCAGAAAACGGATACCGATCAGCATGTAGACGTTGCTGACCATGCCGGTGAGCGTGGCAAGGCCGCCCCACAGGATCAGGCAGACGAAGATCAGCTTCTTCACGCTGCGCTTTTCGGCGTAAATGGCGCCGGGTACCTGGAAGAAGAAGTAACCGAGAAAGAACAGCGCGCCCAGCAGGGAAGACAACACGGGTGTGATGTGCAGGTCTTCGGCCATGCCAGAGGCAGCGGCGAAGCCATAATTGGCGCGGTCCAGGTACGCCAGGCTGTAGGTGACGAACACGATCGGGATGATGTACCACCAGCGGCGAGGTGCCAGGCTTTGGCTTTGCATGGTTTTGTTTCTCCTGAGCTTGTTGTTTTTGTCGCAACAGGTCTTTCGGGGCGGCTCACGCGCTTCTGCGCAGGTCGTGGGCCTCCAGTTCATGGCGCTGCGGCAGCCCTTCCATGTCGCCGCGTGACTGCACGGCACGGCTGCCGCACCAGTTGCCGCGCGCGACCGCCTCTTCCACCGCATGTCCCTCAAGCAACGCGCTGAGCACGCCGACAGCAAAGGCATCACCCGCACCGACGGTGTCCAGCACACGGCTGACCGGCACCGGTGCTACCTGCCCTTCGCCCTTGGCGCTGCGGTAATAGGCGCCGGCGTCGCCCAGCTTGATCACCACCAGTTCCACCCCTTGGTCGAGGTAGAACCCAGCGATGTCCGCCGGGGTGTGCTGGCCAGTCAGCAACCGCCCCTCCTCCAGGCCCGGTAAAACCCAATCGGCCTTGGCGGCCAGGGCATTGATTTCGCGCACCATGCTGCTTTGATCGGGCCAAAGCGAGGGGCGCAAGTTAGGGTCGAACGAGATGCTGCGCCCGGCTGCGCGCATGGCATCCAGCAGCGCGTGGGAAAGCGCCCGGCAGCCTTCCGACAGCGCCGGCGGGATGCCGGTGGCGTGCAGATGGCGTGCCTGCAGCAAGCCTGGGCCTAGCGATGTGGGCGACAGCTTGCTGGCTGCCGAACCACGGCGAAAGTACTCCACTGCCGGGTCGCTGCCATCATCGCAGCGGGCCTTGAGCTGAAAACCCGTCGGGTAACAGGCATCCACCTCGACACCGGAACAGTCCAGGCCTTCGCTGCGCAAGCTGTCGAGCACAAAACGGCCCAGTGAATCGTTACCGACGCGGCTCAGCCAGCGCACCTTGAAACCCAGCCTCGCCAAGCCGATGGCCACGTTACTGTCTGCACCTGCGATGCGTTTGCCGAACTGGCCGACACTGGCCAGGTCGCCTGTCTGCTCGGCAACGAACATGGCCATGGTTTCGCCGAAGCACAGCACATCATGCTCATGCATGGGCCACCTCCTCGCCGGCGCTCAGTGCAGCCAGGCTACGCACTTGTGCCCGGGTGAGCGCCAACAGGTCTTCACCAACCAGAGGGTACTCGACGGCGCGCACCACGCCGGGCGCGAACTCGGCCATCAGCGCTGCCCACGCCTGTAGGTCCGCCGCTTCGGGCGGTGTGGCAACCAGACGGCCATCGGCCCGGCGCTGCACAGCCTTGCAATGTACATAGCGCACCCAACGGCCGAGTTGCCGAGCGGCTTGCCGCGCAGGCTCGTCCTGCCACTGCCAGTTGCCGATGTCGAAAGTCATGCCCAGGCGCAGCCCTAGCGTGTCGGCCCGCAGAAAGAACTGCAGCAGCGGCTCGATCCTGCCACCCTGTGCAGTCTGATCGTTTTCCACCAGCAGCAGCGGCCCATGAGCAGGCAGCAGCGCCGCCAGAGCCATTACATCGCAGTGCTCATCGAAATGCCCCAGCGATACCTTCAGCGCCACCGCGCCAAGTGCCCGAGCGGTCTCCAGCTTCTGCACCAGTCGCGGATCGGGCACGCCTTGCGCGGTCCACAATTCAAGGGGGCTCGAGTACAAGCATTCCAGGCCCAGTGCGGCAACGACTGCACCGAGTGCGGTCGCGTCCGGTGCGCTGGCAAACAATTCTTCGCGCAACTCCACTCGGCTGACGCCAGCGGCTGCCAGCATGTCCAGGAACTGCTCCTGGCCACGTTGCCGCACAAAGTCGGCGCCGTAGCTTGAGAGGCTGATGGAAACGGGGTTCGGGTGCATTGTTTTTATCCTTATGAAACCGGTTTCATTTTTAGTCGGCAGCCGCAGGCGCAAGCCTGCCGTTGCTTACTGGGGTTGGGTTGAGCCGCGGATGATCAGGTTGGCCTTGAAGTCGATGCGGCGGGCGGCGCCGCTGTCGCCGCGCAAGCGATCGAGCAGGCTTTCGAATGCCGCCACACCAATACGCTCGGTGGGTTGGGCCAGTGCCGTGATGCCTTTGCCGACCAAGGGGTACCAGTCGAGGTCGTCGAGGGCAATCAGCCCGACGTCGGCAAACAGATTGCACCCAGCCTCCTGCAGGGCGCGGGTCACTGCCAAGGTGGCAACGCCGTTGAAGGTGAACACTGCTTGCGGGCCATGGCCACGGCCGGCAAGAAACGCAGCCAGTTGGTCCGGCAACCCGGCGTTGATTTCCAGCACCTGCTGACGCATGCCGGGCCGGCGACTGACCGACGCCCCGAATGCCTGCACCCGCTCCAGGCGCGAGCTGGTGCCATCGAGGGGTTCGCTGACCGCCAGGATATCGCGGTAACCTTGGGCCTGCAGGTGGTCGAGGGCCTGCTCGACCGCGTCGGCATTGTCCAGGCCCACCAGGTCGACATTCAGCTCAGGCAATTGGCGGTCGACCAGCACCATGGGGATGTCACGCTGCAGGTTGAGCAATTCGCCGGGGTGATGGCCGAGCGTGTTCACGATCAACCCTTCGACGTTGTAGCTCTGCAGGGCCACCAGGTGGTGACGCTCCTGCTCGTCGTCGCGGTTGGTGTTGCACACCACCAGGCTGTAACCGTGCTGACGGCAGGCGGTTTCCACACCATGCATCACGGCCACTGAATAGGGGTTGAGAATATCCGCCACCAGCATGCCGATCAGCCGCGTCTGACCGCGCTTCAGGCCGCGGGCCATCTGGTTGGGGCGGTAACCAAGACGTTCGATGACCTCTTCCAGGCGCTTGGCCGTGGCTTCCGCCAGCAATTGGCGATCGCCACCGATGTAACGGGAGACGGTGGCTTTGGAAACACCAGCGACACGCGCCACTTCGCTGATGGTGACCCGTTCGCGGGCATGGGCAGGCGCGTCGGTCATGGGCTGTCCTTATGATTATTGTGATAGCGATGAAACCGGTTTCAATACAGCAAAACTACGGCAGTTCGTCAACCTGCCGTTGGTCAGGAACCGTCTGATTATCTTGAGTTATTATCTGAACAATATCTTATAGGTTCCTGATAAATATGGACTAGATGATAGCTCTGTGGGCGCGGGCATGCCCTCGAAAAATCCAACGCGGTGGCTGGCACGGGCTTCGCCCGTGTTCGCGGGACAAGCCCGCTCCCACAGTGATCGCATCGAGCTTTGAGATATTGAGCAAGGCAGGGGCTCCCACAGAGCGCCTGCCAACGCAATCAGCCGTTTACAGCTCTGTGAGGACGCAGTCAGCGAAGCGACTTCACATCACCGGCCGTAACAGCGCTACCCTGATTACCCCAACTGCTGCGGATGAAGTTCACCACCTCTGCAACCTCCTGGTCGCTGAGGCGCCAGCCGAATGCCGGCATGGTGAAGTTCGAGGGCGCGGTGTGCGTCGCGGGCACCGTCCCCCCCGCCAGCACCACGTGAATCAGCGACGTGGCATCTGCAGTCTGTACCACCGGGTTGCCAGCCAACGCGGGGAACACGCGGGTGTAGCCTTGGCCATCGGTACGGTGGCAGGCCGCGCAGTTGTCGATGTACACCGCCGCCCCGGGTTTGCTGTCGTCGCCCTTCCACAGCGCATCCGCCACCTGCTTGTCGTAGACGTGCGGCTGGTCATTCGGGTTACTCGGCGGCAGGGTCTTCAGGTAGCGGGCGATTGCGGTAAGGTCGGCGTCACTCATATGCTGCATGCTGTGCTCAACCACATCGCTCATGCCGCCGAACACGGCGCTGCGATCACTGCGCCCAGTCTTCAGAAACTGCACCAGTTGCGCCTCGCTCCAGCTGCCCAGGCCATCCTTGTGGTCGCCACGCAGATTTTTCGCAACCCAGCCTTCCAGCGGTGCGCTGCCGGCCAGGAACTGATCGCCATCTGCAGGGCTCAGCGCCTTTTCCTGCATGGTCAGCGCACGTGGGGTATGGCAGGCGCCACAATGCCCAAGGCCTTCGACCAGGTAGGCTCCACGGTTCACCACAGGGTCAGCTGCTGCCGATGCCTGCCAAGGCTTGGCCTCTGGCGCGAACAGGCCGCGCCAGATTGCCAGTGGCCAACGCATGCTCAGCGGCCAGGGAATGTCAGTGGCCTTGTTCGTTTGTTCGACCGGCTCCACGCCTTTCATGAAGTAGGCGTACAGCGCCTGCATGTCCTGCTCGCTGACCCGTGCGTACGACGGATAAGGCATGGCCGGGTACAAGGTGCTGCCATCCTTGCCGATACCCTTGCGCACAGCCTGGTCGAAGTCGTCGAAACTGTACTGGCCAATGCCGCTGGCCGCCGGGGTAATGTTGGTGGAGTACACCGTGCCTATGGGTGTTTCCATCGGCAGGCCTCCGGCAAAGGGCTTTCCGCCCTTGGCGGTGTGGCAGGCCACGCAGTCACCGGCGCGGGCCAGGTACTCGCCCTGGCGCACCTGTGCATCGTCATTAGCCAAGGCCTGCGCGGCCGCGGAGGCACCCAGCAACAGGGTTGCGATCAACATTGTCTTCATGCTCATCGCTCCTCAAGCCTGGACCAGCGGGCCAGGGTTTTTCAGGTACTGCTCGCGAATGGCACGTGCAGACCAATAGGTCAGCGCGGCCACCAGCCCGGTCGGGTTGTAACCCAGGCCCTGCGGGAACGCCGAAGCCCCCGGTACGAACACGTTATGCACGTCCCAGCTTTGCAGATACCGGTTCAGGGCGCTGGTTTTGGGGTCGGTGCCCATGATCGCACCGCCGTTCAGGTGGGTGGTCTGGTAACTGGCGGTGTTGAAGTGATCCTTGACCTGCTTGCCCAGCACCGCAATGGCCTTGGGGTTCATCGCCTGAGCGATCGTGCTCAGTTTGTCGACCATGAACTGGTTCATCTTGATGTCGTTTTCCTGCCAGTCGAAGGTCATGCGCAACAGCGGCTGGCCGTAGGCGTCGCGGTAGGTGGGGTCCAGGTCCAGGTAATTGGCACGGTAGGACTGGTGCGCACCGTGGGCGTCCATCGACACCTGGTGGGTGTAGTAGTCGGCTGTGGCCTTCTTCCAGGCACTGCCCCAGGCAGGCGTGCCCGGCGGGTTGGAAGTGCCGGCAATCGGCCGGCTGCCAGCCTGGTTCACCCACATCGGCGAGCCGCCGACAAAGCCGTGGGGGCCATGGTCGAAGTTGTCGGCATTGAAATCGTCAATGGCAATGCCGTTGCCACCCGCGCCGATGAAGTTGTTGGTGTAGGTGTTTTTGTCGAAGAACGCCTTGACCGTGCCCATGTTCTGGTAGGCAAAGTTACGCCCGACCACACCTTCGTTCTTGACGGGGTCATAAGGCTTGCCGATGCCGGAAAGCAGCATCAGGCGCACGTTGTTGAACTGGAACGCCGCCAGGATCACCAGCTCCGCCGGTTGCTCCACCTCGCGCCCCTGGGCATCGATGTAGGTCACCCCGGTGGCTTTGCGCTTGCTGTCGTCCAGGTTTACCCGCAGCACATGGGCATTGGGCCGCAGCTCGAAGTTGGGCACCTGGCGCAGCGCCGGCAGAATGTTCACGTTGGGCGAGGCCTTGGAGTACATGTAGCACACGTAACCGCTGCAGAAACCACAGAAGTTGCATGGCCCCATCTGTGCCCCGTATGGGTTGGTGTAAGGCCCGGAGGTGTTTGCCGATGGCAGGTTGTAGGGTTTGTAGCCCAAGCTGGTGGCGGCTTTTTCGAACAGCCTGGCCGACACCACGTTCTTCTGCGCGGGCAGCGGGAAGGGGTTGGAGCGGTCCGGCGCATAGGGGTTACCACCCTTCCCTTCACCGACCACCTGGCCGTTGACGGTCCACGCCTGGCCTGAAGTGCCGAAGACCTTTTCGGCGAAGTCGAAATACGGTTCCAGCTCTTCGTAACTGACGCCGAAGTCCTGGATGGTCATGCCCTCAGGGATGAACTTGCGCCCGTAGCGCTCTTCGTAGTGGCTGCGCAAGCGCAACTCCACCGGGTCGACCCGGAAGTGCACGCCCGACCAGTGCAGGCCCGCGCCGCCCACGCCCTTGCCCGGCAGGAAAGCACCGAGCTGGCGATTGGGCAGCGCGACGTCATTCACGTTGTGGCGGACAGTGACGGTTTCTTTCGACACATCCACGAACAGCTTCTTGCGCACGCTGTAGGTCAGCTCATCGATCACTTGCGGGTAGCTGCCTTCCGGGTAGGTATCCTGCATCGGCCCCCGCTCCAGGGCCACCACGTGCAACCCGGCCTCGGTCAGTTCCTTGGCCATGATCGCGCCAGCCCAGCCAAAGCCAACGATGACCGCATCCACTTTGTTCAACACAGTCGCCATGCCTCAGGCCCTCTCGCCACGGATCGATACAGCCGGGAACGGGTAAGGCTCGTTGCGTTCGACCCAGTCCATGAAATCGGCGCGGGCGCCGGGGAAGCCGATCTGGGTCCAGCCGACCATGCCTTTGTTGCCACCATGGATCGGGTCGCAAAAGAACCCTTCACGGGTGTTCTGCACCAGCAGGCTGAAAAACACCTTGGCCGGGACCGTGTCGAATACCAGCTCTCCTGCCTCGACTTTGCCAAGAATACGGTCGCGGGTAGCGCTGTCTTGTTCAGCAAAAACCTGCCCACCATTGGCTTTGCACCAGCCGTCCACGGCAGCAATGCCCAGACGGTAGATTTGTTGCGGGCTGAGCTGTAGTTGATAGCCCAGTTCGGGCGCAGCGTCGGCGTTGAACGGGCCTTGCATGTACCACTGCGCGCCAGTGGCGTAGGGGGTGTTCATCTGCCGGTCGATAAACTCGGCGGCGCCGGCTTCGAGTGCGCCGGGGCCAAGCTCATCGGCCGGGATGATGCGCGACACCGCAGCTTGTACAAAGGCCCATTCTTCGGCGCTGAAGAACGTCGGTTGATAGTGGCCCGCAGGCGGCGTGGCCGGCACTTGTGGTGGCTGATGCGGTTGCGGGGCCGCAAGCAGCTGGCTGGCGCCCACGCCAAGCCCTGTGCTGGCCACGGTCACGACTGGGATCAGGGTCAAGGTCTTGCGCAGAAAATCCCTGCGCGGGTTGTCTGGGGCATGCTCAGGCATTGCGAATCCTCATCGGCTGTGCGGCGGCCTTGATTAGCGCCATCTGCTTTTCTGTGGGAGGTGATCTTGATAGGCCATCAAGAAGACAGCCGAATAATCTAGCGCGTTCAGAAATATTATGAAACCGGTTTCATACTTGACATATCATCACGTTAGCCACCCGCATGGCTGAAGGGTCAAGGCTTTTTTCACATCTGTCTCACCCTCTACCGACATCCCGCTACCTACAGTGCCGACGCTCTCTTATGGAGCGAGCTGACTGGAGTGGCAAATATGCTGCAAAGTGTTATCGACCCATCACCCGCCTCACGCCATGCGCAGGTACACCGATTGCCTTGGGGCAAGGCGTTATTCGCAGTCTTGTGCGTACTGTCAATTCTGGGTGTTGCAGCAGCCTGGGCGCATACCCGCACGGCCATCGCTGACCTCGGCACCGCCCATCACCTGCAGCACAGCGGGCTCGAAGCCGCCTGGGCGAAAGGCTCGGTGATCGTGGTGCTGCGCCATGCCGAACGCTGCGACCGCTCCAGCAGTGCTTGCCTGGGTGACCCCAGCGGTATCACGGTCGCGGGCAGCCATGTTGCCGCCGATGTAGGCCACGGCCTGCAGCATCTTGGTCTGGGCGCAGCCGATGTGTGGGCCAGCCCGGAGGTGCGGACCCGGCAGACCGCACAGGCCATGTTTGGTAAGACCATTGCCACGAAAGGCTGGCTTAATCAATGTGACGGCCACTTCGCCGAAAACGCCCTTGCCCTCAAGCGAAACGGCCACAACCTCGTGCTGGTCAGCCACAGCGGCTGCATGGAACGGCTGGAGCAGGCGCTCGAAGTACCTGCCAGCACGACCTCGAACAGCTATGCCAGTGCCCTGTTCATCACCCAGGGCAACGATGGCAAGGCGAAACTGCTGGGCCAGATAGCAGCCAGTGAATGGCGCAAACTCGTTGATGCCAAGGAGCTCTGAACATGCCACCCTCTCGCACCACTTTTTACCGCAATAACCTGCTGCTGCCGCTGTTGCTGGCTGCCATCGTGTTCATTGCATTCGACCTCACAGAGCTCGATCGCTGGATCAGCAACCTGCTGCTCGACCCGACCACCGGCCAGTTCCCGCTGCTGCACAACCAGTGGTTCGAGAAAGCCACCCACAAATGGCCGCGCATCCTGCCGGACTGGACCGGTGAGCTCGCCGTCATCGGCAGCGTGCTGTCGTTCATCTGGCCGCGTCTGGCCAACCGACCTCAACTGGGCCTGACCCGGATGCTGGAAAAGGCCCGTATCGCACCGGTGCTGCGCTTTACCACCCAACATCGCCGCGACCTGCTATTCGTGGTGGTGGCATTCGCACTGAGCACCACCGTGATTCATTACCTTAAAAGCCATACCAGCGTGTATTGCCCTGTGGAAACCACCCTGTATGGCGGCCCGCAGGCCCGGGTCGAGTGGTTCGAAAACTTCTCGTTATGGAACAAGGCCGGTGATGGCCGCTGCTGGCCGGGGGGCCATGCCTCCAGCGGGTTTACTTTGTTGGCGCTATATTTCGTGGCCCTGCGCCACCGCTGGGCGCATGCGCGCAAGTTGCTGGTGGCAATTCTGCTGATCGGGTTCGTGTACGGAACTACCCGCGTGCTGCAGGGCTGGCACTATATGTCTCATACGTTCTGGGCCGGGATCTTTGTCTGGCTTACAACTTGGGCAACGGCATTGTTCTTCTACGGGCGCGTCGCGTTGCAGACGCCTGAAAACAGCCCTGCCATACGTGTCACTGCTGCGCCGCAGCCCGCTTAGCAGAGGCTTACAAGCCCCCAAAATTAACAATAACTTATACAAACTTGTCGACCCATTCTCTGCTGATAATAATTTCAAAATAACTTGAAGCGAAGCTTCCTACAGCTATTTAGGAAGTTTCAATCTCCCATAGAAATTGATTCCTCGTTAGTCTTCAGGCTTTCGCGAATTGCTTGCGCCCGGTCACAGGGAAGTTCGCAGGCATTGCGTGAATTGACCTGCTAATTGACGAGGATTAAGGATGTCCAGACGGTCCGATGGCACTGAAAACCCGGTGCCGCTCAAGAAAAAGCCAGTCCTGCTTGAGGATATGGAGCAAAGCCAAGAGCCCCGTCCCGGCGCTGATCCTCAAGTCGCAATGGCGCTACCCGGCTACCCCGCCGACCCGGAGTTCCAGCTGCGTGGCGGCTTCGAAAACCTGATGCTCGACGCGGCGAGCCCGCTGTTCGGTCTGGTCATTCGCCTGCGTACGCTGGATGACCTGCCCAACATCGCCTATGTGCACAAG
>NZ_FYDS01000009.1:0-274259 GCF_900187545.1 Pseudomonas sp. Irchel 3F3 | reverse complement strand
CTCTCGCCAAAGTGGAACGGTGAATGGCAGCTTTTGCTCCCACACGTGCTCTGGGCACCTCGGGCTATCAGCTTGCCATTCACCGCTCTCACTTCAGATTCTATTCCTTCTCCAAGACACAAGCGGGTTTACCCGCGAAGAGGCCGGCACATACAGCAAAAAGGCCGGCAGTTTTCGCTGCCAGCCTTCTTGATTACTTGGCCTGGTAGATGATCCCCGGGCTGCACTGGACCATCTGGTAATGGTCCGGCAACCCGTTCAGCGCTTCCGAAGCACCAAGGAACAGGTAGCCACCTGGCTTCAGTGTGCTGTGAATGCGCAGCAGGATGTCCCGTTTCACCTGCGCCGAGAAGTAGATCAGCACGTTGCGGCAGAACACGATGTCGAACTTGCCCAGGGCGGCATAGCTGTCGAGCAGGTTGAACGAGCGGAACTCGACGCGGCTGCGAATCGCCGGCTTGACCGCCCAGCGCCCCGGCCCCTTGGGGTCGAAGTAGCGCTGCAGGCGCTCCTGGGACAAGCCGCGGGCGATGGCCAGGCTGTCATACTCACCGGTCTTGCAGTTGGTCAGCATGGTGCCGGACAGGTCGGTGGCAACGATCTGCGCGCCCATCTTCAATTGGCCAAGGTTGCTGCGCTCGAACTCGTCGATGGCCATCGAAATGGAATACGGCTCCTGGCCCGACGAACAGGCCGCCGACCACATGCGCAGGCGCTGGCCGGGGTTGTTGCGGATGAACTCGGGAATCACCTTGTTCTTCAGCACTTCGAACGGGTAGGTATCGCGAAACCACAGGGTTTCGTTGGTGGTCATCGCATCCACCACCTGCTCACGCAAACCACCGCGCGGCTGGGCCTGGATGCGTTGCACCAGTTCGCCCAGGCTCTTGATGCCCTGTTGCTCCATCAGCTTGTTGAGACGGCTGGAAACCAGGTACTGCTTATTCTCGCCCAGCAGGATGCCACAGGCTTTCTCCAGGAATACCCGGAACTGTTCGAAATCCAAATTACCCGTAGACACTCTTGCCGCCTCTTTTCAATCACTGGTGCCGGGGGCGTGCCCCCGGCTGCTTCAATGCGCTGCCTTGATCCGGTCGACCACCCGCTGGGCCAGGTCGTCCGGCTTGAACTTGGCCAGGAAGTCATCGGCACCGACCTTCTTGACCATTGCCTGGTTGAACACCCCGGAAAGCGAAGTATGCAGGCAGATGTGCAATTTTTGCATGCGCGGGTCGCTGCGGATCTCCGCCGTTAGCGTATAGCCGTCCATTTCCGGCATTTCAATGTCCGAGATCATCATCAGGAACTCTTCTTCCGGCTTTTTGCCCTCCTCCACCAGCTGGCGCAGGTAGTTCAGGGCCTGACGGCCATCATTGAGCGCCACCACCTCCACCCCCACGGTCTGCAGGCAGCGGCTGACCTGCTTGCGTGCCACCGACGAATCGTCCACGGTCAGCACCCGCATCAGCACGGCCTTGTCCTGCGTCTCGGCATCGATCACCCCGGCCGAGACCGACTCGGACGACGGCGACACTTCGGCCAGCACCTTCTCCACATCGATGATCTCGACCATGCGGTTGTCCACCCGGGTGACCGCCGTCAGGTAGTGGTCACGGCCGGTGCCCTTGGGTGGCGGATGGATCTCTTCCCAGTTCATGTTGACGATGCGCTCCACCGAGTGCACCAGAAAGCCCTGGGTCTTGGTGTTGTACTCAGTGATGATCACGAAGCTGTTGCGCGTCTCTTCCTGCAGCGGCCGCAACCCGGTGGCCATCGACAAGTCGAGGATCGGGATGGTCGCCCCGCGAATGTTGGCAACGCCACGCACCACCGGGTGCGCCTTGGGCAGCAGGGTCAGCGCAGGGCATTGCAGCACTTCCCTGACCTTGAACACGTTGATGCCGTAAAGCTGTTCGCCGTTGAGGCGGAACAGCAGCAATTCCAGGCGATTCTGCCCCACCAGCTGCGTGCGCTGGTTGACCGAATCCATAACACCCGCCATGCCAGACTCCTTATCTTTCAGCCTTTCGTTGCAACTCAGGTTACGAGTCGGCACGGGCTTTGCTTTTTTGAGCGTCATGCATACGAAAACGACATTTTTCCGACGATTGACGCGCCTGCTGACGGGCTCGCTGGCCACGTTGTGCCTGCTGGTGCCCGGCGTTCGCACGGTAGCGGACGCGCTCACCTTGCCTGAACAGCTTATCGGTGTCACCCAAGGGTTTCTTGAATTCACCGTCGAAGATTACCTGGCTACCACCCAGACCCCCGGCCGCTATGAAATCCAGGTCAACCCGCTGGACCCACGCCTGCGCATGCCGTTGTGCAGCCAGCAGCTGGACGCCTCGCTGGAAAGCCCTTCCCTGCCACTTGGCCGGGTAACGGTACGGGTGCGCTGCGACAGTGCGGCCCCGTGGACGGTGTTTGTCCCGGCCACGGTACGGCTGTTCCGCGACGTGGTGGTGGTCACCCGCCCGCTCAAGCGCGACAACACAGTGGGCGAAGGCGACGTGGCCCTGCGCGAGCGCGATGTCGGCACCCTTGGCCAGGGTTTTCTGACCGAACTGGACCAGGCGGTGGGCATGAAGATGCTGCGCCCCACGGTGATCGACCAGGTACTTACCCCGCAACATCTGGAGCAGGCCGAGGTGGTGCGCAAGGGCGACCAGGTGGTGATCATCGCCCGCAGCGGCAGCCTGAGCGTGCGCATGCCGGGCGAGGCCCTTAGCAAAGGCGGCCTGAGCGAACAGATACGGGTACGCAACCTGAATTCCAAACGGGTGGTCAAGGCCAGGGTGACGGGCCCGGGCCAGGTCGAGGTGAGCATGTAGCCCGCCACAGATTGCGCTGGCAGGGAGGAACCGCTTTTCCTAAACTGTGTCAGAGAACGGGTTGGCGAGCTTGCTGACAGGCGGCCAAGCATTTGTGCCTAAAGTTTCTTTCGGGCTGGCCGAAAACAAGGCAAGCGTCCAAATACCCAGAGGTTCCTGATCATGGTCATCGACTTCAGTCGTTTGAATAACTCTCCGTCCGTCACGGGCGGCGTGCGCGGCAACACCGCGGCGGGCAATGCCGAAAAACCGGCAGCCAGCCAGGAAGCGGTGAAAGACACCAGCGCCAGCGGAGAAGCGGTACACCTCAGCCAAGAGGCACAGCAGTTGCAAAAGATCAGCGACAAGCTGCGCGACGAGCCGGTTGTCAACAGTGCCCGTGTGGCCCAGTTGAAACAGGCGATCGCCGACGGCAGCTACCAGGTCGATGCCGGCCGGGTCGCCAGCAAACTGCTCGATTTCGAAGCCCAGCGCTGACCCTTCGGCGCGCTGACTTCACGGACGCTAGAAAAGCCAAGAGTTAGCCATGCACGACACCACCTTGCTGCAACTGATCGAAGATGACATTGCCCCGATGCAGGAACTGCTCGACCTTCTGAATAAAGAAGCGATCGCCCTGCATGGCCGCGACATGCCGCTGCTGGAACAGATCCTGGCGCGCAAGCAGTCGCTGATCATCTTGCTCGAGCAGCATGGCCAGCGCCGCAGCCAGTTGCTCGGCAGCCTGGGCCTGAGTGCCGATCGCACTGGCGTGCAGGCGGTAGCCGCACAATCGCCCCATGGCGACGCGATGCTGCAGCGGCTCGACATGCTGTCGAAACTGATGGACGACTGCCAGCAGGTCAACCAGACCAACGGCCGGATCATCCAGGTGCAGCAACACGTCACCAACAACCAGATCCGAATCCTCATGGGCGGCGACTCACCGTCGCTCTACGATAGCCGAGGCAGCACCTCGCCGCTGGCCAAGCCACGGGCCCTCAGCCAAGTGTGATTTTTCTATCAAGGCACGGAACATACTGGCAAAATGCCGTTACTTGCGTGTGTCGCTTTTGCCTGGAGAACGATAAGCCGTGTTCAATGAAACCGAAGCCCCGCAACCGCCAAAGGTGCTGAACACCCCCTTGGAGATTGCGGCCAACTTGCGGCAGCTGCAGGAAAGCCACGACCCCCTGATCATCACCTTCCATGACCGCAGCCAGCGCTTCCAGAGCTATGTGGTGCACGTGGACCGTGAAAGCAACACCCTGGCACTGGACGAGATGATCCCGCGCGACGGTGAAAAATTCATCGAAAACGGCGAGCACTTCCGCGTTGAGGGCTTTCACGATGGCGTACGCATCGCCTGGGAATGCGACCACGCGCTGAAGATCACCGAAGTCAACGGCCACCGCTGCTACAGCGGTGCCATGCCGCAGGAGATGACCTACCACCAGCGCCGCAACGCCTTCCGCGCCGCGCTGAAGCTGTCGCAACTGGTCGACATCATGCTCGATGGCACCCACCTGAAGGGTAACGGCGCCCTGCGTGGCAAGCTGCTGGACATCTCGGCCACCGGGTGCAAACTGCGCTTCGAAGGCAATGTCGAAGATCGCCTGCAGCTGGGCCAGGTGTACGAACGTTTCAAGGCGGGTAACCCGCTGGGCCTGGTGGACACCATGGTCGAACTGCGGCACCTGCACTATGAAGAGCGCATCAATACCACCTTTGCCGGCGTGCGCTTCCACAACCTGAGCGGGCAGGCACAGCGCAAGATCGAGAGCTTTGTGTATCAGCTGCAGCGTGAGGCGCGGCGGTTTGACAAAGACGACTATTGATCGTCGCCTGAATGCGAAAACGCCACCTGCTGAGGTGGCGTTTTCATTTGCGTTCTTCCTGCCCCGGCCTCTTCGCGGGGCAAGCCCGCTCCCACAGTGGTAGCGTCAAACCTGAGGCTATACAGTACCTGTGCGAAGAGGCCAGTGCAGGCTTATACCGACTTGCTGACCTCCTCCGGTTCAGCAGCCTGTTGCTCAGCACCTTTATCTTCTTCCTCGGTATCCTCAGCCGCCACCGGCGCCTGCATCACGTCCTGCACGGTCTGCTCATCCACCCGAGGGTCCAGCGCTGCCGACAAGGGCGAACCGGCTGCCGGCATCGCCACGTGGCCCAGCGGCGCATCCTGCACCTGGTGCAGCCCGGTAACCGCCTTCGGCCGAATGCGCCACACCAGCACCAAGGCGAAAAATACAAAGAACGCATACAGCATCTGCGCGCCCAGCACCTTCATCAGCACGCCCGCCGCCAGTGGCCCGATGCACGCGCCTACGCCGTAGGTGACCAGCAACATGGCCGTCAGCGACACCCGCCGCTCGCTTTCCACGTGGTCGTTGGAAAACGCCACCGCCAGCGGGTACAGGCAGAACTGCAGCAACGAAATCAGGAAGCCGAACCCGAACAGCAACTCCAGCGGCACACTGGGCAGTATCGCCAATGGCGCAGCGGCCAGCGCCAGGCCTATTGCCACGCTGCGGATCAGCACCGCCCGGTCGTAACGGTCAGACAACCAGCCCAGCGGCCACTGCACCAGCAGGCCGGCAAAAATGCAGCTACCCATGAACAGACCGATCTGCTCGGTCGTCATCCCTTGGCTTGAGGCATACAAAGGCGCCAGGCCGTAGAACGAGCCAACGATCAACCCCGAGCCCAATACCGTACTGAGCGACTGCGGCACGCGCTTGATGAAGAACTTCGGCTCCATCGGTGCCGGGCGCAAGGGTGCCGGGTGAATGCGCCGGGTCATTGCCACCGGCACCAGGCACAGGGCAAAGCACATCGCCACCAGCATCAGCAGCTCCGGGCCAAGCTCAGGGTGCACCACCAGAATCAGCTGACCGAGCACCAGCCCCAGGTACGAGGCGATCATGTAGCCGCTGAACACCGCGCCGCGGTGCTTCACATCGGCCTGCTCGTTGAGCCAGCTTTCAATGACCATGTACTGGCACATCATCCCCAGGCCGACGATCATCCGCAGCCCGACCCAGGCCGGTAGCCAACTGGTCATGCCATGGCCAAGTACCGCCGCGCCGACGATACCGGCGCAGGTGGCATAAGCGCGAATGTGCCCTACCCGGCCAATCAGCCGGTGGCCGACCTTGCCGCCGACGGCCAGGCCAAAGTAGTTGGCCGCCATCAACGCACCCACCCACAGGCTGTCGACATGGTCGGCCGCCAGGCGCAGGGCCAGGTAGGTACTGAGCAGGCCAGAACCGATCAACATCATCAGCGCGGCGAAATACAACGACTGAAACGGCTTCCATACATTTCGCATACGTACCGAGAAGCTCCCTGATCAGGTGACGGTTGGGTGCTAGAAGCATACGGGCAAAAATTGTGTCGCGCAGGCCCCGGCAGCGAAATAGCGCTGCCAGGGCGTGTCCGGTGCAGGTGATGTCGCGATCAGGCCTGCGCCGCCAGCACCCGGCGCTCCCACGGGGTGATCTCGTCGAAGAAATCAGTCAGCTCCAGGGTTTTGCTGGCGATGTAGCCTTCGATGAACTCGCTGCCGAACAGTTCCCGTGCCAGCGCGCTGCGCTTGAGCCGTTCGAGGGCGGCATGCAGGGTACATGGCAGGCTCAGGTGCTCGGGCACTTCGAACTCGCCCTGGATGGCCGGCGATGGCTGCAGGCGCTGCACGATGCCGTGCAACCCGGCGGCCAGGCTGGCGGCGATGGCCAGATAGGGGTTGGCGTCGGCGCCGGGCAGGCGGTTTTCGACCCGCCGCGCTGCCGGTGCACTGGCCGGAATGCGCAGGCCGGCGGCACGGTTGTCCTCGGACCAGCAGGCATTGTTTGGCGAGGCATAGGGGTGGCACAGGCGCTGATAGGAATTGACGTTGGGCGCGAACAGCGCGGTGAAGTCGGCCATGCACGCCTGCAGGCCACCGATGAAATGGTGGAAGGTGTCGGTCGGCCGGCCTTGCTCGTCATTAAACACGTTACGCCCGCTGCCGGTTTCGACCAGGCTCTGGTGAATGTGCATGGAACTGCCAGGCGTGCGCGCCAACGGCTTGGCCATGCACACCACGGTCAGCCCATGCTTGAGCGCCACTTCCTTGAGCAGGTGCTTGAACAGGAAGGTCTGGTCAGCCAGCACCAGCGGGTCGCCGTGCAACAGGTTGATCTCGAACTGGCTGACGCCCATTTCGTGCATGAACGTGTCGCGCGGCAGGCCGAGCGCAGCCATGCAGTGGTACACCTCTTTGAAGAACGGTCGCAGGCCGTTGTTGGAGCTGACACTGAACGCCGAATGGCCTAGCTCGCGGCGGCCATCGCTGCCAACGGGAGGCTGGAACGGCTGCTGCGGGTCGCTGTTGGGGGCAAACACGAAGAATTCGAGCTCGGTCGCCACCACAGGCGCCAACCCCAGCGCGGCATAGCGGGCGATCACCGCCTTGAGCTGGCCCCGGGTGGACAGTGCCGAGGGCCGGCCATCCAGTTCATTGGCATCGCAGATGGCCAGGGCGCGGCCGTCGCTGCTCCAGGGCAGGCGATGCACCTGGCTGGGTTCGGCCACCAGCGCCAGGTCACCGTCGTCGCTGCCGTAGAATTTCGCCGGTGGGTAACCGCCCATGATGCATTGCAGCAACACTCCCCGGGCCATCTGCAGGCGGCGGCCCTCCAAAAAGCCTTCGGCAGTCATCACCTTGCCGCGCGGGACGCCGTTGAGGTCGGGGGTGACGCATTCGATTTCATCGATGCCGTGAAGCTGAGCAGTGCTCATGACGCTTGTCCTTGTTGTTGTACGCTGACAACAACATAGGCTGGGGGTGTTTAAAATATCAAGCACCCGCTTTCAACACCGCGTGCTCCCCTTCGCGGGCATGCCCGCTCCCACAGGTACGGCGCCGCCCTTGAAGTTAGCGAGATCCGTGTGGGAGCGGGCGCGCCCGCGAAGAGGCCAGCACTGGCAACCTCTATTCCCGCAAGGTCATGCCGTTGGCCGGCAGCGGCAAAGCCGTCTTGTACCGCACCTGCTTCAAGGCAAAACTCGACCGGATATTCGCCACCCCCGGCAACCGCGTCAGGTAGTCAAGAAACCGCTCCAGCGCCTGAATGCTCGGCAGCAGTACCCGCAACAGGTAATCCGGGTCCCCGGTCATCAAGTAGCACTCCATCACCTCGGGCCGTTCGGCAATTTCCTCCTCGAAGCGGTGCAACGACTGCTCCACCTGCTTTTCCAGGCTGACATGGATGAACACGTTTACATCCAGCCCCAGCGCTTCGGGTGACAGCAACGTCACCTGTTGGCGGATTACCCCAAGTTCCTCCATGGCCCGCACGCGGTTGAAACAGGGCGTGGGCGACAGGTTGACCGAGCGGGCCAGCTCGGCGTTGGTAATGCGGGCGTTTTCCTGCAGGCTGTTGAGAATGCCGATATCGGTACGATCGAGTTTGCGCATGAGACAAAATCACCGGTTTTTTGTGTTTATGCGGAATGTTTATCTGCACCGCTCGGCAAAGGCAATCAACTTGAGAGAAAAATTCTCCTGCCGGACCACTAAGATGTAGATGACGCTGACCTACCAGTCACAAGCCGGTGTTCAGCGGCGGCCGCTTCAGAGCTCACAAAAACAAATACCCGAGCGAGCGTAAAAAGCATGAACGAGTACGCCCCCCTGCGTTTGCATGTGCCCGAGCCCACCGGCCGGCCAGGCTGCCAGACCGATTTTTCCTACCTGCGCCTCAACGACGCAGGTCAAGCCCGTAAACCCCCCGTCGATGTCGAGGCTGCCGACACTGCCGACCTGGCTCACAGCCTGGTCCGCGTGCTCGATGAGCAGGGCGACGCCCAAGGCCCTTGGGCTGAAGACATCGACCCGCAAGTCCTGCGCCAAGGCATGCGTGCCATGCTCAAGACGCGGATTTTCGACAGCCGCATGGTGGTTGCCCAGCGCCAGAAGAAGATGTCCTTCTACATGCAGAGCCTGGGCGAAGAAGCCATCGGCAGCGGCCAGGCGCTGGCGCTGAACCGTACCGACATGTGCTTCCCTACCTACCGCCAGCAAAGCATCCTGATGGCGCGAGACGTGTCGCTGGTCGAAATGATCTGCCAGCTGTTGTCCAACGAACGCGACCCGCTCAAGGGGCGCCAGCTACCAATCATGTACTCGGTACGCGAGGCTGGCTTCTTCACCATCAGCGGGAACCTGGCGACCCAGTTCGTGCAGGCGGTCGGCTGGGCCATGGCCTCGGCGATCAAGGGCGATACCAAGATCGCCTCGGCGTGGATCGGCGACGGTGCCACGGCCGAGTCAGACTTTCACACCGCCCTCACCTTTGCCCACGTGTACCGCGCCCCGGTAATCCTCAACGTGGTCAACAACCAGTGGGCCATTTCTACCTTCCAGGCCATCGCCGGTGGTGAATCGACCACCTTCGCCGGCCGTGGCGTGGGCTGCGGCATTGCCTCGCTGCGGGTGGACGGCAACGACTTTGTCGCTGTCTACGCCGCCTCGCGCTGGGCAGCCGAACGCGCCCGCCGCGGCCTAGGCCCAAGTCTGATCGAGTGGGTCACCTACCGTGCCGGCCCGCACTCGACCTCGGACGACCCCTCCAAGTACCGCCCTGCCGATGACTGGAGCCACTTCCCGTTGGGCGACCCGATCGCCCGCCTGAAGCAGCACCTGATCAAGATCGGCCACTGGTCCGAGGAAGAGCACCAGGCCACCACGGCCGAATTCGAGGCTGCGGTCATTGCCGCACAAAAAGAAGCCGAGCAGTACGGCACCCTGGCCAACGGTCACATCCCGAGCGCCGCCTCGATGTTCGAGGACGTGTACAAGGAGATGCCCGACCACCTGCGCCGTCAACGCCAGGAACTAGGGGTTTGAGATGAACGATCACAACAACAGCATCAACCCGGAAACCGCCATGGCCACCACTACCATGACCATGATCCAGGCCCTGCGCTCGGCCATGGATGTCATGCTTGAGCGCGACGACAATGTGGTTGTCTACGGCCAGGACGTCGGCTACTTCGGTGGCGTGTTCCGCTGCACCGAAGGCCTGCAGAACAAGTACGGCAAGTCCCGCGTGTTCGACGCGCCAATCTCCGAAAGCGGTATCGTCGGTACCGCCGTGGGCATGGGCGCCTACGGCCTGCGCCCGGTCGTGGAAATCCAGTTCGCCGACTACTTCTACCCGGCCTCCGACCAGATCGTCTCGGAAATGGCGCGCCTGCGTTACCGCTCAGCCGGCGAGTTCATCGCCCCGCTGACCCTGCGCATGCCGTGCGGCGGTGGCATCTATGGCGGCCAGACCCACAGCCAGAGCCCGGAAGCGATGTTCACCCAAGTGTGCGGCCTGCGCACTGTCATGCCATCCAACCCGTATGACGCCAAAGGCCTGCTGATTGCCTCGATCGAATGCGACGACCCGGTGATCTTCCTGGAGCCCAAGCGCCTGTACAACGGCCCGTTCGACGGCCACCACGACCGCCCGGTAACGCCGTGGTCGAAGCACCCGCACAGTGCTGTGCCAGACGGCTACTACACCGTACCGCTGGACAAGGCCGCCATTACCCGCCCCGGCAATGACGTGACCGTGCTCACCTACGGCACCACGGTGTACGTGGCCCAGGTGGCCGCCGAGGAAAGCGGCGTCGATGCCGAAGTGATCGACCTGCGCAGCCTGTGGCCGCTGGACCTGGACACCATCGTCGAGTCGGTGAAAAAGACCGGCCGCTGCGTGGTGGTGCACGAGGCCACCCGTACCTGCGGCTTCGGTGCCGAACTGGTGTCGCTGGTGCAGGAGCACTGCTTCCACCACCTGGAGGCGCCCATCGAGCGCGTCACCGGTTGGGACACCCCCTACCCTCACGCGCAGGAATGGGCGTATTTCCCAGGGCCTTCGCGGGTAGGTGCGGCATTGAAAAAGGTCATGGAGGTCTGAATGGGCACGCACGTCATCAAGATGCCGGACATTGGCGAAGGCATCGCACAGGTCGAGTTGGTGGAATGGTTCGTCAAGGTCGGCGACATGATCGCCGAGGACCAGGTGGTGGCCGACGTCATGACCGACAAGGCCACTGTGGAAATCCCTTCGCCGGTCAGCGGCAAGGTGCTGGCACTGGGCGGCCAGCCCGGTGAAGTGATGGCGGTCGGTAGCGAACTGATCCGCATCGAAGTGGAAGGCAGCGGCAACCATGTGGATGTGCCTCAGGCCAAACAGATAGAAACGCCCGCCGCCCCTGTGGCAGCCAAGCCGGAACTGCAGAAAGACGTAAAACCCGCTGCGTACCAGGCACCCGTCAACCACGAAGCTGCGCCCATCGTGCCGCGCCAGCCGGGCGACAAGCCGCTGGCCTCACCGGCGGTGCGCAAGCGTGCGCTGGATACCGGTATCGAACTGCGCTATGTGCACGGCAGCGGCCCGGCCGGGCGCATCCTGCACGAAGACCTTGACGCCTTCATGAGCAAGCCGCAGAGCGCCGCCGGGCAAGCCCCCAATGGCTATGCCAAGCGCACCGACAGCGAGCAGGTGCCGGTGATCGGCCTGCGCCGCAAGATCGCCCAGCGCATGCAGGATGCCAAGCGCCGGGTCGCGCACTTCAGCTATGTGGAAGAAATCGACGTCACCGCCCTGGAAGCCCTGCGCCAGCAGCTCAACAGCAAGTACGGCGACAGCCGCGGCAAGCTGACGCTGCTGCCGTTCCTGGTGCGTGCCTTGGTCGTGGCGCTGCGTGACTTCCCGCAGATCAACGCCACCTACGACGACGAAGCGCAGGTCATCACCCGCCATGGCGCGGTGCATGTAGGCATTGCTACCCAGGGTGACAACGGCCTGATGGTGCCAGTGCTGCGCCATGCCGAAGCGGGCAGCCTGTGGGCCAATGCCGGCGAGATTTCGCGCCTGGCCAACGCTGCGCGCACCAACAAGGCCAACCGCGAGGAGCTGTCGGGTTCAACCATCACCCTGACCAGCCTGGGCGCCCTCGGCGGCATCGTCAGCACTCCGGTGGTCAACACCCCGGAAGTGGCAATTGTCGGCGTCAACCGCATGGTTGAGCGGCCGGTGGTGATCGACGGCCAGATCGTCGTGCGCAAGATGATGAACCTGTCCAGCTCGTTCGACCACCGCGTGGTCGACGGCATGGACGCCGCGCTGTTCATCCAGGCCGTGCGTGGCCTGCTCGAACAACCCGCCTGCCTGTTCGTGGAGTGAGCATGCAACAGACTATCCAGACTACCCTGTTGATCATCGGCGGTGGCCCTGGTGGCTACGTGGCCGCCATCCGCGCCGGGCAACTGGGCATCCCTACCGTGCTGGTGGAAGGCCAGGCACTGGGCGGTACCTGCCTGAACATCGGCTGCATTCCGTCCAAGGCGCTGATCCATGTTGCCGAGCAGTTCCACCAGACTTCACGCTTTGCCGGGCCGTCGGACCTGGGCATCAGCGTTGCTTCGCCGCGCCTGGACATCGGCCAGAGCGTGGCCTGGAAGGACGGCATCGTCGACCGCCTGACCACCGGGGTAGCTGCCCTGCTGAAGAAGCACGGGGTCAAGGTGATTCACGGCTGGGCGAAGGTGCTCGATGGCAAGCAGGTCGAGGTTGATGGCCAGCGCATCCAGTGCGAACACCTGTTGCTGGCCACCGGTTCCAGCAGCGTCGAACTGCCGATGCTGCCGCTGGGTGGGCCAGTGATTTCCTCAACCGAAGCGCTGGCACCGACGGCACTGCCGCAACACCTGGTGGTGGTGGGCGGGGGCTATATCGGCCTTGAGCTGGGCATTGCCTACCGCAAACTGGGCGCGCAGGTCAGCGTAGTGGAGGCGCGTGAGCGCATCCTGCCGACCTACGACAGCGAATTGACCGCCCCGGTGGCCGAGTCGTTGAAGAAGCTGGGCATCGCCCTGCACCTTGGCCACAGCGTCGAAGGTTACGAAAACGGTTGCCTGCTGGCCAACGACGGCAAGGGCGGGCAACTGCGCCTGGAAGCCGATCAGGTGCTGGTGGCCGTGGGCCGCCGGCCACGCACCCAAGGCTTCAACCTGGAATGCCTGGACCTGAAAATGAACGGCGCCGCCATTGCCATCGACGAACGCTGCCAGACCAGCATGCACAACGTGTGGGCCATCGGCGACGTGGCCGGCGAACCGATGCTGGCACACCGGGCCATGGCCCAGGGCGAGATGGTGGCCGAAATCGTCGCCGGCAAGGCACGCCGCTTCGAGCCTGCCGCGATTGCTGCTGTGTGCTTCACCGACCCGGAAGTGGTAGTGGTCGGCAAAACCCCGGAGCAGGCCAACCAGCAAGGGCTGGACTGCATCGTCGCGCACTTCCCGTTTGCCGCCAACGGCCGGGCAATGAGCCTGGAATCGAAGAGCGGTTTCGTGCGCGTGGTGGCGCGCCGGGACAATCACCTGATCCTGGGCTGGCAAGCGGTTGGCGTGGCGGTTTCCGAACTGTCTACGGCGTTTGCCCAGTCGCTGGAGATGGGCGCGTGCCTGGAGGATGTGGCCGGCACCATCCATGCCCACCCGACGCTGGGTGAGGCGGTACAGGAAGCGGCATTGCGCGCCCTGGGCCACGCCCTGCATATCTGACACTGAAGCGGCCGAGGCCGATTTGGCCCGCTGCGCCGAGAGGCGCCGCGGGTCTTTTTTCATTCAGGCCACAGGACGATCCAGTAACAGGCACCGCTCCCACAATCACCGCGCGCTACTCGGCTATGGCGTTCTTGCCTGCCGCCTTGGCCCGGTACAGCGCCTTGTCGGCGCGCGCCAGCAGCGCAGGCTGGTCCTCTCCTTCCTGCCATTGGACCACGCCATAGCTCAGGGTCAGCCGGCAATCGCCCACAGGCTCCAGCTGCTCAATCACCTGACGCAAGCGTACCGCCACCTCAAGTGCATCCCTCAGCGTGGTCTGCGGCAGTACAAGGACAAACTCATCCCCGCCCCAGCGGGCCAACAGGTCCAGTTCACGCTGGCAGGTGCGCAGGTTTTCGGCCACCCGCACCAGCGCCGCATCGCCCCTAGCATGGCCGTAGCGGTCGTTGATCGGCTTGAAGTCATCCATGTCCATGGCGATCAGCGACAACGGCTGGCGGAAGCGCTTGGCCCGCTCGCACTCCAGTTGCAGGGTCTTGTCCAACCGATAGCGGTTGGCAATGCGGGTCAATGCATCGCGCTCGGCCAACTCGCGGTTTTCGTCCAGTTGCCGCTGCAACTGCTGGTTCACCCAGGACAGCTCGCGAGTGCGCTCGGCCACTAGGCACTCCAGCGACTGGTTCTTCTGTTCCAACTGGGCCACCCGGCGTTTGCCGGCATCGATATTACGGTGCGCCCCAAGCATGCGCGCCACCGAACCGTCCTGGTTATGGGCAATGATGTAGCCGCTGTCTTCGATCCACAGATAGCTGCCATCCTGGCAACGACAGCGGTATTCGATGAGGTAGCGCTCGTTGCGCTGGTTGATATACGCCTCGAAATGCGCCATTACCCGCGGGTAGTCCTCCGGATGGATCACGCTTTCCCAGGTGAGGACTGAATTGGCCATTGAATGGCTGGTGTAGCCGAGCATGGCGTACCAGCCCGGGTTGCGATAGACGTAGCCGGTATTGGCATTCCAGTCCCAGATGCCATCGCTGATCAACTCGAACAAGGTGTCCAATTGCTGTTCACTGAAGCCGGCGGGTGCCGGCCCGGTTTCCTGATTCATGGACGCTCTCCCTGATGCCCAGCAACTGCGCCCCGTTCACGGGGCTGCCGACAGTGGTGGTAATTGCCGCAGGCGGCAAGAGGATGCTTGAACCGGCAAGCATATGCCTCCCGTGCTGCCACCGGAAATAGTCGCAACGCGCTATTTTCGCCCACCGCTGCAGGCGGTATGGCTGCCGAAGTGTTTCGTATAAGATATCCGCACCGCCTGATTCTGGAATTTCCCGTGCCGTTGCCGTCTTTCAAAGCTACCGACCTGGGTGCAACGCCCTCGATGTCGGAAATCATCGCCAAACACCTGCGCGAGGCAATTATCTCGGGGCAGCTGGCCGAAGGCGAACCGGTGCGTCAGGACGAAGTGGCGCAGGCGTTCAACGTCAGCAAGATCCCGGTGCGCGAAGCCCTGAAGCGCCTGGAAGCCGAAGGCCTGGTGGATTTTCAGCGCAACCGTGGCGCGCTGGTTACCCGCATCTCGGAACCTGAACTGGCGCAGATGTTCGAGGTACGTGTGTTGCTGGAAGTGCAAGCGATTCGCCTGGCGATTCCGAACATGACCGAAGCACATTTTGCCCAGGCCGAAGCCATCTGCGCGGAGTTCATCGGCGAGGACGATGTGGGCCGCTGGGCCGACCTGAACTGGGCGCTGCACGCCTGCATGTACGAACCGGCGCGGCGGCCTTACCTGGTCGGCCTTATCCGCTCGATCCATGACAAGGTGGAACGCTACCTGCGCATGCAAATGAGCCTGTCAGCGGGCAAGCTGCGCGCGGATCACGAGCACCGGGATATCGTTGCCGCCTGCCGGGCGCGGGATGTAGAACTGGCGGCGCGGCTGATAGAAGAACACATCAATGGCGTGTGCCAGAGCCTGTACGAGCACCTGCCCCATAACTGACCCGACAGGCTATCACCGCCCCGTGCAGGAGCAGCCTCCTGCGGCCCTTACAGAAAAACCATGACGTATTGATTTAACGGGGACGCTGTGGGAGCGGGCTTGCCCCGCGAACACCGGCAAAGCCGGTGCCATACACCCCGTGGCCCCCTTCGCGGGACCAGCCCGCTCCCACAATGACCCCGTTCTATCCTGCCAATGGCTCGATTGGAAATCTCCCTTTCTGGCTTCGTTTTTGCTTATCTAGATATCGTATACGAAATACCATATAAGGAATCGGCGGCTCCGATTTCCCCGGCGCCACCCTGCCTACTCCTTCTTCCAATAATTACGTATCGGAGTGCAAAACCATGGCCACACCCTATTCGGCGGCATCAGCGAATGTCGCAAACACAACAGACAAGGCCCCTGCGGGCATCAAGCGTGTGGTAGCGGCGGCCATGGCCGGCGCAGTCGCCGAGTGGTACGAATTCTTCCTCTACGGCACCGCCTCGGCGCTGGTGTTCGGCCAGCTGTTCTTCCGCCAGACCGGCAGCGCCATGGACGGCATCATTGCCGCCTTTGCCCTCTACGCAGTGGGCTTTCTCGCCCGCCCCATCGGTGGCTTGGTGTTTGGCCATTACGGCGACAAGGTCGGCCGCAAGCATTTGCTGCAGATCAGCCTGATCGTGGTCGGGATAACCACCTTCCTGATGGGCTGCCTGCCCACCTTCGAGCGCATCGGCTATGCCGCGCCCATCCTCCTGGTGGTGTTGCGGCTGATCCAGGGCTTCGCCTTCGGCGGCGAATGGGGCGGCGCGGTGCTACTGGTGTCCGAGCACAGCCCGGACAACCGCCGCGGCTTCTGGGCCAGCTGGCCGCAAGCGGGCGTGCCGGCCGGCAACCTGATCGCCACCATCATCCTACTGTTGTTGTCGTCCAACCTTAGCGAGGCGCAGTTCCTGGACTGGGGCTGGCGGGTGGCCTTCTGGTTCTCGGCAGTGGTGGTGCTGATCGGTTACTGGATCCGCACCCGAGTCGATGATGCCCCCATCTTCAAGGAAGCCCAGGCCAAGCAGCAGAAGCTGGAAAGCCAGCAACTGGGCGTAGTGGAGGTGGTCACCAAATACTGGCGCGAAGTGCTGATCGGCATTGGCGCGCGCTTTGCGGAAAACATCCTCTACTACACCGTGGTCACGTTCTCCATCACCTACCTGAAACTGGTGGTGCACAAAGACACTTCGCAAATTCTGCTGCTGATGTTCGGCGCTCACCTGCTGCACTTCTTCATGATCCCGGCCATGGGCTACCTCTCAGACATCATCGGCCGCAAGCCGGTGTACCTGATCGGCGCCGTGCTCACCGCGTTCTGGGGCTTTGTCGGTTTCCCGATGATGGACACCGGCAACGACTGGCTGATCATGGCGGCCATCACGCTGGGCCTGGCCATCGAGTCGATGACCTATGCGCCGTACTCGGCCTTGATGGCCGAACTGTTCCCCACCCACGTGCGCTACACCGCCCTGTCGTTGTGCTACCAGGTGGCGCCAATCCTGGCTGGCTCGCTGGCCCCGCTGATCGCCGTCACCTTGCTGAAGGAATACAACAGCTCCACGCCTATTGCCTGGTACCTGGTGGGCGCGGCAGCGATCTCGATTGTTGCCGTGGCGGCAGCCAAGGAAACCCGCGGCAAGTCGCTGCGCGCCGTTGACGAAGAATCCGCGGCCCGCAACGCCGGCCGTTAAGCAACCCATAAAAATCACACAACAATAGGTAACCACCATGAGCAATATCTTCAACGGCACCATGCCCGCCCTGATGACCCCGTGCACCGCCGAGCGCAAACCGGACTTCGACGCCCTGGTGCGCATGGGCCACCAGCTGATCGAGGCCGGCATGAGCGCCGTGGTGTACTGCGGTTCGATGGGCGACTGGCCACTGCTGACCGAGGCCGAGCGCCAGGAAGGCGTGGCGCGCCTGGTGGCCGCCGGCATCCCGACCATTGTCGGCACTGGCGCGGTGAACACCCGTGAAGCGGTATCCCATGCCGCCCACGCCGCCAAGGTCGGCGCCGCCGGCCTGATGGTCATCCCTCGCGTGCTCAGCCGCGGTGCCTCGCTGATCGCCCAGAAGCACCACTTCTCGGCCATCCTCGCCGCCGCGCCCAAGCTGCCAGCGGTGATCTACAACAGCCCCTATTACGGCTTCGCCACCCGCGCCGATCTGTTCTTCGAGCTGCGCCGCGAATTCCCCAACCTGATCGGCTTCAAGGAGTTCGGCGGTGGTGCCGACCTGCGTTATGCCGCCGAGCACATCACCTCCAAGGATGACGACGTGACCCTGATGGTCGGCGTGGACACCCAGGTGGTGCATGGCTTCGTCAACTGCAACGCCACCGGCGCCATCACCGGCATCGGCAACGCCCTTCCGCGTGAGGTGCTGCACCTGGTGAGCCTGAGCAAGCAGGCGGCCAAAGGCGATGCCAAGGCCCGTCGCCTGGCGCGCGAACTGGAAGCGGCGCTGGCGGTGCTGTCGTCGTTCGATGAGGGCTGCGACCTGGTGCTGTATTACAAGCACCTGATGGTGCTGAACGGCGACAGCGAGTACAGCCTGCATTTCAACGAAACCGACGTGCTGACCGACGCCCAGCGCAACTATGCCGAGCAGCAATACGCGCTGTTCCGCAGCTGGTACGCCAACTGGTCGGCCGAGCAGAACATCGCCTGATTACCAAGGCCCCGCCGCGTTCTCTGTGGGAGCGGGCTTGGCCCGCGAAGCAGGCGACGCGGTGTCTGGCACCGGCTTTGCCGGTGTTCGCGGGCACGCCCGCTCCCACAGGGATGGCGGTGCAGCAGCGCCTGAGGCAACACGCCTCAGGAAAAATCGGCAGGATGTTGTGCAGAGAATTCGTTTGAGGTCCTTGGCCTTATTGTCCATGGTGGCAGGCTGGTAGCTATTTGCCACGCGTGGACGCAGGCGCATGACGATGCCTGCGTTGGGGGACGTTGTCGGATCCCCCCAACAATAAGAGAGGACAAGGAAATGCAATCCAACGGTTTGAAGCAAAGCCTCAAGCAGCGGCACATCACCATGATCGCACTGGGTGGGGTGATCGGTGCAGGGCTGTTCATGGGCTCGGGCGCACTGATCGCATCGGCAGGGCCTGCGGCCATCCTGTCGTATTTCATTGGTGGCCTGGTGGTCACTCTGGTGATGTTCATGCTGGGCGAAATGGCCTGTCGCAACCCGGATGCGGGGTCGTTCTCGACCTATGCCAACACCTGGCTCGGCGACTGGGCAGGGTTTTCAGTCGGCTGGCTGTACTGGTTCAAGTCGATGATGACCATCACCCTCGAAGCGGTACTGCTGGGCGCCATCCTGCATGACTTTCTACCCTGGCTGCCGATCTGGGCAGGCGCCTTCCTGATGTTGGTGACACTGATGGCCAGCAACGCCTACTCGGTGCGTTCGTTTGCCGAAGTGGAGTATTGGCTGGCGGCCATGAAGGTCGCCACCATCCTCATCTTCATGCTGCTGGGCATCTCGATCCTGCTGGGCCTGCACAACGACATTCCTTCGCCTGGCCTGGTCAACCTCACCGCCCACGACGGGTTCATGCCCAATGGCCTGTCGCCCGTCATGGCGGGTGTCATCGTGGTGATATTCTCCCTGGGCGGCAGCGAAATTGCCGCGGTGGCCGCAGGTGAATCAGAGAACCCGCGGCAGAACGTGATTCGCGCGATCAAGAGCGTGATCCTGCGAGTGATGTTGTTCTACGTTGGCTCCGTGTCGATCCTGATCCTGTGCCTGCCATGGACCGACAAGGCCAACCTGGCCTCGCCCTATGTTTCGCTCTTCACCCTGGCCGGGTTCGGCGGTGCTGCGGTGGCCATGAAACTGGTGCTGTTCGTCTCGTTCATGTCGGTGATGAACTCGTTCATGTTCTCCAACTCGCGCATGCTGTTCTCGCTTAGCCAGCGCGGGCACGCGCCCAAGCTGTTCTCGCGCACCAGCGCCAAGGGCGTGCCGATCAATGCACTGCTGCTGAGCCTGTCGATCTGCACGATGATCCTGACCGTGCACTTTATCAGCGCCGGTGACCTGTTCATGACCCTGGCCAAGAGTACCGGCAGCCTGGTGATGGTCGTATGGATCTTCATCATCATCGCCCACGTGGCCATGCGCTGGAGAACCCGTCACGAAGCGGTCGACCCCAAGGCCTTTCGCGCCTGGCTGTTCCCGTACGCCAACATCGTTGCGCTGTTCGCCCTGCTGGCAGTGATTGGCACCCAGGCGTTCGACCCGGCGTCGCGTTTCCAGTTCTGGTTCACGGTGCTGACGCTACTGCTGGTTGTGGCGGGGTACTTCCTGATGCGCCAGCAAACGGCGGCCGCTGCAAAGGAGGCGGAGGTCAAGACAGGAGAGACAAGAAATGGCGTCCCAGGCAGGAATTGAACCTGCAACCTTCCCCTTAGGAGGGGGATGCTCTATCCAATTGAGCTACTGAGACGCTACGACCGGCAGCGAGCGCTGCACAGCGGGACGGCCAGCATGTTAACCAGCATGCTGGCATTTGTCATGCACCTACCGGGCTTTTTCGCGTAATCCTTTTCTGGCACTGCTACACCTGCGGCAGCACACCTTCATCGCGAAGCACCCCGAACAGGGCTGATACCGCAGCCTCCAGGGTTGTAGAGTTGTCCAGCAGGTGCACCGACGGATCAGGCAGTGCCTGCAAGCGGGCGCTGCGAGCCAGGCGCTGCTCGACTTCCTAGGCGGTTTCGCGGCCACGGGCCACCAGGCGCTGGCGCAACACCTGCGGCCTGACCTGCACAAGCACCGCCAACAGGCCCGGATAACGCTGACGCGCTTCGGCCAGGTAAGCGCGCGAGCCGTTCACCAGCACTGCCCGGCCCTCCGCCAGCCAGTCGTCCACCTGCCGGGGAATCCCGTAGTCCAGGCCGTTGGCGTGCCAGTGCATGGCAAAAGCACCCTGCACGCGCAGGGTCTCGAACTGTTCAGGCGTGACACCATGGGCGGCTTCGCCCTTGGCTTCGGCCGAACGGGTAATGACACGCCGGGCAATTTCTACCCCGGCAGCCGCCAGCCGCTCACGTGCAGCGTCGATCAGGGAATCTTTCCCCGAACCCGACGGTCCTACCAGAAATATCAACCGGCCTGCCCCTGATCGACGGTCGCTTGCGTCATGTTGCATAGCCACTATGCTCTATGAAGGGAAACCGCCGCATTCTAGGTGTTTTCCTGGCCTTTTGCTGCGTTTTACCTGTTTTTGACGGCAAAAGTCTGACGGTTGGGCAAGCCGGAGCATGTAAAACTTTTCAAACCAGTGCTCATTTCTGATAATTGGTACTGGCATAAAGCCTTTATCCGGCTCACTATTTGTCACAGAATTGACGCCAAGGAAACGGCGACCATAAGGCAAGATGAGCATCCATTTTTACTGACGGTTGAACATTTTGTCGTCGCCACGGTCGTATTTCCACCCCGTGCGGCCAATTTGAGAACCGCTTCCCCTGAACCAAAATCTGGTCAATTTATATGCGCCCAATGAAACAGGCTATTTATTCAAGCCGCACCGCTGACAAATTTGTCGTCCGCCTGCCAGACGGGATGCGTGAGCGCATTGCCGAGGTAGCGCGCAACCATCACCGCAGCATGAACTCTGAAATTATCGCGCGCCTGGAACAGAGCCTTATCCAGGAAGGTGCGTTGGGTGACGAGCTGAGCATGCGCCTGGACAGCCCTGAGCTGTCCCTGCATGAGCGCGAGTTGCTGCAGCGCTTCCGCCAACTGTCCCACCGACAGCAGAACGCCCTGGTTGCCCTCATCGCTCACGATGTGGAAATGGCCGCCGACGCTTCCTGAGGCGTGCAGCGAACATGAAAAAGCCAGCGTAAGCTGGCTTTTTTGTGGGCGCCTGACTAGCCGCGCTGCAGCCCCTGTGGGAGCGGCCTTGTGTCGCGAAAGGGCTGCAAAGCAGCCCCGGGGCATCAGCAGCAATGCACAGATTTCTGGGGCTGCTTCGCAGCCCTTTCGCGACACAAGGCCGCTCCCACAGGGCCGCGCAACTGCAAGAAAAGGGGTTTACAGCAGGAACAGCGTAGCCAGGCCAAGGAAGATGAAGAAGCCGCCACTGTCCGTCACGGCAGTGATCATCACACTCGCCCCCATCGCCGGGTCGCGCCCCAGGCGGGCCAACGTCATCGGGATGAGCACACCCATCAGCGCCGCCAGTAACAGGTTCAAGGTCATCGCTGCGGTCATCACCACACCCAGTGACCAGCTGCCATACAACCAGAAAGCCACCGCACCAATCACGCCTCCCCAAACCAGGCCGTTGATCAGCGACACCGCCAGCTCCTTGCGCATCAGGCGACTGGTGTTGCCCGGCGACACCTGGTCCAGCGCCATGGCGCGGACGATCATGGTGATGGTCTGGTTACCCGAGTTGCCACCAATACCCGCAACGATCGGCATCAACGCCGCCAACGCCACCAGCTTTTCGATCGAGCCTTCGAACAGCCCGATCACGCGCGAGGCAACAAAGGCGGTGATCAGGTTGATCGCCAGCCATGCCCAACGGTTGCGGAACGAGCGCCAGACCGAGGCAAAGATATCTTCCTCTTCACGCAGACCCGCCATGTTGAGGACTTCGCTCTCGCTCTCCTCACGGATCAGGTCGACCATCTCGTCAATGGTCAAACGGCCAATCAGACGACCGCTCTTGTCCACTACAGGTGCCGATACCAGGTCATAACGCTCGAAAGCCTGCGCCGCATCATAGGCATCTTCCTCAGGCTGGAAGGACACCGGGTCGGTCGCCATGACCTCCGCTACCTTCTTCTCTGGGTCGTTGACCAGCAGGCGCTTGATCGGCAATACCCCTTTCAGGATGCCGTCATAATCGACCACGAACAGTTTGTCGGTGTGGTTGGGCAGTTCTTTCAGGCGGCGCAGGTAGCGCAGTACCACCTCCAGGCTGACGTCTTCGCGGATGGTGACCATCTCGAAGTCCATCAGCGCACCGACCTGCTCCTCGTCGTAGCTCAGCGCCGAGCGCACACGCTCGCGTTGCTGGGCATCGAGGGTTTCCATCAGCTCGTGAACAACGTCACGCGGCAGCTCAGGGGCCAGGTCGGCCAGCTCGTCGGCGTCCATTTCCTTGGCGGCGGCCAGCAGCTCGTGATCGTCCATGTCGGCGATCAACGATTGACGAACCGAGTCGGAAACTTCCAGCAGGATGTCGCCATCGCGATCCGAGCGCACCAGCTGCCAGACCGTCAGGCGGTCTTCCAGGGGCAAGGCTTCGAGGATATAGGCGATGTCGGCGGGGTGCAGGTCATCAAGCTTGCGCTGCAGCTCGACGAGGTTCTGGCGGTGGACCAGGTTTTCTACCAGGTCATTGTGCGCGCCTTCCTGGCGGTGCGTCAGGTCCTCGACCACACGCTGGCGTTGCAGCAGTTCGACCACCTGGGCCAGGCGATCCTGCAGGCTTTCTTGCGCTTTTTTTACTTCTACTTCAGTCATAGGCGAACTCCACTCCCAGCAGCGGAGCACGCCGGGAGAATCAATCGGTCAGATCTTTCTGTATGAATCTTGTTAGCGAGTAACTACTGGGTAAGTCCATGGTGGTTTTCCACAAGCCCCGGCGGGGCTGACGGGCGCAATCATACACTGCTCAAGCTGTCAGATCGCTTAAAATTTTGGTCAGAACAATCGTTTGCGTGATAAAGGTGGGACAACGCTCGAAGCTATGAGTGCGACGATTGTTGTGGATGGGGAAGCACATTGAAGTTCAGGTACGCTGCGCCTGATCAATTTGGGGCTGCCTTACAGCCACACGCTACACCCTGCTCATTACAGAAGAGCTTAGATCGACATCGCCAACAATTCAGTGGCGCAAAAAACAAAAAGCCCGCTCAATTGAGCGGGCTTCTTGATGGGGTATGGCGGACTCAGCAGGATTCGAACCTGCGACCGCTCGGTTCGTAGCCGAGTACTCTATCCAGCTGAGCTATGAGTCCGTGGTGGTAGTTTTAGACCAGATTACCACTGGTTGACTGAAGCAGCTTTGCAAGCAGAGCCACTTCAAAAAGTGGCGGACTCAGCAGGATTCGAACCTGCGACCGCTCGGTTCGTAGCCGAGTACTCTATCCAGCTGAGCTATGAGTCCGCATTGGTAGTTTTAGACCAGATTACCACTGGTTTCTTGAAGCAGCCTTGCAAACAAAGCCACTTCAAAAAGTGGCGGACTCAACAGGATTCGAACCTGTGACCGCTCGGTTCGTAGCCGAGTACTCTATCCAGCTGAGCTATGAGTCCGTGTCTTGCCGCGCATTATAGGTCGCTGAAACATTTTTGCAAGAACTTTTTCGTTTAAAATCAACTACTTAGCGTTCTTACCGTTTACAGCGCCCTAAGCGAATAATGGCGGTGAAGGGGGGATTCGAACCCCCGATACCCTTATGAGGTATACTCCCTTAGCAGGGGAGCGCCTTCGGCCACTCGGCCACCTCACCGCAACACGAGGCGAATATTAAAGAACCTCTTTCACCTTTGCAACCCTTTTTTTGAAAAAAACTTCAAAAAAATTAAAGGCTTGGCTCTTCATCCTTCTCTTTCTTGATCCGCAGGTAGATTTCCTCGCGGTGAACGGCCACTTCTTTAGGGGCGCTGACGCCAATACGCACCTGGTTGCCTTTGACGCCAAGCACCGTCACGGTGATCTCGCCGTCTCCAATGATCAGGCTCTCGGCGCACCGACGAGTCAGAATCAACATAGCTTTCTCCTTACGCAAAACATTCAGGGGTAACAGTCTTTGGTATCAGGGCCTGGTCGTGGACGACGACCAGGCCCCGGTTACTCGCCACACAGGGCAGGACAGGCCATGCGTGGCGAGCAGAAACGCGAAGGGCGCGGCAAGCCGCGCCCTTCCTGGCAGCGCCTTACTCGCCCTGTCGGACAGGTGCGTCGAGCTCGAACGCGGTGTGCAGCGCACGCACGGCCAGCTCCAGGTACTTCTCTTCGATCACGACCGAAACCTTGATCTCGGAGGTGGAGATCATCTGGATGTTGATGCTCTCCTTGGCCAGGGCTTCGAACATGCGGCTGGCAACACCGGCGTGCGAACGCATGCCGACGCCAACGATCGAGACCTTGGCGATCTTGGTATCGCCGATCACTTCACGGGCACCGATTTCGCGGGCAGTGTTTTCCAGCACGCTTTGCGCCTTCTCGTACTCGTTGCGGTGTACGGTGAAGGTGAAGTCGGTGGTGTTATCGTGGGCAACGTTTTGCACGATCATGTCGACTTCGATGTTCGAAGCGCTGATCGGGCCGAGGATCTTGAAGGCCACGCCCGGGGTGTCCGGCACGCCGCGAATGGTCAGCTTGGCTTCATCACGGTTGAAGGCGATACCGGAAATGATCGGCTGTTCCATGGATTCCTCTTCATCAATGGTAATGAGGGTACCCGGACCCTCCTTGAAGCTGTGCAGCACGCGCAGCGGAACGTTGTACTTGCCGGCGAACTCCACCGAACGGATCTGCAGCACCTTGGAACCGAGGCTGGCCATTTCCAGCATCTCTTCGAAGGTGATCTTCTCCAGGCGTCGGGCCTGTGGCACGACGCGCGGGTCAGTGGTGTAGACGCCATCGACGTCGGTGTAGATCTGGCACTCGTCAGCTTTCAGCGCTGCCGCCAGGGCCACACCCGTGGTGTCGGAGCCGCCACGGCCCAGGGTGGTGATGCTGCCGTGCTCGTCGACGCCCTGGAAGCCTGCTACCACGACCACGCGGCCTTCCTTGAGGTCGGCACGAATCTTCTGGTCGTCGATCTGCAGGATGCGCGCCTTGTTATGCGAGCTGTCGGTGAGGATGCGCACCTGGTTGCCGGTGTAGGACACGGCTGGCACACCACGCTTGATCAAGGCCATGGTCAGCAGGGCAATGGTGACCTGCTCACCGGTCGACACGATCACGTCCAGTTCACGCGGAACCGGATGATCGGTGATCTGCTTGGCCAGGTCGATCAGGCGATTGGTTTCACCGCTCATGGCCGACAGCACAACCACCAGGTCGTCGCCTGCCTCACGGTGTTTCTTGACCTTTTCGGCAACCTGCTCGATCCGCTCGATGGAACCGACAGAGGTGCCGCCAAATTTCTGTACGATCAACGCCATTTCAATGGTGCCTCAGCCCATACAGGGCCTCAAAAAACAATCCAACATGAAGGAGTGGACGGGAGTGGCCTGTGTGGCTAAGCCTTGCACCCGAGACTGAGCGCACGAATTAGCCGTACAGGCCACCAGACCACCCACCCCTTCATCTCAAAGTCCCTGCTCTGCGAATGGCACGGCCAGCGCCAGGGCCTGGTCCAGTGCAGCGACGTCGACGCCACCACCCTGGGCCATGTCCGGACGACCACCGCCCTTGCCACCCACCGCCGCAGCGGCTTGTTTCATCAGATCGCCAGCCTTGAGTTGGCTGGAGAGGTCCTTGGTCACGCCGGCCACCAGCACAACCTTGCCCTCATGCTCGCTGCCCAGCAGGATCACTGCGTGGCCGAGCTTGTTTTTCAACTGATCGACCAGGGCCAGCAAGGCCTTGCCGTCCTGCCCATCCAGGCGGGCGGCGAGAACCTTGGCACCCTTGACCTCAACAGCCGCGTTGGAGAGATCGTCCCCGGCGGCGCTGGCAGCCTTGGCCTGCAACTGTTCCAGCTGCTTCTCCAGCTGACGGTTGCGCTCGAGCACAGCCGACAGCTTGTCGATCAGGTTGTCGCGGTTGCCCTTGACCAGTTGCGCGGCTTCCTTGACCTGCTCTTCGGCAGCATTCAGGTAGGCCAGCGCAGCAGCGCCGGTCACGGCTTCGATACGGCGCACACCAGAGGCTACGCCGCCTTCGCTGATGATCTTGAACAGGCTGATGTCACCGGTGCGCTTGGCGTGGATACCGCCGCACAGCTCTACCGAGAAATCACCGCCCATGCTCAGCACACGCACGGTGTCGCCGTACTTCTCGCCGAACAGCGCCATGGCACCTTTGGCCTTGGCGGTTTCGATGTCGGTCAGTTCGGTTTGCACCGGAGTGTTCTTGCGCACTTCGCGGTTGACGATGTCTTCCAGGGCCTTGATCTGCTCTGGCTTCAGCGCCTCGAAGTGGCTGAAGTCGAAACGCAGGCGCTGGCTATCCACCAGAGAGCCCTTCTGCTGTACATGTTCGCCCAGCACCTGGCGCAGCGCTTCGTGCAGCAGGTGGGTAGCAGAGTGGTTGAGCGAAGTGGCGTGCTGCACCTCGGCATCGACCTTGGCCACGACCGGCGAACCGATCACCAACGCACCGCTGGCGACCACGCCGTGGTGCAGGAAGGCACCGCCGGTTTTGGTGGTGTCGCGCACATCGAAGCGCGCAGCGCCGGCCTGCAGGAAGCCGGTGTCACCCACCTGACCACCGGATTCGGCATAGAACGGCGTGCGGTCGAGCACGACCACGCCCTGCTCGCCTTCACCTAATTGGTCGACGGCCTGGCCGTCTTTGTACAGGGCGATGATCTTGCCTTGGCCTTCGGTGGCGTCGTAACCGAGGAACTCGGTGGCGCTGTCGACCTTGACCACGCTGTTGTAGTCCATACCGAAGGCGCTGGCGGAACGCGCACGCTCACGCTGGGCGTCCATCTCGCGCTCGAAGCCGGCTTCGTCGATGGTCAGCTCGCGCTCACGGGCAATGTCGGCCGTCAGGTCCATCGGGAACCCGTAGGTGTCATACAGCTTGAACACCACATCGCCCGGTACCACGTCGCCTTTCAGCTGGGCCAGGTCCTGCTCGAGGATGCGCAGGCCTTGCTCCAGGGTCTTGGCGAACTGCTCTTCTTCAGCCTTCAGCACACGCTCGATGTGCGCTTGCTGGCTCTTCAGCTCAGGGAAGGCCTCGCCCATTTCGGCGGCCAGTGCGGCAACGATCTGGTAGAAGAAGCTGCCTTTGGCTCCCAGCTTGTTGCCGTGGCGGCAGGCGCGACGAATGATGCGCCGCAGCACATAGCCACGGCCTTCGTTGGACGGCAGCACACCGTCGGCGATCAGGAAGCCGCACGAGCGAATATGGTCGGCGACCACCTTCAGCGACGCCTGGCCGTCATTGCTGCAACCGATAGCCTTGGCCGCAGCCGCCAGCAGGTTCTGGAACAGGTCGATCTCGTAGTTCGAGTGCACGTGCTGCAGCACGGCGCTGACGCGCTCCAGGCCCATGCCGGTGTCCACCGACGGCGCTGGCAGCGGGTGCAGCACGCCGTCGGCGGTGCGGTTGAACTGCATGAAGACGTTGTTCCAGATCTCGATGTAGCGGTCGCCGTCTTCTTCTGGCGAGCCGGGCGGGCCGCCCCAGATGTCAGCGCCGTGGTCGTAGAAGATTTCGGTGCACGGGCCGCACGGGCCAGTGTCACCCATGGTCCAGAAGTTGTCGGAGGCGTAAGGGGCGCCCTTGTTGTCGCCGATGCGCACCATGCGCTCGGCCGGCACGCCGATTTCCTTGGTCCAGATGTCGTAGGCTTCGTCGTCAGTGGCGTAGACGGTGACCCAGAGCTTTTCCTTGGGCAGGTTAAGCCACTTGTCCGAGGTCAGGAAGTTCCAGGCGTAGGTGATGGCATCACGCTTGAAATAGTCGCCGAAGCTGAAGTTGCCCAGCATTTCGAAGAACGTATGGTGACGCGCGGTGTAACCGACGTTTTCCAGGTCGTTGTGCTTACCACCGGCGCGCACGCACTTCTGGCTGCTGACAGCCCGGGTGTAGGCACGCTTCTCCGCGCCGAGGAAACAGTCTTTGAACTGGTTCATGCCGGCATTGGTGAACAGCAGGGTTGGGTCGTTGTTCGGGATCAGCGAACTGGAGGCGACTCGGGTGTGTCCCTGCTCTTCGAAGAAGCGAAGGAAGGCTTCACGGATTTCTGCGCTTTTCATAGGTTCTTCCACGGAAACGGCGGCCCTGTCGGGCAAACGCGTCGACGAAACGACGGCAAAGGGCCGCATTATATCGGTCCTGCAATCTCGATGCAGTGTGTTTATACGATAGAAACCATCGTTTGGACGGTTTTTCGGGCTATGCAAACGAAAATGACATGACCGGATGCTAAATCCTGTCTTTCGCCACTGGCAAGCCAATTACCGCCGATGGGAAGGGAAAATGGAACAGGCGGTGAATTAAAAGAGTTTCATGGGGAATGAAGGATCCAATTCATCCTGTCAAGGCCCTATCGCCGGGGCAGGAAGACAGGCAATCAGCCCAGCCGCTGCCCCGAATCCGGCACAATCAGGATGCCGGCCCGCAAGCCGTTCCTGACCTTGGGATTGGGAAAAATGATGCGCGCCCCCTCCTCCTCGACCACCCAGCGCATTTCGGCCAGGTCTTCGGCCAGCAGGTAACCCTTGCTCAGCTCTGAGAAGTTTTCGATGTCCGCTGGCAGGTGCAGGTGGAAGCTGTCGCTGTGCTTGATGATCTCACGCGAAACGCTGAACAGTTGCAGGCCATCCAGCGAGCCTTCACCCTCTGGCTCGGTGCCTTCGATGATCTGGATCAGGCGCTCTTCGAGCCGGTCGAGGTTGACCTGCTCGTTCTGGCCAAACGGGCGGGCCTTGCCCAGTTCCAGAGTGAAAGCTTCGGCATCCAGCTGTTCGTAGGTAAAGGCACTGAAGGTGATGGAGGATTTGCTCTGCAGCAGCACCGCTTCCATGCCTGCCGCTGCCAGGCGCGCCAGTTCACGACGGGAGTGCTTGCGCCCTTCTTTATAGGGGTACAAGGCAAATTGCTCGATCTTCGAACCGCGGATGGCGGTATGCAGGTCGTAGTGCAGGCGGCTGCGCTCCGGCTTGCTGAAGAACACCCGGGCGAACTGTTCCAGCTCGGCGGCACGTAATGCCTCGAAGCCACTGGAAAGCTCATGGCGGCCGTTGAACAGCCGATTGATGTCCTGCTCGATGAACCGTTCGCCCTTGCGGATCGCCGCCGGGTTGCCAAACAGGAACAGCAGCCGTGCCTTGGGTTTGATCTTGCCGTTGGCCACACCGTGCAACAGCCGTTCGAGCAATTCGATCGGCGCCGTTTCGTTGCCATGAATGCCCGCAGACAATAACAAGTCCAGCCCGCAATCATCGCTTTCGGCGGGGCGCACTTCGAGCGCGCCCTCCCCCAGCCAGCGCAAACGCGCGCCCTTGGGTGTCACTTGGGTCTTCTCGGCCGGTTCGTGATCGGTGAGTGTCAGCTCAAGCAATTTGCCAAGGGCGAGCATAGGGGCTTCCTTAGTGGTGGTGGCCGCAGTCAGGGCCATGGACGTGATCGTCGTCTTCGCCAACCTCGGCCGGCTCCATTTCCAGCTGCAGGCTGACCAGGTTGGTGGCCATCGGGCGCAGCAGCAGGTTGGCGTACTCGGTGTCATCTTCATCGACATCTACACCGATCAGCAGCTGGCCACGGCCGTCCTGCTGAATCCACACTTCCTTACCTTGCCAGACCACGGCAAAACGGGTGCAGGAGGTTTCCAGCTGGGTGCCGTCTTCATCTTCAAGGATCAGGCGCAGGGCATCGGTCATTGCAAAGTCTCTCTTCAAGGTTGGCGTTGGAACGGGTATACCGAGCCCAACTTCAGGATCTGGGTCAATTCGTCCAGTGCCGTACGGCATTCCACCAGCAACTGCGGGTCGGCCAGGTCCGCTTCGCCCAGGCGATCGCGGTAATGCTTGTCGACCCACTGCACCAGGGTGTCGTACAGCGGGGCGGTCATGATAACGCCTTGGTTCACCGCCGCCAGTTCCGATTCCTTCAACGCCACGCGCAGACGCAGGCAAGCCGGGCCACCGCCGTTCTGCATGCTTTGCTTGAGGTCGAATACCTTGACCTCCCTGACCGGGCCACCTTGGCTGGTCAGCTGGCCCAGGTAGGCCCAGACCCGCTCGTTGTTGCGGCACTCCTCCGGCACCACCAGCAGCATGGAGCCGTCATCGCGGCTGAGCAACTGGCTGTTGAACAGGTAAGAGCGCACGGCATCCTCTACCGCCACCGCCGCACGTGGCACACAGATGGCCTGGAAGTGGCCGCCCTTGTTGGCCAGTTTAGCGCGCAGCTGACCAAGCACCGCGTCAGTCTCGAGGAACGCGTCCTCGTGATAGAACAGCACTTCGCCGTTGCCCACCGAAATCACGTCGTTATGGAACACGCCCTGATCGATCACGGCGGGGTTCTGTTGAGCGTAGACCACACCGCCATCGCTCAACCCATGCAACCGGGCCACGGCCTGCGAAGCCTCCAGGGTTTGCCGGGCCGGGTACTTCTGCGGCGCCGGGTAACGGCTGTCGAAGGCACTGCGGCCGTAAACGAAAAACTCCACGCCGGGGTCACCATAAGCACGGCAGAAGCGCGTGTGGTTGGCCGCGCCCTCGTCACCGAACTGTGCCACGGCCGGCAATGCTGCGTGGTGGGCAAAGTGTTTCTCGTTGTTGAACATGGCGCCCAGCACACGGCTGGTGGTCGGGTGCTCGATGCTGCGGTGGTACTTGCAGTTCAGGTTGGCGGCGGTGAAGTGCACGCGGCCATCCGCCGTGTCGGCACTGGGGCTGACCGTGGCCGCATTGGCCACCCACATGCTCGAGGCCGAGCAGCTGGCCACCAGCAACGGCATGGCGTCTTTCGCAGCACGCTGGATGACCTCGGCATCGCTGCCGCTAAACCCCAGGCGGCGCAGCGCGGCCACATCCGGGCGCTCTTGCGGCGCCAGCACGCCCTGCTTGAAGCCCATGTCGGCCAGCGCTTTCATTTTTGCCAGACCTTGACGCGCGGCTTCGCGCGGGCTGGAACCCTGCTGGCTGTTGCTCTGTGAAGCCACGTTGCCGTAAGACAGGCCGCCATAGTTGTGGGTAGGCCCCACCAGGCCATCAAAATTCACTTCATAGGATTTCATCGGCTAGGCTCCGTGACCTGTTGTTATAGGGTGACGCCCGGCGTGAGTGTCGCCGGCAAGGCAAGGCTGGCGGTCTCCAGCGAAGCCACGGGGTAAGCACAGTAGTCAGCCGCGTAGTAGGCACTGGCGCGGTGGTTGCCACTGGCACCCACGCCACCGAACGGCGCGCTGCTGGCGGCGCCGGTCAGTTGCTTGTTCCAGTTGACGATGCCGGCGCGGCTTCGCAGCCAGAAGTACTGGTAGCGGGCACGCGAGTCGGACAGCAAGCCGGCGGCCAGACCGAACTGGGTGTTGTTGGCTTCATCGATGGCGGCATCGAAGTCGGCGTAACGGATCACCTGCAACAGCGGGCCAAAGAACTCCTCGTCCGGGCGCTCGGCCACGCCTGTGACATCGACAATGCCCGGGGTCAGCAGCGCGGCATCGGCCTGCGGCTGGGTCATTTCCAGCAGCTTCACGCCACCCTTGGCGGCCAGTTCGGCCTGGGCCGCAATCAGCGCCCGCGCCGCCTGCAGCGAAATGACCGAGCCCATGAACGGCGCTGGCTGATCGTCAAATGCACCCACCGTGATGGTTTTGCACACCTCGACCAGGCGTGCGATCAGCGCATCACCCCAGGCGCCTTGCGGCACCAGCAGGCGCCGCGCGCAGGTGCAACGCTGCCCGGCAGAAATGAACGCCGACTGGATAATGGTGTACACCGCAGCGTCGAGGTCCTTGACCTCGTCTACCACCAGCGGGTTGTTGCCCCCCATTTCCAGGGCCAGAATCTTGTCCGGGCGACCGGCGAACTGCTGGTGCAGCAAGTTGCCGGTGCGGCTGGAACCTGTGAAGAACAGGCCATCGATCCCCGGGTTGGCGGCCAGTGCCACACCGGTTTCACGCGCGCCTTGCACCAGGTTCAGCACGCCCGCCGGCAGGCCGGCGGCGATCCAGCAGTTGACGGTCAGCTCGGCGACCTTGGGCGTCAGCTCGCTGGGCTTGAACACCACGCAGTTACCCGCCAGCAGCGCCGGCACAATATGGCCGTTGGGCAAGTGACCGGGGAAGTTGTAGGGGCCGAACACCGCCACCACGCCATGAGGCTTGTGCCGCAGCACGGCCGTGGCGTCGGCCAGCGGGCCGCTCTTTTCCCCGGTGCGCTCGCGGTAGCTTTGTACCGAGATCGCCACCTTGTTGATCATGCTGGTGACTTCGGTCGCCGACTCCCACAGGGGCTTTCCGGTTTCCTCACCGATGCACTGTGCCAACGCTTCGGCATGCTTTTTCAGCTGTTCGGCGAACTTCTCCAGCACATCGATGCGCGCTTCCAGGCTCAGTTGTGCCCACGCTGGGAAGGTCCGGCGCGCTGCCTGCACAGCGGCCTCCACTTGGCTGGCGTCAGCGCCCTGCCCTTGCCAGATGACAGCCTGGGTTACCGGGTTCAGCGACTGCAGGGCTTCGCCCTGCCCCGCCAGCCAATTGCCTGCGATGTAATGCGTGGTCATTTATTGGGCCTCCCGGCTGGCCGACAGCGGCACGGCACGCACGTTGTCGCCAGCCCCCATGCGCAGACGCTTGGCGGTCAACGGGTCGACCACCAGGGTACCGGCGGCCAGCCGCGCCGGAGCGGCAGTGATGCGGCAATCGTCGCGTTTGCGGTTGTGGATGATGTAAGGGGTGGCGTCATCGCCCGGCGTGCCGACTGCCAGCACCAAGGTCTGGCTCTCGCGCACGGCGCGGATCTTGGCGGTATCACACTCGATGGCGGGGCCTGCGTCGAAGATGTCGACATAGCCCTGATAGTTGAAACCTTCCTGCTTGAGCATGGCCAGCGCCGGCTCGGTGTCGACGTGCACGCGGCCGATCACCTCGCGCGCCGCCTCGGACAGGAAGCAGGTGTACAGCGGGAACTTGGGCATCAGCTCGGCGATGAACGACTTGTTGCCTACGCCGGTCAGGTAGTCCGCCTGGCTGAACTCCATCTTGAAGAAATGCCGGCCAAGGCTTTCCCAGAAAGGCGAACGGCCATGCTCGTCGGACATGCCACGCATTTCGGCGATGATCTTTTTGCCGAACAGCTCCGGGAACTCAGCAATGAACAGCATGCGCGCGCGCGACAGCAGGCGGCCATTGAGCCCGGAGCGGTAGTCGCTGCGCAGGAACAGCGAGCACAGTTCAGAGTTGCCGGTCAGGTCGTTGGCGAGGAACAGGGTGGGGATTTCGCGATAGATCTTCAGCTCCTGCGAGGCGCTGACGGTCAAGCCGACCCGGTAGTTGTACCACGGCTCGCGCAGGCCGACGGCACCCGCGATGGCACTGATGCCCACCACCAAGCCTTCGTCGTTTTCCAGCACGAACAGGTAGTCGGTGTCGCCACGCTCGGCTTCGCCACGGAAGCTCTTTTCCGCCCAGCCAACGCGATGCCCCAAGCGTTCTTCGTTGGCCGGCAGCGTGGTCAGCCCGGTGGTGCCGGTGCTGCGTGCCAATTCGATCAACGCAGGCAAATCGCTGCTGCGTACAGGACGAACGATCATGCTATCTCCTTGTGCGGCGGCGGCGGCCGGCGCAAAACTCTTCTAACGCATCAATCCCGAAACGTCTGTTACCAGACCTCAGACTGCGACCAGGCGCACACTGCCACCCTCGCCCACACCCAGCGCATCGGCCGCAGCCAGGCTCAGGCACACCGGCTTGCCGGGCACCCAGTCCAGGTCCAGCAGCACTGCGCGGTAGTCCTGCAACTGGCCGTTGCACACCAGGTACGGGCGCCCCCCCTTGCCCGGCGCGGCCTCGATTTTCACCGGCGCCGAGCGGCTCTGGGCAATCGAGCGAATGCCCGAAGTGCGCGCATGCAGAGTCGGGCCGCCGTCGAAAATGTCGATGTAATGCTCGGTCTCGAAGCCTTCGCGCATGAGGATGTCGAAGGTGATCTGCGCGCGCGGGTGCACCTGCCCCATGGCTTCCTGCGCCTCATCGGGCAGCAGCGGCACGTAGATAGGGTAATGCGGCATCAGTTCGGCGAGGAAAGTGCGGCTCTTCAGGCCACACAGGCGCTCGGCGTCGGAGTAGTTAAGGTCGAAGAAATTGCGGCCGATGGCATCCCAGAACGGCGATTCGCCATTCTCGTCGCTGTAACCGACGATTTCGGTCACTACCGAGTCGGCGAAACGCTCCGGGTGCGCGGCCATGAACAGCAGGCGACCGCGCGAATTGAGCTCGGCCCAGCCGCTGTTCACCAGCTCCGGCAATACATAGAAGCTGGTCAGCAGGCTGTTGCCGGTCAGGTCATGACACAGCGACAGCACGTGGATCTTGTTGTGGATCTTCAGTTCGCGCGAGGCATGCACGAAGGTTTCGTTACGAAAACTGTAGAACGGCTCGGAGTAGCCAGCCGAAGCGACAATGGCCGAGCAGCCGGCCAGCTTGCCGGTCTCGCTGTCTTCAAGCACAAAAAAGTAGCTTTCCTCGCCGTTGAAGCTGACCTCGGCGGCGAAGGAAGTCTCGGAAGCGGCGATCTTGTCGCCCAGGCGAGCAGCGTCGTCCGGCAGCGAGGTGACACCAATGGGGCTGTCTGCAGCCATGCGCTGCACTTCGTTCAGATCAGCCATTTGCGCGGGGCGCATCACCAGCATGGTGTCACTCCTTTGGAATACGGGCCGCTCACCGCGGCACGGAAAAACGGCAGGTACACAGGCACCTGCAGTGGAATCGGTTATCGCCGGCCAGGCCCGCTAGTGGCCTGGGCCGGCAACGGGACCGCAGGCGGATCAGCCTTTGGTCAAGGCAGCCACAGCGCGCTCGAAGCGGTCCAGGCCTTCATCGATGTCGGCGTCTTCAACCACCAGGCTTGGCGCAAAACGGACCACGTCCGGGCCGGCCTGCAGCACCATTACGCCTTCTTTCTCGGCAGCGTTGAGCACGTCCTTGGCCTTGCCCTGCCAGGCCTCGGCAAGTACGCAGCCGATCAGCAGACCAACACCACGTACCTGGGTAAACAGGTTGTACTTCTGGCCGATCTGTTCCAGGCGGGTTTTGAAGCGTGCGTGCTTGGCCTTGATGCCGGCCAGGGTTTCAGGGGTATTGACCACATCCAACACCGCGCAGGCGACGGCGCAGCCCAGCGGGTTACCGCCGTAGGTGGTGCCGTGTGTACCGACCGCCAGGTGCTTGGCCAGTTCGGTGGTGGTCAGCATGGCGCCGATCGGGAAGCCCCCGCCCAGGCTCTTGGCGCTGGTCAGGATGTCGGGCGTCACGCCGTAGTGCTGGTAGGCATACAGCGAACCGGTGCGGCCCACGCCAGTCTGCACTTCGTCGAAGATCAGCAGGGCGTTGTGCTCGTCGCACAGCTTGCGCGCGCCTTCCAGGTAGGCCTTGTCGGCCGGCACCACGCCGCTCTCGCCCTGGATCGGCTCGATCACCACGGCGCAGGTCTTGTCGGAAATCTTTGCCTTCAACGCTTCCAGGTCGTTGTACGGCACGTGGCTGATGCCAGTGATCTTCGGACCGAAACCGTCGGAGTACTTCGGCTGCCCACCAACGCTGACGGTGAACAAGGTGCGGCCGTGGAAGCTGTTCACCGTGGCGATGATTTCGTGCTTTTCCGGGCCGAAGCGGTCATGGGCGACGCGACGGGCCAGCTTGAAAGCGGCCTCGTTGGCCTCGGCGCCGGAGTTGCAGAAGAACGCCCGGTCGGCAAAGGTAGCGTCCACCAGCTTGTGAGCCAGGCGCAGGGCCGGCTCGTTGGTGAACACGTTGGATACGTGCCAGAGCGTGTTGGCCTGGTCGGTCAGGGCCTTGACCAGTGCCGGGTGGCAGTGGCCCAGGGCGTTTACCGCGATGCCACCGGCAAAATCGATCAGCTCGCGACCCGACTGGTCCCACACACGGGAACCCTCGCCTCGCACAGGAATGAAGGCCGCCGGAGAATAGTTGGGGACCATGACCTGGTCGAAATCGGCACGTTGCACCGGGGCTTGCTCAACGGACATCTGAGTCTCCTGAAGAGGAACGCTGGCCTGGAAGTGGGCGAGCGATGGGGGGATTGTAAGGACTGATCCGCGCCTGTCCTTGCGGCCAAGCGACAACTTGTTACAGCGCAAAACCCAGTTTTGACAAGGCTTTCGGCAATGCGACAAACACTGTCGCAATCGCGCAGTGTACGGGAGAGAGGATGCTGGGTGAACGGGTGTTCACATTGGGATTGAACGCTGCCTGCACCGGCCCTTTCGCGGGACAAGCCCGCTCCCACAGATTCACTACTGAATCAGATGGCAACGAGCATCTGTGGGAGCGGGCTTGCCCCGCGAAAGGGCCAGCACTGACAGCAACGTTTCAGCCCTTTTCGGCAGGCGCCGAGCTCAGTTCGAACGGGCTGCTGCTGCGTCGCTGGTTGCGGTCTTCCCGTGGCGTGGCGCCAAAGAAGTTGCGATAGGCACTGGAAAAATGCGGCCCCGAGGAGAAGCCACAGGACAAGCCGATCTGGATGATCGACTTACTGGTCTGCATCAGCATCTGCCGCGCCTTGTTGAGCCGCAGCTCCAGGTAGTACTGGCTAGGCACGCGGTTCAGGTACTGTTTGAAGATACGCTCCAGCTGGCGACGCGACACGCACACATGCTGAGCAATCTCGTCGGTGGTCAGCGGTTCTTCGATGTTGGCTTCCATCAACAGCACCGCCTGGGTCAGTTTGGGATGACTCGAACCCAGGCGGTTTTGCAGCGGAATGCGCTGACGCTCGCCACCCTCACGGATGCGCTCCACCACCAGTTCTTCCGACACCGCACCCGCCAGCTCCGCCCCGTGGTCACGGGCCAGCACTGCCAGCAGCAGGTCGGCCACGGCGATGCCGCCACAGGCCGTCAGGCGATCACGGTCCCAGTCGAACAGGTGGCTGGTGGCGATGACCTTGGGGAAGCGTTCGGCAAAATCGTCCTGCCAGCGCCAGTGCACCGCAGCCCGGTAACCGTCGAGCAGGCCCAGCATCGCCAGCGGATAAACCCCTGCAGACAAGCCGGCGATCATGCAGCCACTGCGCGCCAGCTGCTTGAGCGCAGTCGACAGGGACGCCCCTACCGCCGCAGGCGGCTCATCAGCAACCAGGAACAGTTTGTGGCACCCCTCCAGGCGGCCGGCCCACGGCTCGCCGGGCAGGCGCCAACCGCCTTCTTGCGCTGGCTCCGCCTGTAGAAAGGCCAGTTCGTAAACCACATCCGGATGCACCCGCTGCGCCACCTGCAACACTTCCTCGGCCAGCGCCAGGGTCAAGGGCTTGGTGCTGGGCCAGATGAGAAAACCGATTCGCTGGGTGGTCATAGGGTGCGGTCCGAAACCTGAGGTCGTTCGAGTCTGTGCGCCGGGTCAGGCTGCGCTCGCAGCGCAGCATGCCCTATTCTGGTGCAAAAATGCAGCTTTTACTTCAGGCTGCCCGAGAGGAACTGCTTCAGGCGCTCCGACCGCGGGTTGGCCAGTACTTCGCGAGGGCAGCCGGTCTCTTCCACCAGGCCTTTGTGCAAGAACACCAGCTGGTTGGACACCTCACGAGCAAACCCCATTTCGTGAGTCACCACCACCATGGTCCGGCCCTCCTGAGCCAGCGCCTGCATGACCTTGAGCACATCCCCCACCAGCTCCGGGTCGAGCGCCGAAGTCGGCTCATCGAACAGCATGACCTCCGGCTCCATGGCCAAGGCCCGGGCAATTGCCACACGTTGTTGCTCACCGCCCGACATATGCCCGGGGAAAGCGTCCTTGCGGTGGGCCACCCCCACCTTGGCCAGGTAGTGCTCGGCCTTTTCAAGGGCTTCTTTCTTGTTCACACCCAGTACATGGACCGGCGCTTCGATCACGTTCTCCAGCGCCGTCATGTGCGACCACAGGTTGAAGTGCTGGAACACCATCGACAGGCGCGAGCGCATGCGCTGCAGCTGGCGAGGGTCGGCGGCCTTCAGCGCACCGTCCTTGGCGGCGACCAGCTTGAGTTCTTCGTTGTTGAGCAGGATCTTGCCAGCGTGCGGCTGCTCCAGCAGGTTGATGCAGCGCAGGAAGGTCGACTTGCCCGAACCGCTGGAGCCGATAATGCTGATGACGTCGCCGGCCTTGGCCGCCAGGGACACGCCCTTTAGCACTTCATGGCTGCCGTAGCGCTTGTGCAGGTCTTGGACTTCGAGTTTGTACATGCTGTCGATTCTCACAAAGCGGTCAGTGCTTGCGCGGCGCCAGGTAGCCGAGCCAGCGGCGTTCGGCCATCTTGAACAGGCGCACCAGGATGAAGGTCAGGCACAGGTAGAACACGCCCGCCGTGATATAGGCCTCGAAAGGCAGGTAGTACTGGGCATTGACCGTGCGTGCGGCACCGGTGATGTCGATCAGGGTGACGATCGACGCCAGGCTGGTGGTCTGCAGCATCATGATCACTTCGTTGCTGTACTGCGGCAGCGCGCGGCGCAGGGCCGACGGCAGCAGGATGCGCCGGTACATCTTCATGCGTGACATGCCCATGGCCTTGGCCGCCTCGATCTCGCCGTGCGGCGTGGCCTTGAGGCTGCCGGCGATGATTTCGGCGGTATAGGCACTGGTATTGATACCGAACGCCAGGCAGGCGCAGAACGTGGCGCTGGACAACAGCGGCCACAGGAAGCTTTCGCGTACCGCCTCGAACTGCGCCAGGCCGTAGTAGATCAGAAACAGCTGCACCAGCATTGGCGTGCCGCGAATCACGTAGGTGTAGAGCCATGCCACGAGGTTGATCGCAGGCTGTTTGGACACGCGCATCAGGCCCAGCGGAATGGCCGCCAGCAGGCCGAAGAACAGCGAAATCGCCAGCAGCTTGAGGGTGGTCAGCAGGCCGCCGAAGTACATCGGCAATGCCTCCCAGACGACGTTGTAGTCGAAGATCATAGTTCAGCCACCTTGACGCCTACCGAGTAGCGGCGCTCGAGATACTTCAGGGCCAGCAGCGAGACACTGGTCAGCACCAGGTACAGGGCCGCCACCGCCAGGAAGAAGGTGAAAGGCTCGCGGGTGGCGTCGGCCGCCTGCTTGGCCTTGAACATCATGTCCTGCAGGCCGACTACCGAGATCAGCGCGGTGGCCTTGGTCAGCACCAGCCAGTTGTTGGTGAAGCCCGGGATCGCCAGGCGAATCATTTGCGGCACCTGGATGCGGAAGAACACCTGGCGGTTGCTCATGCCATACGCCACGCCCGCTTCGGCCTGGCCTTTGGGAATGCCGAGGAAGGCACCGCGGAAGGTTTCCGACAGGTACGCGCCAAAGATGAAGCCCAACGTGCCAATACCCGCAACCAGCGGGTTGAGGTCGATGTAGTCTTCGTAGCCGAGCAACGGCGCCACCCGGTTGATGATGTCTTGCCCGCCGTAGAAGATCAGCAGGATCAGGACCAAGTCCGGAATACCACGGATCACCGTGGAATACAGATCGCCCAGCCAGGCCAGCCAGCGCACCGGCGACAAGCGCAGCGCCACACCGATCAGGCCGAGCACGATGGCCAGGGCCATCGACGACAGGGCGAGCTGCAGCGTCAGCCACGCCCCGTCGAGGATGACTGCCCCGTAGCCTTTCAACATGATGAGGTCCTCGACCTAGAGAATGAAAAATGGTGCAAACCTCAGAGCTTCTGCTGTTTGCACCATTGCACAGGTGAAACCCGACGTCTTAGTTCGAGTCTGGACCGTAGATATCGAAGTTGAAGTACTTCTTCTCGATTTCTTTGTACTTGCCGTTGGCACGGATGGCGTCGATAGCCGCGTTGATGCGGTCGACGTTGGCCTTGTCGCCCTTGCGTACGGCAATGCCGATGCCGTCACCGAAGTATTTGGCGTCGGTGAAAGCCGGGCCTACGAAGGCGAAGCCCTTGCCGGCGTCGGTCTTGAGGAACCCGTCTTCCAGCAGGGTGGCGTCAGCCACGGTGCCGTCGAGGCGACCGGCCGCCACGTCCAGATAGATTTCGTTCTGGGTGCCGTAAGGCACCACGGTGGCCCCTTTGGCGCCCAGCACTTCCTTGGCGAAGCGGTCATGGATCGAGCCACGCTGCACACCGATCTTCTTGCCTTTGAGCTCATCCAGGCTGTCGCTGACAGCGGTGCCGTCCTTCATGACCAGGCGCGCCGGGGTGAGGTAGTAGCGCTTGGTGAAGTCGACCGACTTCTTACGGTCTTCAGTGATCGACATGGAGGACAGAATGGCGTCGATCTTACGCACCTTAAGCGCAGGGATCAGGCCGTCGAACTCCTGCTCGACCCAGGTGCACTTGGCCTTCATCTCTTCGCACAGGGCGTTGCCGATGTCGTAGTCGAAGCCGGCGATGCTGCCGTCAGGCTGCTTGAAGGCGAAGGGTGGGTAGGCGGCTTCAATGCCGATTTTCAGTGGTTTTTCATCGGCCTGCGACACCAGGGAAAACACAGACAGCGCCAGGGCGCCAAGCAGTGCGAGCTTCTTCATCAGGTAACTCCATCGGTACGGGGCAATACAAGGCAGGTAACAACTGCCCGATATGCGAATGGGTACAACGCGAGCCGCGCAGGGTTCGACCAAGGTCGCAGACCACGAGCGAGTGAGTGGCATTTTAGCGACAGCCCGGTAGTCGATATTTCTTCAAAGCGACAACTACTTACAGAAGCGCCTGAAACCGCTGCGGGCGATGTTGACAGCCAATGCAAAATATGCAAGAGCGCAAGAAATAGAACCTATAGACCTAGCAATTCCTGGGCCTATTATTGGCAAAGCCTTGTACTACGGCAAGTGGAGCGTGCTGTGTTGCATAAATTGGCTACGCAAATGCACCAAAACGGGCCAGATGTGTTTCTTCGCGCCCCGAACCTGTGCGGGACCGGTGACAGAACAGTTACCGATGAATGTCGGGTAACAGTAAAGCAAAAACCCCGCCGGTTGCCCGGGCGGGGTTTAGTCTGGTCGTGGCGCTCCCACCGCGTAAGCGGCGAGGCTATCAGGCCGAAGCCAGGCTCATGGCCTTGTGGGTATCGATCAGGTGCTGCACCACACCCGGGTCGGCCAAGGTGGAGATATCGCCCAAAGCATCATACTCACTGGTGGCAATCTTGCGCAGGATACGGCGCATGATCTTGCCCGAACGCGTCTTCGGCAACCCCGGCGCCCACTGGATCACGTCCGGCGAGGCAATCGGGCCGATTTCCTTGCGCACCCAGTTCTTCAGCTCCAGGCGCAGTTGCTCGCTGGCCTCGACACCGGCATTCAGGGTGACATACACATAGATGCCCTGGCCCTTGATGTCGTGCGGCACGCCAACCACTGCCGCCTCGGCAACTTTCGAGTGCGCCACCATGGCGCTTTCGATTTCGGCAGTACCCATACGGTGGCCAGACACGTTGAGCACGTCATCCACACGGCCAGTGATCCAGTAGTAGCCATCTTCGTCGCGGCGCGCACCGTCACCGGTGAAGTACATGCCACGGAACGTCTTGAAGTAGGTGTCGACGAAGCGGTCGTGGTCGCCGTACAGCGAACGCGACTGGCCCGGCCAGGAGTCGAGGATCACCAGGTTGCCTTCGGCCGCGCCCTCGATCAGGTTACCCAGGTTGTCCACCAGCGCAGGCACCACGCCAAAGAACGGACGGGTTGCCGAGCCCGGCTTGAGGCCGGTAGCGCCCGGCAGCGGGCTGATCAGGATGCCGCCGGTCTCGGTCTGCCACCAGGTGTCGACGATCGGGCAACGCTCCTTGCCAACGGTCTTGTAGTACCAGTTCCAGGCCTCAGGGTTGATCGGCTCGCCCACCGAGCCAAGCAGGCGCAGGCTGGAACCATCGGCCCCCTCAACGGCGGCCTGCCCTTCCGCCATCATCGCGCGAATGGCGGTTGGGGCGGTGTAGAGGATGTTGACCTTGTGCTTGTCGACGATCTTCGACACGCGGGTAATGTCCGGATAGTTTGGCACGCCCTCGAACAGCAAGGTGGTGGCGCCATTGGCCAGCGGGCCGTAGACGATATAGCTGTGGCCAGTGACCCAGCCGACGTCGGCGGTGCACCAGTAGACCTCGCCCGGGCGGTAGTCGAACACGCGCTCGTGGGTCAGCGCGGCATACACCAGGTAACCACCGGTGGTGTGCAGCACACCCTTGGGCTTGCCCGTAGAGCCGGAGGTATAAAGGATGAACAGCGCTTCTTCAGCACCCATTTCTTTTGGCGCGCAGTGGCTGGAGGCCACTTTCATCAGGTCTTCGTACCAGATGTCGCGGTGCTGGTGCCAGGCAATCTCACCACCGGTGCGCTTGCACACGATGATCTTCTGTACGCTTTTGGTTTCAGGGTTGGTCAGCGCCAGGTCGACGTTGGCCTTGAGCGGGGTACGACGGCCGCCACGTACGCCTTCGTCGGCGGTGATCACCACTTTGGACTCGCAATCGATGATGCGGCCAGCCAAGGCCTCAGGGGAGAAGCCACCGAAGACCACCGAGTGGATCGCACCGATACGGGCACAGGCCAGCATGGCGACCACGGCCTCGGGGATCATCGGCATATAGATGGTGACCACATCACCACGGTGCACGTCCTGGCCACGCAGGGCGTTGGCGAACTTGCAGACCTGCTCGTGCAGCTCACGGTAAGTGATGTTGCGGTGCTCGGAAGGGTCGTCGCCCTCCCAGATGATTGCCAGCTGGTCGCCACGCTCTTCAAGGTGGCGGTCCAGGCAGTTGGAGGAAACGTTCAGAGTGCCGTCGGCGAACCATTTGATATCGACGTGATGGTCATCAAAGGAGGTTTGCTTGACCTTGGTGAACGGTTTGATCCAGTCGATACGCTGGGCCTGCTCGCGCCAGAAGCCGTCCGGGTTGATCACCGATTTCTGGTACATGGCCTTGTAGGTGGCCTCGTCGGTCAGGGTAGTGGCCGCAACCTCGGGACGAACGGGATACAGTGGAGCCGCACTCATCTGTGTTACCTCGGTGTAATAGTTGTTTTTGTATGGAACCGTTTGTAACTGTACCAGAGCGACAAAAGCCATTCGACGTTGGTAGTAATTTGGTACGCCCGTTCCGCCCAAGCGCTCTGGCCCGGGCATTACAGACCCTGCGTCGAAAAAAAGAGGCGGTTAACAGGGGATTGTTACAGATTCTGTCAAAACACTTTATCAAAAGACCCACTGTTTCAGCCTTGGCCACCGCCATAAAATTCACCTCGCCAGCAACGGCAAGGCGATTAACAACTGGTAACAGCCCCCACGAAGGCAAGCGTTAATCTCCATTTCATCCCGATAGTTAAAACTCGCTGTACTCGCGGCGCCATAAGCGCCGCGTGCCCCCTCACGACCTTAGACAGGTAAATAGAAAATGAAAGCTTTACTGGTATTGGTACTTGGCAGTCTTTGCGGCGCGGCGATGGCCGGCGAAGCCAAAGATGCCGAGCAGATTCCGGTTGAACAATACAGTTACTCGCAACACCTGGACATTGCCCGCGTCATCTCCATGAGCGAAGTGCCCAATGTGTGCGAAGTCGTGCCAGCCCGCATGACCTACGAGGACTCCCAGGGCCAGAAGCACATTCTCGAATACCGCGTGATGGGGAACGGCTGCTCCAACGGCTGATACCTTGTGAATCGGGGCCCTGCGGGCCCCTATCGCGACACAAGGCCGCTCCTGCAGGTATGGCGCAATCCTAAAACCCGCGCCGTACCTGTAGGAGCGGCCTTGCGCCGCGAAAGGACTGCGAAGCAGTCCCAAGTTCTTTGCCTGACAACTAATCCGCAGACTTGTTAAGCGAGTAATCCCTCAACTTGTTGGCAATTGTCGTGTGCGAAACACCCAATCTTTTCCCCAAAGCCCGACTACTCGAAAACTCCCCCATCAAACTTTCCAGTACCGCCTTTTCAAAGCGCCCGACAATCTGCGAAAGATCCCCTTCCAGCGAAAACTCCCCCAACGGTTGCCGCACGCCATAATCCGGCAAGCGAATATGCTCGCTTTTGACCACGCCGCCCTCACATAAAGAAACCGCCTGAAACAATACGTTTTCCAACTGCCTTACATTACCCGGCCAATGGTATTGCCCAAGTTTTTCCATTGCTGCTGGCGCCAGGCGGGGCATGGCGCAGCCGATCTGCCGGCTGGCCTGATCGAGAAAGTGCTGTACCAGCCCTTCCAACCCATCCATGCATTCACGCAAAGGCGGAATGTGCAGCGACAATACGTTCAGGCGGTGATACAGGTCCTGGCGAAACTCGCCACGGGCACACAGTTCCGACAAATCCACCTGGGTCGCGCAAATCACCCGCACATCCAGGTACACCTCTTCATCGCTGCCTACCCGGCGGAAGCAGCCGTCTTGCAGAAAGCGCAGCAGCTTCACTTGCAGGCGCGGGCTCATCTCCCCTACTCCGTCAAGAAACAGCGTGCCGCCGGCGGTCAGCTCCAGCAGCCCCAGCTTGCCCTCGGCCCGCGCCCCTTCGAACGCGCCGGGACCGTAACCGAACAGTTCAGTCTCGGCCATCGACTCGGGCAACCCGGCGCAATTGAGCGCCATCAGCGGCGACTGCCCGCGCGGGCTGGCCAAATGGCAGGCGCGCGCCAGCAGCTCCTTGCCAGTGCCGGTCTCGCCTTCAATCAGCAAGGGTGCATCCAGCGGTGCCATGCGCCGCGCCTCACGTACCACGGCGGCCATCACCCGCGAGCTCTGGAAGATGCTGTCGAAGCCGCGCAGCTCTTGCTTGCGCACGTTGTAGATACGCTCGCCGATGCGGTCTGCACGGTGCAGGGTGAGTACCGCACCCGCCAACGCCTCACTGTCATCGTGCTCGGACTGCAGCGGCGCGATATCGGCCAGAAACACATCACCTTTGACCTTGATACGCATGCCATTGATGCGCGACTTGTTGGCTCGCACCAACTCCGGCAGGTCAAAGTCTTCCACATAGCGTGCCAGCGGCATGCCCGGCACCTCATCCACCCGCACCCCCAGCAGCTGCGCCGCCGTGCGGTTGGCGGCGACGATACTGCCGCCCATGTCGATCGACAGCACCGGGAAATCCAGCGCCCCCAGCAGCGCATTCAGCTCCATGTGGCGGCGCTCGCTGGGCATCAGCCCTACGCGCTTAACGCCGAACACGCCGGCAATCGCCTCGAACTTGGGCCGCAATGCCTGGAACTGCAGATTGATCAGGTTCGGGCAATGCAGGTAGATGGCGTTGCCATGGTCACCGCCCACCTCGCCACGCAGCACGTTGATGCCGTACTCCACCAGCAGGTTGAGGATGTCGCGCAGAATGCCAATCCGGTTCTGGCAATGGACTTTGATACGCATGTGGGGCCCGCGAAACGCCAATGTTTTTCAACACCGCGCAGAAAAGTTGTAAAGATAAGCTGACAAAAACAGTGTAACCATCAGCCAGATGCCTTGGATTTTCCGACACCTGCCGCATTTTGTAAAATTATCGTTACGAAAATGAGGGTGATAACGCGCGATAGGGCGTGCGGTCCATCGTGCAAACCGATCCGGGCGGGGATATTACTGAGTCATGTCCTGCACATAACAAGAAAAGCCCTCACCAGGAGAGCCTCATGAAACAGACGCAATACGTGGCACGCGAGCCCGATGCGCATGGTTTTATCGATTACCCGCAGCAAGAGCACGCGGTATGGAACACCCTGATCACCCGCCAGCTGAAAGTGATCGAGGGCCGCGCGTGCCAGGAATACCTGGACGGCATCGACCAGCTCAAGCTGCCCCATGACCGTATCCCGCAACTGGGCGAGGTCAACAAGGTGCTGGGCGCCACCACCGGCTGGCAAGTTGCCCGGGTACCGGCACTGATCCCCTTCCAGACCTTCTTCGAACTGCTGGCCAGCAAGCGCTTCCCGGTTGCCACCTTCATTCGTACCCCGGAGGAGCTGGACTACCTGCAAGAGCCCGATATCTTCCACGAGATCTTCGGCCACTGCCCGCTGCTGACCAACCCATGGTTCGCCGAATTCACCCATACCTACGGCAAGCTCGGCCTGGCCGCGACCAAGGAACAACGCGTCTACCTTGCGCGCCTGTACTGGATGACTATCGAGTTTGGCCTGATGGAAACCCCGCAAGGCCGCAAGATCTATGGCGGCGGCATTCTCTCGTCGCCGAAAGAGACCGTCTACAGTCTGTCTGACGCGCCTGAGCACCAGGCCTTCGACCCGATCGAAGCCATGCGTACGCCATACCGCATCGACATCCTGCAGCCGGTGTATTTCGTGCTGCCGAACATGAAGCGCCTGTTCGACCTGGCCCACGAAGACATCATGGGCATGGTCCACAAAGCCATGCAGCTGGGCCTGCACGCGCCGAAGTTTCCACCCAAGGTCGCTGCCTGATCAACCTTGCCGATAACAACTCGAACCGGAAAACATCTCATGAATGCCTTGAATCAAGCCCATTGCGAAGCCTGCCGCGCCGACGCACCGAAAGTCTCCGACGACGAGCTGGCCGAACTGATTCGCGAAATCCCGGACTGGAACATCGAAGTGCGTGACGGCCACATGGAGCTTGAGCGCGTGTTCCTGTTCAAGAACTTCAAGCACGCCCTGGCGTTCACCAACGCCGTGGGCGAAATCGCCGAAGCCGAAGGCCACCACCCGGGGCTGCTGACCGAGTGGGGCAAAGTTACCGTGACCTGGTGGAGCCACTCGATCAAAGGCCTGCACCGCAACGACTTCATCATGTGCGCACGCACTGACAAAGTGGCTGAAACGGCTGAAGGCCGTAAGTAATCGCTTAGGAAGTGGGGCCGCTGCGCGCCCCTTCGCGGGCTTGCCCGCCCCCACAAAGACGGCGCGCGCCCCTGGTTTTCGCGGCCCCTGTGGGAGCGGGCAAGCCCGCGAAGGGGCGCGAAGCGGCCCCAATTATTTGCAGGAAAAATGTGCGCTGTTCGCCCGCAAAACCGACAAGCGACCGGTAAAAAATCCAAACTGTCATCCAGACTTGTGTATCCTGCCCCAGCTTTGCGAAGCTTCAACCGCGCCTGGCGCAGACTTTTCACTCACACTTGCGAGGAACGACGAGATGCACGAAATCCCGAATCTTCCCTTCCCAAGCCTGAACCCAGAAGAGCCATCCGTGACCGTTCACGCCGAACCGGCAGCTGCCGTCGAGCAGGATGGTGACGATCAATCCAGCGCTGACCAGGAATAACTGCGCATCCCCGACTGTGTGAAAACGGCTGACCTGCGGGCTACCCCCGTCATCACGTTTTCACACCGTCCTGAACACACGTAGGTCCCCATGCCCGACTCACCGCGCCCCCTTGCGGTCACCCTGCAAGTCGTCTCCATCGTCCTCTTCACCTTCATCGGCTACCTGAACATCGGCATTCCACTGGCCGTGTTGCCCGGCTATGTGCATAACGACCTGGGTTTCAGCGCCGTAGTCGCCGGCCTGGTGATCAGCGTGCAGTACCTCGCCACCCTGCTCAGCCGCCCTACCGCCAGCCGCATCATCGACAACCATGGCAGCAAGAAAGCAGTCATGTATGGCTTGGTCGGCTGCGGGCTTAGCGGGGTGTTCATGCTGGCGTGCGCCTTCCTTACCCACCTGCCTTGGCTGAGCCTGACCTGCCTGCTGGTTGGCCGCCTGGTGCTGGGCAGCGCCGAAAGCCTGGTGGGCTCGGGCGCTATTGGCTGGGGCATCGGCCGGGTAGGCGCCGAAAACACCGCCAAGGTCATCTCCTGGAACGGCATCGCCAGCTATGGCGCCCTGGCCATCGGCGCTCCGCTGGGCGTACTGATGGTCAAGAGCCTGGGGCTGTGGAGCATGGGCGTCAGCATCATCCTGCTGTGCGCCCTCGGCCTGCTGCTGGCCTGGCCCAAGCGGGCCGCGCCTATTGTCAGCGGTGTACGCCTGCCGTTCCTGCGGGTGCTGGGCAAGGTGTTCCCGCATGGCTCGGGACTGGCCCTGGGCTCAATCGGCTTTGGCACCATCGCCACCTTCATCACCCTGTACTACGCCAGCCGTGGCTGGGCCGATGCGGCGTTGACCCTGAGCCTGTTCGGCGCCAGCTTCATCAGCGCGCGATTGCTGTTCGGCAACCTGATCAACCGGATTGGCGGGTTCCGGGTGGCGATTGCCTGCCTGTCGGTGGAAACACTCGGGCTGCTGATGCTGTGGCTGGCCCCCAGTGCCGAACTGGCATTGGCGGGTGCAGCACTGAGCGGGTTTGGTTTCTCGCTGGTGTTCCCGGCATTGGGCGTGGAGGCGGTGAACCAGGTGTCGGCGGCCAACCGCGGCGCGGCGGTGGGGGCGTATTCGCTGTTCATCGATTTGTCGCTGGGGGTGACCGGGCCACTGGTGGGCGCGGTGGCGGCGGGGTTCGGGTTTGCTTCGATGTTTCTGTTTGCGGCGGCTGCCGCGGCTTGCGGGCTGGTGTTGAGCCTGTATTTGTACAGGCAGGCGCGGCGGCCTAGAGATCGGGGGCAAGAAGCCTGACCCTTGCATTGCCTGCACTGGCCCTATCGCCGGCAAGCCAGCCCCCACAGGATCACCACAAAGTTCAGGCCTGTGGTGATCCTGTGGGGGCTGGCTTGCCGGCGATGGGCTGCAAAGCAGCCCCGAGCCCCTGAAGGTTAACGCTGGGCGTACTGCAACACCACTTCCAGCGGGTGGCGCATCTTGCGCTCGGTCATGCGCTTGACCTGGCTACGGCACGAGTAGCCCGTTGCTAGCGGCTCCCCCTCCTTGTCCAGCTTGGTGGCCCAGCTCTGCTCAAAGATGGTCCGCGATGTTTCCTGGTTACGCGCCTCATGCCCGTAGGTACCGGACATGCCGCAGCAACCCGTCGCCTCGGTCACCAGCTTCAGGCCCAACCGGGCAAACACCTGCTCCCACTGCCTTGTGCTGGCCGGTACGTTGGTCTTTTCGGTGCAATGGGCCATCAGGCGGAAGTTGCCCGGCGCGGTCGGCGCCTGCTCGGGCAGCACATCCATCAGCCACTCCTGCGGCAACAGCACCTTAGGGCAATCTTCCAACCCCGGCACTTTCTGGTATTCCTGGCGATACACCAGGGTCATCGCCGGGTCCAGGCCCACCAGCGGCACGCCACAGTCGGCCAGGGCCTTGAGCTGGGTGGCGTTGCGGATCGCCGCCTTGGCGAATGCGCCAAGGAAACCCTGCACGTGCAGCGGCTTGCCGTTGGCGCTGTACGGCGCCAGGAACACCCGATGACCGAGGCGATGGGCCAGGTCGATGAAGGCCGACAGCAGCGGCGTTTCGAAATAGCGGGTAAAGGCGTCCTGCACCAGCACGATGCTGCGCTCGCGCTGGGCCGGGGTCAGTTCACGCAGGGCCGGTACGCTGGCCACACCAACGCGGCAGCGGGTCAGGGTGGCCTGGAAGTTGAAACGGCTGATCAGCGGGCTGTCGACCATGCCGATCTTGTCGGCCAGCAGCCGGGTTACCCACTTCGACCCCATCACCGCGTTGTAAAGCCCTGGCGCGTGGGCCAGGTACGGAATGCTGAACTCCAGCGAGCCGATCAGGTAGTCACGCAGCGGGCGCTGGTAGCGGCCGTGGTACAGCTCAAGGAAGCGTGAACGGAAATCCGGCACGTTGACCTTGATCGGGCACTGCCCGGCGCACGACTTGCACGCCAGGCAACCGGCCATGGCGTCGTACACTTCATGGGAGAAATCTTCCTGCCCCTGGCTGCGTGCGCGGTTGTTGCGCAGCCGCGCTGGCAGGTCCTTGAGCCACGACACCTTGTTGCGCGCCGCGGCCAGCACGTCGATGTTCGCCTCGCCCTGCAGGCGCAGCCACTCGCGCATCAACGAAGCACGGCCCTTGGGCGAATGCTGGCGTTCGCGGGTAGCCTTCCACGACGGGCACATGGCGTCGTTGGGGTCGTAGTTGTAGCAGGCGCCGTTACCGTTGCAGTGCACGGCACTGGGGAAATCCTGCCACACACGCTCATCGATGGTGCGGTCGAGGTCGCCGCGCAGGGTCACGCCATCGACCGGGGTCAGGCCCTCGGTGCTGCCCGGCGGAGTGCAGATCTTGCCCGGGTTGAGCTGGTTGTGCGGGTCGAAGGCACCTTTCAGGCGCTGCAGCGCCGGGTACAGCTCGCCGAAGTACTCCGGCACGTACTCGGAGCGCAGGCCTTTGCCGTGTTCGCCCCACAGCAAGCCACCGTAACTTTTGGTCAGCGCCGCCACTGCATCGGAAATCGGCTTGACCAACGCAGCCTGCGCGGGGTCTTTCATGTCCAGCGCCGGGCGCACGTGCAGTACGCCGGCATCGACGTGGCCGAACATGCCGTAGGCCAGGCCGTAGCCATCGAGCAGCGCGCGGAAGTCGGCGATGTAGTCGGCCAGCTGCTCCGGCGGCACCGCGGTGTCTTCGACAAACGGCTGCGGGCGCACCTCGCCCTCGACGTTACCCAGCAGGCCCACCGAGCGCTTGCGCATGACGTAGACACGGGTGACCGCCTCGGCGCCTTCGGCCAAGGTATGCCCCAGCCGCTCGACGCTGGTGTCCGCCTGCAAGTGTTCGACAAAGGCCTGCACCCTGGCGTTGACCTCGGCCGGCTCATCGCCACAGAACTCCACCAGGTTGATACCCAAGGTCGGGCGTTCGGGGTCGGCCGGGAAGTATTCGGCAACGCTGTGCCAGACGATGTCTTTCATCGCCAGCATCAACACCTTGGAGTCGACGGTTTCGATCGACAGCGGCTTGTGCGCCATCAGCGCGTTGGCGTCGCGCAGGGCATCCATGAAACTGGTGTAGCGCACGTTGACCAGCACCGCGTACTTGGGGATCGGCAGCACGTTGAGCTTGGCTTCAACCACATAGCCCAGCGAGCCCTCAGCGCCACACAGCACGCTGTTGAGGTTGAAACGGCCCTGCTCATCGCGCAGATGCGCCAAGTCGTAGCCGGTCAGGCAACGGTTGAGCTTGGGGAAGGTGGCTTCGATCAGCTCAGCCTGGGTTTCCTGAATGTCGCGGGCCATGCGGTAGACCTCGCCGACCCGGCCGGGGGCGGCACAGGCCTGTTCCAGCGCGGCATCGTCAATCGGCAGGCTGTGCAGGCGCTCGCCACCGAGCAGCACGCTGTGCAACTCCAGCACGTGGTCGCGGGTCTTGCCATAGGTGCAACTGCCCTGCCCGCTGGCGTCGGTATTGATCATGCCGCCAACGGTGGCGCGGTTGGAGGTGGACAGCTCGGGGGCGAAGAACAGACCGTGCGGTTTGAGCGCAGCATTGAGCTGGTCCTTCACCGTACCGGCCTGCACCCGTACCCAGCGCTCCTCGACATTGATTTCGAGGATCTTGTTCATGTGCCGCGACAGGTCGACGACGATGCCATCGGTCAGCGACTGGCCGTTGGTGCCGGTGCCACCGCCGCGCGGGGTCAGCTTGACCTGCTGGAAGCGCGCCTCGCTCATCAGCGTGGCAACCCGCGCCACATCATCGGCGTCCAGCGGGAACACCGCCGCCTGGGGCAACCGCTGGTAGATCGAGTTATCGGTGGCCAGTACGGTGCGGGTGCCGTAGTCGGCACTGATCTGGCCACGGAAGCCGCTGTTGCGCAAGGCTTCGAGGAATTCTGGGTAGTCGGCGCTCGGTGCAACGGTCGGCAGCTGGGCGATCATCGAAGGATGGCCTCTTGATATTGGCTAATTCACGGGATTCCTGTCACCGCAGCATAAGTGTTGCCATGCGGGGATGACGTATAGGCCAATGTTCCTGTAGTTTCGCCTCAAGGGCAAACGGATAATCCTGCCGCTATCAATGACTTTCATGAATGAATTACCGCCACCTGACACCTTCCATGTCGCTGCTGCTGGCATTCGAGGCCGCCGCCCGGCATGAAAGCTACACCCGCGCCGCGGCCGAGCTGTCACTGACCCAGAGCGCGGTCAGCCGCCAGGTGCAGGCGCTGGAACAGCAACTGGGCCTGACCCTGTTCCGCCGCGAGGGCCGCCAGGTGCAACTGACCGATGTCGGCCGCCTGTACCAGCGCGAGCTCAGTGAGGCACTGGGGCGCATCCGCAGCGCCACCCTGCAGGCACTGGCCTACCAGTCAGGGGTAGGCACCTTGCGCCTGGCCACGCTGCCTACCTTCGGCTCGAAATGGCTGCTGCCGAGGTTGCATGCGTTCTATAACGCCCACCCAGGCATGCTGGTGCACATTCATTCACGCATCGAAGCCATCAACTTCGACACCAGCGAAATCGATGCGGCCATCGGTGTGGCCAGCCACGATCTGCCGGGGCTCATCTGCCATCGCCTGCATGCCGAGGAACTGGTGGTGATCCTGCCGCCGGAGGCCGCCGCGGTTAGCCAGGCCTGGAGCCCGGCAAGGATAAGCGAAGAGGTGCTGCTGAATGTGGCGAACAACCCGCACGCCTGGGGCGAGTGGTTCTCGCACCATGGCCTGCCGCACCGGTCGATGCGCCTGGGGCCGAGCTTTGAGCTGACTTCGCACCTGATTCAGGCAGTGCGCGCCGGGATTGGCATTGGCCTGGTGCCGCGCATTCTGGTAGAGGAGGAGTTGGCCAAGGCAGAGCTGTACAGCCCTGGGGTGGCGTTTGCCAGCCAGCGCAGTTACTACCTGATCTACCCGCCCAGGAATGAGGCCTTGCCGTCGTTACGGGCATTCAGGGGCTGGTTGCTGGAACAGATCTGAAGAGGCCGGCACAGGCAATAAAAAACCCCAAGCCGGTCACCTGGCTTGGGGTTTCTTCTTACTACGTTGGGTTGCTTACTTGGCTGCGGTACCCGCCACCCCACCGGCATTCATCCTGCGGCGCGGCTTGACCATGTAGACAACAAACATCGCAAACAGCCACACAGGGATCGCATACACCGAAACCTGGATGCCCGGGATCATCAGCATGATGCCCAGAATCAGCACCACGAAGGCCAGTACCACATAGTTGCCGTAGGGGTACCACAGCGCCTTGAACAGCGGCTTCTGGCCGGTACGGTCCATGTGCTGACGGAACTTCAGGTGCGAATAGCTGATCATCGCCCAGTTGATCACCAGGGTGGCCACTACCAGCGACATCAGCAGCTCCAGGGCGTTCTGAGGCATCAGGTAGTTGAGCAGCACGGCGACAAAGGTCACCGCGGCCGACACCAGGATCGAACGCACTGGCACGCCACGCTTGTCGACCTTGGCCAGCGACGCCGGAGCATCGCCCTGCTCGGCCATGCCCAGCAGCATGCGGGCGTTGCAGTAGGTGCCGCTGTTGTACACCGACAGCGCTGCGGTCAGCACCACGAAGTTCAGCAAGTGGGCGGCCACATCACTGCCCAGCAGCGAGAACACCTGCACGAACGGGCTGCTGCCATAGCTGCCACCCGAGGCATCGATGCTGGCAACCAGGTTGTCCCACGGGGTCAACGACAGCAGCACCACCAGCGCACCGACATAGAAGATCAGGATGCGGTAGATGACCTGGTTGATCGCCTTGGGGATCACGGTCTTCGGCTTGTCAGCCTCGGCAGCGGTGAAGCCGAGCATTTCCAGGCCACCGAAGGAGAACATGATGAACGCCAGGGCCATTACCAGCCCGCTGACACCGTTCGGGAAGAAACCGCCATGCGACCACAGGTTGGCGATGGTGGCGTCCGGGCCACCGCTGCCACTGGTGAGCAGGTAGGCACCCAGGCCGATCATGCTGACGATGGCCACGACCTTGATGATGGCAAACCAGAATTCGGCTTCACCGAAGAACTTCACGTTCATCAGGTTGATGGCGTTGATCAGCACGAAGAACGCCGCCGCCGTGACCCAGGTCGGGATCTCCGGCCACCAGTAGTGAACATACTTGCCGACCGCCGAAAGCTCCGACATGCCGACCAGGATGTACAGCACCCAGCAGTTCCAGCCCGACAGGAAGCCGGCGAAACCACCCCAGTAGGTGTGGGCAAAATGGCTGAACGAGCCGGCCACCGGCTCTTCAACAATCATTTCGCCAAGCTGGCGCATGATCATGAAAGCGATGAAGCCGCAAATGGCGTAGCCAAGGATCATTGACGGGCCGGCGGATTTCATCACGCCTGCCGAGCCGAGGAACAGGCCGGTACCAATCGCACCACCAAGGGCGATCAACTGGATATGGCGGTTCTTCAGGCCCCGCTTGAGCTCGCCTGAATGCATGTTTTGTCCACTCATGAACGAAGTCACCTGCATTGTTTTTATCTGTGACGGAATCGGACCCACCGCGCTCGTGGCGCAGCGGAATGGGCAAGGTGGTTACCTTGGGTTTCTTGACCTCAGGTGCCGCCGGAGCGGGTCAACCAGGCGTGATCAAGAGTGCGCGGTACGCAAGAGGGTCACAGGTAAAACGCGGCGCACTGTATACCCCTGCAAACGCGCAGGCGTCAACGCGTTGCGTCCTTCCATCCGGAAAAAACGCAGCGATCCTGTGGTGTGGGCCTTGAAAGGCGGAGTGATCGGCGTACATGGCGCCTCCATTTGTTGTTTTGTCAGCCCGGCGCTGTGGACGGGCTGTTGCACACGGCAATGGTGGCTATAACACCGTGGGGACGGGGGTTTGGGCAAGGGTGGGTCGGGCCAGGGGCGCGGCTTTGGCACATGGACGCCGGCAAGGTTTGTTTACACGACCGGGCGCGATGTGAAATGCGGACTGAAAACGGCTACATTCGTATAAATTTCTTTACACGGCGGTTCAGGAACTTGCCAGTCGTCCGAAAAATCTTTTTTGTTCAATATCTTGGGGCCGCTATGCGGCCCTTTCCGACCGGTCCAGTGCCTCGTCAAGGCCGCTACAAGGACCGCGCAAGACCTCAAATTGACGCGGTAGCTGTCGAAGCGGCCGCGCCCCTACAGGCATAAAAAAACCAGCCCGAAGGCTGGTTTCTTGATTACCACACTGGCTTATCAGCCACGCGGCTTGCCGCGACCACGGCCTGCCGGCTTGTCACCCTCAGGCTTGCCGGTACGCTTGCGCATCTCGCTCGGGCGCTCGGCCACCGTGCTGCCACGGTTAGGTTTACGCGGGGCCTCTTCACGCGGCTGACGCGCCGGACGCTCGCCGGTAGCAGCACCTTCGTGAGCCGGGCGCAGGTTGCGCACGCGCTCGCCACGGCCCAGCGGGCGGGTCGACTTGCGCTGCAGGCGCTCCATCTTGTCCTTGGCCTTGAGCTTCATGGCAGGCAGCGCTACTGGCTGCAGGCCCACTTCGGCGGCCAGGATGTCGATTTCGCCCTGGGTCATTTCACGCCAGCGGCCCATCGGCAGGTCAGAGTTGAGGAACACCGGGCCGAAACGCACGCGCTTCAGGCGGCTGACCACCATGCCCTGGGATTCCCACAGGCGACGCACCTCACGGTTACGGCCTTCCATCACCACGCAGTGGTACCAGTGGTTGAAACCTTCGCCACCCGGTGCCTTCTGGATGTCGGTGAACTTCGCCGGGCCATCTTCCAGCATCACGCCGGCTTTCAGGCGCTCGATCATGTCGTCGTCGACTTCACCACGCACCCGTACCGCGTACTCTCGGTCCATCTCGTAGGACGGGTGCATCAGGCGGTTGGCCAACTCACCGTCGGTGGTGAACAGCAGCAAGCCGGTGGTGTTGATGTCGAGGCGGCCGATGTTGATCCAGCGGCCCTCTTTTGGCCGTGGCAGGCGGTCGAACACGGTCGGGCGGCCTTCAGGGTCGTCGCGGGTGCAGATTTCACCATCAGGCTTGTTGTACATGATCACCCGGCGAGTGGCCTCGGCGGCCTCTTCGCGCTTGATCAGCTTGCCGTCTACGGCAATGGCGTCGTGCAGGTCGACGCGCTGGCCAAGGGTGGCTGCGACGCCGTTGACCTTGATGCGGCCCTGGCTGATCCAGGCCTCGACGTCACGGCGCGAACCCACGCCAATGCGCGCCAGCACTTTCTGCAGCTTTTCGCCAGCGGGTGGGGTGATCTCGGTATCTTGCAGGTCTTGCTCACTCATCTGGGCACCTCCCGGTGTAGGAATGAAAACAGGTTCTTGGCGACGAACGCGCCAAAAGGCCGCGCATCATACGCGGTTCGGCAATGGAACGCACTGGAGGTTAGAGGGTTTTGCACGCATTGGGAGAGGTTTCAGCCTAGTGGTCTTGTGTTGATCTCACTGGCCCTGTCGCCGGCAAGCCAGCTCCCACAAGCACAGCACCCCTTCCAAGACCTGTGGAACCCCAGTGGGAGCTGGCTTGCCGGCGACAGGGCCAGGTTGCCAAGAGAAGAATCAGGGCTGTAACTTGCCCTCTTCCCCCAGAGAAGCCTCTGGCTCCTCCTCGCGCAAGTCATCAAAATCGATCTTCAGCCCCTCTTCCATGGCATCCAGCTCCACCAGCAAGCTACGGAAGCTGGTTTCGTCCTTTGGCTCAGAAACGTCTTCTTCCCCAAGGCTGGCATCTGCCAACGCCTGCAGGTGCGCGGGCACTGGCGCATCATCCGGGTCGAGCAGCGGCTCCGGCTCCATTTCGCGCAGCTCGGCCAGGGCCGGCAGCTCATCCAGGCTCTTGAGGTTGAAATGGTCGAGAAACGCCTTGGTGGTGGCAAACATCGCTGGCCGCCCGGGCACTTCGCGGTAGCCAACCACGCGAATCCACTCGCGCTCGACCATGGTCCTGATGATATTGCTGTTCACCGCCACGCCCCGCACGTCTTCGATCTCGCCACGGGTGATGGGCTGGCGGTAGGCGATCAGGGCCAGGGTTTCGAGCAGCGCGCGCGAATAACGCTGCGGGCGCTCTTCCCACAGGCGCCCGACCCAGGGCGCAAAGTCCTCGCGAATCTGCAGGCGGTAGCCGCTGGCCACTTCCTTGAGCTCGAAGGCACGGCCGCTGCACGACTTGCCCAGCACCTCAAGGGCCTGCTTGAACACCTGGGGCTCGGGGCGCTCGGCCTCTTCGAGCAGTTCGTACAGGCGCTCCAGGGATTGCGGCTTGCCCGAAGCCAGCAAAAAAGCTTCGATCAGTGACGCCAGGTCGCGGGGGTCATTCAGGTTCATCAGGTTCTTCAACAAGCGCTGGGCGAAGCCGCACATGGATAGCGGCGAAGGGTTCATTCTGCACCAGTTCGATCAGCGATTCCTTCACCAGTTCGAGAACCGCCATGAAGGTCACCACCACACCCAGCTTGCCCTCTTCGGCGGCAAACAGGTCGCCGAACGGCACGAAAGCACCGCCCTTGAGGCGCTCCAGCACCTGGCTCATGCGCTCACGGGTGGACAAGGTCTCACGGCTGATCTGATGGCTTTCGAACAGGTCGTTGCGGCGCATGACCTCGGCCATGGACATCAGCAACTCTTCCAGGCTGACCTGCGGCAACAGCTTGCGGACCTTGGCCTGCGGTGCTTCCAGACGCGGCACAACGACCTCGCGGCCCACCCTTGGCAGGTCGTCAATGCCCTCGGCTGCGGCCTTGAAACGTTCGTACTCCTGCAGACGGCGGATCAGCTCGGCGCGCGGGTCGCCCTCCTCCTCCTCGACATCGGCCGAACGCGGCAGCAGCATGCGCGACTTGATCTCGGCGAGCATGGCGGCCATCACCAGGTACTCGGCGGCCAACTCCAGACGCACGCTTTTCATCAGTTCCACGTAGCCCATGTACTGGCGGGTGATTTCCGCCACCGGGATGTCAAGGATGTCGATGTTCTGCTTGCGGATCAGGTACAGCAAGAGGTCGAGCGGCCCTTCGAAGGCTTCCAGGATGACTTCCAGGGCATCCGGCGGAATGTACAGGTCCAGCGGCATTTCGGTCAGGGCTTCGCCGTAGACCAGGGCCAGTTGCAACTGCCGAGGCGACTCGGCCTGCTCAGCCGGTGCCTCGGGCGCTTCCATCTGGCTCACGCGTTGACCATAAACGGCGTGGGGTCGCCGCAGCCTTCGCGGATCAGCGCGGGCTCATCGCCAGTGAGGTCGATGACGGTCGACGCCTTGAGGTCGCCAAAACCGCCATCGATGATCAGATCGACATGGTGCTCAAGGCGCTGACGGATCTCGTGGGGGTCGGTCATCGGCTCTGTTTCGGGCGGCAAGATCAGGCTCACGCTCATCAACGGCTCGCCCAGCTCTTCTAGCAGAGCCAGCACGATCGGGTTGGATGGCACGCGCAATCCAATGGTCCGCCGTTTCTCGTGCATCAGCAACCGCGGTACCTCGCGGGTGGCATTGAGAATGAAGGTATAAGGCCCCGGAATGTGCGCTTTGAGCAGGCGGAACGTAGACGTATCGATCTTGGCGAACAACCCCATTTGCGACAAGTCGCAGCACAGCAGCGTGAAGTTGTGCTGCTTGTCCAACTGGCGCAAGCGCCGAACCCGCTCGATGGCGTTTTTATCGCCAATCTGGCAGCCCAACGCGTAGGCCGAGTCGGTCGGGTAAACCACCACGCCACCCTTGCGGATGATCTCGACGGCCTGTTTTATCAGGCGCGCTTGTGGGTTCTCCGAATGAATCTGGAAAAATTGGCTCACGTAGTCATCCTGTTCATAGCGCCAAAGGCTGTTCATGGCTGAATCGACGCCACAGAGGTGGCAGATCCTCGGGCAAAGGCCGGTAGGCACCGATCTCTCCCCAGGTGCCGGGGCCGTGGAAGTCACTGCCAGCGCTTGCCAGCAGGCCGAACTCACGAGTAAGGATGGACATCGTGCCCACCTGCTCGGCCGGCATCATCCCGTTGACCACCTCAAGTGCCTGCCCGCCTGCCTGAATATAGTCGGCAATCAGCCTTCTGCGCTTGCTGCGGGTCAGGTCGTAGTGCATGGGGTGTGCAAGGCTCACCCACGCTTTGGACTGCCGCAGGGTGGCGACAGTTTCGTCGAGGGTCGGCCAATGCTGCTTGACGTCGCCCAGCTTGCCGGCACCCAGCCACTTGCGAAACGCCTCGCCGCGGTCCTTGACGTGCCCGGCACGCACTAGGTACTCGGCAAAATGGGGGCGCGCCGGGGCGTTGCCGCTGTCGCCCAGCTCGTGCTGTACGGCGCGGGCGCCCTCGAGTGTGCCGGGCATGCCCTTGGCTGCCAGCCGTTTGTCTATTTCTTCGGCGCGCAGCCAGCGGCCACGGTGCAGCGCTTCAATGGCCGCCAGCAAGGGCGGCGCGTCCAGCGGGAAGTCATAACCCAGCACATGGATGGTCGCGCCACCCCAGGTGCACGACAATTCCACCCCGCTGACCCAGCGCATGCCCCGCTCAATGCAGGCCTGGCGGGCTTCGGGCAGGCCTTCGAGGGTGTCGTGGTCAGTCAGTGCCAGCGTTTGCACCCCGTGCTCATGGGCCCGGGCAACCAGTACCGAGGGCGACAGGGCGCCGTCGGAGGCCGTGCTGTGACAGTGCAGATCAACATTCATGGAGAGCGCTTTCGCTGGAATCGATGTTTGTTATTATGCCGTCACATCCCGATTCTGGCTGCCATTGTGAAACAATTCATCGATTTCATCCCGCTGCTGCTGTTCTTCATCGTCTACAAGCTTGACCCGCGCCCCATGGAAGTCGCCGGCCACAGCTTCGAATTCGGCGGCATCTACAGTGCCACGGCCATGCTGATCATCAGCTCGCTGGTGGTGTACGGTGCGCTGTTCCTGCGCCAACGCAGGCTGGAAAAGGGCCAATGGCTGACGCTGGTGGCCTGCCTGGTATTCGGCGGCCTGACCCTGACCTTCCATAGCGAAACCTTCCTCAAGTGGAAAGCGCCGGTGGTGAACTGGCTGTTCGCCCTGGGCTTTGCCGGCAGCCATTTCATCGGCGATCGGGTGCTGATCAAGCGCATCATGGGCCACGCCCTGACCCTGCCAGATGCCATCTGGACCCGCCTGAACGTTGCCTGGATCGGTTTCTTCCTGTTCTGCGGCGCGGCCAACCTGTTCGTCGCCTTTACCTTCCAGGACTTCTGGGTGGACTTCAAGGTGTTCGGCAGCCTGGGCATGACCGTGATCTTCCTGGTGGCGCAAGGCGTGTACCTGTCGCGCCACCTGCACGACGACCCTTCTACTACCAAACCCAAGGATTGACATGCTCTACGCCATCATCGCCAGCGACGTCGCAAACTCCCTGGAAAAGCGCCTGGCTGCCCGCCCGGCGCACATCGAACGCCTGCAGCAGCTCAAGGCCGAAGGCCGCGTGGTGCTGGCCGGCCCCCACCCGGCCATCGACAGCAACGACCCGGGCGAAGCCGGTTTCAGCGGTAGCCTGATCGTTGCCGAATTCGAATCGCTGGCCGCGGCGCAGGCCTGGGCCGATGCCGATCCTTACATTGCGGCGGGCGTGTACGACAACGTCGTCGTCAAGCCGTTCAAGCAAGTATTGCCTTGATCTGAGACCGAGTCGCTTCCTCGCGGGCAAGCCCGCGAAGAAGCTGACGCGGCACCAGTAGTTATACGGCTGCCATCAGTCTGCGGTATCTTTGCCACTGGCGGGCCGAATAGCCGCCGTCAATGGTTGAATTGAGTGAGTCATGAGCGAGCTGTTACTGATTGATGATGACCAGGAACTGTGCGAGCTGCTCGGCAGCTGGCTGACCCAGGAAGGGTTCACCGTGCGTGCGTGCCATGATGGCCTGAGCGCACGCCAGGCCCTGGCCGAGCACGCTCCGGCGGCCGTGGTACTGGATGTGATGCTGCCCGATGGCAGCGGCCTGGAATTGCTCAAGCAATTGCGCAGCGAGCACACCGAGCTGCCGGTGCTGATGCTCTCTGCACGGGGCGAGCCGCTGGACCGCATTCTTGGCCTGGAGCTGGGCGCCGACGACTACCTGGCCAAACCTTGCGACCCGCGCGAGCTCACGGCCCGTCTGCGAGCAGTGTTGCGCCGCAGCCACCCCACCGCCACCACCAGCCAGGTGGAACTGGGCGACCTGGTGTACAGCCCTGCGCGCGGCGTGGCCAGCATCGACGGCCGTGAAATGACCCTGACCCTGTCCGAAAGCCGCATTCTTGAAGCCCTGCTGCGCCAGCCTGGCGAACCGCTGGACAAGCAGGAGCTGGCGCAAATCGGCCTGGGGCGCAAACTGACCCTGTACGACCGCAGCCTGGACATGCATGTCAGTAACCTGCGCAAGAAGATCGGGCCGCATGCCGATGGCAGGCCACGTATCGTGGCGCTGCGTAGCCGTGGCTATTACTACTGCCTGTAACTCGCTGCAAGCTACAAGAAGGCGCAAGATCGCAATCGGCTTCACTTGCAGCCTGGAGCTTGGAACTGTTCTTTACAGTGCCTTTACCATCCCCTGACTGCGCTTGACGGTGATCTCCCTAGACTGTGCTCATCCGGTAACCACCGGCCTATGAAAGGAGAGACACCATGCGCAAGACCCTTATCGCCCTGATGTTCGCCGCCGCCCTGCCGACCGTGGCCATGGCCATGCCTGAAGGCGGCCCGCGTCACGACGGCCCGCATCATCGCGGTGATGCGCCTTTCCATCAACTGGACCTGAGCCGCGACCAGCGCCAGCAGATCGGCAAGCTGATGGGCGAGCAGATGCAGCAGCGCCGTGACATCACCGAGCGCTACCTGGCCAAGCTGCCAGCCGCCGACCAGAAAGCCATGAAAGACGAGCTGCAAGCCAGCCGCGACAAGACCGACACTGCGGTGCGCAACCTGCTCAAACCTGAACAGCAGAAAAAGTTCGACGAACTGCAAAAGGAACGCGCCGCCAAGAAAGCCGAGTGGCAGGAGTTCCAGGCCTGGAAAGCTGAAAAAGGCACCAAGGCTCAGTAAGCTGTCCGCCCGATGCCCGGCCCGCCTCCCCGCGGGCCGGGCTTTTACCGTTTACAGGAGGTGCACTTGCGTTCACTGTTCTGGCGCATCCTGGCCAGTTTCTGGCTGGCTATCACCCTGGTCGCAGGCCTGTCTATCCTGCTGGGCCACATGCTCAACCAGGATGCCTGGATCCTTAGCCGCCACCCGGGCCTGAATACCCTGGCCAGCAAGTGGGCCAAGCATTACGAGCAGCAAGGCCTGGATGCGGCACAGCACTTTCTGGAACGGCGCAAAGATCGCTACAAGATCGACGTGCAGGTACTCGATGACAGTGGCGAGGCCGTGGTGCCCGGCACCTTCCCACGCCGTGCGGCGGCCTTCGAGGCACGCCAGCACAATGACGAGCGGCGCCTGCCATGGCGTCGGCTGACCGAGGAATACACCAGCCCGGAGACCGGCGAAACCTACCTGCTGATCTACCGCATCCCCCACCCTGCACTGGACGCCTGGCACCGCGAAAGCCTGATGTGGCCGCTCAGTGCCTTGGGCATTGCGCTGGTGGTACTGACCCTGTTCAGCCTGCTGGTCACCCTGTCCATTACCCGCCCGCTAAGCCGCCTGCGCAGCGCGGTGCATGACCTGGGGCAGACCACTTACCAGCAGAACAGCCTGGCGCAGCTGGCTGCACGGCGTGACGAGTTTGGCGTGCTGGCCAAGGACTTCAACAAGATGGGCGCGCGCCTGCAAAGCACCATTGGCAGCCAGCGCCAGTTGCTGCGCGATGTGTCCCATGAGTTGCGCTCGCCGCTGGCCAGGCTGCGCATTGCCCTGGCTTTGGCCGAGCGCGCCGGGCCTGAGCAGCGGGAGACCTTGTGGCCGCGCCTGACCCGCGAGTGCGACCGGCTGGAAGACCTGATCAGCGAAATCCTTGCCTTGGCCCGGGTCGATGCGGAGCAGGCTCATGCCGAGCCGGTCGACCTCAATGCCCTGCTCGGCAGCGTGCGCAAAGACGCCTTGCTCAGCGCACCGGACCAGGACGTGCGCCTGGAGGCGCAGCCGGGGTTGACCCTGCAAGGTTGGCCGACGCTGATCGAGCGCGCCGTCGACAACCTGCTGCGCAATGCCCTGCGCTTCAACCCGGTGGGGCAGCCGGTCGAGGTCAGCGCCGTGCGTGAGCAGGACCACATCGTGATCAGCGTGCGTGACCATGGGCCCGGGGCGGCAGCGGAGCATCTGGCGCAGCTGGGCGAGCCGTTCTTCCGCGCGCCGGGGCAGGACGCGCCAGGGCATGGCCTGGGGCTGGCGATTGCGCGCAAAGCGGCGGAGCGCCATGGCGGGAGACTGGTGCTGGATAACCACCCACAGGGGGGCTTTGTGGCCAGGCTGGAGTTGCCCTTGGCTGAAGCTACTGGCAGTTGATGTGATGCAAAGGCCACTGGCCTCTTCGCGGGGCAAGCCCGCTCCCACAGGTACGGTGCAGGTATCAGGCAGCGCGGACAACCATCCACAGGGGGGGCGTTGTGGCCAGGCTGGTGCTGCCCTTGGCTGAAGCTGCTGGCAGTTAATGTGATGTAAGGGCCACTGGCCCCTTCGCGGGGCAAGCCCGCTCCCACAAGTACGGTGCAGGTATCAGGCAGCGCGGACAACCATCCACAGGGGGGCTTTGTGGCCAGGTTGGAGTTGCCCTTGGCTGAAGCTACTGGCAGTTGATGTGATGTAAAGGCCACTGGCCTCTTCGCGGGGCAAGCCCGCTCCCACAGGTACGGTGCAGGTATCAGGCAGCGCACAGTACCTGTGGGAGCGGGCTTGCCCCGCGAAGAGGCCAGTGGCCCTGATGCAATAAATCAGCCCCAGGCTGCGTTACTCGCCCCAGGCGCTGACGAACTCGGCAGTGTCCAGCACCGGCGCAGTGCGCGGCTCGGTCAGCGGCGTGCCGACATACAGGTAACCGATCAACTCTTCATTCTGGGCCAGACCCAGGCCCTTGTGCACATGGGCATCGAAGGCCATGTCCCCGGTACGCCACACCGCCCCGATGCCTTGCGCATGCGCGGCAATCAGAATGCCGTGCGCCGCACAGCCGGCTGCCAGACGCTGCTCGGACTTGGGCACCTTGAAGTGGTCCTGCAGCTTGGCGATCACCACGATCAGCAGCGGCGCCCGCAGCGGCATGGCGCGGGCCTTGTCCAGCGCAGCCTGGCTGGCTTCGCCCTTGTTCTGCACCGCTTCAGCGAACAGCTCACCCAGCTTTTCACGGCCCTGGCCCTCGATGGTCAGGAAGCGCCATGGTCGCAGCTGGCCATGATCCGGGGCGCGCAAGGCAGCCTGGAACAGCGCCTCGCGCTGTGCGGCATTGGGTGCCGGGTCAGTCAGGCGTGGCACGGAAACACGGTTGAGCAATGCGTCGAGAGCCTCCATCGGCTACCCTCCTGGCAGTTGAATGTGCGGCCATTCTAGCGTTTACATCACCAGACCCATAGGTAGAATGGCGCCCTTCCGTTTCGAGTCAGAGCAGATCACATGGCGTTGCCGACCTTAAGGATCATTGGTTTCATCATCGGCATCTTCCTGATTACCCTCGCCGTCGGCATGGCTGTGCCCATGGCGACCCTGGTGATCTTCGAGCGCACTGGTGACATGCCCTCCTTCCTCTGGTCGAGCCTGATCACCTTCATCGCCGGCCTGGCCCTGGTAGTACAGGGCCGCCCCGAGCATGTCCACCTGCGCCCGCGTGACATGTACCTGCTCACGGTCAGCAGCTGGCTGGTGGTGTGCGTGTTTGCCGCCCTGCCGTTCCTGCTGACCCAGCACATCAGCTACACCGACGCCTTCTTCGAGAGCATGTCGGGCATCACCGCTACCGGCGCTACCGTACTCAGCGGGCTCGATAACATGTCGCCGGGTATTCTCATGTGGCGCTCGATGCTTCACTGGCTCGGCGGCATCGGCTTCATCGCCATGGCGGTGGCAATCCTGCCATTGCTGCGCATCGGCGGCATGCGCCTGTTCCAGACCGAATCGTCCGACCGCTCGGAAAAGGTCATGCCACGCTCGCACATGGTGGCCAAGTCGATCGTGGGGGTGTACGTCGGCTTCTCTATCCTCGGCTCGCTGGCCTTCTGGTGGGCGGGGATGAGCCCGTTCGATGCAATCAACCACGCCATGTCGGCAATCTCCACCGGCGGCTTCTCCACCTCCGACCAGTCGCTGGCAAAATGGGATATCCCGGCCGTGCACTGGGTCGCGGTGGTGGTCATGATCATGGGCAGCCTGCCGTTCACCCTTTACGTCGCGACCCTGCGTGGCAACCGCAGGGCGCTGATCCGTGACCAGCAGGTGCAAGGTTTGCTGGGCATGCTGGTGGTTACCTGGTTGGTCCTGGGCACCTGGTACTGGTACAGCACCAACCTGCACTGGCTCGATGCCCTGCGCCACGTAGCCTTGAACGTGACCTCGGTGGTCACTACCACCGGCTTCGCCCTGGGCGACTACAGCCTGTGGGGCAACTTTTCGCTGATGCTGTTCTTCTACCTGGGCTTCGTCGGCGGCTGCTCCGGCTCGACCGCAGGCGGTATCAAGATTTTCCGCTTCCAGGTGGCCTACATCCTGCTCAAGGCCAGCCTCAACCAACTGATCCACCCGCGTGCGGTGATCAAGCAGAAATACAACGGCCACCGCCTCGACGAAGACATCGTGCGCTCGATTCTGACGTTCTCGTTCTTCTTCGCCATCACCATCTGCGTCATGGCCCTGTTGCTGTCGTTGCTGGGCGTGGACTGGATGACCGCATTGACCGGCGCTGCCGGCACAGTTTCGGGTGTAGGCCCGGGCTTGGGTGAAGTGATCGGCCCGTCGGGCAACTATGCCACGCTGCCGGACGCGGCCAAGTGGATCCTGGCGGCCGGCATGCTGCTTGGCCGCCTGGAAATCATTACGGTGCTGGTGCTGTGTATGCCGGCGTTCTGGCGTCACTGACCCCCTCGGCGTCCGTGCCGAGGCGGGCGCGGTACTCGCTTGGGGTGGCATCGAACCAGCGGCGGAATGCCCGGTAGAAATTGCTGGGGTCGGCAAAGCCCAGCAGGTAGGCGGTTTCCAGCAGTGTCATGCCCGGCTGGGCCAGGTATTGCTCGGCCAGCTCGCGACGGGTGTCATCAAGCAAGCTCTGGAAACTGGTGCCCTCCTCCTGCAGACGCCGCTGCAAGGTGCGCTGCGACAAGTGCAAGGCCTGGGCCAGGGTTTCGCGCTTGGGTTCCCCCTGCGGCAAGATGCGGCACAACACCTGCCGCACGCGGTGGGTAACCCGGCTTTCGGAAAATCGTGCCAGGTACTCCCCGGCAAAACGGTCGTGCAGCACCGCCATGGCCTCGTTGGCAGTCGGCAGCGGCGCCTCCATGTCGGCCCGTTCGAACACCAGCGCATCGTGCGGCGCGCCGAACACCAGGGGCGAATGGAACGCCACTTTGTACGGCTCGACATTCTTTGGCTGCGGCCCCTGCACCAGTACCCGGCGCGGCTGTACCGGCCGCCCACTGAGCCATTTGCTCAGCGCCAGCGCACAGGCCAGCGATGCTTCGGCACTGTGCCGGGTCGGGGGCAGATGGTCGCCATGCACCGTCAGGATCAGCGAATAGCCCTCGTCGCCAAGGACAAAACTGAGATCGGAGCTTTCGGCGATGATGCGCTGGTACCGCACCAGGCGCTGGAAGCCTTCTGCCAGGGTGCGGCTGGACATCAATGCATAGCCCACCACATGGAACGAAGCCGGCCGTACCACGCGGGCCATGTTCAGGCCAATGGCTTCATTGCCTGACAGCTCCACCGCCAGCTGCCACAGCCGGGTCATGGAATCTTGCGGAAAACGTGCATCGGGGTCGTCGAGGGCAGCGAAGTCCAGCCCCAGTTGCTTGAACATGGACGGGCAATCCAGCCCTTCCAGTTCGAGCGCCTTCACAATCCCTGATGCCCAGCTGGCTGACGTGGTTCTTTCGCTCATGACAGGCTTCTTTTTACCGACCGCTCCTGCGGTGAACCCCAAGGATACTCATTTGGCGCCTATTGTCACTGGTAGGCCCCGTCAGTCACTCTAGACTCGAATCAGGCTCCACGCCGTGCATCTTGTCCAGAAGTATTAATCCCGGAGCACTGCCATGAACCGCACAGCGCAGTATCGCAGTTTTGCCGAGTTCTATCCTTACTACCTGGGGGAGCACAGCAACCCCACCTGCCGCCGCCTGCACTTTGTCGGCACCAGCTTGGTAATAGCGCTGCTGGCCTACACCATTGGCAGTGGCAAGTGGTTGCTTTTGCTGGCAGTGCCGCTGTTCGGCTATGGCTTCGCCTGGGTCGGGCACTTCTTTTTCGAAAAGAACCGGCCGGCGACCTTCACCTACCCGCTGTACAGCCTGGCCGGGGATTTCGTGATGTTCCGGGATATCTTGCTGGGCAAGATCCGGCTGTAGACATTGAGGGCGGGTTGCGGCCCCATGGTTCTGCAGCCTCTAAGCCGGCTCACGCGACGCCGCCACTGCCTGCGCTTCCCGCGCCTGGGCATCGGCCAACCGATACAGCTCGATACGGCCATCCCAATGCTCGATCAGCGCCGTGCACGACTCCACCCAGTCTCCGCAATTGAGGTAGTCCACCTCGCCCACCTTGCGGATCTCGGCATGGTGGATATGCCCACACACCACCCCGTGCAAACCACGCCGGGTGCACTCATGGGCAATGGCATCCTCGAAGTCGCTGATGAAGTTCACCGCGCCCTTGACCTTGTGCTTCAGGTACGCCGACAGCGACCAGTAACCATAGCCATACCGCGCACGCCAGTGGTTGAGCCAACGGTTGAGCACCAACGTGAACCCGTAGGCACGATCACCGAGAAACGCCAGCCAGCGGTGGTAACGGGTAATCACGTCGAACTGGTCACCATGGATCACCAGCAGGCGGCGGCCATCGGCGGTCAGGTGTTCGGCCTCATCCACCAGCTGGATGTTGCCCAGGATCAGCTTCGAGTAGCGGCGCAGGAATTCGTCATGGTTGCCGGTGACGTAGATCACCTCGGTACCGCGCTTGCTCATGGTCAGCAAGCGGCGGATCACGTTGGTGTGGGCTTGTGGCCAGTAAATGCCACCGCGCAGTTTCCAGCCATCGATGATGTCGCCTACCAGGTACACGCGGTCGGCCTGGTAGCCCTTGAGGAACTGCGACAGGTGTTCGGCCTGGCAGTCGCGTGTCCCCAGGTGGACATCGGAGATCCACAGGGTACGCACGCGTTGCTTGCGCGAGGGACGGGAGAGTTCGGCATGGGTCATGGACAGGCTCCGGCGCAGTTTGCTGGAGACTGGCAGGCGCGCATGACAGCGCCGTGGCAAAACGGTTACCGGTGATCGCCTGCCGGGAATGAGGCACAATGCGGATCTGCCCTGCGAGGACGCCCCCATGACCGCCGGCCCGATACTCTCGCTGCGCCATTACCGCGACAGCCTGATCGCCCACAGCCACGAACACCCGCAACTGGTGTTCGGCCTGCGTGGCCGCCTGGAGTTCGAGGTACAGGGGCAAGGCGCCGGGATCGACCGGCAAGGGCTGGTCGTGGTCCCGGCAGGCGCGCATCACACCTGCGCCAGCGATGGCGGCAGCCACTGCCTGGTGCTTGATGTGCCTGGGGAGCAGTGGCTGCACGAGCAGCTGGGCGAGCATGCCGATGCCAGCCGCCGCCTGCTCGACCGCCACGCCGCGCTGGGCCTGGACGACCGTCAGCAACAGTTGGTGGACTGGCTGGCGGCCAGCCCCATGGACGACCCGCTGATTGCCCGGCAAGGCGCAGCGCTGTTGCTGGCCAGCCTCAACTGCACGGCAGCAGCCAACGTGCGCCCCAGCCAGCGCCTACCCTATGCAGCCTTCGATGCCCATATCGAGCAGCATGCTGCCTACCCGTTGCAGGTCGCCGACCTGGCGCGCATCGCCGGGCTGTCCAGCGCCCGGCTGCATGCGCGGTTTACTGCCGAATGCGCGATGACGCCGATGGACTACATTCGCCAGCGGCGCTTGCTCAAGGCGCGGCGGCTGGTGGTGCAGACCGTGCTACCGATGAGTGAAATTGCGGCGCAGGTGGGGTATTGCTCGCAGAGTGCGTTTTCAGCGGCGATGTTGCGGGCGTTCGGGTGTACGCCAATGGCTTTGCGGCGAGAGCCTGGCGACAACTGACAGCAGTCTTGCGACAGAAATCGTTGGCCTGTGGTTTTACACTTTGCCAGTGCCGGCCTCTTCGCAGCACAAGGCTGCTCCTACAGAATACGCACAGTCCCTGTAGGAGCAGCCTTGTGCTGCGAAGAGGCCGGCAACGTCGATAAAGATCTTGAGCAAGGACCACCATGAACCACCGCACCGCCCTCGGCGCCCTGCACATTGGCGCGCTATTCTTCGGCCTGACCGGCGTCTTCGGCAAACTGGCCGCCACTGCCAGCCCGGCGATCATCGTCTTCGGCCGCGCCGCCTTCGCCGTACTCGCCCTGGCCCTGTTCGCCAGCCTGACCGGCCCGGGCTGGCAACGCCTGAGCAGCCAGGATATCCGTCGCCTGCTGCTCGGCGGTGTGCTGCTGGCCGGCCACTGGGTCAGTTTCTTCATTGCCGTCAAAGTTGGCGGCGTGGCCATCGCCACCCTCGGTTTCGCCAGTTTCCCGGCCTTCACCGTCATCCTCGAAGGCCTGCTGTTCCGCGAGCACATCCGCCGCAACGAGGCCGTGCTGGTGCTGCTGGTCAGCATCGGCCTGATACTGGTCACGCCAGATTTCGACCTGGCCAGCGAGGCCACTGGCGGCCTGCTCTGGGCACTGCTGTCAGGGCTGCTGTTCTCGCTGCTGTCCCTCACCAACCGCGCCGGCTCCGGGCGTTTGCCAGCAGTACAGGCTGCCCTGTGGCAGAACCTGGTGGTAGGCCTGTGCCTGCTGCCGTTCGCCGCACCAGGTCTGGCAGGCGTGGCGGCCATGGACTGGCTGTGGATCGCCCTGCTCGGCATCTTCTGCACCGGCGTGGCGCACAGCCTGTTCGTCGCCAGCCTGGCGGTGATCAAGGCGCGCACCGCCGCCGTGGTGTTCGGCATGGAGCCGGTCTATGGCATTGCCGTGGCCTGGGTGGTGTTCGCCGAAACCCCGACCTTGCGCATGCTGCTGGGCGGCGCGCTGATCATCTTCGCCATCGTGCTGTCCAGCCGCATGACCCGCGAACAACCACCCAAGCAGCGGCCACTGGCCGAGGGCGCCTGATCAGCGGTCGTTGTGGCCAAGGTCACGCTGCGGGTCGATCTGGTCGCGTACCCGCTGTTTCAGCACCTTGGCCTCGGGGAAGCCGCCGTCGGCCTTGCGCTCCCAGATCTGCACGCCATTGCAGGTAATGCAGAAGACCCCGCCGGTGCCCGGTGCCAGCGCGACCTGGCCAAGGTCGTCGGCAAACGTGCTGAGCAGTTCCTGGGCCAGCCAGGCAGCGCGCAGCAGCCACTGGCACTGGGTGCAATAAGTGATGACGATTTCGGGCTTGTTGTCGGCCATGCTGAGGCATCTCCAGGTAAGGGGCCGCTTATACTAGCGGTCTTTAGCCCACGGTTTGAGACTCACGATGCGCCGTTTGCTGTGCTGTTTGCTGCTCGCCCTCACCTCCTTCATGGCTGCCGCTGCGGAACCTGCCAGGCCCAAGGTCGGCTTGGTGTTGTCGGGGGGTGCGGCCCGTGGCCTGGCCCACATCGGCGTGCTCAAGGCACTGGAGGAACAGGGCGTGCGCATCGACGCCATCGCCGGCACCAGCATGGGCGCAGTGGTCGGCGGGCTTTACGCTTCGGGCTACAGTGTCGCAGAACTGGAAAAGCTCGCCACCACCCTGGACTGGCAACAGGCGCTGTCCGATGCCCCGCCGCGCAAGGACGTGCCGTTCCGGCGCAAGCAGGATGATCGCGATTTCCTGGTCAAGCAAAAGCTCAGCTTTCGCGACGACGGCAGCCTGGGCCTGCCGCTGGGGGTGATCCAGGGGCAGAACCTGTCACTGCTGCTGGAAAGCAAACTGGCGCACACCGCCGATACCCGCGATTTCGACAAGCTGCCCATCCCCTTTCGCGCTGTAGCCACCGACATCGCCAGTGGCGAAAAGGTGGTGTTCCGCCACGGCCATCTGCCCCAGGTCATCCGTGCCAGCATGTCGATCCCCGCCGTGTTTGCCCCGGTCGAACTGGACGGCCGCCTGCTGGTGGACGGCGGCATGGTCGACAACATCCCCGTCGACGTGGCCCGCGAAATGGGCGTGGACCTGGCCATCGTGGTCGACATCGGTACCCCGCTGCGCGATCGCAAGCAACTGCTGACCGTGGTCGACGTGCTTAACCAGTCGATTACCCTGATGACACGGCGCAATTCGGAAGAACAACTGGCCCCAGCCATCGCTAGCTGCCTTCGGCGTGACCGACTTCGGCCGTGCCCGGGACATGATCGACGCCGGTTACCGCGCCACCCGCCTGCTCGACCAACGCCTGGCTGCCCTGCGCGAGCCTGAGGGTGACAGCAACCTGGCCGTGGCCCGCTCGCCACGCCAGCGCACGCCGGTGATCACCGCGATCCGGATCGAGAACGACTCCAAGGTCAGCGACGACGTGATCCGCTCTTACATCCGTCAGCCGATCGACGCCCCCCTTGAGCTGGACCGCCTGCAGACCGACATGGGCACGCTCTACGGCCTGGACTACTTCGACCGGGTGCAGTACCGCGTGGTGCACAAGGGCAACGACAACACCTTGGTGATCAACGCCCGCGGTCGACGCGGCGGCACCGACTACCTGCGCCTGGGCCTGAACCTTTCGGACGACCTGCGCGGTGACAGCGCCTTCAACCTGGGCGCCAGCTACCGGGTCAATGGCATCAACAGCCTGGGTGCCGAGTGGCTGACCCGTGGCCAGATCGGCGACCAGCAAGAACTGTACAGCGAGTTCTACCAGCCGCTGGACGTTGGCTCGCGCTATTTCATTGCGCCGTACCTGGATTTCAGCTCACAGAACATCGAAGCCACCCTGGACAACGACCCCGTCGCAGAGTACCGCCTGGAACGCTACGGCTTTGGCCTGAACCTCGGCCGCCAGATTGGCACCAACGGTGAAGTACGCCTGGGCGTGGGCAAGGCCTGGGGCGAGGCCGAGGTACGCATTGGCGACCAGGACCTGCCCAAGGTCAGCTTCAACGAGGGCTTCTATGAACTGAAGTATTCGTTCGACACCCTCGACAACGTGTATTTCCCGCACAGCGGTGAGGACATTGGCCTGACCTTGCGCAAGTACGACAAATCGCTGGACTCCGACCAGGATTACCGGCAGTGGCTGTTCAACCTGGACAAGGCCATCAGTAGCGGGCCGAACACCTTCGTGCTGGGCGGACGCTACGGGCGCACCCTGGACGCTACCGAAGTGGTGACGTCCAGCTTCGTGATGGGTGGGGCACGAGAGCTGTCTGGCTTTCGCCAGGACTCGGTGTCGGGGCAGAACGTGAGCCTGCTGCGCATGGTCTATTACCGCCGGCTGACGCCACGGGCCTACGTACCGCTGGACTTCCCGCTGTACATTGGCGGGTCGCTGGAACGTGGGCGCGCGTGGAACAACGACAACGAGTTCGACAGCGGCTACATCAATGCGGCGAGCATCTTCCTGGGGCTGGAAACGCCTCTGGGGCCGCTGAACTTCAGCTACGGCACCAACAGTGCGCATGAGCAGGCGGTGTACCTGAACCTGGGGCATACCTTCTGATTCGCCGGGGGCCGCAAAGCGACCCCAGGGGCCCTCAGGACTTCTCGAGGTTGGACAGGATCGTGGCATGCACCCGCATGCACACCTGCAACTCTGCCTCGTCCACCCCGGTGAAAAGCTCCAACCGCAGCTGGTTGGCGATGGTTTCGATCTGGTCGATCAGCGGCTTGGCCGGCGGGCACAGCAAGATCTTCTTGGCCCGCCGGTCTTCCACCACCGCCTGCCGGCGCACCAGCCCTTGTGCTTCCAGGCTGTCGAGCAGGCGCGCCAGGGTCGGGCCTTCAACGCCCACGCTCTGGGCCAGCTCACGCTGAGTAGGGGCTTCTTCGAAACGCGCCAGGTGCAGCAACACCAGCCAGCGCGCCTGGGACAGGTTGAGCCCGGCCAGGCGGCGGTCCAGTTCGGCACGCCAGCCCCGGGACATCTGGGCCAGCTGCATGCCGAAGCGGTGTTGGTTGTCGGTCAGGGGCATAAGCAACTCATTGAACAGATCTAATTATTAGGCAGCTAACCATGCCCTTTCCGACGAGGCAAGGCTCGCGCGCCCTTCGCCGTTCGATAATCGTCAAAAAGCATGACAAAGGTCAGCAGATGGCGGTTCTGCCCTCGATCTGACTGCCCGTCACATCTCGAACTCGGCCGCCAGCGCCGCACGCACGCAATACAGCACACCCTCCGGCACCCGTGCCCCGAACTGGGGCGCAATGGCCGACACCGGCGGCAGTTCACCCTCGCCATCCAGGAAGGCGTCCTGTACTTCCATCAGCAGGTCTTCCGGCAGGTCGAGGGCCTGGTCAAGGCTAAGCTCCTGGCGGCCCAACGCCTCGGCCAGCAGGCTATACACGTTCTTCTCGCTGCAGTTGAGCTGCCCGGCGATCTGCGCCGGGGTCATGCCGGCCCGGGCCAGGCTGACCAGTTCGTGGCGCAGGTCGAGTACCACTTTCGGCGCCTCTTCGGTGCCACCGCTGTTGTTCAGTACCTCGAGGAACGCCTGGCCATAACGCTCCAGCTTGCGCGCCCCCACACCGCTGACCTGGGCCATATCGCTGAGGCTGACCGGCTGGCTGCGCAGCATTTCCAGCAGCGTCGAGTCGGGGAAGATGACATAGGGCGGCACACTGTGCTCCTCCGCCAGCTTGCGCCGCAGGGTACGCAGCGCTTCCCACAGCTCGCGCTCCTCGGCACGCACCAACTGGCTGGCCGGGCTGCCACCGCTGGACGATGAGGTCTTGGCCGTGGTCTGCGGCTTGAGGTCGCGACGCAGTTGCAAGGTCACCTCGCCGCGCAGCAGTGGCCGGCAGCTGTCGGACAGGCGCAGGCCGCCATAGCCCTCCAGGTCGATGTCGACCAGCCCACGCGCCACCAGCTGGCGGAACAACGAACGCCACTCGACCTCGGCCAGGCCCTTGCCGACGCCGAACACCGACAGCTTCTCGTGGCCGAAATTGCGCACCTTCTCGTTGTCCTTGCCCAACAGCACATCGACCAGGTGGCCGACACCATAGCGCTGGCCAGTGCGGAAAACCGCCGACAGCGCCTGACGGGCCGGCTCGGTGGCGTCCCAGGTCTGAATGTTGTCGACACAGTTGTCGCAGTGCCCGCACGGCTGCTCGAGGATTTCATCGAAATAGGCCAGCAACGACTGGCGGCGGCAGCGGGTCTCTTCACACAACGCCAGCATGGCGTCGAGCTTGTGCTGCTCGATGCGCTTGTGGCGCTCGTCTCCTTCGGAGTTCTGCAGCATCTGCTTGAGCATGACCATGTCCTGCAGGCCGTAGGCCATCCAGGCATCGGATGGCAAGCCGTCCCGGCCGGCACGGCCGGTTTCCTGGTAATAGGCCTCAAGCGACTTGGGCAGGTCGAGGTGGGCAACGAAGCGCACGTTGGGTTTGTCGATACCCATGCCGAAGGCAATGGTGGCGACCATGATCAACCCTTCCTCATTGAGGAAGCGGTGCTGGTTGGCAGAACGGGTCTCGGCAGCCAGGCCGGCATGATAAGGCAATGCCGGGAAACCCTGATCACAGAGGAAGGCTGCCGTTTCGTCGACCTTCTTGCGCGACAGGCAGTACACAATGCCCGCGTTGCCGCGGCGCTCGCCAAGGAAGGCCATCAGCTGCTTGCGCGGCGCTTCCTTGGGTACGATGCGATAGAAGATGTTCGGCCGGTCAAAGCTCGACAGGAAGCGCTCGGCGCCTTGCAGGTGCAGGCGCTGGACAATCTCTTCGCGGGTGCGCATATCGGCGGTGGCGGTCAGCGCAATGCGCGGCACATGCGGGAACAGCTCGGCCAATTGCCCCAGTTGCAGGTATTCGGGGCGGAAATCGTGGCCCCACTGCGACACGCAGTGCGCCTCGTCGATGGCAAACAGCGAGATGTCCAGATCGCGCAGGAAATCGAGCATGCGCGGCTGCACCAGGCGCTCCGGCGCCAGGTACAGCATCTTCACTTCGCCACGGCGCAGGCGCCCGGCCAGTTCACGCTGCTGCTCCGCCGTCAGGGTAGAGTTCAGCGCGGCAGCCGACACGCCCAGTTCGTCCAGCGTGGCGACCTGGTCGTCCATCAACGCAATCAGCGGTGAGACCACCACCGTCAGGCCCGGGCGCAGCAGCCCCGGCACCTGGAAACACAGCGACTTGCCGCCACCAGTGGGCATCAGCACCAGGGCATCGCCGCCATTGGCCACGCATTCGATGATTGCTGCCTGGCGCCCACGGAAACTGTCGTAGCCGAAGATGTCCTTGAGAACGCGCTGAGCCTGTTCGAGCATGTGCAACTCCACAAATCGCCGTACCACCCTGCATACAGGCTGGACGAAAAACCCGCTCCGCACACGCCAAATGCGTAAGCGGTTTTTGCCAGGGGCCGATAAAATCTGCCCCTGCATGAAAAATCGCGGAGTATACCGCAGCACCGCACTGCACAGGGCACCATGGTGATAGACGTTCCCTTTACCCCGCTACCCTTGCTTGGTGCTAGAATTCGGTATCGTTTATTCCCCAAGGTAGCCCTGTAATGTCCTTCGCCGAGCAACTGACCCGCCTGCAAGCCTTCCTCGACGCCGACGAGCTGCACGAAGAGGCGCTGGACTACGTCGCCGCCCACGGCTACCTGACCGCCCTGTCGATCAACGCCGAGGACGTGCCCGAGCGCGAATGGATCGACGCCTTGTTCGCCGAAGAGCCGCACTACGCCAGCGAGGCCCAGCGCACCGAGATCGAAGCCACCCTGGTGGCGTTGAAAGCGCACATCGCCCGCCAGCTGGCCAGCGACGAAGAATTCGACCTGCCATGCGACCTCGACCTGACCGACGAGCCGGATGATTCCGACCTGCGCGGCTGGTGCATTGGCTTCATGGAAGGCGTGTTCCTGCGTGAAGAGGCCTGGTTCGAGAACGCCGAAGAAGAAGTCAGCGAAATGTTGCTGCCGATCATGGTGGGCTCGGGCCTGTTCGACGAACAGCCAGAGTTCGCCGACATCGCCAGCAACGCCAACCTGCAGGATGACATGATCGTCCAGATCCCCGAGGCGCTGAGCGCATTGTTCCTGCTGCTGCACGCCCCTGACGAAAAACCGGCGCTGCTCAAGCCACGCCACCACTGAGTCGCCTGTGCGCTACCTGCTGCTGGCCATCGGCTGGCTCAGCGTTGCGCTGGGGGTGTTGGGGATATTCCTTCCGGTATTGCCCACCACCCCTTTCCTGCTTTTGGCGGCAGCCTGCTTTGCCCGCAGTTCGCCGCGCTTTCACCACTGGCTGGTCCATCACCCGAAGCTCGGGCCATGGATCCGCGACTACCTCAGTGGTGAAGGCATCCCCCTCAAGGGCAAGGTCTACGCCATCGGCCTGATGTGGGCCAGCATTGGCCTGTCGTGCTATCTGGTGCCCCTGTTCTGGGCACGCGCCTTCATGTTGACCAGCGCTGTATTGGTAAGCCTCTATATCGTCAGGCAGAAAACCCTGCACACACCGAAGTGACATTTTTTTGTCGCCAAATATCACTTTCGCCTAACGGTCGTTTTCTTTATCCGAAATGGTTCTGGAACCACACAAAAGCCTTGTATTCATTGGCTTTTTTGCCTTTTCGCGCGCTTGCCAGCACAAAGTTTCGCTGCCCTTGTTAGACAATATATGTCTTATATGGCTATTTGATATGAAGAAATCTTCTTATCTATCGCGTTGAATGTACTTAGCTGTGTTGTTAAAAACCTGCAACACTATACGCGATAATTTTATCGTCATTTTTTTGGCGAGCAGCAGGATCAATTCCAGGATCAGGGAGATGTACCATGCGCGTTTTGAACCCCATCACCAGTGCATTACTGTTGGCCCTGGCGAGTGCCAACGTACAGGCGATGTCGATCACCGAGGCCGTCCAGAGCGCCGTGGACTACCACCCGCAGGTAAGCTCCAACCGTAACAGCAAGCTGTCGGCCGATGAAGACGTCAAGTTTGCGCGTGGTGGCTACTACCCTTCCGTGGATTTGGTTGCTGGCTATGGCCGCCAGCGTTCGGACAATGCCACCACCCGTGCCGAGGGTAACCACAACAAGGAAACCCTCAACTACACCCAGTCCGAGCTACGCCTGCGGCAGATGATTTTCGACGGTTTCAACACCGCGAACGAAGTGGGCCGCACCGAAGCGGTTTCTACCTCCCGCGCCTACTACACCCAGGCAGTTGCCCAGGATGTCGCCCTGCGTGCGATCGAGGTATACCTGGAAGTGCTCAAGCGCCGTGAGCTGGTAACCCTGGCCAAGAACAACCTGCAAGCCCACCTGCGCGTCAACGACCAGATCGGCCTGCGTAACGAGCGCGGCGTTGGCAGCACCGCCGACCTCGACCAGTCCCGCGCCCGTCGCGCCCTGGCGGAAAACAACCTGGATACCGCCGAAGTGGACCTGGCCGATGCCGAGGCCAACTTCTTCAGCGTGATCGGCCGTGCCCCGGACGAACTGGAAAGCCCGCCGACCATCAAGGGCGAGGTGCCTGAGACCCTCGACGGCGCGCGCGACAGCATGCGCCAGAACAACCCCTACATCAAATCGGCACAGGCTGACGTCAACGCCGCCGAGCAGCAATACGAAGTGGGCAAGTCGACCTTCTACCCGCGCTTCGACGCCATTCTTGCAACCGGTGCCAACAACAACACCGGTGGCGAAAAAGGCCACAACAACAACGATTGGCAGGCCGGCGTAGAGATGAACTACAACCTGTTCCGCGGCGGCAGCGACAAGGCCCGCCTGCAGTCTGACGCGCACAAGATCAACCAGGCCCTGGACATCCGCAACAACGCCCTGCGTGAGCTGACCGAAAACCTGAGCCTGGCGTGGAACGCCATGAACAATGCCAGCAAGCAGCTGCCTACCGCGCGTGAATACGCCGAGACCACCAAGCGCGTGCGCGCCGCTTACCAGGACCAGTTCGGCCTGGGCCAGCGTACCCTGCTGGACGTGCTTGACAGTGAAAACGAGCTGTACAACGCCGACCGCCGTTACACCGAAGTCCGCTATACCGAGGAATTCTCGCGCTACCGCGTGCTGGCGACCATGGGTGAGCTGTTGAGCAAACAGCGTATTTCGCTGCCGCCAGAGGCGCTGGCTACCACGGAAGTGCGTACCGAGGCGCGTCTACCTGAGATGCGTTGATCGGCTTCAAGTTCTGGGGGCCGCTTTGCGGCCCTTTCGCCGGCAAGCCAGCTCCCACAGGTACTGCATAGGCTTCAAACTTTGTGCAGTTGCCTGTGGGAATAAAAGCATGAGCCTTGACACTGTAACTGTGGGAGCTGGCTTGCCGGCGATAGGGCCCTCACGGGCACCTCAACCCTCACCATGGTTACGCTGGAACGTCTCCACCCCCATGGCCCTGATCTGCCCCTCGATCAACGCCTCGAACGGCGCCAGCAGCGCATCGAAGCTGGCAGGTTGCTCCAACGCATTCAAAGCCCCCACCACTGCCTCTATGGTCGATAGCGCCCCCGCCTCCGGCGCCTTGCGCAGCCGATAACGTGAAGGCGCGACTGCCCCCAGCGTCACCCTCGGCAACCCTTCCAGCAGCGGGTTCATGTACAGCAGCTTGCGCGCCTTGCGCCAGGTGCCGTCGGGCACGATCAGCAGCAACGGCGTGTCATCGACCTTGCCATAGGCTGTCAGCACCTGAGCGTCATCGCCCGGGAACAGCAAGGCCGGCCGGTAACCAGGCGTTGCCAGCAATTCACCCAGATCATCGAATACCTCGCCCACCCGCAGCTCGGCGTTGTTCAGGCCAAGGGCAGCAAGGCGCGCAGTGTTCAGGGCATGGGCGGTTTCACTGGGGTGCTGCAGCAGGATGACGCGGGTGCGGCTGTCGAGCGCGGGGATCAGTGGGCAGAGGCAATGGTCGAGCGGGCGCTGGCAGCGCTCGCAGCGGGGTCTGGGCATGGGGTTCTCCTTGGCGGGAACAGTGTGCCACAGAACCGGGGCCCGCTTTGCGGCCCCAGCGATCTCAGCGGTTGAAGCGCTCCGCCAGGCTATGCAGGTACTCCGCCATGCGCTCCAGGTCCTGGCTGATTTCTGCACCCTGCCTGGCCTGCCCGGCACTCTGGTCACACAGCTGGGCAATTCTCACGATCTGCTGGTTGATGTCCTCGGCCACATGGCTTTGCTGCTCCGACGCCGTCGCCATCTGCTGGCTCATGCCGGTGATGCGGCTGACCGCCTGGGCAATCCCGCTCAACGCCGTCTGCACCGCCTCGACGCTGTGCACGCTGTCCCGCGAGATCTGCTCACCCCGGCTGGCGGTGCTAACCGCCCGTTCCGCGCCCGCGCGCAACGAAGCAATGATGTGGTGAATCTCGTCGGTCGATGCACGGGTACGTTGTGCCAGCGAACGCACTTCATCGGCCACCACGGCAAAACCCCGCCCCTGCTCACCCGCGCGCGCCGCCTCGATGGCAGCGTTGAGCGCCAACAGGTTGGTCTGCTCGGCAATCGAGGTAATCACATCGACCACGCTGCCGATGGACTGGGTCTGCTCGGCCAGGGCATTGACCGCCTGACCGATGTCGTTGACGGCATCGCTCATGCTGCCCATGGCCTTGAGGCTCTGCAGCGCGAGCTCGCTGCCATGCTGCGCCAGTTGGTCGGCATCGCCAGCCGCATGCGCCGTGCTCTGCACGTTGTGAGTGACCTGCTGGATGGTTGCGGCCATCTGCGCAATGGCCGTGGCCGACTGGTCGGTTTCGCTGCGCTGGCGGTCAAGCATCTGCGCCTGGGCATCGGACAAATCTGAGGACTGCGCAGCCCGCGACTTTACCCCGACACCAGCGTCCACCAGGCGGGTCAGGGCTGTTTGCAAGCGCGCTTCCTCGCTGATGATGGCCAGGTCAAGCTGGCCCTGCAGGCCCGGGTTGTCGCTGTAGGTCAGCGCCACCAGCGGGCTGGTGAAGGCTTTGGGATGCTCGGCCAACGTGCGGCGGATGGCCTGGTTCTGCCGGTGCTCGACGAGGTACCAGGCCAACAGCAGGCTGGCCATCAGCACCCCAAGCGCTGCATAGGCCGGCAGCCACAAGTAACCGCCTGCCGATACCAGACCTGCGGCTATCAACGGCCAGCCATGGGCTAACCCGTGCCCCAGCCGCGCCGCCCAGGGCACAGCTGCGCGGTCGGCCCGCAGGCGCGCATACAGCGCCTCGGCGCGGCGGATCTGCTCACGCGTGGGCACCGAGCGCACCGACTCGTAACCACTGATGCGGCCCTGCTCGTAGATGGCCGTGACGTAAGCGCTGACCCAGTAGTAATCACCATTCTTCGCCCGGTTCTTGACCACCCCCATCCACGGCTTGCCCTGCTTGATCGTGTCCCACATATGCCCGAACACCGATGCAGGCATGTCCGGGTGACGCACCAGGTTGTGCGGTTGGCCGACCAGCTCGTCATAGGTAAATCCGCTGATCGCCACGAAGGCTTCGTTGCAATAGGTGATGCGGCTGTTGAGGTCAGTCGTGGAAATCAGGCGTTGATCGCTTGAGAAGGTTCTTTCGTGCTCAGTGACGGGCAAATTCATGCGCATCGGGGCGATCCTTGCAGGATGAAATAAGGGGAAAATCATCAGCGCAAGTTGATATGTAGCAGAGCGCTATCAGGTTAGCGGTCAGCTTTTGCCGGAATTTAACGTCGCCCGACGGAATGCATGAATGCGTCGCTGCTCAGCCCACGTTCAACTGGCTTTTCAACAGATCACGGAAGGTCTGGATCAGCGGTTCACGGCTACGCCCACGGCGAATGATCAGCGAGAACGGCGCCTGGTAGCCAAAGGTGGACGGCGACAACACGCGCAAATCCCCCTTGTCGACCCAAGCCTGGGCATAGTGCTCGGGCAAGTACCCGATATAGGCGCCGGACAGGATCAGGATCAACTGCGCTTCCATACTCTCCACCGTCGCCGCGCTGTGCTTGAAGCCATGCCGGGCCAGCTCGGCCTGGCTCCAGTAGCCGCGCCCGACCATGCGCTGCTGCGTCACTACCGGCTCGGGGATGCGCCGCTCGGTATACAACGGGTGGCGGCTGCTGCAATACAGCCAGTGCTGTTCACGGTACAACGGCTGGTAGAGCAGGCCGCTCATGCGCGAGGAGAACGCACCGATGGCCAGGTCCAGTCGGTTGTCCTGCACGCCCAGTTGCAGCTCGTAAGGGCTGGACACCGACAGGTGCAGGTGCACCGCCGGGTGCTCCTGGCTGTAGGCGCCGATGGCTTCGGCCAACGGCAAGGCCCGGTCGCCGACCGTGGAGTCGATAACCCCGAGGTTGAGGGTGCCACGCAACTCGCCCTTGAGGGCAGCGGCATACTGCTCGAAGCCATCCAGTTCGGCCAGAAGCCGCAGGGTCTCCTGGTGGAACAGCTCGCCCTTGCTGGTCAGGCTGAAACCGCCACGGCCGCGGTGGCACAGCACGATGCCCAGCGCGCCCTCCAACTGGCTCATGTAGGTGCTGATGGCCGAGGTCGACAGGTTCAACTCGCGCTGGGCGTTGGCGAAGCCCTGGTGGCGCACCACGCTGACAAAGATGCGCAGCAGTTTCAGGTCGGGCAAGGTCGAGGCCATGGTGCAACGGTTCCGCAGGTGTATTTGCGCGCAGTCTAACCGCTCTGCCCGTCTTTAGTTCAGAAATTCCTGAACTAAGTATTTGTCGGTAGCGATTCTTCCCCGGCACTACCTTCAGCAGACTTGGCCGAAATGTCCCTGCCCGCCGGCAAAACCACACGTGAGAGGCGCGCGGCGGCACAGGTTCGAACAAACACAACAATCGACCGACTGATGAGGCCCACCGTGGACAAGACTCTCCACCAACCACTGGGCGGCAACGAAATGCCGCGTTTCGGCGGCATCGCCACCATGCTCCGTCTCCCCCACCTGCAAAGTGCCCAAGGCCTGGATGCTGCCTTCATCGGCGTGCCCCTGGACATCGGTACCTCGCTGCGTTCCGGCACCCGTTTCGGCCCGCGGCAGATCCGCGCCGAGTCGGTGATGATCCGCCCCTACAACATGGCCACCGGGGCCGCACCGTTCGACTCGCTGTCGGTGGCCGACATCGGTGACGTGGCGATCAACACCTTCAACCTGCTGGACGCCGTACGCATCATCGAAGAAGCCTACGACGAAATCGTCGAGCACAATGTCATCCCGATGACCCTGGGCGGCGACCACACCATCACCCTGCCGATCCTGCGGGCGCTGCACAAGAAGCACGGCAAGATCGGGCTGGTGCACATCGACGCCCACGCCGACGTCAACGACCACATGTTCGGCGAGAAGATCGCCCACGGCACCACCTTCCGCCGCGCCGTGGAAGAAGGCCTGCTCGATTGCGACCGTGTGGTACAGATCGGCCTGCGCGCCCAGGGCTACACCGCCGATGACTTCAACTGGAGCCGCCGCCAGGGCTTCCGCGTGGTCCAGGCCGAAGAGTGCTGGCACAAGTCGCTGGAACCGCTGATGGCCGAAGTGCGGGAAAAGGTCGGCGGCGGCCCGGTGTACCTGTCGTTCGACATCGACGGCATCGACCCGGCCTGGGCGCCCGGTACCGGCACCCCGGAAATCGGCGGCTTGACCACCATCCAGGCGATGGAGATCATTCGCGGCTGCCACGGCCTGGACCTGATCGGTTGTGACCTCGTCGAAGTCTCCCCGCCTTACGACACCACCGGCAATACCTCGCTGCTCGGTGCCAACCTGCTGTTCGAGATGCTCTGCGTGCTTCCGGGCGTCGTGCGTCGTTAACACCGCTACACCCCGGCAGGAGCCATGAGGGAGGGCCACAGAGGCCCGCCAACAACACGACAAGACCGCCGGCGGCCGTGGCCGCCCGCGTGGTCGATCTCGCCATAATAAAGATAATCGGGAGAACCCCAATGGCCTTGGACATCATTGTTGTAATGATCTACACCGCCGGCATGCTCGGGCTTGGCTGGTACGGCATGCGACGTGCAAAAACCCATGAAGACTACCTGGTAGCCGGGCGCAACCTGGGCCCTGTGCTGTACATGGGCACCATGGCCACCACCGTGCTTGGTGGTGCTTCTACCGTGGGCACCGTGCGCCTGGGCTACGTCCATGGCATCTCCGGCTTCTGGCTATGCGCGGCCCTTGGCCTGGGCATCATCGCCATCAACCTGTTCCTGGCCAAACCGCTGCTGCGCCTGCGCATCTTCACCGTGACCCAGGTGCTTGAGCAACGCTACAACCCGACCGCACGCCAGGCCAGCGCCGTGATCATGCTGGCCTATGCGCTGATGATCGGCGTCACCTCGACACTGGCCATGGCCACCGTATTGCAGGTGCTGCTGGACCTGCCCTTCTGGGCTTCGCTGCTGCTCGGCGGCGGTGTGGTGGTGCTGTACTCCACCATTGGCGGCATGTGGTCGCTGACCCTTACCGACATCGTCCAGTTCGTGATCAAGACAGTCGGCCTGATGTTCATCCTGTTGCCCGTGTGCCTGTACAAGGCAGGTGGCTGGGACACCTTGGTGGCCAAGTTGCCAGCGGCCAGCTTCCAGCTGACCACCATTGGCTGGGACACCATCATCACCTACTTCCTGATCTACTTCTTCGGCATCCTCATTGGCCAGGACATCTGGCAGCGGGTGTTCACTGCGCGTGACGAAAAGGTTTGCCAGCGTGCCGGTACCGTCGCCGGTGTGTACTGTGTGGTGTACGGCCTGGCCTGCGCCGCCATCGGCATGGCCGCGCATGTGCTGATGCCCGACCTGGCCAACCCGAACAATGCCTTTGCCGAGATGATCAAGAGCACCCTGCCCGATGGCATCCGTGGCTTGCTGATGGCCGCGGCCCTGGCGGCCATGATGTCCACCGCCAGCGCCGGCCTGCTGGCGGCCTCGACCACTGTGACCGAGGACCTGCTGCCCAAGCTGCGTGGCGGCAAGCAGTCGAGCCTGGGCATGAGCCGCCTGTTCACCCTGCTCACCGGCCTGGTGGTGCTGGGCATCGCGCTGATGGTCAACGATGTGATCAACGCGCTGACCCTGGCCTACAACCTGCTGGTCGGCGGCATGCTGATCCCGCTGATCGGGGCGATCTTCTGGAAGCGTGCAACCACCGCTGGCGCGATTGCCAGCATGTCGCTGGGCTTTGCCACCGCGCTGCTGTTCATGTTCAAAGACGGGCTGGAGGCCAATACGCCGATCTACTACAGCCTGGCGATCGGCTTGGTGAGCTTTGTGGCGGTTAGCCTGATGTCTCGCAAAACAGTCGGTGCGGTGAATCTGGCCTGACATTAGCCTCAAGCCCTATCGCCGGCAGGGATAACACTAAACTCCAAGACACAAAAAAGGCCGCAGCACCCACCCAGGTGCTGCGGCCTTTGTCTTATATCAGCGGCGACGCGGCTGGCGTTTGCGCTGCTCTTCATCAGTCGGGATCGGCACCGGCTGCAAGGGTGGTGGAATCAGCCCCAGGGCGACCGCCAGGTCGTGGAGCCAGTTGGACAGTGGTTTATTCATAATGCCCCCTTGACGGGTCAGCCTCACGGCGAATCAATCCTGGGATGGTTCATACAGATCATAGCCTGATGTCCTGTATTACGCATGCCAATGCTCTTACAGATAAGGGCCATTTTGACGCGGATCAAGCCCTGGCGCCGCATTCCGACGACTGGTTAATCGTTTCGCTTTGTTGCAGGTCGATCCATGCCTGCAGATTCGCCCCACGCATGCCCTGACGCCACATCAGCCAGGTGACCGCCTGATCGAACGGCTGCTGCAGCCGGTGCACCCTCACCCGGTCACGCCCAGGCAGGCTGTCGAGCATCGATTGGGCCATCATCGCCACGCCTGCGCCCGCGATCACGCAGGCCAGCATGCTCTGGTACGACTCGATCTCCATCACCCGGCCCATGGGCGTGTGGGCATGGGCATACCACGCCTCCAGACGCATGCGGTAAGAACAGCCCTGGCGGAAAGTGAACACCGCCTTGCCCGCCACATCCCTGGCGGTTTGCACCGCCGGGTGCTCGGGGCTGGTGATCAGCACCAGTTGCTCCTCGCACAACGGCACGCCATCCAGCCCGGCCAGGTTCGGCGGGCCATCCACCAGGGCAGCGTCCAGGGTGTGGCCAAGCAGGCCCTCCAGCAGCTCGCCGCTGGGCGCTGCGCGCACCTGCAGGTTTACTGCGGGGTAGGCCTGGTGATAACGCGCCAGCAACGCTGGCAGGTGGGTGGCAGCCGTGCTGTACATGGTCCCCAGCACGAAGTCGCCGGCCGGCTCGCCGCCGCGTATAGCGGCCAGCGCCTCGTCGCGCAAGGCCGACAGGCGGTTGGCGTATTCCAGCAGCACCTTGCCCGCCGGCGACAGCTGCAGCCGTTGGCGCTCGCGCAGGAACAACTCGACACCCAGTTGCTCCTCAAGCTGGCGAAGGCGCGTGGACAGGTTGGACGGCACCCGATGCAGGCGCTCTGCAGCACGGGTGACTGAGCCTTCCTCGGCCACAGCCTGAAAGATACGCAGCTGGCTGAATTCCACAGCATTCTCCAAAACAGAACAACTTGATCATCATTATTCAATTTTATTGAAAGTGAAACCGCCCTAACCTGCCAGTCATCGCTTAGTTCCACGCAGGAGACCTGTCATGTCGCCACTCACTCAACTGTTGGCCAGCGCCGTGGCGTTGATGATGGCCATGGGCATCGGCCGTTTCGCCCTCACACCGCAACTGCCGCACCTGATCGCCGAAGGCCAGTTCGATCTGACGGTCGCCGGGCTGGTCGCGGCCGCGAACTACCTGGGCTATTTCATTGGCGCGGTGGACGCCATGTTCGCCCGCACACCCGGCCAGGTGCGCCTGCGCCTGCACGGCGGGCTGTGGCTGTGCGTACTGCTGACCCTGGCCTCATGGGCCGCCGACGGTTTCTGGAGCCACCTGCTGCTGCGCTTTGGCACCGGCGTGGCCAGTGCCTGGGTGCTGGTGATGATCACCAGCCTCAGCCAGCAGGTAGCCAACGCCCACAACCGCCAACGGCGGGGTGCCTTGGTGTTTGCAGGCCCCGGCCTGGGCATTGCGCTGACCGGCCTGTTGGCACTGCTGGCGCATCTGCTGGGGCTGGGTTCGGCAGCACTGTGGTTGATCTACGCCGTGGCTGCGCTGGTGATGCTGCTGGCCGTACGGCCGTGGCTGCCACGCGCGCTGCAAGCTGCCCCCACTCCCTCGCCAGCGCACCCGGGCCCGGCCCGCAGCGCCGGCATTGGCCGCCTGGCGCTGGTATATACGCTGTACGGCGTGGGTTACATCCTGCCGGCCACTTTCCTGTCGCAAATGGCCAACCAGCAGTTCCGCGGGCAGTGGATGGCCGACCTGTTCTGGCCGGCGTTTGGCCTGGCGGCAGCGCTGGGGGTGGTGCTGGTGAGCTTGCGCCGTAACGGGCGCACCTCGGCCTGGCTGACCGCCACCCTGTGGTTGCAAGGGCTGGGCGTACTGGCCTGCCTGGCGGGCGGCGGGATCGGGTTGGCGCTGGGTGTGGTGCTGTGTGGCGGGCCGTTCCTGGCCTGCATGCAATTGGTGATGCAACGCTCGCGGGAGCTGGCCCCGCATGCCACACAGCGCAATGCCGGGCTGCTGACTGCGTGCTTTGCCCTGGGGCAGTTGAGCGGGCCGTTGCTGGCGGCGGTCAGCAGCCATTACAGCGGCGGCCTGCAGCCGGCGTTGATGCTGGCGGCGATGGGGCTGGGGCTGGCGGGCGTGCTGGTGATCTCCAGCGGGCAGCGTATCCAAGGTTGCCAGGCGGCAACCCGCTCAGCCTGATTAATTGGTTTTGCCTGTACCGGCCCTATCGCCGGCACAGGCAACCTTCAACCCACCAGCTTGCGCAATTGTTGCTTCACCCAAGGCTCGGCACTCACCAGAACCACGCCCAGCAACACCAACAGCGCGCCGATCACGAAATTGACGCTTAGCGGCTCGTCCAGCAGCAGCACCCCAAAGGTCACCCCGAACAGCGGTGTAATGAACGAAAACACCGCCAGGTTGGACGCCAGGTACTTGCGCAGCAACCAGAACCAGGTCAGGTAGCTGATGAACGACACCACAATGCCCTGGAACAGCACACTGCCCATCGCCAAGGGTGTCAGCGATACAGCGCCGATCTGCCCGCTAAGCAAGGCAATCAGCAACAGGCCTGCAAACCCCACCGCCAGCTGATAGAACAAGGTCAAGGTAGCCGGTGCTTCCGACAGCCGCGAGCAGCGCACCACGACTGTAGTAGCGCCCCAGGCCAGCCCGGCGATCACGCCAAAGGCATCACCCAGCAGCATGCGTCCATCCATTTCCTCGAACGACATGCCGCCAGCAAACGCCATGGCAATGCCACCGAAGGCCAACAGAATGCCCAGCCACTGCAACAACCGCAGGCGCTCGCTGGGCAGCCGAAAGTGCAGGCCCAACGCGGTAAAAACCGGCGCGGTGTAGAGGAACACGGACATGTGCGCCGCCGACGTCAGCTTCAGGCCCTCGGCAATGAACAGGAATTCCACGCCAAATAACCCGCCCGCGAGCAACCCGGCCCGCCAGGTGATGCCAACCTGCTCCCAGCCACCGCGCCAGCACAGCATCAGCGCCACCAGCACAGCGGCAATGCCATTGCGCAGCGCAGCCTGCATCACCGGCGCAATGTCGACCGCGGCGGTCTTGATCAGCACCTGCTGGCAACCCCAGATCAGGCACAGCCCCAGCATCACCTGAAAGGCAAAGGCGTCTGGGTTCTTGCGGACCGCGCTCATAGGCGGGCCTCAGGGGTGTTCGCAGGCATGGGCATAGGCTCGGCAGTCTTCAGAAGCTACCGATTATCGGGTTTCCCTACCCGCTGTTGCCAGCCTCAAAACGACCTCAAGCGATCTGCGCCTTCGAAGACACCTGTTCGAAGGTGGCTTCATCCAGCGCATCCGCCTGCTCGTCCAGCACCTGGCGCGGGTGTTCGAAGCCCGGGATGCTGCTGTCGATCAGGCTCAACAAGCGTAACCCACGCTCGGTCAGCACAAAGTTTTCACCATTGCCGCCCTCTTCTTCAGGCCGGCTTTCGATGAAGCCACGCTCGAACAGCAGCTTTTCATACTCGCAGGCATGGGTTTTAAGGTGGTCCAGGTCTCCCACCGGCTCACCCTTGGCGGCCTGGGCCGCGGCGTGCTGTTCGGCATAGGGGCGTGGCGTAAAGCTATGACCGGCGCCGTTCTGCACTTCGTGCAGCAAACGTTCGATCAGGTCCCAATCGTAAGCGATGCTCATGGCTACGGGCTCCTGCTGTGGACGGAAGGGGTACACAGGTTGGGACCTGCCGACGCAAGCGGTGTTCCGAAAGATGAAGGCTGGATGGATGCCACGGTCTGAAGCTGCGTAGGTAGCAATAGACAGAAACCATTTGCTGCCTCGCCTGGTGTAGTTTATAAACTACATTCACTCGATGAAGAAAATCGAATCCAGCAGTTTCAGGCATTGGGTGACCGGACTACGGGACTTAAGCGCCAGAGCCCGAATCATTTCTCGGATCAACCGGTTGATGGAGGGTCTGCCGGGCGACGTATCTCCGGTAGGCCATGGCGTGAGTGAGCTCAAAATTCACTATGGTCCCGGCTATCGGGTGTACTTCCATCAGACGAAGCAGTCAAAAGCGAGACATCAAGGTTGCCCACCAGATTCTGCGTTCGTGGAGGATGCAAAATGACTGAAACCTTCTCTGAATTCGATCCTGCCGCGTACCTCACTACACCTGAAGCAATCGCGCAGTTCATGACCGATGCACTTGAAACCGGCGATGCCAGCTATGTCGCTAAAGCTGTCGGCGTGGTTGCACGTGCCAAGGGCATGAGCGAACTGGCGAAAGAGACGGGGCTATCCCGAGAGCAGCTTTACAGGTCATTCAGCGAGCATGGCAACCCCACGCTGAAGTCGTTTCTGACCGTGATGAAGGCATTGGGAATAGACATGACGGCGCGGCCTCACCTCGCTGGCTGACAACGCATCTGCGCCATCGGTCGCCAAGGTTGAACTTGCTTGCCGCCGCATCGTTCCACCGCGCATAGCCACCGCTAGAGGTAAAAAGGATGAAACCGCTGCTGCCGATTACCTGCGTCATTGCACTGTCCTGCGCCCTTCCCGCCTGGGCCTGCACACCGGAAGAAGCCACGCAGAAACGTGAAGAGCTGGCCGGGTTGGTTACCCAGTTGACCCAGCAGAACCCGCAGAAGGCGAAGGAGATCAACGACGAGCTTCAAGGGATGGATCTAGGAACGGCGAGCAAGGACTTGCCCGACAAGTGTCAGCTGATAGACCAGCGGATCAAGGAACTGAAAACGGCGGAGAAGAAGGCCGATTGATTGACGGGTTGCCTTCGATAGCTCCAACGCCGGCAAGCCAGCTCCCACAGGTCCGCTGAATTCAGCGTCTGTGGTTTCCCTGTGGGAGCTGGCTTGCCGGCAATAGGGCCTTGATCGCTACTTATTCAGCAGCAGGCTTGCGCTTTTTTAGCGGCGCCAGGCCGTCAGCGCTGGCCAGCGGTGCGTTGGCCCGCGGTTTGGCGGTTGGCTTGCGCTTGGCGGCAGCTTTCTTGTCGCCGGTTTTCTTATCAACTTTCTTCTTCTTGGCGCCAACAGCCTTGCCCGAGGCCTTGACCTTCTTCGGCCCGCTGTAGGTGCCTTTCACTTCCTTGATGACACGGCGCTCGAACTGCTGCTTGAGGTAGCGTTCGATGCTCGACATCAGGTTCCAGTCGTTGTGGGTAATCAACGAGATCGCCAGGCCTTCGCCACCGGCACGGCCGGTACGGCCCACGCGGTGCACGTACTCGTCACCGCTACGAGGCATGTCGAAGTTGATCACCAGGTCCAGGCCGTCGATGTCCAGGCCGCGAGCCGCCACGTCGGTAGCCACCAGCACCTTGGAGCTGCCCTGCTTGAAGCGCTCGATGGCCAGCTTGCGGTCTTTCTGGTCCTTTTCGCCGTGCAGCACGAAAGCCTTCACGTCCTTGGCCACCAGGTGACCGTAGATACGGTCGGCCATGGCACGGGTGTTGGTGAAGATGATCGCCTTGTCGAAGGTTTCGTTGGCCAGCAGCCACTGCACGATGTGCTCTTTGTGCTGGTCGTGGTCGGCGGTGATGATCTGCTGGCGGGTGCCCTCGGCCAGCTGCGAGACGCTGTTGAGCATCAGGTGCTCAGGGTCTTTCAGCACCTTGCCGATGATGTCGCGCAGGGCCGCGCCACCGGTGGTGGCGGAGAACAGCAGGGTCTGTTCGCGGTTTTCGCACTCCTTGCACAGTCGCTCCATGTCTTCGGCAAAGCCCATGTCCAGCATGCGGTCGGCTTCGTCGAGGATAAGCACCTGCACGTGGGACAGGTCAAGGTTGCCGGCGTTGAGCTGCTCAAGCAGGCGACCCGGGGTGCCGATCAGCACGTCCGGCACCTTGCGCAGCATGGCGGCCTGTTCCTTGAAGTCCTCGCCGCCGGTAACCAGGCCCGCCTTGATATAGGTGAACTGCGAGAACAGCTCAACCTGCTTCAAGGTTTGCTGGGCCAGCTCGCGGGTCGGCAGCAGGATCAGCGCACGGATCTCGACGCGCCCGCCTTTCAGGTCAACCAGGCGATTGAGCAGCGGCAGCACGAAGGCCGCCGTTTTGCCACTGCCGGTCTGCGCGGTCACGCGCAGGTCGCGCCCTTGCAGGGCCAGGGGGATGGCCGCGGCCTGCACCGGGGTTGGCTCGACAAATTTAAGCTCGGCCACGGCTTTAAGCAGGCGTTCATGCAGGGCGAATTGGGAGAACACGGAGGTAACCTCAGGCAAGTGCGGGAAATTCAGTTGCATAGGGTAACGTTTTCTGCCGCCTTAGCCGAATTTCTTTTGGCAACTTTGTCGCCATCCGCGCTCTAATGGCCCTTCGTTTCGCAACAAGACTGTATGCAAGCCCATGGATATACAACGAATCTGGCGTGACTCCCTCGACCTGTGGGGCACCCTCGACCAACACCCGATGCTGCACGCCGCCATTGGCCTGGCGGTGCTGCTGCTGATTTCCCTCATCCTCGGCCGCCTGGCGCGCTTCCTGATGCTGCATGGCGCCCGCCTGCTGGCCCGCCAGCCCGCGCTGAAATGGCTGGATGACCTGCGCCACAACAAAGTGTTCCACCGCCTGGCGCAAACCACGCCGTCGCTGGTGATCCAGTTCGGCCTGAAGCTGGTGCCGGAGCTGTCCGACACTGCCCAGCACTTCCTGGGCAACATGGCCCTGGCCTTTACCCTGCTGTTCATGACCATGGCGCTGTCGTGCCTGCTGGATGCCCTGCTCGACATCTACGCCCGCACCGAACACGCCCGCACCCGCTCGATCAAGGGCTATGTGCAACTGGCCAAGATGATGCTGTGGATCTTCGCCTCCATCGTCATCGTCGCCACCTTGATCGACCGCTCGCCGTTGCTGCTGCTGTCGGGCCTGGGTGCCATGTCGGCGGTGCTGCTGTTGGTGTACAAGGACACCCTGCTGTCGTTCGTCGCCAGCGTGCAACTCACCAGCAACGACATGCTGCACGTGGGTGACTGGATCGAAATGCCGCAGGTGGGTGCCGATGGCGACGTGGTGGACATTACCCTGCACACGGTGAAGGTGCAGAATTTCGACAAGACGATTGTCTCCATCCCCACCTGGCGCCTGATGAGCGAGTCGTTCCGCAACTACCGCGGCATGCAGCAGTCCGGTGGCCGGCGGATCAAGCGCAGCCTGTTCATCGATGCGGCCGGGGTACGCTTTCTGACCCGCGAAGAGGAGCAGCGCCTGAGCCAGGTGCAGCTGCTGGGCGACTACCTGGCCGGCAAGCGCCAGGAGCTGCAGAACTGGAACGAGGCGCTGGGGCCTGTCGCCGAGCTGTCGGCCAACCGCCGCAAGCTGACCAACATCGGCACCTTCCGCGCCTTTGCCCTGGCCTACCTGAAAAACCACCCCAACGTGCACCCGAACATGACCTGCATGGTGCGGCAGATGCAGACCACGGCCGAAGGCGTGCCGCTGGAGATCTACTGCTTCACCACTACCACGGTGTGGGCGGATTACGAGCGGATCCAGGGGGATATCTTCGACTACCTGCTGGCGGTGTTGCCGGAGTTCGGGTTGAGCCTGTATCAGCAGCCCAGTGGCAATGACATGCGGGTGGGGCTGAGTGGGCGTGCGGCGCAAGAGCCTGTGTCGCGTCGGCTGGAAGAGATGAGCGAGGCTTGAGATTGCCGGGGCTGCTTTGCAGCCCTTTCGCGACACAAGGCCGCTCCTACAATGACCGCGTAAATGCTGATTCTGTGGGAGCGGGTTAACCCGCGAATGGGCCAGTAGCTACCCCGCATAACCCAGCAGGTACAACAGCCCGGTCAAGGTCACCAGCGACGCCACTGTCGACAACAGGATCGTCCGCGAAATCAGCCCCGCCTCGCGGTTGTAATACTCCGCCAGCATGAACGGCCCCGTGCCGGTCGGCAGCGCTGCCAGCAGCACCGCCGAAGCCGCCCACATGCTCGGCAGGCTGAATACCTTGTATGCCAGCACCCAGGTCAGCGCCGGCTGCCCCACCAGCTTCAAGCCCACCAATGGCCACGGGCTGGCTTGCGCACCCGCGCGCTTTTCTGCCAGGAATGCACCCAGCGATACCAACGCGCACGGCGTGGTGGCCAACGCCAGCATGTCCAGAAAATGCAGCACCGGCTCGGCCAGCCCCAACCCGCTCATGGCCCAGCCAGCCCCCGCCAGCGGCGAAATCACCAGCGGGTTCTTCGCCAATGCCTTGCCAACGACCACCACGGCGCGACCGATATGCCGCTCCGCTTGTAGCCCGACCTCGATCAGCGTCAGCGAAATGGCGAACACCAGGCACACCACGATCAACGATGAAATCAGTGCCGGCTGCAAGCCCGCCTGGCCGAACAGCAGCAGGCACAACGGGATGCCTATGTAACCGGTGTTGGCATACCCCGCACTCAGCCCGTCGATGCTCGACGCCACCAGGCCATGGCCGCTGTTCAGACGCCACAACAGCGTGGCCACGAACATGGCCAGGGCGCCCGTGCCAAAGGCCGCGATGAACCCCGGGTGCCAGATCTCGCTCCAGGTGGCAGTGGCCGTCACCTTGAACAGCAACGCCGGCAGGCACAGCCATACCACCATCCTGTTGATTTCGGCGGCGGCCTTGTCACCCAGCTTGTTGGTCTTGCGGCACAGATAGCCGACGAGGATCAGGGCGAAGATCGGCGCAACAATCACGAAGATGGTGTGCATGTCAGGCCTTGCCGGCCAGCGGTGCCTGCGCGCGTGCGCCCAACCGGCTCAGCCACACGGACGCCAGGATGATCGCACCGCCGATGAACAGCCGCCCCAGCGGCTCGTGCTGGTTCCAGATCAGCAGGTTCAGGAGCAACCCCACCGGCACATGCAGGTTGTTCATGACCGCCAGCGTGCCGCCAGAAACCATGCACGCGCCCTTGTTCCACCAGTACAGGCCCAGCGCCGTCGGGCACAGGCCCAGGAACAACAGCACCAGCCATTGCACATCGGTACTCGGCAGGTGCTGGGCATTGCCGAACAGCAGGAAGGCCGGCAGCACCACCAGCAAGGCGCCCAGGTAGAAGTAGCCAAAACGCGCGTAGTGCGGCAGGTCACTGGGGTTGCGCGCGACCAGGTGGCGGTACAGCACCTGGCCGGCGGCATAGGTGAAGTTGGCCAGTTGCAGCAGCAGGAACCCGATGAAAAACTCGCCGCTGATGCTGTCGAAGCGGATCACCGCGGCACCGGCTACCGCCACCAGCGCCGCCAGCAGTGCCCATGGGTTGAAACGCCGGTTCATGGCGTCTTCGATCAGCGTCACGTGCAACGGCGTGAGGATGGTGAACAGCAGCACCTCAGGCACCGTGAGTACGCGGAAGCTCAGGTACAGGCAGACGTAGGTGATGCCGTACTGCAGTGCGCCGATCAGCAGCATCGAGCGCATGAAGCGCGGTTCGACCTGGCGCCAGCGGGTCAGCGGCAGGAACACCAGGCCGGCCAGCAGCACCCGTGCGAGCACGGCGAAGTAGCTGTCGACGTGCCCGGCCAGGTACTCGCCGATCAGGCTGAAGGAAAACGCCTGGATCAGCGCGACGATTATCAGGTAGCCCATGGTTGCCTCTCGTAATCAAGGCCGCGACCTTAGCGGGTTGCGCCGAATGAGTTCAACCATTCAGGTGCCTGTCATGGTTTTTTTGTTAGGGCATAAATCGAGCGCCGCCCGCGCGGCGCATCGCGAGCACTACAAAGCTCAGTAGAGTCACAAAAAAAGCCCGGCCATTGGCCGGGCAGTACACCCAAAGGAGCAAAAACAGGTGTCAGGGTTGGGAATTCAGTAAACCTCAGGCCACTGCCGCCAGCCTGGCCTTGGCCTGGTTGACGCCTTTCTCGTGGAATTCGCCACTCATGTTCAGGCCTTCGGCATGGATGAAGTCGACATCATGAATGCCGATGAACGCCATCACCTGGCGCAGGTACGGTTCCTGATGGTCGCTGGTGGCGCCCGCATGGATACCGCCACGGGCAGTTAGGACCACGGCGCGCTTGCCGGTCAGCAGGCCCTGCGGGCCGGTGGGGGTGTACTTGAAGGTGATGCCGGCACGCAACACGTGGTCCAGCCAGGCCTTGAGGGTGCTGGGGATGGTGAAGTTGTACATGGGCGCAGCCATCACCAGCACGTCGGCGGCCAGCAATTCATCAGTCAATTCATTGGAACGGGCCAGGGCCTCAAGTTCGGCGGCGCTGCGCTGTTCTTCCGGCTTCATCCACCCACCCAGCAGGTTGGCGTCCAGGTGCGGCACCGGGTTCACGGCCAGGTCACGCACAGTAATCTGATCAGCCGGGTGAGCGGCCTGCCATTGCTGGATGAAATCACGGGTCAGCTGACGAGAAACGGAATCCTGCTGGCGGGCGCTGCTTTCGATGATCAGTACGCGGGACATGGGTGCCTCCATCGGCGAATAGGGTGCGATTCGATGGAGGTGAGATTAAGGCTTGACCTATCGATAAAAAAGCGTAAAAAGTGGGTTCAATCAATCGATTAATCAGTTTATTCCGGGCTGCAGTTCACGGCGATCCGTAGTTTGATGATCTGCCTGTTGAATTTGGCAGTGACATCCACGCTTTTACCGGCCGGCACGTTCACCCGGCGTACCCGCGGTGCCTCCGGGCCATTGCGGAAGGTCACCTTGCACGCCGCCGGCACTTGCCCATAGTTGTTGAGGGTAATGGCGCCGATGTCGTAGGCCGTGTCATAGGCGGTGTAGTCCAGCTTGACCCCGGTCAGTTCCTTTTCCACATCGATGGGATAGGCCATGGCCCCGAGGGGCAGGCACATCAGTATTGCCGCACAACATTTCTTCATGGGCCGCTCTCCTTGAAAGAGCGCAGCTTAGGACAACAGGAGCGAAAGATGAAAGCGCCGCGCGTAACCCTTGACCAGTGGCGAACCCTGCAAGCAGTGGTCGATCACGGCGGGTTTGCCCAGGCCGCCGAGGCACTGCACCGCTCGCAGTCCTCGGTCAGCTACACCGTGGCCCGCATGCAGGAACAACTGGGTGTGCCGCTGCTGCGCATCGACGGCCGCAAGGCGGTGCTCACCGAGGCGGGCAACGTGTTGTTGCGTCGCTCTCGCCACCTGGTCAAGCAGGCCAGCCAGCTCGAAGACCTCGCCCACCATATGGAACAAGGCTGGGAAGCCGAGGTGCGCCTGGTGGTCGATGCCGCCTACCCCAGTGCCCGCCTGGTACGTGCCCTGGCCGCGTTCATGCCGCAAAGCCGCGGCTGCCGGGTGCGCCTGCGTGAAGAGGTGTTGTCTGGCGTAGAGGAAGTGATGCACGAAGGCATCGCCGACCTGGCCATCAGCAGCTACAGCATTGGCGGCTACCTGGGCGCCGAGCTGAGCGCGGTGGAGTTCGTCGCCGTCGCCCACCCTGAACACAGCCTTCACCGGCTGGGCAGGGAACTCACCTTCCAGGACCTGGAAAGCCAGCTACAGGTGGTCATCCGCGACTCCGGCCGCGCGCAGCCACGCGACGTTGGCTGGCTGGGTGCAGAGCAGCGCTGGACGGTCGGCAGCCTGGGCACCGCCTCCACCTTTGTCAGCAGCGGCCTGGGCTTTGCCTGGCTGCCCCGACACATGATCGAGCGCGAACTGCGCGAAGGTGTGCTCAAACCATTGCCGCTGGATCAGGGTGGCAGCCGCCACCCACTGTTCTACCTTTATTCGAGCAAAGAGAAGACCCTGGGCCCGGCCACGCAGATTCTCATCGAGCTGCTGCGCAACTTCGACACCGCGCCACTGGACGTGCCCTTCGCAGCCCCCCCGCAAGCCTGAGAGGACCGCGCCCATGGCCTATTTCGAACACGAAGGATGCGCACTGCATTACGAGGAATATGGCCAGGGCGACCCGTTGGTGTTGCTGCACGGCCTGGGCTCCAGCTGCCAGGACTGGGAGTTGCAGGTGCCGGTGCTCAGCCGGCATTACCGGGTGATCCTCATGGACATCCGCGGCCACGGTCGCTCCGACAAACCGCGCGACGGCTACCACATAGCCACCTTCAGTGCCGACCTGCTGGCCCTGCTCGAACACCTGCACACGGGGCCCGTGCACTTCGTCGGCCTGTCGATGGGGGGTATGGTCGGCTTCCAGTTTGCCGTCGACCACCCGCAATGGCTGCGCAGCCTGTGCATCGTCAACAGCGCCCCCGAAGTCAAGCGCCGTACCCGCAGCGACTGGCTGTGGTGGCTCAAGCGCTGGGGCCTGGCACGCCTCCTCAGTGTCGAAACTGTCGGCAAGGGCCTGGCCGAACGACTGTTCCCCAAGCCTCACCAGGCTGCCCTGCGGCAGAAGATGGCCCAACGCTGGGCGCGCAACGACAAGCGCGCCTACCTCAAGAGCTTCGACGCCATCGTCGACTGGGGCGTGCAGGAACGCATCGGCCGTATTCACTGTCCCAGTCTGGTCATCGCTGCCGACCACGATTACACCCCGATACAACTGAAACAGCGTTACGTTGCCTTGATGCCCAACGCCAGGCTGGTGGTCATCGACGATTCGCGGCACGCTACGCCCCTCGATCAACCCGAGGTCTTCAACCAGACCCTGCTGCAGTTCCTCGCAGCCGCTTCCACCTCTCAAGGATCTTTGAGCCCATGCTGAAAAAACTCCTGCTCACCGCCTGCTCGGTCGCCTTCGCCACCAGCGTCATGGCCTCCGACCAGACCCCGCACGTCATGCTGGACACCAGCTTCGGCCAGGTCGAAATCGAGCTGAACGCCGAGAAGGCGCCGATCAGTACCAAGAACTTCCTCGAGTACGTCGACAGCGGCTTCTACAACAACACCATTTTCCACCGAGTGATCCCCGGCTTCATGGTCCAGGGCGGCGGCTTTACTGACCAGATGGTACAGAAGAACACCAAGGACCCGATCAAGAACGAGGCCAGCAATGGCCTGCTGAACACCCGCGGCACCCTGTCGATGGCGCGCACCTCCAACCCGAACTCCGCCACCAGCCAGTTCTTCATCAACGTAGCCGACAACGATTTCCTTAACCCGGGGCGCGACGCCGGGTACGCCGTGTTCGGCAAGGTGACCAAGGGTATGGACGTGGTCGACCAGATCGTCAACTCGCAAACCACCACCAAAAAAGGCATGCGTGATGTACCGGCCGACCCGGTCTACATCAAGTCGGCCAAACGCATCGACTGACCGCAGGCTGCACAGGGACGTGCAACCGCCTGAGGGCCGGATGGAACAGGAGTGTCGTTACCCATGCTGTACCGTCGTTTTGAACAACTGATCGATATCTTTCGCGAAGCCCCCAGTGAATCGCCACCCACCACCGTGTGGCCGTTCTACCTGTATTACCTGCGCCAGGTGTGGCCCAGCTTCCTTGCCCTGCTGGTGGTCGGCCTGTTCGCCTCGCTGATCGAGGTGGCGATGTTCAGCTACCTCAGCCGCATCATCGACCTGGCCCAAGGTACGCCAAATGCCAGCTTCTTCAGCGAGCACAGCGGTGAACTGATCTGGATGCTGGTGGTGATCCTGCTGCTGCGGCCGTTGTTTTTTGGCCTGCACGACCTGCTGGTACATCAGACCATCAACCCCGGCATGACCAGCCTGATCCGCTGGCAAAACCACACTTATGTGCTCAAGCAGAGCCTGAATTTCTTCCAGAGCGACTTCGCCGGGCGCATTGCCCAGCGCATCATGCAGACCGGCAACTCGCTGCGTGATTCTGCCGTGCAGGCGGTGGACGCGTTGTGGCATGTGCTGATCTATGCGATCACCTCGCTGGTGCTGTTTGCTGAAGCCGATTGGCGCCTGATGCTGCCGCTGCTGGTCTGGATCGCTGGCTACATCGCCGCGCTGTTCTACTTCGTGCCACGGGTCAAGGAACGTTCGGTGATCTCCTCCGACGCCCGCTCCAAGCTGATGGGGCGGATCGTCGACGGCTACACCAACATTGCGACGCTGAAGCTGTTCGCCCACACCGACTACGAGCAGCAGTACGCACGTGAGGCGATCCGCGAGCAAACCGAAAAAACCCAGCTGGCCTCGCGGGTAATTACCAGCATGGACGTGGTCATCACCACACTCAACGGCCTGCTGGTGGTTGCCACCACAGGCCTGGCGCTGTGGCTGTGGAGCCAGTCACTGATCACCGTTGGCGCCATCGCCCTGGCCACCGGCCTGGTGATCCGCATCGTCAACATGTCAGGCTGGATCATGTGGGTGGTCAACGGCATCTTCGAGAACATCGGCATGGTCCAGGACGGCCTGCAGACCATTGCTCAGCCGGTTACCGTCACCGACCCGCCCAACGCGCCGGCGCTCAAGGTCAGCCGCGGCGCGGTGCATTTCGATGATGTCGACTTCCACTATGGCAAGGCTGCCAATGTGATCGAAGGGCTCGACCTGAACATTCGCCCGGGCGAAAAAATCGGCCTGATCGGCCCGTCCGGCGCGGGCAAGTCGACGTTGGTCAACCTGCTGTTGCGCCTGTATGACGTGCAGGGCGGGCGCATCCTCATCGATGGCCAGGACATTGCCAAGGTGAGCCAGGCCAGCCTGCGCGCACAAATCGGCATGATCACCCAGGACACCTCGTTGCTGCACCGCTCGATCCGCGACAACCTGCTGTACGGCCGCCCCGATGCCAGCGAGGCGCAGTTGCACGAAGCGGTTCGCCGCGCCCGCGCCGACGAGTTCATCCCGCAACTGTCGGACGCCCAGGGGCGCACCGGTTTCGATGCCCATGTGGGTGAGCGCGGGGTCAAGTTGTCGGGCGGCCAACGCCAGCGTATCGCCATCGCCCGGGTGCTGTTGAAGAATGCACCGATCCTGATCATGGACGAAGCCACTTCAGCGCTGGACTCGGAGGTGGAGGCCGCCATTCAGGAGAGCCTGGAGACGCTGATGCAGGGCAAGACGGTGATTGCCATTGCCCACCGGCTGTCGACCATTGCCCGGATGGACCGGCTGGTGGTGCTGGACAAGGGCCGGATTGTCGAAAGTGGCAGCCATGCGCAGTTGCTAGAGCAACAAGGGTTGTATGCCCGGCTGTGGCATCACCAGACCGGGGGCTTTGTCGGGGCCGACTGATCTGCGCTATGGCGCGCTTCTTGTAGGAGCGGCCTTGTGCCGCGAAAGGGCTGCTCAGCAGCCCCAGGTTTCAGCTTCGCAGCAATAATTGCCGGGGCCGCTTTGCGGCCCTTTCGCGGCACAAGGCCGCTCCTACAGGGATCGCGCTGCAGCCGAAGACGCATCAGGCCCGGCGGTAGGGCAACATCCCCCTCGCCTCCTCGGCATACCCCCTCACCCCTTCGCGCTCCTGCAGCAGAAAATCCTCCACCGCCCGCCGCAACCCCGGGTGCAGCAGGTAATGCCATGACCGCGTGAGTACCGGCTCAAACCCACGTATCAGCTTGTGCTCGCCCTGCGCCCCGGCATCGAAACGCTGGTAACCCTCGGCAATGGCAAAATCCATGCCCTGGTAGAAACACGTTTCGAAATGCAGCCGGTCGAACTCATCCAGGCAACCCCAGTAGCGGCCAAACAGGCTATCGCCCCCCACCAGGCTCAAAGCCATCGCCACATCTCGCCCACCCTGACGGGCCATCACCACCCGCAGCGCCTCGGGCATGCGCTCGGCCAGCAGGCTGAAAAAATCGCGCGTCAGGTAGGGGGCACGACGGCGCACCGCATAGGTGTTGGCATAGCACAGAAAGACGAAATCCCACTGTGCCTCGTCCAGTTCATCACCGCGGTACCAACGGAATTCGATGCCCTGCCCTGCCACCTGCTCTCGCTCCTTGCGCATCTGCTTGCGCTTGCGAGAGCTCAGGCTGTCGAGAAAGTCCTGGAAGTCGCGATACCCCCGGTTTTGCCAGTGGAACTGGCAACCCAAGCGTTCCATCCACCCAGGCAGGCCGGCCAACTGCGCGTCCAGCGCCGGGTCGGTGAAGTTGATGTGCGCACCTGAAAGCCCACCCTTGCCCAGATACTCCGGCAAGGCCTGCAGCATCAGCAAGCCGTCAGCCGGATCGGCCGCCAGCAGCCGTGGGCCGCTGACCGGGCTGAACGGCACAGCGCCGAGCAGCTTTGGGTAGTAGGCGATGCCAGCCCGCTCACAGGCCTCCGCCCAACCATGATCGAACACATACTCGCCAAACGAGTGCCATTTGCGATATGCCGGCAACAGTGCCCGTACCTGCCCGTCACGCTCCAGCACCAGGTGCTCGGCGGCCCAGCCGGTATTTCGCTGCACGCTGCCGCTGTCTTCCATCGCGCTGAGGAAGGCATGGCGCAGGAACGGTTGGCCCGCCGGCACCAGGGCATCCCAGGTGGCCGCCGGAAGATCACGCAAATGGGCAAGGCTATACAGGCTGGTCACGGTTTCGGCTCGCTGTCTGAAGGCCCTCAGTATCCCCAAGGATGGCCCGGCACTCAAATGACGAAAGCCAGGCTGATCCTTTTACTCTCAATTACTTAACAACAGTGCCACTAATTAGACATTAATCTGTCATTGGCCCCCGCAATACTTGCGCCTGTTTTCCGGAACCCCAGAACCTGTCTATTCAGGCCCTTTCCGAAGACATGCCAACGCAGGGGCAGGCGCTTGAGCCTCCCCCATTTTTTTCAGTAGGGAGAACCTTATGCGTCTTGTTTCTACACTTACCGGAGTGAGCCTCACCGGCATGATGCTGGCTCTGAGCGCCCCGGCCAGTGCTGCTGTCGACGCCAAGCTGCTCGAAATGCTCCGCGCCAATGGCTCGATCAACCAGGCGCAGTACAACGAACTGCAGGGCGACCTGGCAAAAGAAACCAAGGAAAAGGCCGACCAGAAAGCTCAGTCCGAACGTATGAGCTCCTTTGAACAAAAAGTGGCATGGGCCGCCAAGACCCAGATCAAGGGTGATGTGCGCCTGCGTTACGAAGACGTCAACGTTGACAACCCGATCTCCCGTAGCGGCAACCAGGACCGTGAGCGCGTGCGTGCCCGTGTCGGTTTCTACAGCGAGATCAACCCGCAGGTCGACGCTGGCGTGCGTGTGGCCACCGGTAGCAGCGCCGATGCTCGCTCGACCAACCAAAGCCTGGACAACTATTTCGAGAAGAAATCGCTGTGGGTCGACCTGGCCTACCTCGACTGGCATCCGACTGCCGTGCCAAACCTGCACCTGATCGGCGGCAAGATGATGCAGCCATGGGTGAGCATGGGCGACATCATCTGGGACAGCGACATCAACCCTGAAGGCGTGGCGGCTACCTACAAGACCAACCTCGGCCCCGCCGAAGTGTTCGGCAGCATCGGCCACTACAACCTGAAAGACAACGTAGACGGCGACGGCGTGCAGTACAAGCACGACGCGCAGCTGTACGCGGCCCAGCTGGGTACCAAGTTCAACGCGGCTGACACCGTCAAGGTTACCGTGGGCGGCAGCATTTACGGCTACGACAACGACAAGGCCTCGGCTGCCCTGGCTTCGCTGGGCAACACCACCAACGAGTTCCAACTGGTGGAAGGTTTTGGCCAGGTCGACTTCACCGGCTTCGCCATCCCGCTGTCGGCTTACGGCCAGTTCGTCAAGAACACCGAAAGCACCGACGGCAAGGACAAGGCCTGGCTGGCCGGCCTGAAGAGCAAGATCGGCGCCTGGAGCCTGGACTACAACTACCGCGACGTACAGCGTAACGGTGTAGTGAGCCTGTTCACCGACTCTGACTTCGGTAACGGCTTCACCGGTTCCCGTGGCCACAAGTTCAAGGTGGGTTACGAAATCGACAAGAACTTCGCCCTGGGCGCGGCCTACATGATGGCCAAGACCGACTACTCCAACCTGCCGAACAGCGATGCTGACGTAGACACCCTGCAGGTAGACCTGGAAGCCAAGTTCTAAGCGTCACCCTCTCTGCTTCAAGCTGAAGCGGGAAACGCCGACCCCATCCGGCGTTTCCCGCTTTTTTTGCCTGTGAAATTGTAGGGGGCTGCTTCGCAGCCCATTCGCGGCACTAGGCCGCTCCTACAATGGGACGCGATCCCTTGTAGGAGCGGCCTTGTGCCGCGAATGGGCCGCAAAGCGGCCCCCGGCTATCTCGGATCAGACCAGGCAATCAGCGCTTGCGCAAGATCACGCTACCAATCGAATACCCCGCACCAAACGAGCTCAACACGCCCAGCGAGCCCTTGGCCAGGTCATCCTGGTACAAGTGGAAGGCAATCACCGAACCCGCCGAACTGGTGTTGGCATAACGGTCGAGAATCACCGGTGCATCTTCCTCGGCCACTTCACGCCCCAGCAGCTTCTTGACGATCAGGTGGTTCATGCTGAGGTTCGCCTGGTGCAGCCAGAAGCGCTTGACGTCGCTCGGTTGCAGGCCGTTTTCCTGCAGGTGCTCACCGATCAGCTCGGCCACTTTCGGGCACACCTCGCGGAACACCTTGCGGCCTTCCTGGATGAACAGTTTGTCTGCCGCACCTTCACCCTCTTCCGCCGCACGGTTAAGGAAGCCGAAGTTGTTGCGGATGTTGTTGGAAAACTCGGTCCACAACTTGCTGCTGACGATGTCGAACTGGTGCGCCGAGGTGGCCTGGTCGGCACGCTCGATCAGCACCGCCGTGGCGGCATCACCGAAAATGAAGTGGCTGTCACGGTCACGGAAGTTCAGGTGGCCGGTGCACACCTCCGGGTTGACCATCAGCACCGCGCGCGCCTGGCCCAGGGCCACGCTGTTGGCGGCGGTCTGGATGCCGAAGGTGGCCGACGAGCAGGCCACGTTCATGTCGAAGGCAAAGCCCTGGATGCCCAGCGCCTGTTGTACTTCGATAGCAATGGCCGGGTATGGGCGCTGCAAGTTGGAGCATGCGACGATTACCCCATCGACATCGGCAGCGGTGCGGCCGGCGCGCTCCAGGGCCTGGCGGGCAGCGGCCACGGCCATTTCGCAGAGCACCGACGGTTCGTCGTTGGAACGCTCTGGCAGGCGTGGCTTCATGCGCTGCGGGTCGAGGATGCCGGCCTTGTCCATGACAAAGCGGCTCTTGATGCCCGAAGCCTTTTCGATGAACGCCGCGTCGGACAGCGGCGCCGCTTCGACCTCACCGCGCTCGATGGCAGCGGCGTTGTCCTGGTTGAACTGCTGCGACCAGGCGTTGAAGGAGGCCACAAGTTCTTCGTTGGAAATGCTCTGGGCCGGGGTATACAGGCCGGTGCCGCTGATCACGACGTTATGCACGGTCGTTCCTCTGGTCAAAGGCCATCGCCACGGGGCGCTGGCTGGAAACATGACAGATTAATGGCACTTTAGTACCAATTTTGGGGCGTACGCTCACCCCTGTGGAAGCGGGCGCGCCCGCGAAGGGCCGCAAGCGGCCCCAAACTCCCCAAAGTTTGCCACAAATAAGGGAGGTTAGCCTTCCACCTGGCTCCATTGTTTGCTCAATCTTTTGTCGGAAATCGGCACTTTGGTTCCCAGTTGCTGGGCAAACAACGACACCCGGTACTCCTCCAGCCACCAACGGTACAACGCCAGTTGCTCATCACGCTTGCCTTCTTGGGCATGCTTGTCGGCACGGGCCTTGTACTGCGCCCACAGGTTGGCCAGCTCGCCGGACCAGACCCGGTCTTTCTGCACTTGCGAACCCAGCTTCTCCAGGCGCAGTTCCACCGCCTTGAGGTAACGTGGCAGCTCCTTGAACCAGGCCGCGGGTGTTTCGCGCACAAAGCCCGGGTACACCAGGTTACCCAGCTGCTGCTTGATGTCGTTCAGCGCCACCGCCTGGCTCAGGTCGATCTTGCCCTTGAAGCGCTTCTGCAACCCATGCCACAGCTTCAGCACTTCCAGGGTTTGCCGCGCCAGGCGCTCGGCATGCTCAGCCCAGCTGCCGCGCTTGCGCTCTGCCAGCCCGGCCAAGGCCGCACCATCACGCGGCAGCGGTTGTTCGCCTTCAAGGATGCAGGTGTCCAGGCTGGCCAGCAGAATGTCTTCGACCAGCGCTTCGACCCGACCCAGTTCACGGTACAGCAGGCCCAACTCGGTCAGCCCCGGCAACTTGCCGCGCAAGAACTTGGCCGGCTCGGCCAGTTGCTGCAGCAATAGCCGTTGCAACGCGCGGCGGTGCTGGAACTCGGCTTCGGCCTGGGTCGAGAAACGCCCTTCACGCACGGTGCCGTTGTCTTCGACCAGTGCCGGGTACACGGTCATCGACAGGCCGGCAATCTTCTGCTGGGCGGTCTGTTTCACTTCGCTGAAGGCTTTGGCCTGCACCGGCTGTTCGCTTTTGGCATCACGCGGCACCGCCAGCGCTGCCTGACTGGCAGCGGCAAAGCGTGCAGTCAGCTCGGCCAGGTCGCGGCCTTCGCCAAGGAACTTGCCTTGGCCATCGACCACTTCGATGTTCATCCGCAGGTGGCCTTCGACCAGCTTGACCGATTCGTCCCAGGCCTCATCGGACACCCGTGCACCGGTCATGCGCAACAACTCCTGGCCCAGGGCCTGCGGCAGCGCCCCTTGACCGAAAGTCATGCGCGCCAGCGAGGCCTTGACGAAGTCCGGCACCGGCACGAAGTTCTTGCGCAGCGCCTTGGGCAGGTTGCGCACCAGCGCCACGCACTTGGCCTCCAGCAGGCCTGGCACCAGCCATTCCAGGCGCTCGCCGGGCAGGCTTGGCAGCAGCGGTGCCGGCACCCGCACGGTCACGCCGTCACGCGGGTGGCCTGGTTCGAAGTGGTAGGTCAACGGCAGGCGCAGTTCACCGACTTGCAGGCTGTCCGGGTACTGCGCAGCGGTGACTTCGCTGGCCTCACGGGCCAACACGTCTTCCTCGCGCATGATCAGCAGGTTCGGGTCCTTCTGGCTGGTCATGCGGTACCAGGCATCGAAGGTCGCGGTCTGGTGGATCTCCGCCGGCAAGCGCGCTTCGTAAAAGGCGTAGAGGGTTTCTTCATCGGCGAGAATGTCGCGCCGACGAGCCTTGGCCTCCAGCTCGTCGAGTTCTTCGAGCAGGCGTTTGTTTGCCGCCAGGCACTTGGCCCGCGACTGGATTTCACCGCCAACCAGGCCCTCGCGAATGAACAGCTCACGCGAGGTCACCGGGTCGATCGGGCCGAAGTGTACCGGCCGGCGGCCGACCAGGATCAGGCCATAGAGGGTGATCTGCTCATAGGCCACCACCTGCCCACGCTTCTTTTCCCAGTGCGGTTCGAAGTGATTCTTCTTGATCAGGTGGGTCGCCAGCGGCTCGATCCAGTCAGGCTCGATCTTGGCGACCATACGCGCATACAGCTTGGTGGTTTCCACCAGTTCCGCGGCCATTACCCACTGCGGGCGCTTGCGGCCGATGCCGGAAGACGGATGCACCCAGAAGCGCCGCTGGCGGGCGCCCTGGTAATCGCCCTCTTCGGTTTTCTGGCCAATCTGGCTGAGCAGGCCGCTAAGGATGGCCTTATGCACCTTCTGGTAGTCAGACGGCTCCTTGTTGACCACCAGCTGCAGCTCGCGGCAGATCAACGACAACTGGCGATGGGCATCGCGCCACTCGCGCAAGCGCAGGTAGTTGAGGAAATTCTTGCGGCACCAGTTGCGCAACGGGCTGGCAGTCAGGGCCTGGCGTTGCTCTTCGAAACCCCGCCACAAATTGACCAGTGCGGCAAAGTCGGTATCAGCGTCCTTCCACTGCGCATGCGCCTGATCAGCAGCCTGCTGGCGCTCCGGCGGGCGCTCGCGTGGGTCTTGCACCGACAGCGCACTGGCAACGATCAGCACTTCCTGCAGGCTGCCCTGGCGTGCGCCTTCAAGCAGCATGCGGCCCAGCCGCGGGTCGACCGGCAGACGTGCCAGTTGGCGGCCGATGGGGGTCAGCTGGTTCTCGCGGTTGACCGCCGACAGCTCCTGCAGCAGGTTGAAGCCGTCGCTGATGGCCTTGCCATCCGGTGGCTCGATGAACGGGAAGGCATCGATCGCACCCAGGCGCAAATGCAGCATCTGCAGAATCACCGCCGCCAGGTTGGTGCGCAAGATCTCCGGGTCGGTGAACGCGGGCCGGCTGTTGAAATCTTCTTCGCTGTAAAGCCGTACGCAGATGCCTGGCTCTACCCGGCCGCAGCGGCCTTTACGCTGGTTGGCACTGGCCTGGGACACCGCCTCGATAGGCAGGCGCTGTACCTTGGCGCGGTAGCTGTAGCGGCTGATGCGGGCCGTGCCGGTGTCGATCACGTAGCGGATACCAGGTACCGTCAGCGAGGTTTCGGCAACGTTGGTGGCCAGCACCACGCGCCGCCCGGTGTGCGGCTGGAAGATGCGCTGTTGCTCCGCTGGCGACAGGCGTGCGTACAGCGGCAAAATCTCGGTGTGGCGCAGTTGCGCCTTGCGCAGGATCTCGGCGGCATCGCGGATTTCCCGCTCGCCCGGCAGGAAGATCAGCACATCGCCCGGCCCCTTGCCCTCACTGCGCTCATGGTGCGAAAGCTCATCCAGGGTCGCGAGGATGGCCTGGTCGACGGTGAGGTCATCCTCGATCTGGTTACCTTCCTCGTCCTGCTCGCTGGTCAGCGGGCGGTACCAGGTTTCCACCGGGAAAGTGCGCCCGGACACCTCGATGATGGGCGCGTCGTCGAAGTGCTTGGAAAAACGCTCCAGGTCGATAGTCGCCGAGGTAATGATCAGCTTCAGGTCCGGCCGGCGATGCAGCAGGGTCTTCAGGTAGCCGAGCAGGAAGTCGATGTTCAGGCTGCGCTCATGGGCTTCGTCGACAATGATGGTGTCGTAACGCTCCAGGAGGCGGTCGTGCTGGGTTTCGGCCAGCAGGATACCGTCGGTCATCAGCTTGACCAGGGTATTGGAGTCGCTCTGGTCTTCGAAACGCACCTGGTAGCCAACCAGCCCGCCCAGGGGCGTGCCCAGCTCTTCGGCAACCCGCGCCGCCACGCTGCGCGCGGCGATCCGGCGCGGCTGGGTGTGGGCAATAAGGCCATGGCTGCCACGGCCCAGCTCCAGGCAGATCTTCGGCAGCTGGGTGGTCTTGCCCGAACCGGTTTCGCCGGCGATCACCAGCACCTGGTGCTCGGCCAGGGCCTTCTTTATTTCGTCACGTTTGGCGGCGATCGGCAGGTTGTCGTCGTAACGCACGGTCGGCACACTCTGCTGGCGCGCGGTGACCTGAGCGCAGGAGGCCTGGACCTTTTCCACCCACTGCGCCAGTTTCGCCTCGTCGGGGCGCTTGCGCAGTTCGTGCAGTTGCCGCCGCAGGCGATGGCGGTCGGCGATCATGGCGTGGTCGAGGTTTTGCAGCAGTTTGTCGATGGCGTGGTCAGTCATGGGGCTTTTTAGTGATGCAGGTGAGCCTGCTTTTTCATGATCGGCATTCGAAGGATGCGCGATTGTCGCAGATTTGAGCCTACTTTGCTGTCCAGGCTGGCACGGTCCCTGTAGGAGCGGCCTTGTGCCGCGATGGGCTGCGGCAGCAGCCCCAAGACCTGCGCCTCAGCACACAGTGCCGGGGCTGCTGCCGCAGCCCATCGCGGCACAAGGCCGCTCCTGCAGGGATCGTATGGCGGCTGAAAGTTTAGCAAGGGCATATGTGAAGGTTGCCATTCACTGCTTTAATCAACCTTACGCCGCATGTGAGTATCAAAGGCATGACTCCCGTCCAGCCCATCGCGCCACCGTCTTCCCGCCCTTCGCTCCCGAAGGCCCGGAGCCGTGCCGGGGAAAATCCGCTGGTCCACATCATCCTCGCCTTCTGGGCCCTGTGGCACTGCCGCCACGCGCGCCCACCGGACACTTCGCTCACGCCATTGTGAACAAACCCGGCCAGCGTCTGGCCATTTGACTCAACTGGGCCGCCTGCTTGTGCGGTGGCCCTGTGCGCACGTGAGCGAATCAATCATGCACTTTGCACCCGTAGAGCAGGCTGCCCGTTTTCTGGCCGACAACCCCGATATCGAGCTGTTCGAACTGTTCATCCTTGACGCCAACGGCGTGCCGCGCGGCAAGCTGTTGCACCGCGAGGAACTGCTGGCCGTGTACCAAACGGGCCGGCCGCTGCCCAGCACCATCCTCGGTCTGACCCTGAACGGCGACGACGTAGAAAACTCGGGCCTGGTCTGGGACGTGGGCGACATCGACTGCCGCGCCTACCCGCTCGAAGGCAGCCTGGTGCGCTTGCCCTGGCGCCGGGTACCCACTGCTGCGGTGCAGGTCAGCATGCACCCGAGCGAAGGCCTGCCGGCCAGCGTGGCCGACCCGCGTCATGTGCTGCTGCGCACCATCGAAGCGCTGAAAGCCGACGGCTATCACCCGGTGATGGCCTGCGAGCTGGAGTTCTACCTGCTCGACCAGCAACGCGACGCCCAGGGCCGCCCGCAACCGGCGCTGGACAACGATGGTGGCCGCCCGCGCACCACCCAGGTCTATGGCCTGCGTGAACTGGAGCAGATCGAACCGTTCCTCGCCGACCTGTACGCGGCCTGCAAGGCCCAGGGCATTCCGGCGCGTACCGCTATTTCGGAATACGCACCCGGCCAGGTGGAAATCACCCTGGAGCACGGCGACGCCCTGCAGGCGATGGACCAGGCCGTGCGCTACAAGCGGCTGGTGAAAGGCGTGGCCCACGCCCACGGCATGCAGGCCTGCTTCATGGCCAAACCGTTTGCCAACCTGGCCGGTACCGGCATGCACATGCACCTGAGCCTGGCGGACAGCGCGGGCAACAACCTGTTCGCCAGTGAAGACAAAGCCGGCACCCCGCTGCTGCGTCAGGCCGTGGCCGGCATGCTGCGCCACCTGCGCGATTCGCTGCTGCTGTTCTGCCCCAACGCCAACTCGTTCCGCCGCTTCCAGGCCAACAGCTATGCGCCGCTGGCGCCGACCTGGGGCGTGGACAACCGCACCGTGAGCCTGCGTGTACCCGGCGGCCCGGCCAACAGCCGGCATGTGGAGCACCGCATTTGCGGCGCCGACGCCAACCCCTACCTGGCCGCAGCGGCTATTCTCGCCGCCAGCCACCGGGGCATCCGCGAACAGCTGGACCCGGGCGCACCGGTGGAAGGCAACGGCTATGCCCAGGCCACCGAACACCTGCCCACCGACTGGCTGACTGCCCTCGACGCCCTGCAACATTCCCATTGGGCCCGCGAAGCATTGGGCGAAGACTTCCTTGGCGTGTACCTGAAGGTCAAACGCGCCGAGTACCGCCAGTTCATGGCCGAAGTCAGCGAGCAGGACTGGCGCTGGTACCTGCACCAGGCCTGAGCCCCTACATAACAAGGAACACCCATGAACGCAGCATTGAACAATGGCCCGGCGCAACGTGCGCCGTCCTACTACAGCGCCACGCTCAACGACCACACCGAGTACCCGCAGCTCAAGGGCACGGTGCAGGTGGACGTGGCCATCATCGGTGGCGGCTTCACCGGCGTCGCCACGGCGGTGGAGCTGGCCGAGCGTGGCCTGAAGGTCGCCATCGTCGAAACCAACCGCATCGGCTGGGGCGCCAGCGGGCGCAATGGCGGCCAGGTCACCGGCAGCCTGTCGGGCGACGAGGCCATGCGCACGCAGATGCGTAGCCACCTGGGCGCCGAAGTCGACGATTTCATCTGGCACCTGCGTTGGCGCGGGCACCAGGTGATCGAACAGCGCGTGGCGCGCTATGGCATCGACTGCGACCTCAAGCACGGCCACCTGCACGCGGCGATGAAGCCCTCGCACATGAACGAGCTGCGCGCATTCGAGGCCGAGGCCCAGCGCCGGGGCATGGGCGAGCAGGTGCAATTGCTCGACCGCGCCGCAGTGGCCGAGCACCTGCAGAGCCCGCTGTACCTGGGCGCGTTGAAGAACCTGCGCAACCTGCACCTGCACCCGCTCAACCTGTGCCTGGGTGAGGCGCGCGCTGCCCACAGCCTGGGTGCATTGATCTTCGAAAACTCCGAGGTGCTGGACATCGTCCACGGCCCGCGCCCGGCGGTGGTCACCGCCCACGGCCGGGTCGAGGCACGCCAGGTGATGCTGGCCGGCGATGTGTACCACAAACTGGAAAAGCGCCAGCTCAAGGGCAAGATCTTCCCGGCCATGGGCGGTATCGTCACCACCGCGCCGCTGGGTGAACTGGCCGAGCAGATCAACCCGCAGGACCTGGCGGTGTACGACTGCCGCTTCGTGCTCGACTATTACCGCCTGACCGCCGACAAGCGCCTGCTGTTCGGCGGTGGCGCCAACTATTCCGGCCGTGACTCACGGGATATCGAAAGTGAACTGCGCCCGTGCATCGAGCGCACCTTCCCGGCATTGAAAGGCGTGCCGATCGAGTTCCAGTGGAGCTGCGCCATGGGCATCGTGGTCAACCGCATCCCGCAGTTGGGCAAGCTGTCGGACAACGTGTGGTACTGCCAGGGTTATTCGGGGCACGGCATTGCCACCAGCCACATCATGGGCGAAATCATGGCCGAGGCATTGACCGGGACGCTGGAGAAGTTCGACACCTTTGCCCAGTGCAAGCATGTGCGGGTGCCGATGGGGGATTTGCTGGGCAACCCGCTGCTGGCGGCGGGGATGTGGTACTACCAGATGCTGGAAAAACTGCGCTGAGCCTGAAGCGGTGCAACCTCGGCAGGAGCGGCCTTGTGCCGCGAAAGGGCCGCAAAGCGGCCCCAGGTTCTCAGCCGTAATGCTGAAATTGCTGGGGCCGCTTTGCGGCCCTTTCGCAGCACACGGCTGCTCCTGCAGGGACCGCGCTGGCGGGGCGTCAGGCGATCTTCTTCAAGCCCTGCTTCTTGAGTTCTTCATCGCGCAGCTCGCGGCGCAGGATCTTGCCCACGTTGGTGGTCGGCAGCGCATCACGGAACTCGATCAGGCGCGGTACCTTGTAGCCGGTAACGTTGGCACGCATGTGCTCCATCACCTGCTCCTTGGTCACGGTCATGCCCGGCTTCACCACGATGAACACCTTGATCACTTCACCTGACTTCTCGTCAGGCACACCAATGGCTGCACACTGCAGCACGCCCGGCAAGGCCGCCAGCACATCTTCCAGCTCGTTGGGGTACACGTTGAAGCCCGAGACCAGAATCATGTCCTTCTTGCGGTCGACGATGCGCATGTAACCGTCCGGCTGGATCAGGGCGATGTCACCGGTCTTCAGCCAGCCTTCGCTGTCCAAAATCTCGGCGGTGGCGTCTTCGCGCTGCCAATAGCCCTTCATCACCTGCGGGCCCTTGACGCACAGTTCGCCCACCTCGCCCAACGGTAGCTCGTGGCCGGCGTCATCGATGATCTTGCACAGGGTGGACGGCACCGGAATACCGATAGTACCCACCTGGTTGGCTTCTGCCGGGTTCACCGCCGCCACCGGGCTGGTTTCGGTCATGCCGTAGCCTTCGCAGATGGCGCAACCCGTAACGGCCTTCCAGCGCTCGGCCACGCTCAGTTGCAGGGCCATGCCGCCCGACAGGGTAATTTTCAGCGCCGAGAAGTCCAGTGCACGGAACGCCTCGCTGTTGCACAGGGCAACGAACAGCGTGTTGAGGCCGACAAAGCCGCTGAACTTCCACTTGCCCAGTTCCTTGACCATGGCAGGCAGGTCACGGGGGTTGCTGATCAGCACGTTGTGGTTGCCGATGAGCATCATTGCCATGCAATGGAAGGTAAAGGCGTAGATGTGGTACAGCGGCAGCGGGGTGATGAGGATTTCGCAGCCTTCGTGCAGGTTCGCGCCCATCAGCGCTCGGCACTGCAGCATGTTGGCCACCAGGTTGCGGTGGGTCAGCATGGCGCCTTTGGCCACACCGGTGGTGCCACCGGTGTACTGCAGCACGGCCACGTCGTTGGCCTGCGGGTTGGCCTCGGTCACCGGCTGACCCTTGCCCAACGCCAGCGCGTCGTTGAAGCGCACGGCCTGCGGCAGGCTGTAGGCCGGCACCATCTTCTTCACGTACTTGATCACGCTGTTGATCAGCAGGCGCTTGAGCGGGGGCAGCAGGTCGGCCACTTCGGTGACGATGACGTGCCTGACCTGGGTCTTGGGTACCACCTTCTCGGCCAGGTGGGCCATGTTGGCCAGGCACACCAAAGCCTTGGCGCCGGAGTCGTTGAACTGGTGTTCCATCTCCCGCGCGGTGTACAGCGGGTTGGTGTTGACCACGATCAGCCCGGCACGCATGGCGCCGAAGACCGCGACCGGGTATTGCAGGACATTGGGGAGCTGCACGGCAATGCGGTCACCCGGCTTGAGGTCGGTATGCTGCTGCAGCCAGGCGGCAAACGCCCCCGACAGCGCATACAGCTCGCCATAAGTGATAGTCTTGCCCAGGTTGCTAAAGGCCGGTTTGTCGGCAAAGCGTTGGCAGGATTGCTTGAGTACTGCCTGGATATTGGGGAATTCGTCAGGATTGATTTCCGCCGTAACCCCGGCTGGGTACTTATCCTTCCAAAAATTTTCGATCATGGAAGCCCACTCCTTCAGCAACAGCGAAGTTCGATTGGCGCGTCGATGCGCTTATTATTGATATGAGACGGCGGTTCGTTGCAAACCGGATCGTCTGAAAGCGGGCCGAGAGTAACAGCTTTGCCTGGGGTCGCCTAGAGGCCAAAACAGGCCTTGCAGTCACAAAAATGACTCAATGAACAATACAGGTCATTTTTAGAGTTTTTAACCAAAATGTCGCAGATCAGGCTGAAACAGGCCTGTTAGACCACATTGAACGCATTCGCGGGTGAACCCGCTGCCACAGGGGCCCGCACAAAGCTTGGAGGCTGTGCAGTACCTGTGGGAGCGGGTTCACCCGCGAAACAGCCAACACAGACTCAAGCTATGTCGCGCAGCTCCCGCCGCAGGATCTTGCCCACCGGCGTCATCGGCAACGACTCGCGCAGCACGATGTGCTTGGGTACCTTGTAGCCGGTGAAGTTGGCCTTGCAGTAAGCCTTGAGCTCTTCCACGCTCAGCCCGCCCTCGCGCGGCACCACGAACAGCTTCACTGCCTCGCCAGAACGCTCGTCCGGCACGCCGATGGCGGCACAGTTGGCAACCTTGGGGTGGCCCATCACCACGTCCTCGATCTCGTTGGGGTACACGTTGAAGCCCGAGACGATGATCATGTCCTTCTTGCGGTCGACGATGCGGGTGAAACCGTCCGGGTCGATCACCGCGATATCACCCGTCTTGAACCAGCCGTCCGCATCCAGGGCCTGGGCAGTGGCCTCAGGCTGCTGCCAGTAACCCTTCATCACCTGTGGCCCCTTGATGCACAACTCGCCCCGCTCGCCCAGGGGCAATTCGTTGCCATCGTCGTCAATTACCTTGAAGGCGGTACCCGCTACCGGGATGCCCACCGTACCCAGGCGCGCCAGCTGGCCATAGGGGTTGGTGCTGGCCACCGGCGAGGTTTCTGTCAGGCCGTAGCCTTCGACAATGCGGCACCCGGTAAGCGCCTCCCAGCGCTCGGCGGTGGCCTTGACCAGCGCCGTGCCGCCAGAGTTGGTGACCTTCAGCGCCGAGAAATCCAGCTGGCGGAAACCGGGATGGTCCATCAATGCGACAAACAGGGTGTTCAGCCCCAACAGCGCCGAGAAACGCCACTTGCCCAGCTCCTTGATGAAGCCGGGGATGTCACGCGGGTTGGTGATCAGGACGTTGTGGTTGCCGGTGACCATCATGCACATGCAATTCGCGGTAAAGGCATAGATATGGTAAAGCGGCAGGGGTGCGATCATCACCTCCTGGCCGTCCTTGAGCAGCTTCTGCCCGTCGGGGCCGTGCTGCGAGAAGCAGGCCAGCACCTGCAACATGTTGGCCACCAGGTTGCCGTGGGTGAGCATGGCGCCCTTGGCCAGGCCGGTGGTGCCGCCGGTGTACTGCAGCACGGCGATGTCGTCCAGGCTCAATGGCACCGGTTTGGGCGAGTGCTCGCGGCCCTCGCGCAGCACCTGTTTGAACGATATCGCCTGGGGTAGCTGGTAAGCGGGCACCATCTTCTTCAGCTTGTCGACCACCGTGTTGACCAGCCAGCCCTTGGCGGCAGGTAACAGGTCGCCCATCTTCGCCTCGATCAGGTACTCGATGCCGGTATCGGGCAGCACTTCCTGCACCCGCTTGCCGAACATGTTCAGGTACACCAGCGCACGTGCGCCACTGTCCTTGAACTGGTGGCGCATTTCGCGCTCGGTGTACAGCGGGTTGGTGTTGACCACAATCAGGCCGGCACGCATGGCACCAAAGACCGCGATCGGGTATTGCAGCACGTTGGGCATCTGCACCGCGATGCGGTCACCCGGCTTGAGGCCGGTGTGCTGCTGCAACCAGGCGGCGAAGGCTGCCGAGTGGCGCTCCAGCTCCCCGTAGGTCAGGGTCACCCCCAGGTTGCTGAACGCCGGGCGGTCGGCAAAGCGCTTGCAGGAGCGCTCGAATACCTCGACGACCGAGGTGTAGGCATTGATGTCGATGGTGGAAGGCACGCCCGCCGGGCGCTTGTCATTCCAGAAGTCGGCTTGCATTTATTATTGTTCCTCTGCCTGGACCTGCACTGCGTCCTTTAGTCCTTTACCTGATTGCCTGCCGGCAAAAAGGCGTTGCTCCGACGTTAGCAGGTAAGCCCAAGGCGGCATATACGCCAAGTGCCGCCATTAACATTGTGAATCTTATTTGTGCCCTTCCTGCAATCCGGCCGGTTGTGCATACACTGTTCGGGTACCCGCGCGCACAAGGACCCGCCATGCCCCACGACGCCTTCTGGCTCCCCGCCAGCGAGCACTGCAGCCTGTATGTGCATCAATGGCTGCCGGCCACACCGGTAAAGGCCGTGGTGCTGCTGGCCCATGGCATGGCCGAGCATGCCGGGCGCTACCAGCGCCTGGGGCATGCCCTGAGCGAGGCCGGCTTTGCCCTGTTCGCTGCCGACCAGCGCGGCCACGGGCGCAGCGCCGAGCTGGGCAGCCGCGGCCTGTTCGCCCGCCATCATGGCTGGAATGCCGTAGTCAATGACGTTGGGTTGCTGGCCCAGCACATCGGCCAGCAGTACCCGTGCACGCCGCTGTTTCTGTTCGGCCACAGCATGGGCAGCTACATTGCCCAGGCTTACCTGCTGCACCACAGCGCCAGCCTGCACGGGGCGATTCTCAGTGGCTCCAACTACCAACCGGCGGCGCTGTACCGCCTGGCGCGGCTGATTGCCCGGCTGGAGAGCTGGCGCCAAGGGCCGCAAGGCAAGAGTGCGCTGATCGAATGGTTGTCGTTCGGGTCGTTCAATAAAGCGTTCAAACCCAACCGCACGGCGTTCGACTGGCTTAGCCGCGACCCAGCCGAGGTCGACCTGTACGTCAACGACCCGTTGTGCGGCTTTCGCTGCAGCAACCAGCTGTGGCTCGACCTGCTGCAAGGCTTGGCGCAGATCAGCCAGCCGGGTAACCTCGCGCAGATCGATCCGAACCTGCCCATGCTGGTAATCGGTGGCGAATGTGATCCGGTCAGTGCCGGCAAGCGTCTAACCCATCTGGCCGACGCCCTGCGCGCGACCGGCAATCGACATGTACAGCTGCGCGTCTATCCTGAGGCGCGGCATGAAGTACTCAACGAAACCAACCGTGACGAGGTCACCGCCGATATTCTCGGCTGGCTTGAGCAGGCGCTGGCCCTTGGCCGCCCCGTGCGCAGTGAATGATAGCCGCCCTCGCCTAACGCTTAAGGAAGCACCGATGTCCCAGGTCACCAACACGCCTTACGAAGCCCTCGAAGTTGGCCAGACGGCCGAGTACAAGAAGTCCGTTGAAGAACGCGACATCCAGCTGTTCGCTGCCATGTCCGGTGACCACAACCCGGTTCACCTGGATGCCGAGTTCGCCGCCAAGAGCATGTTCCGCGAGCGTATTGCCCATGGCATGTTCAGCGGCGCGCTGATCAGTGCTGCGGTGGCCTGCACCCTGCCAGGCCCTGGCACCATCTACCTGGGCCAGCAGATGAGCTTCCAGAAGCCGGTGAAGATTGGCGACACCCTGACCGTGCGCCTGGAGATTCTCGAGAAGTTGCCCAAGTTCAAGGTGCGCATTGCCACCAACGTGTACAACCAGAACGATGAGCTGGTGGTCCAGGGTGAGGCCGAAATCCTGGCGCCGCGCAAGCAGCAGACAGTCGAGCTGGTGTCGCCGCCGAATTTCGTGGCTAGCTGAAGATTGATGTAGACCGCACCGGCCTCTTCGCGGGTAAACCCGCTCCCACAGGTACAGCACCATGCTCAAGTCTGTGGTGATCCTGCTGGGAGCGGGTTTACCCGCGAAGAGGCCAGCGCAGCCAACATCACTCGATGACTTTCAGCCGCTGCTCGATATGCCGCCGCTCCGGCGCCTGCCGGGTCAGCGCCAGCGCCTGGCGCCAGGCCGCACGCGCCTCCTCCACCTGCCCCAACTGGTAATGCAGCTCGGCCCGCGCCGCGTGCGCCAGGTGATAGTCCAGCAGATCACCGCGCGCCAGAATCCCTTCGACTTCCCGCAGGCCCACTTGCGGCCCATCGCGCTTCGCCAGCGCCACCGCCCGGTTCAGTTCCACCACCGCTGACGGCCAATGCCGCTGCAACACATCATACAGCCCGACGATTTCCACCCAGTCCGTTTCTTCTGCGGTTGCCGCTTCAGCGTGCACAGCGGCGATCGCTGCCTGCACCGTGTAGGCACCGAACGCCCGGCTTTGCAGGGCCTGGCGCACCAGCTCGCAGCCCTCGTCAATGCGTTGCCGGTCCCACAGGCTGCGGTCCTGTTGTTCCAGCAGCACAAGGTTGCCCTGGGCATCGGTGCGCGCCTGCTGCCGCGATGCCTGAAGCAGCATCAAGGCCAGCAGGCCGTTGGCCTCCGCATCAGGCAACAATTGCACCAGCAGCCGCGCCAGGCGAATGGCTTCATCGCTCAGCTCCTGCTGCAGCAGTGACTCGCCCGACGACGCCGAATAGCCTTCGTTGAACACCAGGTAGATCACCCGTAACACGCTCTCCAGGCGCTCGGGCAGTTCGCTCAACGCTGGTACCTGGTAGGGGATGCCGGCATCGCGGATCTTGGCTTTGGCGCGCACGATGCGCTGGGCGATGGTAGTCGGGCTTTGCAGGAAGGCGCGGGCAATCTGCTCGGTGGTCAAGTCGCAGACTGCGCGCAGGTTCAGCGGTACCTGGGCATCGGCCGACAGCGCCGGGTGGCAACAGGTGAAAATCAGCCGCAGGCGGTCATCCGCCAACAACTCTTCTTCGCTGGGGTCCTGCCCCTGGCCGTCGAGCAACATGCTCAAGTCTGCCTGGGAGCGATCGAAACGTGCGCGTCGGCGCAGTGCATCGATGGCCTTGAAGCGCCCGGTGGAGACCAGCCACGCCCGTGGGTTCTCGGGGATGCCATCACGCTGCCAGCGCTCGACGGCGATGAAGAAGGCATCATGCATGGCCTCCTCGGCCAGGTCGAAATCACCCAGCAGGCGGATCAATGTCGCCAGGATGCGCCGCGACTCCCGCCGGTACACCGACTCGACTTCGGCGCGCACCTGCGCCAGGGCTGTCATCAGTCGGGCATCCGCTGGGTCACCACCTCCACCAGGCGGTCCAGGCTTTCTCCCCAGCCCTGATAAAAACCCATTTCTTCATGGGCCCGGCAGTCAGCAGCATTCCAGTGCCAGGCGCGGGCGGTGTAGCGGGTTTTGCCCTGCTCCTCGTCAAAGCTGATCACGGCGGTCATGAAGGCCTTTTCTGACGGCACCCAACCGGGGCCAAAGGCATCGGTGAACACCAACCGTCGCGGCGCGGCAATGTCCAGAAACACGCCCTGGGTCGGGTATTCGCTACCATCCGGCGCTCGCATCAGGGTGCGCAATACCCCCCCGATCCACAACTGCATCTCGCACTCCGGGGTGGTCATGCCATGCGGCCCCCACCACTGCATCAGCCAATGGGGTTCGCTCCAGGCGCGAAACACCTTGGCCGGCGGTGCGTCGATCAGGCGGCTGATGGACAACTCGTGTTGCGCTTGCGCGGGGTGTGCAAGGCTCATGCTGATGGTTCTCCGTAGCTGTCAGGGTTGCAGTTCACGCACCGGTCGCACCTCGACACTGCCGACCCGTGCCGCAGGGATGCCCTTGGCGATATTCAGCGCTTCGTTCAGGTCGCGGGCCTCCACCAGGTAAAAGCCGGCGAGTTGCTCCTTGGTTTCGGCATACGGGCCGTCGGTCAGGCTCATGTGCCCGTTACGCACACGTACCGTGGTGGCGGTCTGCACAGGCTTGAGCGCCTCGGCCGCCAGCATTCGCCCCGAGCCATGTACGGCTTCGGCGTAGGCCAGGCATTCGGCGTCTTCCGGGCTGTCGGGCAAGCTATGCAGCAGCCCCTCGTCACAATAGACCAGGCACAGGTATTTCATGGTCGCCTCCAGGGCATCGGCAAAGTGCGTTTGGCGATAACGGCTCAGGGCTTGAGATCGAACAGGGCTTTTTGCGTCTCCATGTCGAAGGGTGCCGACCAGTGTTCGTGGATCACCCGCCACTGGCCACCTTGACGACGATAGCCCACGGTCGCGCGCATGAAGCCGCACTGGCTTTCGTCGTCGCCTGGGCCGCAGCGGTTCAGCCAGTGGGCCAGGGCCAGGTCGCCATCGGCGTGGACGGTAAGCTGGGCAAGTTCGAAGACCATGGGCCCGGTGCACATGCCCATGCACATTTCCCAGTGCGCCGTGTAGGCGGCCTTGCCTTTGAATTGCAGGGCCTGGATGGCATCGAAGGCAACGATGTCATCGGCATAGGGGGCGGTGATGCTGGGGATGTCGCGATCGCGCACGGCCTGCATCCAGCGCTCGATCAGTTGGCGGATCTCGGTTTCGGCTGCGGTGCTCATCGGGGTGCCTCCGACAGTACGTAGGGTTTTGACACGCAGTGCGGCGTGCCGTCACCTATGGTCGAACGGAGAGCAGAGTAATCGACAACGCTTGAAAATATTCTGAATGCTGATCGCCCCATCGCCGGCAAGTCAGCTGCCACAGGGGTAGCACAACATGCAAATGCTGCGACAACCTTGTGGGCGCTGGCTTGCCGGCGATGAGGCCATCAGCAACTACATTGGATACCTGTCGGTCAACCTTGCTGGCAACCTTCACCCATAGCCCGGTACTGGATGGTATGCACCTGGCCCTGGTGGTCTTCGTAGGTCATGGTCGCAGGTACCACTTCGCAGACATTGGGGATGGTCGACAGGTTGATCACCCGCTTGATGTCCAGGTTCATGGAGTAGTCGTACTGCTGGGCCACAGGCTCGCTGGAGACGGGTTTGACCTCATCGGCAAGGGCGAACGAGGACATACCGACCAATGCAAGAATCAGTAATGGTTTCATGTGAGTGTGCCTTTTGAGCATTCAAGCTGATCGATTGACTTCTATTGCCGTACCCGGCGCGGAGAAGTTGCCATCTACGGTGAAGATGGCACGAAGTACCGATCCCGCTTCGTACTGCCAGGGGGGATGAGTAAAATTCTACTCCCGGTTGCCAATAGTTGAACCCTGAACTCGGATATTCACCGTTGCCCGATTTGCAACAATCTGCGTCAAAATGGCCGCAACATCTCAGGCCAGAGCCTTTGGCCAGCTTTCAGGGAAGGACGCGTCATCTCATTAAAAAATATTCACTGCTCGACACTTGCGGCCACAGAACGCCGGCTGCTGGAGCATTTTTACCGCCAACACGGCTCGCGCATGCGTGCTGCAAGCGACGCTGAACTGTGGGTGGCACGCGCCCCAGGCATCATTGCGGGCTTGAGCCTCAGTGCGGTAGGCGAAGGATTATGGCTGACGGGGCTGTTCGTCGACCCGCAACAGCGCGGCCAAGGGGTGGCCGGGCGGTTGATCGACGCGGCGCTGCAACACGCTGGCGGACCAACCTGGCTGTTCTGCCACCCGGACCTGGCGCCCTTCTATCAGCGCCTGGGTTTCCACATGGCCGGGCAACTGCCCGAAACCCTGGCCAGTCGCTTGCAGCGCTACCAGCGCAGCAAACGCCTGGTAGCCCTGCAGCGGGGTCAGTCGTCGCTGACCTCGAGCCCGGGGAATAGCACCTCGGTGTAGCCGAACTTGGCAAAGTCCTGGATACGCGATGGGTACAGCCGGCCGATCAGGTGGTCACACTCGTGCTGCACCACCCGCGCATGGAAACCGTCGGCAAAGCGGTTGATCGGGTTGCCTTGGGGGTCGACCCCTTCGTAGCAGATATGCTTGAAGCGTGGCACCACACCGCGCAGGCCCGGTACCGACAGGCAACCTTCCCAGCCGTCCTCCACTTCAGTGGACATCGGCGTGATGACCGGGTTGATCAAAATGGTCTGCGGCACCGCTTCGGCATCCGGGTAGCGCTCGCTGCGCTCGAAGCCGAAAATCACCAACTGCAGGTCGATACCAATCTGTGGCGCGGCCAAGCCTACGCCGCCCACATGGCGCATGGTTTCGAACATGTCGTCGATCAGTTGCTGCAGTTCGACAGTGCCGAGCATGTGCTCGGGCACGGGCGGGGCGATGCGCAGCAGGCGTTCGTCGCCCATCTTTAGAATGTCACGGATCATCTGGGGTTCGGCTCGGAAGGTTGGTGCTCGCTGGGTTGCGGGTGCTCATGGCCCAGCACGGTGATGGTTTGCGGAGCCTTGTGCCCTTCGAAATCTTTCTCACCAGGGTTTTTACCCTCGCTCGACATGTGCTCGATCACCGCGTTCATCTCCGCGCCCAGCAGCAATACGGCAGCGGAAATATAGAAATACAGCAACAGCACGATGATTGCACCAATGCTGCCGTACATCGCGTTGTAGTCGGCAAAGGTTTTCACGTAATAAGCAAAGCCCAGGGAAGCCACGATCCACACCACCACTGCCAGCACCGAACCGGGTGTAATGAAGCGAAACTTTTGTTTCACGTCAGGCATGACGTAGTAGATCAGGGCCACTGCCACCATCAGCAAGATGATGATCACTGGCCAGCGCAGGATGGTCCAGAGTGTGACGATGAACTCCTGCATACCAATCTGGGCGGCGATCCATTCCATCACCTGCGGGCCCAGTACCATCAGTGCTGCGGCCGCCAGCAACATGCCGGCCAGGCCGATGGTGTAGAAAATGGAAAGCGGGATCCGCTTCCAAACCGGGCGGCCTTCGGGCACATCGTAAGCAGCGTTCATCGCGCTCATCATCAGGCGTACGCCGGCCGATGCGGTCCACAAGGCAATCACGATACCCACCGACAACAGCCCGCCCTTGGACTGCTGCAACTGGTCGATCACCGGGTTGACCTGTTCCAGCGCCTGCGGTGGCAGTACCAGTTCCGACTGCAGCCGCAGCCAGGAAAAGAAGTCCGGCAAATGCAGAAAACCAATCAGGGCAATGAGGAACAGCAAGAAAGGGAACAGCGAAAACAGTGCTTGGTAAGCCAGCGCAGAGGCATAGGTGGACATCTCGTCATCAAGGAATTCCTTGACGGTGCGCACCAGCACGCGGTGCAAGGGCAGGCCCTGCAGGGCGGAAAAAATCATAGCGTCTCCTTTCGCCGCTCGATCGATTCAACAGACAAGTCTAATAGACCATACCGCTGCTGTGCTGCTCCCGGCCAATGCATCAGAAAAGGTTCAAGCCCATATAGGCCTCTTCGCGGGCCTGCCCGCGAAGAGGCCGGTACAGGTTGCTCAAATCAAGGCTTTTTCACCGCGTCCTTTACATCGCCCTTGATCTGCTGCGCCTCGCCTTTGACTTCCTGCGCCTTGCCCTCTGCACGCAGCTTGTCGTTGCCGGTTACCTTGCCAACACCCTGTTTCACGTTGCCGATTGCTTCGTTGGCCAGACCTTTCGCTTTGTCTTTAGTACCGCTCATGGCAAAACTCCTGCAAATGGAGACACGTGAACCGTGTCGACAGAAGGTGGACCCAACACCCTCGCCAGGAGTTTCAACGAATTTTCCATTCGCAAGCCGAACGGTAAAACTGCGGGCGAATACCGCACAAAATGACCCCGGCGCACCTACGCAGCCAGCACAGCTGCCCTAGAATCCCCGCAAACGTCCGCCCACAGCAGGCTGGCACTCGATAAGAACAATGTTTTCCGGATACCCGCACCCATGCGTCTGATGCCTGCACTGGTGGCCTTGCTGCCACTGCTCCCCCTGCCTGCCCTGGCCGCTGCACCGGCCAACTCCGAAACCTTGCGTGTCGAGCGTTACGCCGACGACAGCCAACCCGGTTCGCTGCGCTGGGCCATCGAAACCAGCAACCAGAACCCCGGCCACTACAGCATCGACATTGCCGCTGTCGGCAAACCGCCTTACATCATTCGCCCCAGCCGTGCGCTCCCAGACATCAAGGGCCCGGTGCGCATCACCGGCCTGCCTTGGGCGCGCGATGGCCAGTACATCGCCATCGACGGTTCGGCCTACATCAAGGACCAGGGCGTACGCACCTGCCCCGGCGCCCTGCCCGGCCAGTTCGGCACCAACGTGCGCACCACCACCAACCCCGGGCTGGTGCTGCGCGACACCCAGGGCGTGCACCTGAGCGGCCTGGAAGTGCGCAACTTTTGCATCGGCATCCTGGTCAACCGCGCCAGTGGCAACGTGATCGAAGACAACCGCATCATCGCCAACAAGGGCGGCGCTGGCATCATGCTGACCGGTGACGACGGCGCGGGTAACCCCACCGCTACCACCACGAACAACAACAAGGTGCTGCGCAACCAGCTGATCGACAATGGCGACGGCCTGGAGCTGACCCGCGGCGCGGCATTCAACCTGGTGGCCGATAACCTGTTCCGCTCCACCTCGGCCAACCCCGAGCCATCGCAGGGTATCGAGATTCTGTTGGGCAACGACAACAGCGTGGTGCGCAACCGCTTCGAAAACTACTCCGACGGCCTGCAGATCAACTGGGGCAAGCGCAACTACCTGGCTGCCAACACGTTCACTGGTAACTCGATCGGCGTCAGCGTTACCGGCGATGGCAACATCCTCGACGGCAACCTGATCCACGGCAACCGCATCGGCGTGGCACTGCGCCCGGAGCCGGAGGCCACCGCCACACGCCTGAGCGGCAATCGCATCTGGGGTAACAGCCAGGATATCCGCCGCTGCGAAGCTGGCGGTTCGTGCGTGCCGGGCCAGCGCACAGGCGCCATCGTGTTTGGCGTACCGGCCCAGGCGCATGCGCTGTATGTGGGCTCGCGCGGGGTGGGGGCCGACTTGCCGAAGAAAGACCAGGCAATCATCTGCGATGCCAACGGCGAGCCCAAGCCTTGCCAACCGCTGCCCAACCATAACCAGCAAGCGCCACACCTGATTGCGCTGCAAGGCAATGTGTTGCGTGGTGAAGTGCAGGGGCCGGCGTCGAGCCTGCTGCGGGTGGAGTTGTTTGGCAATGCCGAGGCGGATGGCACCGAGGCGCAGCAGTACCTCGGGGAGGTGCTGGTGAACAGTGACAAGCAGGGCCAGGCGCGGTTTGCGCAGGTGCTGGAGGGCATCGGCGGGCTGCGCAGTTTTACTGCGACCGTGACGACAGCTGACGGGGCAACATCCGAGTTGAGCCTGCCGGTTCGGCGTTAACGCTACCGGCCTGTTCGCGGGCTTGCCCCGCCCGGTGCCACCCCTCACAATGCAGGCCTTCATAGCGTCAACCCGCAGGAACCTGCATGAAACTCGACAAACCCGCCGCCATCGCCCGGCGCAACGAAGCACTGGCCAAGCCGGTGCTGAACAGCAGCAATACGCTGTTCGCCATCCTGGACAACAAACGCAACCTGTGGTGGTTCGAAGTGCCTGTGGCGCTGCTGGGCAAGGGCCAGGCCGACTGGGTCAACCTGCTGCTGCACACGCCAGAAAGCGATGAGCTGCAGCACCTGAAGGTGCCCACCAACTTCCTCAAGGCTCACCTGGAGCAGATGGAAGTGCGCAAGCCCGGCAAGCGCCGTTCCACCATCAGCCTTGCGCTCAGCGCCGACCGCGATTCGCTGCTGCGCGACACCCGCCCGGGTGGCGAGCAGCTGGACTTCCGCAACTTCGTGCAGGCTTAAGGCGGTCAGACCTTCTCGATACGGTCGTCATGGATGACGATCAGGCCCTGCTTGAACAACGCGCCGATGGCCTTCTTGAAGTTGCCCTTGCTGACGTTGAACAGCTTGCTGATCAGCGCCGGGTCGCTCTTGTCGCACACGCCCAACACCCCACCTTCAGCCTCCAGACGCGCCATGATCTGCTCTTGCAGGCTGTCAGCCAGCGCCGCACCCACCGGTTGCAGGCTCAGGGCGATCTTGCCGTCGTGGCGCACTTCCTTGATGAAGCCCTTTTCGTGCATGCCCGAACGCAGGAACTTGAACACCTCATTCTTGTGGATCAGGCCCCAGTGGCGGTTATTGATGATGGCCTTGAAGCCCATGGGCGTTTCGCCGGCCACCAGCAACTCGACCGGTTGCCCGACTTTGTAGTCGGCCGGGCTGACGTCGAGGTAACGGTCCAGGCGCGACGTAGCGGTGATGCGGCGGGTGCGCTTGTCGAGGTAGACGTGCACCACGCAGTAATCGCCGATCTTCAGCTGCCGAGCCTCTTCCGAGTACGGCATCAGCAGGTCCTTGGGCAGGCCCCAGTCCAGGAAGATACCGGCCCCGTTGATGTCCTTGACCTTGAGGCTGGCAAACTCACCCACCTGAACCTTGGGCTTTTCAGTGGTAGCGATCAGCTGGTCTTCGCTGTCCAGATAGATGAACACGTTCAGCCAGTCATCCACCTCGGTTTCGGCGTTTTTCGGGATGTAGCGCCCCGGCAGCAGGATTTCGCCATCGGCGCCGCCGTCCAGGTACAGGCCGAAGTCCACGTGTTTCACGATTTGCAAACTGTTGTAACGCCCAAGCAGAGCCATTTCCGATGATCCTCAAGACAAGGCGGCTATTCTACACCTGAAGCCACCGCATGGCCCGACCACTGATACAGTTGAACCGCCAGCCCGCCCTTGCGTCTACCCTCTGGCCAGACTGAGGAAGGAACAGCACATGCCGCTACGCCTGCTCAAAGCCTTGCTTGTCGCCGTCGGCTTCGCACTGGCCGTGGCCGCCTGCAGCCGCATCGACCTGGCCTACCGCAACCTCGACCGCCTGGTGCCGTGGTCGCTGGGCGATTACCTGGACATGAACAGCGAGCAGAAGGCCTTGCTCGACGGCCGCTTGCGCGAGCACCTGGCCTGGCATTGCAAGACCCAGCTGCCCGGCTACCTCGACTGGCTGGACCGGGTACGCGGCATGGTCGCCGATGGCCAAGTGACCGACCAGGCCCTACAGCAACGTACCCGTGAGGCCCGTGAGGCGATTGGCCGGGTGGCAGAGGAAATCACCCCATCGGCCACTGAACTGTTGCGCGGCATGAGCGATACCCAAGTGGCGCAGATGCGCGAAGCGTTCCGCGATGACATCAGCGAACGGCAGAAAAAGTACGTGGATACGCCGCTGCCCAAACAGATCGCCCGCCGTAGCGAACGCATGGAGAAACGCCTGACCCCGTGGTTCGGCGAGTTGTCGGCAGCACAGAAGCAACGGGTCCAGGCCTGGTCCACAGCGTTGGGCGACCAGAACCGCGAATGGATCGCCAACCGCGCCCACTGGCAGCAGCAATTGTTGCTGGCGATGAACCAGCGCAATGACGCCAGCTTTGAACCACGCCTGGCGACACTGTTGCAGCGCAAGGAAAGTTTGTGGACGCCTGAATACCGCTCAGCGTTTCAAAATACCGAACAACAGGCGCGCAGCCTGCTGGTGGACCTGGTGCAGCTGAGCACCCCGCAACAGCGGCGGTTCTTGCAAGAAAAGCTGGGCAAGGTGCGGACTGATTTCGGTGAATTGAAGTGTTTGAAGGGGTGAAGTCACTGGTTGCCTGCCCTGGCCCTATCGCCGGCAAGCCAGCGCCCACAGGTCCCCGAGAACGCTCAGCCCTGTGGTAATCCTGTGGGAGCTGGCTTGCCGGCGATAGGGCCAAGACAGGCCAAGCATTTACCGGGCCTTGCGCCGGTAGGGAAACACATCAATCACCTTCCCCTCACGAATCGCTGCCTGCAGCCCCTTCCAGTAATCCGCGTCATACAACTCCCCGTGCAAGCGGCTGAACAACCGCCGCTGGCCAATATCGGCAAACAGGAACGGCGGAAACTCTTCGGGGAACACGTCATGCGGCCCGATCGAGTACCACGGCTCGCCCGACATCTCGTCTTCGGGGTAACGCGGTGGCGGAATGTGGCGGAAGTTCACTTCGGTCAGGAAGCTGATCTCGTCATAGTCGTAAAACACCACCCGGCCATGGCGGGTAACGCCAAAGTTCTTCAGCAACATGTCGCCGGGGAAAATGTTAGCCGCCGCCAGTTGCTTGATGGCCAGGCCGTAATCCTCCAGCGCCTCCAGCACCTGGCCTTCGCTGGCATGCTCCAGGTACAGGTTCAACGGCGTCATGCGCCGCTCGGTCCAGCAGTGGCGGATCAGTACCGTGTCACCCTCCAAAACCACCGTCGACGGTGCTACCTCCAGCAGTTCGGCCAGGCACTCGGGCGCGAACTTGCCCCGTGGGAAGCGAAAATCGGCAAACTCCTGGGTATCGGCCAGGCGCCCCACGCGGTCGACGCTTTTCACCAGCCGGTACTTGTCGATCACCGTGGCGCGGTCGACGGTTTTAGACGGCGAGAAGCGGTCCTTGATGATCTTGAACACGGTGTTGAAGCCCGGCAGGGTAAACACGCTCATGACCATGCCGCGCACCCCAGGCGCCATGACGAAGCGGTCTTCGCTGCCGGCCAGGTGGTTGATCAGCGCCCGGTAGAACTCCGACTTGCCGTGCTTGTAGAAACCGATGGAGGTGTACAGCTCGGCAATGTGCTTGCCCGGCAAGATGCGCTTGAGGAAGTTGACGAACTCTGCCGGTACCGGCACATCGACCATGAAATAGGAGCGGGTGAAGGAAAAGATGATCGACACCTCGGCTTCGTCGGTGATCAGCCCATCGGCCTCGATACCATGCCCTTCGCGGTGCAGCAGCGGTATCACCAGCGGCCACTGCTCATCGCTGTTGTACAACCGGCCGACCAGGTAGGCACCCTTGTTGCGGTACAGCACCGGCGAAAACAGCTCCACTGCCAGCATCGGGTCTTTGCACACCCAATCCGGCAGGCATTCGCGCAGTTGCTCCTCAAGGCGTGACACGTCGCTTTCAAGGTCGGCGTAGGCGAATGCATAGTCGGAAAGAATCGCCCGTAGCAGGCCCTGCAGATTGCCATCGGGGCGATAGGTGCAGGTTTGCGTGGCGCGCTGGTGGCTGCGGATGGACGGCCGGGTGGTGTGGATGAACATGCAGCCGTCGCTGATCTGGTCATGGCTGAACAGGCTGCAGAACAATGAGTTGTACCAGGTCTCTGACAGCTCATCGTCCAGGCGCGGGTCGATCAGGCGTATGTAGGCACTTTTAACCAGAGGCCACTGCTCGACCTCCAGCAGCACCTCGTCTTCGAACGCATCACGCAACCAGCCGTTGACCTCACCGACCTTCTGTTCGTACAGGTTGATACGGGCAGCGGCTGCCCGCTGGCTATCTTGCCAACGCGCCTGCTCGAAGCGCTCGCGGGCGCCTAGGGTGATGCGGCGAAAATGCTCGCGATAGTCGTCGAAGCCATCGAGGATCATCCGGGCGATCTCGCCGGCAGGCCAGTGCTGGGTCATGCGGTGGGCCTCGGTGCAAAGATTGAGTACTGAGCTTAGCCGCCCTTGTGGTGCAGGGTTAATGCCACACCTCGAAGGCCTGCATGGCCCTTGCAGGCCGCAATGGATTGCACCGCAAGAAAGCACAAGAATCCCCCCGCCCCCTGGCGTACACTCGCGCCCTGCCCTGTACCCGGAGACCGCCGTGAGCCCCATCGCCCTAGCCCGCCTGCTGACCCTTGCTGCCGTCTGGGGGGCGAGTTTCCTGTTCATGCGCATCATCGCCCCCGAGCTGGGCACGGTGCCGACCGCGTTCTTCCGGGTATCCATTGCCTGCCTGGGCTTGATCGGCATCGTCGCGGTCGCCCGCGTGCGTTGGGACTTCCAGGGCAAGCTGGGTGCCTGCCTGGTGCTGGGCATGATCAACTCCGGTATCCCCGCCACCTTCTATTCCGTTGCCGCTCAGGTATTGCCAGCCGGCTACTCGGCGATCTTCAACGCCACCACGCCACTGATGGGCGTGCTGATCGGCATGCTGTTCTTCCGCGAGCCCATGACCCTGCCCAAGTTGTGCGGCATCTTCCTGGGCCTGTTTGGCGTCGGCATCCTCAGCGGCGCCGGCCCGGTCGCGTTGGACATGGCCCTGCTGCAAGGCGCCCTCGCTTGCCTGGCGGCCACCACCTGCTACGGCTTTGCCGGCTTCCTTGCCCGCCGCTGGATCAGCGGCCTGGACAGCCGCCTTTCGGCGCTGGGCAGCATGCTCGGCGCTACCTTGCTGCTAAGCCCAGTGTTCGCCTGGAGCGCGCTGAGCCAGCCACCCGCCAGCTGGGGCGGCTGGCAGGTGTGGCTGTCGCTGCTGGGCCTGGGGCTGTTGTGCACGGCGTTCGCCTACATCCTTTACTTCCGCCTGCTGGAAGAAATCGGACCGGTAAAGGCCAGCACCGTGACCTTCCTCATTCCGGTGTTCGGTGTACTGTGGGGCGCCTGGCTGCTGGATGAGTCACTGTCGATGGGCCACCTGTATGGCGGTTTGCTGATTGGCATGGCACTGTGGCTGGTGCTGCGCCCGGCGCGCAGCTGAAGTGGGGCACATGATGAACGGCGCGTACAAGAAGGTCCTGTTCCGCCTGGAACAGGACGAGAACGGCTACCCACCGGCCTCGGTCGAAGGCCTATGGGCCAAAGCCGTGGAAGGCGGCTATGCCGTCGACAACATCCCCTTCCATGTCTACGGCATTGCGCCGGGTGATGTGATAACCACCCGTGAAGAAAACGGCGAAACCTGGTTCGACGCACTGCGCTGCGGCAGCGGCAGCTCGGTATTCCGGGTGCTGGTAAAGCCACCGGAAGCCCTGGACCAGGTATGCACGGCCTTGCAGGACTTCGGCTGCAAGTGCGAAACCGAGCAGGCCGTGAGAATGCTGGCCGTCGAAGTCCCGCCAGCGCGTTCACTCGACACCCTGCTCTACTACCTGCTCACCCAGCGCGAGGCCGGCCTGCTGGACTTCGAGGAAGGCGTATTGCGCCACGCCATCCCCGAAGAGTTCCGCTAGGACTTACGCCTCGGCCAGGCGCGCGGCGGGCTTGCGAAACACGAACAGCAGGCCCACCACGATCAACCCCATGCCCAGCAGGCTGAGCGGTGCCAGTCGGTTGCCGAAGATCAGGAAGTCCATCACTGCGGTCACCGCCGGCACCAGGTAGAACAGGCTGGTGACATTGACCAGGTTACCCTTGGCGATCAGCCGATACAGCAGCAACGTCGCCAGCAATGAAACCACCAGGCCCATCCACAGCAACGCGCCGACAAAGCCGCCGGCCCACTCGACATGCAGTGGTTGCAACGGTGCGAACAGCGCGCACATGGCAAAGCCGGCCAGGTACTGCAGCGGCAACGTGCCCATGGGGTTATCGGTGATGCGCTTTTGCAGGATCGAGCCCAGGGTCATACTGGCCAGCGCCAGCAGGGCAAACAGCATCCCCGCCAGCGACACCCCTCCCAGGTTGATACCCTGGTACACCACCATGATCAGGCCAGCCAACCCCAGCCCCAGGCCGAACAAACGGCTCCATGAGCGCTGACGCTCCATCAGCACCACGGTAAGGATCGGTTGTACCCCCATGACCGTGGCCATGACGCCAGGGGTGACATGGGTGTTGAGCGCCAGCAAGTAGAAGATCTGGTAGGCGCCGAGCAGCACGCACCCGGTACCCAAGGCGCGCAGAATCGCCCCTCGGCTGCGCGGCCAGCGCAGCCCCAGCAGCGGGCCGATCAGCAGCAGGCCCGCGAGGGCCAACGACGAGCGCAACAGCAGGAAGGCGAACGGGCTGGCGTGCGCCAGGCCCAGCTTGGAGACAATCGCCCCGCTGCTCCACAGCAGGACGAACAGGCTGGTCGTGGCCGCCGAGGCCACGGATGCTTTGGTAAAGACAGACATGTATTGCCACCTGATAGTAGGCAGAAAAGCCAAACGGACGGCGTGCGCTTCAGCGGGGAAGTAGCCGACCGTGTTCAGTAGGTTGCGTGTGCGTAGGGGTTCGGCAACAAGCCGATCAGCCCAGCACGACCACGCAAGGAGGCGGAGCTACGCCGCCTACAACGCCACTGACAGGTGGTGGGTAATGACTGATCATGACCGGCTGCTGGCTGCCACGCACGACCCTGCCCGCGACTGGCGCGAAGGCAAAGCTTGTGGTGGAAGGGGTGGCTGGCATGAACGGGGTCTTTGAGGAGGTGAATGCCTGGAATATAGCGTGGGATTCTTCGCGGGACAAGCCCGCTCCCACAAGAGCGCCATCGTCCTCGAAGGATGAGGAGAACCTGTGGGAGCGGGCTTGTCCCGCGAAGAGGACGGGTCAGACAACAAAAAATCAGAACAACCAGTGATACAGCAGGTACACCACCACCACTGCCAGCACCGGCCGCAGGATGCGGTAGGCCTTGGGGTTGGCGCGTTTGAACTGCTTCACACGGGTGCTGATTTTATTGCTGAAGCGCTTGCTCCAGGCATACGCCTGGTTGATCCCGCCCACGCGCTCGTCGTCGGTGTTCTGCGGCGCGGTGGCGCGGCCGAGGAAGGCACTGACCTTGCGGTTGATGCGGGTCATCAGCGGGCTGCTCAGCGGGCGCTCGATGTCGCAGAACAGGATCACCCGGGTGAAGTCGGTTTCGTTCTTCACCCAGTGCACGTAGGTTTCGTCGAACATCACGTCTTCGCCATCACGCCAGGCGTATTCCTGGCCATCGACGTAGATGCGGCAAGCATCGGAGTTCGGCGTGGACAGGCCCAGGTGGTAGCGCAGCGAGCCTGCAAACGGGTCGCGGTGCGGGTTCAGGTGGCTGCCGCCGGGCAACAGGGCAAACATTGCGCCCTTCACGTTGGGAATGCTGCTGACCAGCTCGACGGTGCGCGGGCACAGGGCTTCGGCCGAAGGCAACGGCTTGTCGTACCACTTCAGGTAAAACCGCTTCCAACCCTTCTTGAAGAACGAACCGAAGCCGGCATCGTTGTCCTTTTCGGCGGCGCGAATGTAGCCTTCATCGAACAGGCGCATGGCCTCTTCGCGGATTTCCTGCCAGTTGTCTTTCAGCACGTCCAGTTCAGGGAAGCGCTGACGGTCCAGGTAGGGCTTGGACGGCACGCCGGAGAACAGGTACATCAACGCGTTGTAGGGAGCGAACAGCGCCGAATGGTTGACGAACTGGCGCAACACCGGCAGGCGGGCCTTGCCGCGCAGGTGCACGAACAACACGCTGCCGAAAAACACCAGCAAGACACCCGCCTTGGCTGCAAAGGAAAAGGTCATGCTTTCACTCCTTGGGGAAGAGCCAGGGCTGCACCACCTGCTCTTCTGAAAATCATCCTGCCATCATAAACCGATCCCGCCGAGGTACAAACAACCCGGGCGGGATCGCATTCATGAAGATTGTGCAATAAACCACTCCGGCGATTATTGCGCCGGGTCAGCGGCAAGGTCGATTACTGCTGGTTTTCCTGCTCGCTGAACATGTCGCTGAACAACATGCTCGACAGGTAACGCTCGCCCGAATCAGGCAGGATTACGACGATGGTCTTACCCTGCATCTCCGGTTTTTCGGCCAGGCGTACGGCGGCGGCCATGGCTGCACCACAGGAAATCCCGCAGAGAATGCCCTCTTCCTGCATCAGGCGGATGGCCATGGCCTTGGACTCTTCATCGGTCACTGTCGCCACCTGATCGACAATCGACAGGTCGAGATTTTTCGGCACGAAGCCGGCGCCAATGCCCTGGATCTTGTGCGGGCTGGGCTTGAGTTCTTCGCCCGCCAGGGTCTGGGTGATCAACGGCGATGCCAAGGGCTCGACCGCCACCGACAGGATTGCCTTGCCCTGGGTGTGCTTGATGTAGCGCGACACACCGGTAATGGTGCCGCCCGTCCCCACGCCCGCCACCAGCACGTCGACGGCGCCATCGGTGTCGTTCCAGATTTCCGGCCCGGTGGTTTTTTCGTGGATGGCCGGGTTGGCCGGGTTTTCGAACTGACCCGGCAGGAAGTACTGGGCCGGGTCGGAGGCGACGATTTCGTTGGCCTTCTCGATCGCGCCTTTCATGCCTTTGGCCGGGTCGGTCAGCACCAGTTCGGCACCCAGCGCCTTCAACACCTTGCGGCGCTCCAGGCTCATGGAGGCAGGCATGGTCAGCATCAGCTTGTAGCCACGGGCGGCGGCGACGAAAGCCAGGCCGATACCGGTGTTGCCCGAGGTGGGCTCGACGATGGTCATGCCCGGCTTGAGCTTGCCGCTGCTCTCTGCGTCCCAGACCATGTTCGCGCCAATGCGGCATTTGACCGAATAACCCGGGTTGCGCCCTTCGATCTTGGCCAGAATAGTCACGCCACGCGGGGCGATGCGGTTGATCTGCACCAGCGGCGTGTTACCGATGGAATGGGCATTGTCTGCAAAGATACGGCTCATGGCAGGAGTCCTTGGCATGAAAAACAGCACGGAAAGACCTCAAGGGTAAGCCCCGGCCGGTGGCCCGTAAAGCCTGTTCGAACTCGGCCGGGCGTGTTGCGGTCAACCGCACATCCCGCCTTGGAGACGCCCTGATGAGAGCCCGTTATCGCTGGCCGCTGATCGGCCTGGGCTGCCTGGTCGTGTTGCTGGCAGCCTTGCACTTTGCCCTGCCCTACCTGGTGCGCAACTACCTGAACGAAAAACTGGCCGACATGGGCGATTACCGCGGCCAGGTGGCCGACGTCGACCTGGCCTGGTGGCGCGGCGCTTACCAGATCAACGGCCTGAAGATCGTCAAGACCAGCGGCAAGGTGCCGGTACCGTTCCTCGACGCGCCACTGATCGACCTTTCGGTGAGTTGGCATTCGCTGTGGTACGACAAGGCCGTGGTGGCCGAAGTGACCTTTGTACGCCCAGAACTGAACTTCGTCGACGGTGGCAGCAAACAGGCGTCGCAGACCGGTCGGGGTACCGACTGGCGCCAGCAACTGGAAAAACTGCTGCCCATCACCCTCAATGACGTGCGCATCGACAACGGCGTACTGACGTTCCGCAACTTCAACTCCAAGCCACCGGTCGACCTCAAGGCCACTCAGTTGAACGCCAACATCCGCAACCTGACCAATGTTCGTGACCCCAAGGGCCGTCGCGATGCGAGTTTCGAAGGTACTGCACTCATCGCAGGCGATGCCAAGGTGGAAAGCCGTGCGACGTTCGACCCGTTCAGTGATTTCGATGACTTCGAATTCAGGCTTCGTGCTACCGGCATCGAACTGCGCAAGCTGAACGACTTCGCCAGCGCCTATGGCAAATTCGACTTCAACGCCGGGCACGGGGACGTAGTCATCGAGGCGCAGGCGGAAAACGGTCGGCTGAACGGCTACATAAAGCCGCTGCTGCGCGATGTCGATGTATTCGACTGGCAACAGGACGTCGAGGAAAAGGACAAGGGCTTCTTCCGCTCGGTGTGGGAGGCAGTGGTGGGGGCGACCGAAACGGTGCTGAAGAACCAGCCAAAAAACCAGTTCGCTACCCGGGTGGAACTCAGTGGCAGCGTGCGCAAGCAGGATGTCAGCGCGTTTGAGGCATTCCTGCAGATCCTGCGTAACGGGTTTATCCAGGCGTTCAATGCCCGCTACGAGCGCGGCGCGCCGGATTCCGACTGAGATTGCGTGACGGGGCATTCAGGGACTGAATACCCGGTCTGCGTTTCCAGCCGCGCAACCCCGCGTTATAGTCGGTAACAAATCAAATCATGTGTTGCCTGTGCCGGCCTATTCGCGGGTAAACCCGCTCCCACAGAGACCCACAAAGCTCTGGCCATGTGGGGTTCCTGTGGGAGCGGGTTCACCCGCGAAAGGGCCAGTACAGGCTTACAGCAGAGGACAGACCCATGAAGTTCGAAGGCACCCGCGACTACGTCGCCACAGACGACCTGAAACTGGCGGTAAACGCGGCCATCACCCTCGAACGCCCACTGCTGGTCAAGGGCGAGCCCGGCACCGGCAAGACCATGCTCGCCGAGCAGCTGGCGGCCTCGTTCGGTGCGCGGCTGATCACCTGGCACATCAAGTCCACCACCAAGGCCCACCAGGGCCTGTACGAGTACGATGCGGTCAGCCGTCTGCGTGACTCGCAGCTGGGCGTAGACAAGGTGCACGATGTGCGCAACTACCTGAAAAAAGGCAAGCTGTGGGAAGCTTTCGAGGCCGATGAGCGGGTCATCCTGCTGATCGACGAAATCGACAAGGCCGACATCGAATTCCCCAACGACCTGCTGCAAGAGTTGGACAAGATGGAGTTCTACGTCTATGAAATCGACGAGACCATCAAGGCCAGGCAGCGCCCGATCATCATCATTACCTCCAACAACGAAAAAGAGCTGCCGGACGCCTTCCTGCGCCGCTGCTTCTTCCATTACATCGCCTTCCCCGACCGCACCACGCTGCAGCAGATTGTCGACGTGCATTACCCGAACATCAGCCAGTCGCTGGTCAGCGAGGCGCTGGATGTGTTCTTCGACGTGCGCAAAGTGCCGGGCCTGAAGAAAAAACCGTCCACCTCCGAACTGGTCGACTGGCTCAAGCTGCTGATGGCCGACAACATTGGTGAAGCCGTACTGCGCGAACGCGACCCGACCAAGGCCATCCCGCCGCTGGCCGGCGCGCTGGTGAAAAACGAGCAGGACGTGCAACTGCTGGAACGCCTGGCCTTCATGAGCCGGCGCGGCAACCGCTGACAGGAGCCGGGCCATGCTGCTCAACCTGTTCAATGAAATGCGCGCGGCCAAGGTGCCGGTGTCGGTACGTGAGTTGCTGGACCTGCACCAGGCCCTGCAAAAGCACGTGGTGTTCGCCGACATGGACGCGTTCTACTACCTCGCCCGCGCCATCCTGGTGAAGGACGAACGCCATTTCGACAAGTTCGACCGGGCCTTCGCCGCCTACTTCAAGGGCCTGGAAAACCTCGACCGGCACATCGAGGCGCTAATCCCCGAAGACTGGCTGCGCAAGGAGTTCGAGCGTTCGCTCACGGATGAAGAGCGTGCGCAGATCCAGTCCCTGGGTGGCCTGGACAAGCTGATCGAGGAATTCAAGAAACGCCTTGAGGAGCAAAAGGAACGCCACGCCGGCGGCAACAAGTGGATCGGTACCGGCGGTACCAGCCCGTTTGGCTCGGGCGGTTTCAACCCCGAAGGCATCCGCGTGGGTGAGGCCGGTAAACGCCAGGGCAAGGCGGTAAAGGTGTGGGACCAGCGCGAGTACAAGAACCTCGACGACCAGGTGGAGCTCGGCACGCGCAACATCAAGCTGGCCCTGCGCCGGCTGCGCAAGTTTGCCCGCGAAGGCGCCGCCGAAGAGCTGGATATCGACGGCACCATCGACCATACCGCGCGGGACGCCGGCTTGCTGAACATCCAGATGCGCCCTGAACGGCGCAACACGGTAAAGCTGCTGTTGTTGTTCGACATCGGCGGCTCGATGGACGCCCACATCAAGGTCTGCGAAGAGCTGTTTTCGGCCTGCAAGACCGAGTTCAAGCACCTGGAGTACTACTACTTCCACAACTGCGTGTACGAGTCGGTGTGGAAGAACAACCTGCGTCGCACCTCTGAGCGCTATTCCACCTTCGACCTGCTGCACAAGTATGGCGACGACTACAAAGTGGTATTTGTCGGCGATGCGGCCATGGCGCCCTATGAAATCACCCAGCCGGGTGGCAGCGTGGAGCACTGGAACGAAGAGGCCGGGTATGTGTGGCTGCAGCGCTTCATGGAGAAATTCAAGAAGATCATCTGGATCAACCCGTACCCCAAGCAGGCCTGGGACTACACCGCCTCGACCCACCTGGTGCGGGACCTGATCGAAGACAAGATGTACCCGCTGACCTTGCAGGGGCTGGAAGAAGGGATGCGCTACCTGTCCAAGTGATGTTGCCTGTGCCGGCCCTTCGCGGGCTCGCCCGCTCCCACAGGTACCCCACAGATCCTGAGGTGTGTGGAATACCTGTGTGCGGGCAAGCCCGCGAAGGGGCCGGCAGTGTCACCGCCAACGGTCCAGGTATAGCTCCTGCTCCCGCCAGGCCTCATCCTGCACCACCGCCCTGAAGCGCACCACCGCCCCCGGCATGCACTGCGCCAGTTGCGCCAGCGCCAACGGCGTCAACGCCCCAAGCCGCGGATACCCGCCTATGGTCTGCCGATCATTGAGCAACACAATCGGCTGCCCATCCGGCGGCACCTGCACCGCCCCCAGCGGTATCCCTTCAGAAATCATCGGCGCCCCCTGGTAAACCAGCTGCGGCCCCAACAGGCGGATGCCCATGCGGTCAGCCCGGCTGTCCAGCGTCCACTCCCGGTTGAAGGCTTCGAACAGGCTGGTACCACTGAAATCACCGATCTGTGCGCCTATCACCAGGTCGAGCACTGCCTTTTCTGCGTACTGCGGGCGCAGCGCTTGTGGCACCTCGCGCAGGGTTGCATGGCTACCGGTGAACGCCAGTGCCTGGGCCTCAACCAGCGCAGTACCCTGACCATCGATGCCACCCAGCGCTTCACGTACCACGGTGGCACAGCTGCCCAGTACATCCTCACCCTGAAACCCGCCCGGTGCCGCCAGGTAAGCCCGCACACCCTGCTTTGGCTGCTTCAGGGTCAAGCGCTGCCCTTTGCTCAAGGCAAAGCTGCGCCAGGGCACGACGGGCTGATCATCGACGCGCGCGTCCAGGTCGGCACCGGCCAGGGCCAGCACACAATCCTGTTCGGCCACCACGCTAAAGCCCCCCAACGCCACCTCGACCACCGGCGCCTCCAACGGGTTGCCCAGCAACCAGTTGGCCCAGCGCATCGCCACCCAGTCCAGTGCCCCGCCCTGGGTCACGCCCAAGTGACGCACGCCAAAACGGCCAGCATCCTGCAACTGGCACAGCGGCGTGCTGGCTTCGATCTTCAATTGCTTCATCCTTGTGCCTCCACATCGCCGCCCAACGCCAGGAACTCGCTGCGCGAAACCGGCACGAAACGCACCCGGTCGCCGGGTTGCAACAGGCTGTAGCCGTCACGCTCACGGTCGAACAGGCGCACCGGCGTGCGCCCGATCAGGTTCCAGCCACCTGGGGATACTGCCGGATACGCCGCCGTCTGGCGCTCGGCGATGCCCACGCTACCCGCCGCCACCCGCTTGCGCGGGGTGCTCAGACGCGGACTGGCCAGGCGTTCGTCGACCAGGCCCATAAAGCCGAAACCGGGGGCGAAGCCCAAGGCGAACACAGGATAATCACGTGCGCAATGCAAGCGCACAACCTCGGCTTCACTCATGCCGCTGCGCGCCGCCAGCACAGGCAGTTCTGGGCCCACGCTGGGGTCGTACCACACCGGGATCTCGTGGCGCCGGCCGCCTCGGTCGGTGTCCGGCTGCAAACCCTCCAGCGCCTGCGTGATCAGCGCCCTCGCCTCACCTGGCGGCAGGTCGAACTGCACCATCAGCGTGGTGTAGGACGGCACCAGATCCAGCAGGTGCTCGCCGAACACGGCGCTCAGGCGCTGGCTGGCGGCGAGCATCCACGGCATGTTGGCCTCGTCGATACGGTCGAACAGGCGCACCATCAGGCTGTCGATGGCGACCACTTCAATACGCGCCTTCATTGCGACTCCAGAGCATCGAGGGCTTGGCGTATCTGCCTCACCGCTGCCACCGAACTGTCGTTGTCGCCATGTACGCAAAGCGTGCTGGCCTGCAGGCGCAGGGCACTGCCATCGTCCGCCATCAGCGCGTCGCCACGGGCCAGGCGCACTGCCTGCTCCACCACCCGCGCCGGGTCGTGATGCACTGCCCCAGGCAAGCGGCGCGACACCAGGTGGCCGCTGGCGGTGTAGGCGCGGTCGGCGAAGGCCTCGAACCACAACGGCACGCCAATTTCATCGCCCAGGGCCTGGGCGGCGCGGTTGTCAGCGGTGGCCATCAACATCAATGGCAAGGTGCTGTCGTAGGCCGCCACGGCCTCCAGCACGGTACGCAGCTTTAGCGGGTCGGCCATCATGTCGTTGTACAGCGCGCCATGGGGCTTCACATAGGCCACGCGGCCACCCAGCACTTTGCAGATGCCGTCCAGCGCGCCGATCTGGTAATGCAGCAGGTCGCGGATTTCCTCGGGGCTGCAGGCCATGGAGCGGCGGCCGAAGCCGACCAGGTCCGGGTAGGCCGGGTGCGCGCCAATGGTCACCCCATGCGCCAGCGCCAGCGCCACGGTGCGGCGCATGATGCCGGGGTCGCCGGCGTGGTAGCCACAGGCGATGTTGGCGCAGTCGATGTAGGGCATTACCTCGGCGTCCAGGCCCATGCGCCAGCTGCCGAAACTCTCACCCATGTCGCAATTGAGTAGCAGGCGTTCCACCACGCGGTCTCCCTTGTTGTTGTTCACAGGCTTACCTTACCGCGCCTGCAGCTGTTTGCCGCGTGTTTCCGGCAGGCTCAAGGCCGCCACGATCACAATTCCGTAGGACACGGCAGCGAACATGCCGATACCCAGGCCCAGTGGCACGTTCTGGCCGAGCATACCGATCAGCAACGGGAACAGAGCCGCAATGACCTTACCGATGTTGTAGCAAAAGCCCTGCCCCGAACCGCGAATGCGCGTAGGAAACAGCTCGGTCAGAAACGCGCCCATGCCGCTGAAGATGCCCGAGGCGAAGAAGCCCAACGGGAAGCCCAGCCACAGCATCACGCCATCGCTGACCGGCAGCTGCGTGTACAGCAGCACGATCACGAACGAGCCCACGGCGAACAGGATGAAGTTCTTCTTGCGCCCCAGCAGGTCGGACAAGTACGCGCTGACCACATAGCCCACGTACGAACCCACGATCACCATGGCCAGGTAGCCACCCGTGCCCAGCACGCTGAGGCCGCGCTCGTTCTTGAGGAAGGTCGGCAGCCACGAGGTGATGGCGTAGTAACCGCCCAATGCGCCAGTGGTCAACAGGGACGCACGCACAGTGGTCCACAGCATGCCCGGGGCGAAGATTTCGTAGAAGTGCGAAGGTGCCTCGGCGGTCTCCACTGCCTTGGCCTGGCGATACACTTCAGGGTCTTTGACCAGGCGCCGAACGAAGATCACGAATATCGCCGGCACCAGCCCCAACAGGAACAGTGCACGCCAGGCCTGCTCTGGCGGCAGCCAGGAGAACAGCAGTGCGTAGAGAATCGCCGTGAGGCCCCAGCCGATGGCCCAGCCGGACTGCACCATGCCCACTGCCTTGCCGCGGTCCTGTGCGCGGATTACCTCGCCAATCAGCACTGCACCAGCGGTCCATTCACCGCCGAAGCCAAAGCCCATCAGCGTGCGGGCGATAAGCAGCTGTTCGTAGTTCTGGGCGAAGCCGCACAGGAAGGTGAAAAAGGCGAACCACAATACCGTCAGTTGCAAGGTGCGCACCCGGCCGATGCGGTCGGAGAGGATACCGGCGACCCAGCCCCCCACGGCCGAGGCGATCAAGGTGCTGGTATGGATCAATCCGGCTTCGGTGGTGGTGATGCCCCACAGCATGATCAGCGTGGGGATGACAAAACTGAGCATCTGCGTGTCCATGCCGTCCAGGCCATAGCCGATCTTGCAGCTCCAGAAGGTGCGCCGTTGCTGTTTGTCGATGTCGCGGTACCAGGCGAAAGGCCCGGACGAAGAAGGTGAGCTGACCTGCTGCTGCACGCCGGTGGGGTTCATGGATGCCTCGGCTTGTTGGTATTGTTTTATGGGCGACATGAAGCGTCGCGGCCTGGGCACCATTGTTCAAAGGCCACGCCGCCTGCGTCCAACGAGAAAAACCGCCGGTCTGGAACAAGAAAAACTGATCATGAACCTTCGCTTCCTCGAAACCTTCGTCTGGGTCGCCCGGCTCAAAAGCTTCCGCCTGACGGCAGAAAAGCTGTTCACCACCCAAGCCTCGGTATCCAGCCGCATTGCCGCGCTGGAGGCAGACCTGGGCGTGAAGCTGTTGCTGCGTGACTCACGTGGGGTCAGCCTGACCCCGGAAGGCGGCAAGGTGCTGGAGTATGCCGAGCGCATGCTGGATACCGCCAAAGCCATGAAGCAGTCGCTGGACAGCGACCGGGCCAAGATCGGGCGCATTCGCATCGGCGTGATGGACACGGTGATCCACACCTGGATGAGTGCGCTGGTGGCAGAGCTGACCGAGCGCTACCCGCAGGTCGAAATCGAGCTGGTGGCCGACACCGCGCTGAACTTGCGCGAGCAGCTGCAGAAAGGCTTTCTCGACGTGATTTTGCAGACCGACCTGCTGCGCGAGCAGTCGATTCGCAGCCTCGACCTGGCGCGCTACCCCATGGGCTGGGTGGTGGCGGCTGGCTCGCACCAGCACCGGGACTATGCGTCGCTGGCCGAGCTTGGGCGCGAGCGCATCATCACCTTCTCGAAGAATTCACGGCCGCACCAGGAGGTGCTGAGCTTGCTGCAGGCTGCGGGGGCGCAGACGCCGCGGTTGAATTGCGTGAACTCGGTGGCGGCGATCACTCGGCTGTTGCGCGACGGTTTTGGCATTGGCGCATTGCCGCCGGCGCTGGTGGATGCCGAGTTGGGTCGGGGCGAGCTGGTGTTGCTGCAAGGCCTGCAACCGCCACCAAGCCTGGAACTGGTGGTGGCGTGGCAGACAGGGGTGGCGTTGGTCGATGAAGTGGTCGGGGTGTGCCGACAGGTGCTGGAGCGGTATGCGCGGGATGTGGGTGGGCAGCGGATAGCACTCATCTGACCGGCTAACGCGGTCTTTGTGGGAGCGGCCTTGTGTCGCGAAAGGGCTGCGAAGCGGCCCCAGCAATCTGTGCATCACAACTGAAATCCGGGGGCCGCTGCGCAGCCCTTTCGCGACACAAGGCCGCTCCCACAGGCGCCGTGCAGCCTAGCGCCAGCTTTCTTTCACCGCCCTGCGCCGCCCGCCCAGGATCACCCAGCCAATCCCCAGCAACAGGCTTTCGACCACAAAGGCCAGCACAAACCCTGCGCCAACACCCCAGCCAATTGCCTCGGGCACCAGCAGAATCTGGTAGCTGTAGGCATTGAGGGTTTCCTCGCGCAGTTGTGGGTCGGCCTGCACCAGCACATGCCAGGTACGCTGGGCCCACGGCCCTTGCAACGCCTGCCATTCTTTTTCCAGCAGTTCGTTGCGGATCATCAGGCTTTCGATGCTGTTGGCATCACTGTTGAACACCGGGTCGTCACTGCTGCGGTAATGCTGCAGCAGCGCCTGCAAATCGCCTTTGAAAAATCGCTCGGCCGTTTGCCGGAACCCATCCAGCGCCTCGCGCGACTCGAACAGGTGCGCCTCGACCCGCTGGCTATAGTCCTTGACCAGCCCAGGGACCTGGATACCGGCCAGCAGGCCGAAGGTGAACAGCAGCAACCGCAGGTAACTTCTGAACATGCAGCGTCCTTAGCTCTGGCCGTGTGCCACGCACTCGCCGTGCCGCCACAGGGCCCATTGACCGGGCTCGTAGCGATGCCAGGTCTCGTTCTCGGTCAGGGCCTCGGTGGCAATCACCGTGACCACGTCGTTGGGGGTGGTTTCGGTATGAAAATCGACGATCAGGTCGACATCTTTCAACCGCGCGGCACCAAATGGCGCACGGCGGGTAATGTGCACCAGCTTGGTCGAACAGAAGCAGAACAGCCAGTCGCCATCGCTGAGCATGCAGTTGAACACACCCCGGCCACGGTAGCCGGCACAGGCTTCCACCAGCACCGGCAGCAGCTGTTCCACCGGCACCGGCTCGGGGAAAGCACTGCGGATGCGGTTGAGCAAGTCGCAAAAAGCCGCTTCGCTGTCGGTGTCGCCCACCGGCCGGTAGAAGCTGGCCTGCCCTTTGAAATCGCCCAGTTGCCCATTGTGCGCAAAGCACCAGTTGCGGCCCCACATTTCCCGCATGAACGGGTGGGTGTTGGACAGGCACACCCGGCCGACGTTGGCCTGACGGATATGCCCGATCACCACCTCGCTCTTGATCGGGTAACGCTGCACCAGGTTGGCAACTTCCGACTCGCTGCTCGCGGCCGGGTCCTGGAACAGGCGCAGCCCGCGGCCTTCATAGAAGCCGATACCCCAGCCGTCACGGTGCGGGCCGGTACGGCCCCCGCGCTGCATCAGGCCGGTAAAGCTGAAAACGATGTCGGTGGGGACGTTGGCACTCATGCCCAGCAGTTCGCACACAGGCGTGTCTCCTCCGCTTACAGACGGGGCTCGACCCGGCCATTGCCGCGGGGAACGGCAGGGCGTGGGTCGTCGCGGTAACGGTCGCCGCGCTCGGCGGCCAAGGGGGCTTGCCCGGCGACCTGGTCATCTTCATCCGCCTGGCGCTTGGCGGCCGCCTCGGCTTGCACACGCCGCTCACTGGCGCGTTTTTCCAGCGGCCAGCGCACCAGCACGAAGAGAAAATACAGGCCGAAGGCAATCATGCCGTACATGGCGAAGTCGGACACCGCACGCCAGGCGTTGTTGCCCACCTTGAAGGCAAGGTCCAGGGCAGTGATGGCGATGGCCGGGGCGAAGCTGTCCTTGACCGGGTCGACGACAGTCGGGGTCAGCAGCAGCACTGCCAGCACCACCCGCAGCGGTTCGCGCAGCCAGCGCCACATCCAGCCGGTAAGCTTGAAGGCCACCAGCAGGCAGCCCAAGGCGGCCACGGCGTACAGGCCCCAGGCAAAGGTGTAGTCGTTCTCGGTCATGGTGTTCGTGCAAGCCAGGCAAAGAGATGCCTATGATAAACACTTTTCCGGGCGCAGACAGTGTTTGCCTGTACCGGCCTCTTCGCGGGCGTGCCCGCCAAGAGGCCGGTACAGGCAACCCCAACCAAGAGACCCTCAATGCAAACCAAGCCCCAACCTCCCATCGCCCACGCCGATAACGCCGCCGACCCGTACGCCTGGCTGCAACAGCGCGACACCCCCGAGGTACTCGCCTACCTGCAAGCCGAAAACGCCTACCAGGAAGCCTGCCTGGCCGACCAGGCACCGTTGCGTGAGCAATTGTTCGAAGAGATCAAGGGCCGCATCCTGGAAACCGACCTGTCACTGCCGGCCCCCTGGGGCCCCTACCTGTACTACACCCGCACCACCGCAGGCGACGAGTACCCACGGCACTACCGCTGCCCGCGCCCGGCAGACGACTCGAACACCGTCGATGAAAGCCAGGAGCAACTGCTGCTCGACCCCAACGCCCTGGCCAATGGCGGCTTTTTGTCGCTGGGTGGGTTCAACGTCAGCCCCGACCACCGCCTGCTTGCCTACAGCCTCGACACCAGCGGCGATGAAATCTACACCCTGTACGTCAAGGACCTGGCCACCGGCAGCATCACCGCCCTGCCCTTCGACGACTGCGACGGCAGCCTGACCTGGGCCAATGACAGCCAGACGCTGTTCTTCGCTGAACTGGACGACACCCACCGCCCTTGGCGCCTGCGCCGTCATACCCTCGGCAGCGACGCTGCGCAGACCGTGTTCGAAGAGCCCGACGGGCGCTTCTTCCTGCACTGCTACCGCACCAGCTCCGAGCGCCAACTGGTGCTGCTGCTGAACAGCAAGACCACCAGCGAGGCCTGGGTACTAAATGCCGAAACGCCGCAGGCGCCGTTCACCTGCCTGGCGCCGCGTGTCGAAGGCCATGAGTACTTCCCCGACCATGGCCAGCTCGATGGCGAGTGGCGCTGGTTCATCCGCACCAACCAGGACGGTATCAACTTCGCGCTGTACCAGGCCCCTGCCACACCGGTGCCCAGCCGTGCACACTGGCAGGTGCTGGTGGCACACCGCGATGCGATCATGCTCGAAGGCCTCAGCCTGAATGCCGGCGCGCTGACCCTGAGCCTGCGCGAAGGCGGTTTGCCGATCATCGAAGTACGCCCACAAGGCCTGCCATGCTACCGTGTGGAACTCCCCGACGCCGCCTACAGCCTGTACGTGCAAGACAGCCTGGAGTTTGCCAGCACACGCGTACGCCTGCGTTACGAAGCGCTCAACCGCCCAGCCCAGGTGCGCCAGCTGGAGCTGGCCAGCGGCGCCCAGGCCGTGCTCAAGCAAACCCCGGTGCTGGGTGCGTTCGATGCTGATGACTACGTGAGCGAGCGCCGGTGGGCAACCGCAGCGGATGGCACCCAGGTGCCGATCAGCCTGGTGCGTCGCCGCCAGGACCTGGGCCAACCCGTGCCGCTGTACCTGTACGGTTACGGCGCCTATGGCGAAAGCCTGGACCCTTGGTTCTCCCATGCGCGGCTGAGCCTGCTGGAACGCGGCGTGGCTTTTGCCATCGCCCATGTGCGCGGCGGTGGCGAACTGGGCGAAGCCTGGTACCGCGCCGGCAAGCAGGAGCACAAACCCAATACCTTCAACGACTTCATCGCCTGCGCCGAACACCTGATCGCCGAGGGTGTGACCACTGCCGAGCAGCTGGCCATCAGCGGCGGCAGCGCTGGCGGCCTGCTGATCGGTGCAGTGCTCAACCTGCGGCCCGAGCTGTTCCGCTGTGCGATTGCCGAAGTACCGTTCGTCGACGTGCTCAATACCATGCTCGACCCCGAGCTGCCGCTGACCGTGACCGAGTACGACGAATGGGGCAACCCTGAGGAGCCGCAGGTGTATGAACGGATCAAGGCTTATGCGCCGTACGAGAATGTAAAAGCGCAGGCCTACCCGGCGATGCTGGTGGTAGCGGGCTACAACGACAGCCGCGTGCAGTACTGGGAAGCAGCCAAATGGGTGGCGCGCTTGCGCACGCACAAGACCGACAGCAACCTGCTGCTGCTCAAGACCGAGATGGGAGCTGGGCATGGTGGGATGAGCGGGCGGTACCAGGGGTTGAAAGATGTGGCCCTGGAGTATGCGTTCGTGTTTGGCGAATTAGGTATCGCCTGAAGGGAGGTTTGAGCACCTGCCCGCTCCCACAGGACCAGCGCAGGCCGCTCATGCTCAATCATCCTGCACCGCCGGCTTCGGTGGGTCCTGGCGCAACCCCGGCAATGGCTGGTCCTTCGGCGGCCCGGGCACTGGCATTGGCGGCAACAAGGGCGCCCCCGGCTGGCTGTCGTAGGCTTTGGGCGGTGTACTCGGGGTGATCTGCGGGTATGGCGTGGGTGTGGGGGTGCCCGGTGCACCCGGCACTGGCGTAGTGAGGCGAGGTGGCGTGCTGGCAGCTTCGGCCAGGGGCAGGCCAGCCATCAGCAGCGCGGTCAGGATCGCGTGAAACATCAGCAACCTCCTGTCGGGAACCTTTCTACAGGCTACGCCTAAATCACCGCTTTCGCCTGTCCGCCTGCCCTGCAAGCGCGCTAGACTCAATGCCATAACCGTCATTTGCCTGATCAGAACAAAGGAAACACCATGAGCTCCACCTCTTCCGCCGCCGCCACCGCGCGCCTTGATCGCATCCTGGCCGATGCCAAGCGTGACAAGGAAATGGGCTACCGCGACAAGGCCCTGAGAATGTACCCGCACGTCTGCGGCCGTTGCGCCCGCGAATTCGCTGGCAAGCGCCTGAGCGAGCTGACCGTGCACCACCGTGACCACAATCACGACAACAACCCGCAGGACGGCTCCAACTGGGAGCTGCTGTGCCTGTACTGCCACGACAACGAGCACTCGCGCTACACCGACCAGCAGTACTTCAGCGAAGGTTCCACCAGCACACCGAGCATCGCCAAGGCCACCCACAACCCGTTCGCCGCGCTGGCGGGCATGTTGAAGAAAGACTGACCATCGATTCGGCCCCCACTGCTACCGGGCAGCCCGTATAATCGCGCTTTTTTTCGCGAAGGGCCCCGGTACGTGGCAAACAAACGATACAGCTGCATCGGCCTGTTCAACCCCAAGTCCCCAGAAAACGTGGGCTCGGTGATGCGCGCTGCGGGTTGCTATGGCGTCAATTCGGTGTTCTACACCGGCAAACGCTACGAACGTGCGCGTGACTTTGTCACTGACACCAAGCGCGTGCACTACGACATTCCGCTGATCGGCATCGATGACCTGCAGCGCATCGTTCCGCTGGGCTGTACCCCGGTGGCGGTCGAGCTGGTGGAAGGTGCGCGGCCACTGCCGGAATATACCCACCCGGACCGGGCCATCTACATCTTCGGGCCGGAAGACGGCAGCCTCAGCCCCGAGGTGCGGGCATGGTGTGAAGAGACCATCTACATCCCCACCGAGGGTTGCATGAACCTGGCCGCGACCGTGAATGTAGTGCTGTATGACCGTTTGGCCAAAGGGCTGAATACCCGCTCTGGGCCCAAGTTCAAATAAAGTTGCCGCTGAGCGCCCCGAGTGAACGCGGCTGACACCCTGCTGGTCAGCTGCTTACATTTCACACGGAGGTCTTGCCATGTTCGATATCCATTCTGCTGCGTCTTCTGCGTCTTCGCAGCACAATGTCCATGGCCTGGAACGGGTCAGTTCGCTGGCTGGAGGGGCACTGATGGTGAGCAAAGGGCTGCGCCAGGGTGGCTTGATCGGCTTGCTGCAGCTCGTGGTCGGAGGTATTGCGGTGGCACGCGGGGTCAGCGGGCATTGCTCGACCAAGGCGTGGTGGCAGCGACATCGGCAGGAGTACCACCGGTTGCGTTCGGATATAGAACGCAGTGCGGTGGAGCTGGAGGCGTTGAAGGCCAGTGCCAAAGCGGCGACGCGGGGAGTGACGGTGACCGGGAAGGATCCGTTGGCAGACAGCTGATCTTTGTATCGTCTGGGCTGGCCTCTTCGCGGGGCAAGCCCGCTCCCACAGGTACCGCACAGGGTTCGAGGTACAGGCCCCAGGGATGTCTAGCGCAACACCTTGCTCTGCAGCACCTCGGACTTGCGCCCCATGACGTTCTCGCTGATTTGCACAAAGTCTTCAGTGCTCACGCTGGGCAAGCGCATCAGCCCGCGTACCACATCGTCCAGCGAACGCTTGGCCTGTGTGTGGATGCGGATTTCCTTGTCCAGTGCCTGCAGCAAGATCACCCCACGGGCCACCTGAGCGGGGCTGGCGCGTTCGCCCTTGAGCCGGGTGACCTTGGCGCCCTGCTTGCTCAGGCGTGCCTGCCAGGCCTGGTAGCGGTCGTCGCTCACCCCGCCTGAACGGCGCAGCAACTCGCTGGCGTAGTAGTCGGTCAGGCTTTCCACCAGCCAGTCACTGCCGTCACGCCCATGGATCTGCGCGAACAGCTGCACCATTTCGCGCAGCAACGGGCTGCTGCCGTTCTCGCTGATCATCGGCCGGGCGCTGTGCAGGTACAGCGAACCCTGCGCTGCCATTGCCCCGCGCCACATGCCGTCACGGGCACCGACCAGCAGCAGCTTTGGCGGGTTGCGCGGGAACACGGCCTGCAACTGCGGCCAGACATAGGTCAGCAAGGTCAGGCTGTCCATGCGCCGCATGCCCTGCCCGACCGGTGCGGCCACAGTGACCTCGGTATCGCCCAGGCGGGCACGGCGGCTACCCAGGTCGCCGGCCAGCATCCAGCCAGTCGGGCGGTCGAACAGGCGCGAAACATTGTCGATGCGGAACTTGTCCTTGCCAATGCGTGGCCAGGACGTCTCGATACTCTTCCAGCCCTCGGGCAAGTCGAACGCCAGGCGTGCCACAAGCTCCGTGCCATCTTGCTGGTCAAGCCGCGCAGGCGGTACCAGCTGGTCGCCGAGGAACAACGCCCAGTGAGGGGTAACACGCGAGGAATAGGCACCGCTGGCGAGCTTCTGGTCCAACTGCACGCGGTAGCTGAGGCTGGTCTTGCCGGCCGCCGGCTGCCACACGCCACGCTGGCCCTTGAGTTGCCATTGGCCATCGGTCTGGAAGCCGCTGAAGGCCGCCGCCTTGCCCAGGTCGAAGTCGAGGCTGCGCACGGCACTGCCTTCAGCCAGGGTCAGGCGGACTTCCGCTTGGCCACTGGCGGGCAACAGGCGCACCTGGTAGTCAAGGTCGACCTTTTTCGCCCAGGCTGGCGAACTGGCCATCAGGCCCAACAGCAACAACAGCTGGCAACGCATACAGAAACTCCTTGTTTCCCCGTGGCAGCGGGCCGCGCCGGTCAGCTGGCGCGGAAGATCAGGTGGTCTTCCCAGTCGTCTTCGTGCACATCCTGCTCCCTGAGCATACGCCCCGACTGGGAAATGCGCTGTTCATGGACCTGCTGGCGATCGCCACAGACAAGGTGGTGCCAGGCCGGCAGGTCCTTGCCCTCGCTGACCAGGCGATAACCGCAGGTGCTTGGCAGCCACGTGAACTGGTCGGCCTTGCCCGGGGTGAGCTGGATGCAGTCCGGTACATGCGCGAAGCGGTTGGGGTAGTCGCTGCACTGGCAGGTATCCATGTCCAGCAATTTGCAGGCGATACGCGTGTAATAGACGCTGTTGTCGTCTTCGTCCTCAAGCTTTTGCAGGCAGCACAGGCCGCAGCCGTCGCACAGCGACTCCCATTCTTGCGGGCTGAGTTGCTCGAGGGTCTTGCGCCGCCAGAACGGCGCGTTTTCAGCGATCATCACACGGTTTCCTGCATTCATCTTTAGGGCCACGGCGCGCGGCGGCGCCAGTCTAGAGCCTGGCCATCGGCAAAGCCAGACCGCTTGTCAGTCGCGACGGGACGCAGTAGCGTGCGGGTTTCCCGTCCGTTTGCAGGAGCTGTCATGAGCGCCAACCCCCGCATTGCCGATTACGCCATCAACGAACAGTTCATCAACCGCTGGTCGCCACGCGCCTTCACCGCCGAACCGATCAGCGAACAGACCCTGCTGAGCTTCCTGGAAGCCGCACGCTGGGCACCGTCGGCGTACAACTCGCAACCTTGGCGCTTCCTGTATGCCCGCCGCGACACGCCAAACTGGGAGCGCTACCTGAACCTGCTGGTGCCGTTCAACCGCAGCTGGGCGCAACAGGCCTCGGCGCTGGTACTGATCATTTCCAAGACCACCTTTGCAGCCCCGGGCGCCACGGAAGAAAAACCGGCGCTGTGGCACACCTTCGACACCGGCTCCGCCTGGGGCCACCTGGCCCTGCAGGCCAGCATCAGCGGCTGGCATACCCATGGCATGGCTGGTTTCGACCAGGACTTGGCGCGTCAGGAACTGAAGATTCCCGAGGGCTACGTGCTGCATGCCATGGTGGCGATCGGCAAGCTGGGTGACAAGGCCAGCCTGGATGAAGCGCTGCAGTCGCGTGAAGTACCGAGCCCGCGCAAGCCGCTGAGCGAGCTGGCTGCCGAGGGTGATTTCAGCCTGTAAGCCTTGTGGAGGCCTTACTGGCCTCTTCGCGGGCTCGCCCGCTCCCACAGGCACGGTGCTGTACCTGTGGGAGCGGGCGAGCCCGCGAAGAGGCCGGCACAGGCAACATCAATCAGTAGCCCCGGGCAAAGTCCACTTCCCCACGCAACCCCTGCCCCGCTTCATAAGCCCGCACATTCTCGACAAACAACCGCACCATCGCTGCCGGCGAGGTGGGTGCCGAGCTGTGCCCGGTCAACAATAGCCCCCAGGCGGTCCAGAACGGGTGCTGCCGGGGCAACGGCTCCTGCCGGCAGACATCGATCACCGCTCCGGCCAGATGGCCCTGCTTCAGTGCCTCTACCAGGTCGGCATCGACCACGGCCGCGCCACGCCCGGCATTGATGAACAACGCCGTGGCCTGGAAGCACTTGAACAGCGCCGCGTCATACAGGTCGTGGGTAGCAGGGGTGTCCGGCAGCAGGTTGAGCACGTAGTCGGCCTGGCCCACCATGCGTGGCAAGTCGGCCAGCGCAGCCACCTCGACGAACGGTGCCTGTTCCCGGGCGCTGCTGGCTACGCCGTACAGCACCACACCAAACGGCTGCAGGAACTCGGCCACCCGCTGGCCAATGTCGCCGGTGCCGACAATCAGCACCTTGCGCCCTTCCAGCGTGCGCCCCGGGCGGTCATCCCAGCGCCGCTCGACCTGGCTCACCAGGCGCGACAGCACCTCGCGCTCATGGCCGAGCATGTAGGTCAGCATGTACTCGGCCATCACCTGGCCGAATATGCCCACCGCACGGGTCAGGCGATAGTCACGCGGCAGGCCATCGGCCAGCAACGGCGTGATACCGGCCCACGTCGATTGCATCCATTCCGGTTTGAGGCCCTGGCGCAGCAAGCTCGCCAGCAAGTCCGGCTGGCCCAGCCACACCGTGCACTGCGCTGCCTGACGGGCCAGCTCGGCGGAGTCACCGCTGGTCAGGACTTCCACGTTCGGCGCTGTTTCGCGCAAAAGCCCGGCGTAACGAGCATGGTCATGCTCAGCAATCAGTACACGCATGGTCAGACCGGGTCGTTACGGCGCAGCAGCTCTTCGGGCAGGTGCTCGATGTACTCATCTTCCAGCGGCGGCATCTGCAGGTGGTAGCCCTGGTTATCGAGGTTTTCCAGCACCTTGGTGATGTCCTCGCGGGCCAGCTTGCGCTCGGGGCTAAGCACCAGGTCAAACGCGTGCATGGGGGTGCCAAAGGCCGGCAACAGGCCTTCGGGCACACGCTCCAGGCCGTCGGCCTTGAGCACGTACAGGTACATTTCGTTCTTGCGGGGGCTCTTGTAGATCGAGCAAATGCGTTTCATCGGGTTTCTCCGGCAGCTGCCAGGTTGTCCAGCAGGGCCTGGCCCATGCGCTCACGGCGCCAGCCGCGCAGCGAATCGGGCAGTTGATAAGGGCCATGGGGGTAGCCGGTCTTGAGCAGCGCTTCCAGGGCTTTCTTGCGCAGCATCAGCTCGGGGGCAATGCCCAGGCGCTCGCCTTCGGCCTGGCCGATGGCACGCAGTTGCTTGAGAATGCCCGCAGCCTCGATCGGCAGTGGTTCAGGCAACGGCGCTGGCCACTGCTCGGCAGGCAGGCTGCCCGCGCGCTTGATCAGCTGCACGAGAAACTCACCGTCCTGACGAATGGTGCGCGGGTGCATCTCGTCGATCTTGGCCAGCGCCGACAGGTTGTTCGGCTGGCTCTTGGCCATGGGCCACAGCGAGTGTTCCTTGAGGATGCGGTTGCGCGGCACATCACGGTTGCGCGCTTCGCGCTCGCGCCAGGCGCACAGTTCGCGCAGCACCGCCAGTTGCTGGGGGGCCAGCTTCCAGGCGAGCTTGACGTCGCGGTACAGGCTTTCGGGCTCGACTTCACGGCGCAATGCGGCCACCAGCTCGGCGCCGTCTTCCAGCACCCAGGCGTACTTGTCGTCGGACAAACGCGGGCGCAGCACCGTGAACAGCTCGGCCAGGTGCACGGCATCCTCGGCCGCATAACTGATCTGGGTTTCAGAGAGCGGGCGCTGCAGCCAGTCGGAGCGGGTCTCACCCTTGGGCAGCTCGATACCCAGCACCTCCTGCACCAGGCGCGAATAGCCCATGGAGAAGCCCAGGTTCAGGTAACCGGCAGCCAGCTGGGTGTCGAACAGCGGCTGCGGCAGCTTGCCGGTCAGGCGCAGCAGCACTTCAAGGTCTTCGCTGCAGGCGTGCAGCACCTTGACCACACCGCAGTCTTCCAGCAGATCGGCCAAGGGTTGCCAGTTGCCGATCAGCAGCGGGTCGATCAGGAAGGCCCGCTGGCCGTCACCGATCTGAATCAGCCCGGCTTTCGGGTAGAAGGTGTCGACCCGCATGAATTCGGTGTCGACGGCGACGAAGGGCAGTTGGTGCCAGTCGCGGCAGTGTTCGGCCAGGCTCTGGTCGTCACGGATCCAGTGAATTTCGATGGCCACGAGGCTCTCCCACTAACATTGGCGCGCAGTATATACGGCGCGGGCACTGCTGGTGAAACCCGGGCCATCCTTGATATCGATCAGTGGTGCTGTTTGTGAGTGAAGGAACGGCATTTCAGCGCTTGGCCGCCAGCCAAGGCCGGCAGCTGGCGAACATGTCCAGCGACTGCTGGTAGACCTCGGTGCGCACCTGCAACAGGCCGAGCATGGAGTGGAACAGGTTGTCCTGCGACAGCGGGGCATCGCTGAGCTTGGCCAGGCAGTCGGTGTCGAGGCCGAAGTCCTCCTTGTAGCTGTCGGAGAACCAGGTCAGCAGCGGCACGTGCTTTTGCTGCTCAGGGGCGATGGGGTAAGGCGTGCCATGCAGGAACAGGTTGTACTCGCCCAGCGACTCGCCGTGGTCGGACAGGTAGATCATGGCCGTGTCGACCTTGTCCTGTTTGCTGCGCAAGGTGTCGATCAGCGAAGCCAGCACCTTGTCGGTATAGGCCAGGGTGTTGTCATAGCCGTTGATGATCTCCTGCTCGCTGCACTGGTTAAGTGCGTTGCTCTGGCATACCGGCGTGAAGCGCTCGCCGCCACTGGGGTAGCGCTTGAAGTATTCCGGCCCGTGGCTGCCCATCTGGTGCAGCACCAGCACGGTGTCCCTGTCGAGGTTGTCGATCAGCTCGTCCAGACCTTGCAGCAGGATCTGGTCATGGCATTCGCCATTGGCGCACAGTTGGGGGTCCTTGAGGTTGCTGACATCAATGAACTGCACGCGGTCGCAGGTACCCTTGCAGCCCGACTGGTTGTCACGCCACTGCACGGCCAGGCCGGCACGCTGGAGAACGTCCAGCAACCCTTCGCGGTTCTTCGCCACGCGGGCATCGTAATCCTTGCGCTTCATGCCCGAGAACATGCACGGCACCGAGACTGCGGTTTCCGTGCCGCACGAGTGCACATCGGAAAACGCCAGCAGGCCTTGTTCCTTGGCCAGGTTCGGCGTGGTATCGCGCTCGTAGCCCAGCACGCCGAAATGGTCTGCCCGGGCACTTTCGCCGACGACCAGCACCGTCAGCGACTTGCGCTCGTGTTTTTGCCAGGCGGCATCTCGCTTGGCATCTTCGCCATAAGACTGGAATGGGCGCGAGGCAGTACCGACCCGCTCACTGACATAACCGATGGAGGCCCCAACGATATTGCTCGGCGTCAGCATCAGGCGCAGTTCGTGGTGGTTGCGAAACAGCGACGACAACCCTTGATAATTGACCAGCGCTACCGAGCCAAGGGCCACGACACAGGCACCACTGACCACCAGCTTGCCCAGCAGCTCGCGGTGCCAGGGGCGGTAAGCGATCTGCACCTTCCACAACAACACTGACGGCAAGACACCCAATAACAGGATATAGGCAGCAAACTTCAGCGACAACAGATCGCGCACTTCTGCAACATTGGTCTCAGCCATATTGCGGAACATGCCGGCATCAATCAGTACACCGTACTGGTTCATGAAGTAAGCCGCGCCCGCGCCACTCATGAACAACACGATGAGTACCGGCTTCAATACATAACGGAAGGCAACCAGGGTGAGAATGAGGTTGAAGGCGAACAACATCAGCACCGCAAACGCCAGGCTCAGCCAAAGCCCTGACAGGCCGGCGGGCACCACCTCTTGCAAGTGCTCCCAGAGAAACATGTTCAAGCCAATCAGCAGGTAAAGGCTGGCCAGCAGCGTGACCCATTCAGTCCGCAGGGATTTAAGGTTGAGCATCAGCGTTCGCAATCAAGAGTGATTATCAGCCCCCAGGCCGGATGGCACCGTGGGAAAGTTGGGCGAACTCTAGAAAGCGCATCATCAATTTTTTGTGAAAAAGACGGTAACAATTTCGTGAAGCGTGGTCTTTTATCAATTTCGTGAAAGTCATTCAGCTGCCATTCAGCGTGGCCGCCCTCACAAGCCTGCGCAAACGCGGCTATCCTCAGTGGTCAGGACCTTACCGACAACCCTGACAGAGGTGAAGAAATGCCAGTTCCGCATGATCTGCTCGCTGACCTGCACGTTACCGCTGATGCATTCCAGGCGCTCATTGACAAGGACCAGGCGCTGCACGCGCTGCACAAGGAATACAACGCCAAGGACAAGGAGGTGGTCGCCGCCGAAGGCAACGGTACCAACGACGACGCCGTCAACCGGCTGCGCAAGGAACGGTTGCTGATCAAGGACAAGATCGAACGGATCATCCATCCGCCCAAATCCTGATTGATTTCACAGGCCTGAACGCGCCATGTGGGAGCGGCCTTGCACCGCGAAAGGGCTGCGTAGCGGCCCCAAGGTTTCAGCAATAACGCATAGATTGCCGGGGCCGCGCTGCGGCCCTTTCGCGGCACAAGGCCGCTCCCACAAGACCGCGTTTATATCAGCCCGCCGCTGATGCCTTCAAAGCACCATCCAGGTCCTCGATCAGGTCGCGGTAATCCTCGATCCCCATCGACAACCGCAGCAGGTTCTCGCTGATCCCCATTACGCCTTTCTGCTCCGGGCTCAGCGAGCAATGCGACATGGTCCACGAGTGGTTGATCATGCTCTCCACCCCGCCCAGCGAGTCGGCCAGCACAAAGATCTGCAACGCCTCCACCAGGCGGTTGAGCGCGGCGCGGTCGCCCTTCACCTTCATCGCCACCACCGCCCCGCCACTGCGCATCTGGCGTTTGCACAGTTCATGCTGGGGGTGGCTTTCCAGCCCCGGGTAATACACCTGCTCGATCTGCGCATGCCCTTCGAGAAAGCGTGCCACCTGCAGGGCGTTGGCACACTGGCGCTCCATGCGCACATCCAGGGTCTTCAGGCCGCGCAGGGCGAGGTAACAGTCAAATGGCCCCTGCACCGCGCCAATCGCCATGCTGATGCGGCGCAGGCGTGCCAGCAGTGCATCATTGGCCGCCACTACCACGCCACCGGTCAGGTCGGAGTGGCCGCCGATGTATTTGCTGGCGGAGTGCATCACCAGGTCCACGCCCAAGGTGATCGGGCGCTGGTTCCACGGTGAGCAGAAGGTGTTATCGATACAGGTCAGGATGCCCCGCGCCTTGGCCAGGTCGCACACCGCCTTGATGTCGACCAGGTGCAGCAACGGGTTGGTCGGCGACTCGATCCAGATCAGCTGGGTTTGCGGCTTGATGGCGGCGGCCACAGCCTCAAGGTCGTTGAGGTCGACATAGGTGGTGGTCAGGCCCGAGGTACGGCTGCGGTAGTCCTCCAGAATGCGGAAGGTGCCGCCATACACGCCGTTCATCACCACCACGTGGGCATCCTTGGGCAGCAGCTCAAGCACGGTTGCGGTGGCATTGACGCCCGAGGCACAGGCCACAGCGCCCACGCCTTCTTCAAGGGCAGCGACACAGGTTTCGTAGGCATGCCGGGTGGGGTTGCCGACGCGGCTGTAGGAGTATTCCGGCTTGTCGTCCAGGCTGCGCTTGGTGAACGAGCTGGCGGTGACGATAGCCGGGAAAATGGCGTTTTCGGCAACGCTGAACTGCTCGCCGGCGTGAATGGTACGGGTGGCGAAATTGCGCGGCTTGTCGGACATGGTCAGGCCCATTGGCAGAGTGAAGGCTGCAACTATCGCACAACCCAAATCGTCTGGCCTTGGGGTAATCTGTGAAAAATTTTTCTACACGGCCCGCGCGCGATATGGACAGTTTCGACCAGCACATACTTACCCTGCTTCAGCGCGATGCCTCGATCGCGCTCAAGGACCTGGCCGAGGCCGTCAACCTGTCCACCACGCCGTGCTGGAAGCGGGTCAAGCGCCTGGAAGAAGAAGGCTACATACTCGGCCGTGTCGCCCTGCTGGACCCCGAACGCCTGGGGCTGGGGCTGACGGTGTTCGTCCAGCTCAAGACCCAGCGCCATGACAGCGCCTGGCTGGAGCAGTTTGCCGCGACCGTGACCGGGTTTGAGGAAGTGATGGAGTTCTATCGCATGTCGGGGGACTGGGACTACATGCTGCGGGTGGTGGTGGGGGATATTGCGGCGTATGACCGGTTCTACAAAAAGCTGATTACCCGCACCGATGGGCTGTCGAACATCACCTCCAGTTTTGCCATGGAGCAGATGAAGTACACCACGGCTTACCCGGTGCATCGTTCCTGATTCTGTATGCTGCACCGGCCCTATCGTCGGCAGGCCAGCTCCCACAGGTTTATCACAGGTTCTGAAAGCTGTGCAGTCCCTGTGGGAGCTGGCTTGCCGGCGATAGGGCCCTTGCAGGCAACCCGTCAATCCGCGGCCAACACCGCCGCAATGCGGTTCCCTGCCTTGGCTTTCTCGACCTTGATCGCCACAAATTTCGAGGTAGGGGTGTAGGTCCCCTCGCCATAACTTTCCAGCGGCACCAGTGGGTTGGTCTCCGGGTAATACGCCGCCGCCTGCCCCTCAGGCACGTCATACGCCACCAGGCGGAACCCAGAAACGCGCCGTTCCACGCCGTCCTCCCACAGCGACACCAGGTCCACCTGCTCACCCGGCTCAAAGCCCATGCGGCGGATGTCGGCCTCGTTGACGAACACCACTTCACGCAGGCCAAACACCCCGCGGTAGCGGTCATCCAGGCCATACAGGGTGGTGTTGTACTGGTCATGCGAGCGCAGCGTCTGCAAGATCAGGTCGGGCTTGTCACCCCGGGCCAATACCTTGGCGTTGATCAACTCTTCCGGCAGTGCGTGGGGCATGAAGCGAGCCTTGCCCGTGGTCGTGCGGAAGTTGCGATCGGCGGCATTGTTGCCCAGGTGGAAACCGCCCGGGCTATGCAGGCGTTCGTTGAAGCCGGTGAAACCTGGGATCACGTCGGCGATCATGTCACGAATGCGGTTGTAGTCGGCCACCGCATACTCCCAGTCGATCGGCTGGTTGCCCAGCGTGGCCTTGGCCATGCCGGCGATGATCCACGGCTCCGAGCGCATGTGCGGCGAGCGTGGGCGCAACTGGCCGTTGGAGAGGTGGACCATGCTGAAGGTGTCCTCCACGGTCACGCCTTGCGGCCCTTCGGCCTGCAGGTCGATTTCGGTACGGCCCAGGCACGGCAGGATCAGTGCATCGCGGCCGGTGACCAGGTGCGAGCGGTTGAGCTTGGTGGAAATCTGCACGGTCAACGCGCAGTTCTGCAATGCCGCGTGGGTGCGCGGGGTGTCCGGGGTGGCTTGGGCGAAGTTGCCGCCCAGGGCGATGAACACCTTGGCCCGCCCCTCCTCCATGGCTTTGATCGCCAGCACCGCGTTGTGCCCGTGGGCACGCGGCACACGGAACTGGAAGCGTTTTTCGATGGCGTCGAGCAACGCCGGCTTGGGCTTCTCGTCAATGCCCATGGTGCGGTCGCCCTGCACGTTGCTGTGGCCGCGCACCGGCGACAGACCGGCCCCGGGCTTGCCAACGTTGCCGCGCAGCAACTGCAGGTTGACGATTTCCTGCACGGTAGGCACCGAATGGCGGTGCTGGGTGACGCCCATGGCCCAGCACATGATCACCCGCTCGGCCTTGCGGTACATGCGTGCGGCCAGCTCGATCTCGGCCAGGGTCAGGCCCGACTGTTTGACGATGTGTTCCCAAGAGGTGGCGTCCACCGCTGCCAGGTAGTCATCGACGCCGCTGGTGTGCTCGGCGATGAAGGCATGGTCGAACACCGCCGGCTCGCCCTTGGCCTGGGCTTCACGCTCCCACTGCAACAGGAACTTGGCAATGCCGCGCATGGCCGCCATGTCACCACCCAGGGCCGGGCGGAAGTAGGCGCTGGACGTCGGCTCAGAGCCGTTGCTGAGCATTTCGAACGGGTGCTGCGGATGTTGGAAGCGCTCCAGGCCACGCTCTTTTAGCGGGTTGAAGCAGACCACCTGGGCCCCACGCTTGACCGCCTCACGCAGCGGTTCGAGCATGCGCGGGTGGTTGGTGCCGGGGTTCTGGCCGATGACAAAGATGGCGTCGGCCAGCTCCAGGTCGTGGAACACCACGGTGCCCTTGCCCACCCCGAGGGTTTCCGACATGCCTGCGCCGCTGGCTTCGTGGCACATGTTCGAGCAATCGGGGAAGTTGTTGGTGCCGTAAGCGCGCACGAACAGCTGGTAGAGGAACGCCGCCTCGTTGCTGGCCCGGCCCGAGGTGTAGAACTCGGCCTCATCGGGCGACTGCAGCGCACGCAGGTGCCTGGCGACCAGCTCGAAGGCCTCCTGCCAGGTGGTTTCGACATAGTGATCAGTGGCAGCGTCGTAACGCATCGGGTGTGTGAGGCGGCCTTGGTATTCGAGCCAGTAGTCGGTCTGCTCCCTCAGCGCGCTGACGCTGTATTTGGCGAAGAAAGCCGGGTCGACCGAGCGACCGGTCGCCTCCCAGTTAACCGCCTTGGCGCCGTTTTCGCAGAACTTGACCATGTCGCTTTCCGGCGACTCGCCCCACGCACAGCCGGGGCAGTCGAAGCCGCCGTTCTGGTTGGTCTTGAGCATGGCCCGCAGGTTCTTGAAGGCATTTTCGCTGCCCAGCCAGCTTTTGGTGACGCTCTTGAGCGCCCCCCAGCCTGCGGCGGCACCCTTGTAGTCCCTGATGTGTTCGTCCTGGCTCATGCGATGAATCCCCACGCTTCGATGCTTTTTTCCAGCCTATTGAGCGTGAGGCAGGGGCGTCCAATCGAAAGATCTTACGGTGTGATAAGCGGTTTCGATCATGGGCCGGGAATGTGGTTGCAGCCATGATAGAGGCCGTCGATCAAGCAGTCGGACAAAGCAATTTGACGCCCCTGCGGCCAGGTTATAGCTTGGAGATGTGTCCCAACCCATTCGAGCGCGAACGTGGAACAGAACAGCCGGGCCCTGATTGACGGCTTCAACCGGAAAATCGACTACCTGCGGATGTCGGTCACCGACCGCTGTGACTTCCGTTGCGTCTACTGCATGGCCGAAGACATGCAGTTTCTGCCGCGCCAGCAGATCCTCAGCCTCGAAGAACTGTTCCAGGTGGCCGAGCGCTTCGTCGCCCTGGGCACCCGCAAGATCCGCCTGACCGGCGGCGAACCACTGGTACGCCAGGGCATCGTCGACCTGTGCGGGCGCATCGCGGCCCTGCCCGGCCTGCGCGAACTGTGCCTGACCAGTAACGGCTCGCAACTCGGGCGCCTGGCACAGCCACTGTTCGACGCGGGGGTCTCGCGCCTGAACATCAGCCTCGACAGCCTGGATGCCGACCGTTTCAAGCAACTGACCCGCACCGGCGACCTGCATCAGGTCATCGCCGGCATCGACGCCGCGCGCCAAGCCGGCTTCAAGCGCACCAAGCTCAACTGCGTGGTGCTCAAAGGGCGCAACGACCACGAGCTGGTCGACCTGGTGCGCTTTGCCATCGATCGCGAACTGGATATCACGTTCATCGAAGAAATGCCGCTAGGGGTGATCAGCGAACACGAGCGCGGCGAGTCGTTCTGCTCCAGCGACGAAGTACGCGCGCGCCTGGCCGAGCAGTTCACCCTGATCGAATCCACCGAGTCGTCCCAGGGCCCCGCCCGTTACTGGCGTCTGGCAGAAGCGAACACCCGGGTAGGCTTCATTTCGCCGCACAGCCACAACTTCTGCGCCACCTGCAACCGCGTACGGCTGACGGTCGAAGGCCGGCTGCTGCTGTGCCTGGGCAATGAACACTCGGTGGACCTCAAGCACGTGCTACGCGCCCACCCCGGCAACGCCGAACGCCTGGAAAAGGCCATCCGCGATTCGCTGCACCTCAAGCCGTACCGCCATCACTTCGAAGTCGGTGGCGACGTGCAGATCCTGCGCTTCATGAACATGACCGGCGGCTAAGCGGCCGTCTCTGGATATCCATGATCGTCCACCCAACCCCTGATGTACTGCGTGTGCTGTTCACCCTCAAGGGTTCGATCGTCAAGCGCATTGCCCTGCGCTGCCTGATGGTGACCCTGCTGGCAGCGCTGATCGTGCTGATCGAGCGCCATTACCCGGCGTTTTTCTACCCGGTGAGCGCCACGCCGTTCACCTTGCTTGGCCTGTCGCTGTCGATCTTCATGAGCTTTCGCAACAACGCCTGCTATGACCGCTGGTGGGAGGGCCGCAAGGCCTGGGGCAAGCTGATCATCGAAACCCGCTCGTTCGTGCGCGAAAGCGTGGTGATTGCTGACGACCACCTGCGTACGGAGCTGCTGCGCAGCCTGTGCGGTTTTGCCCATGCACTGAATGCACGGCTTCGTAACGAGGATGATCTGGCAGCCGCTCGGCCGTGGCTGGCCCGGCCTGAGAGGATCAGCCCGCACAACGTGTGCGACGGCATCCTGCGTGAGATTGGCGAACACTGTTCGCAGTTGGCCGCACAACAGCAGATCAGCGACTGGCGCTACAGCCTGCTGGAGCAACGGCTGGTGGGGCTGACCGAAGTACAGGCCACCTGTGAGCGGATCAAGGGCACCCCTTTGCCGTTCCCCTATACGCTGCTGCTGCACCGCACCATCTACATCTTCTGCCTGCTGTTACCGTTTGCCCTGGCCGAGCCGCTGGGCTGGCTGGCACCCCTGTTCACCACCATCGTGGGGTACACGTTCTTCGGGCTGGATGCGATTGGCAACGAGCTGGAAGACCCGTTCGGGCGCGATGAGAACGACTTGCCTACTGATGCCATGGTGCGGACTGTAGAGCGCGATGTGCTTGGGGCTCTTGGAGTCGAGCCGCTGCCGCCGTTGCTCCTACCTGTGGACTATGTATTGCGCTGAGTAATTAAAAAGCCTGCTCGCATAGAATCCAGCCTTAAAGCCACTAGCATTTTTACCAGTTTACATTATCCAGAGACGAGTTAAGGTGAGGTTATTTCTACGGAAGCGCCACCATGAAAAGCCCAAGTCCTCAACGCGTATTTTACAACGGAAACAAATTAAGCTTACTTATTCAAGGCAAAGAACACACTGCTATCATGCACGGCGGAAAATTGCCACTTGCTGAAAAGGTACTAGCAGGCGGGGACGCAATAGCCCACACCCGCATGCTAAGCACTGACCGCCTAGGTTCTACAATAGTTAGCTCGATAAACGCTGAGCAGCACGAATTAGCATTCACCCCATACGGGTATATCGATCCACTTCTAATCAAATCACTCCTGGGCTTTACCGGCCAACTGCGGCAAGCCGGGACAGGATGCTACCTATTAGGCAGCCGCCGAGCCTTCAACCCGATAACAATGAGATTCAACAGTTATGACGACCGAAGCCCTTTTGCAGAAGGTAATATCAATGGGTATGCTTATTGTGGGTGCGACCCTATAAATTACACTGACCCTTCCGGGAGATCGCGATGGGGTTGGTTCAAGAAACATATACTCCGAACCTCTAATACAAAAAAATATGATGTCGCTTTTGAGCATGGCCGACAACAAGGCTACAACGAGGGAAGCGCTGCCGCCAGTAGTGAATATCACAAAGGATTCAATGCCGGCCGCAAGACTGGGTATGACGAAGGACTCCATGCCGGCCGCAAGACTGGGTATGACGAAGGACTCAATGCCGGCCGCAGGGCTGGGTATGAAGAAGGACTCATTAAAGGACATGAAATCGGAAAGCAGGACGGCATGAAATTCGGCTCCGTCTGGGGATTTGCCGAAGGAAAAATATCGGGAAGCAAACGACTCGATCGCCCTCTTCTAACTGCCGCCGAACGATTTGAGCAACTCCCAACATTACCATTGCCTCTCGATTCGGTAACCAGCAAGTACTACAATGCCGATCAAAATAAAACACTCAGAACCCTGGCCGACCTTCTACACCAGGAGGGCGGGATGGAGCCCATATACTATGGTCGCACTGACAAGCTAGACTCAAGTGTCGATAGCCAACGCTACATGATTTCAATTCGGCAAGGGCGTATATTATCACGCTTCAACCCTAGCGGCCGCTGACCGTCTATCAGCTCACTGAAGCTTTGCGCCTTAAATGTATATCTGATGATGGCAGTCGTTACTACGCCCCGACATCACTCTTACCGGGGTCAGGTGCTTCACGAAATTACAAGGCCGATGCCGGGCATCCAGCTGCTCGGCCAGAATCCCCTCCCACCCCGTGCGGCAGGCGCCGGTCGAACCCGGCAGGCAGCACACCAACGTGCGGTTGGACAACCCGGCCAATGCCCGGCTCTGGACGGTCGAGGTGCCGATATCCAGAATTGACAACGCCCGGAACAGCTCGCCAAAACCGTCGATGCGCTTGTCCAGCAGGCACTCCACTGCCTCCGGCGTGCTGTCTCGCCCGGTAAAGCCGGTGCCGCCGGTAATCAGCACCACCTGCACCTGCTCGTCGGCAATCCAGGTCGCCACCTGCGCGCGAATCTTGTACAGGTCGTCCTTGAGCAACGCCCGCGCCACCAGCCGGTGGCCGACCTCTACCGAACGGCTGGCCAGCAGTTCACCGGAGGTGTCGTTGTCATAGGTACGGGTGTCGCTGACGGTCAGCACGGCGATGTTCAGCGGTACGAAGACCGCATCGGGTTGGACGCGCACGGTAAAACTCCTTGATTGGCATTGTCGACACGCTAGAGGCACGGCCCGAGGGCGTCCAATCGATATGGCGTACCGGGCGATCAATGACATCTATCGCAGACGTGGGTTAAGGTCTGCATAACCAGACGCCAGGCACTTTCATGGACATCAAGCAGCTCAAGTTCCTCATCGCCCTCGACCAGACCCGCCACTTCGGCCAGGCGGCGGCGCTGTGCCATATCACCCAGCCAACGCTGTCCATGCGCCTGCGTAACCTGGAGGACGAACTGGAGCTGGTGCTGGTCAAGCGCGGCCAGCGCTTCGAAGGTTTTACCGAGGCCGGCGAGCGCATCCTGGCCTGGGCCCGCACCTTGCTCGCAGCCCACGATGGCCTGCAAGCCGAGGCCGCCAGCTGCCGCGGCCAAGTGGTCGGTAGCCTGCGCCTGGGTACGGTGCCGCTGGCCAGCTTCAACCCCATGCACCTGCTGCTGCCACTGCGCGAAAAATACCCCGAACTGCACTTTCAGCTCAGCTCGCTGAGCTCGGAACAAGTCATCGACGGGCTCAGCCGCAACCAGCTCGACCTGGGTATCTGCTACCTGGACCAGGTCAACACCACCTTTTTCGAAGTGATCGAACTGGGCACCACCACCATGGGCCTGTTGCACGACACCCGGCACTTTCAATTCGCTGACGCCCCGCTGCGCTGGGATGCCCTCAGTGACATACCACTGGGCTTGCTGAGCAAGGGCATGCACTACCGTCAATCGCTGGACCTGAGCTTCCGCAGCCGCGGTCTGGAGCCGAATGCGGTGCTGGAAAGCGACTCGACCTTCCAGCTGATCCAGGCCATCAATACCGGCATGTGCTGCGCGATCATGCCGCTGGACTGCGGCCTGGAAGACCTCAGCGAGCACCTGCGCATCCTGCCGGTGGCCGACGCCGCCATTCACAGCCCGGTCGGCCTGCTGCTGCGCCGCAGCGAGCCGCGCTCGGCGATTGCCGAACAGTGCTTTGCCGAGGCCCGGGTGCTGTTTCAAGCCACCTGATCGCTGGTTGCCTGGCGGTACTGGCGCGGGGTAAAGCCGGTCAGTTGCTTGAACTGGCGGCTGAAGGCGCTGTGGTCGGTATAGCCGCAGCACATTGCCACTTCGGTGATGGGCAGGTCCGAATGCAACAGGCGGTGGGCGTGCTCCAGGCGCGCCTTGTGGATCATCTGCCGGGGCGTGAGGTGGAACACCCGCTTGCAGTAGCGCTCCAGCTGGGCCACGGAAATATCGGCGATACGGGTGAGCTCGCCCATGCTGATCGGCTGGTGAAAATGCTGGCGAATATGCTCGTCCACCGCGGCCAGGCGTTGATAGGCAGGGTGACTGTCGGCGGCTGATTGCAGGTCGACCGAAATGCCAACCAGGCCGATGATCTCGCCCGCCTGGTTGTACAGCGGGCGCTTGTGGGTCAGGCACCAACCAGGCTCGCGGCTGCCGTACAGGTGCAGCTCCAGCTGGTCCTCCAGCACCCTGCCTTCCTTGAGCACCCGGCGGTCCTGTTCGGTGTAGCCGGGCCCCAGCTGCGCCGGGAACACTTCGGCGCTGGTCTTGCCCAGCAGCGGTTGCAGGCGCTTGAGGCCGCAACGCTGGACCAGGGTGTTGTTGGCCAGCACATAGCGGGCGGCCGGGTCCTTGATGAAGATCGCAGCGTTGGGGATGGCGTCGAGGATCGGCAGCAGCAGCGATACACCGGCGAGCAGGGCCTCGAGGGTGGCGGGGCGGTGCTGGTCGAGGGACTGGTAGAGGGTTGCCAGGGGGGTATTGGTCATCTTCTCTATCTCGGTTTGCTGGGCCCGCCTCTTCGCAGCGCACGGCTGCTCCTGCAGCGACCGCAGAAGGCTTGATAGCCATGCGGTTCTTGTAGGAGCAGCCTTGTGCTGCGAAGAGGCCAGCACTGGCAATGTATCTCTCAAACCCTTATCCGGTATGGCCTACAGCCTATCCACCAGCACACCCTGGCCGCCAGCATTTTTTGCAACTGTGCCGATTTCGTCATCCCCCCTGCAGAAAACCATCAAGAACCGTCGCCCCGACCGGTTCACTCTATGCCCCACGCAAGCCGCCCAAGTCCTACAAGAGCGCGGCCCAAAAAGCCGCATCTCGTGACATCAGACCTGCCTATCCAATAACCAACAAAAAGGCGAACCCATGTCAGGCAAATTCAAAAAACAGTTATCACTGCTGGACCTCACCTTCATCGGCCTGGGTGCCATCTTCGGCTCCGGCTGGCTGTTCGCCGCCAGCCACGTGTCGGCCATCGCAGGCCCGGCCGGCATCCTCTCCTGGTTCCTCGGCGGTTTTGCCGTACTGCTGCTGGGCATCGTCTACTGCGAGCTGGGCGCTGCCCTGCCCCGCGCCGGTGGCGTGGTGCGCTACCCCGTTTACTCCCACGGCCCACTGCTCGGCTACCTGATGGGTTTCATCACCCTGATCGCCTTTTCCAGCCTGATCGCCATCGAAGTGGTCGCCTCACGCCAATACGCCGCCGCCTGGTTCCCCGGGCTGACCAAGGCCGGCTCCAGCGACCCGACCGTGCTCGGCTGGTTGGTGCAGTTTGCCTTGCTGGGGCTGTTCTTCTTCCTCAACTACCGCAGCGTGAAAACCTTCGCCAAGGCCAACAACCTGGTCAGCGTGTTCAAGTTCATCGTGCCGCTGCTGGTGATCGGCGTACTGTTCACCTTCTTCAAGCCAGAAAACTTCGAGGTCCAGGGCTTTGCCCCGTTCGGCCTGTCCGGCGTGGAAATGGCCGTATCGGCCGGCGGCATCATCTTCGCCTACCTGGGCCTGACGCCGATCATTTCAGTGGCCAGCGAGGTGAAGAACCCACAGCGCACCATCCCTATTGCACTGATTTTGTCGGTGCTGCTGTCCACCGCGATATACGCCCTGCTGCAACTGGCCTTCCTCGGCAGCGTGCCGACCGAAATGCTGGCCAACGGCTGGGCCAGCGTGACCAAGGAACTGGCCCTGCCTTACCGTGACATCGCCCTGGCCCTGGGCGTCGGCTGGCTCGCTTACCTGGTGGTGGCCGACGCCGTGATCTCGCCCAGCGGCTGCGGCAACATCTACATGAACGCCACCCCGCGGGTGATCTATGGTTGGGCGCAGACTGGCACCTTCTTCAAGTACTTCACCCGCATCGATGCAGAATCCGGCATCCCGCGCCCGGCCCTGTGGCTGACGTTTGGCCTGTCGGTGTTCTGGACCCTGCCGTTCCCATCGTGGGAAGCGCTGATCAACGTGGTCTCCGCTGCCTTGGTCCTGAGCTACGCCGTCGCCCCGGTCACCGTCGCCGCCCTGCGCCGCAATGCGCCACACATGCCGCGCCCGTTCCGGGTCAAGGGCATGGCCGTGCTCGGCCCGCTGTCGTTCATCATCGCCGCGCTGATCGTGTACTGGTCGGGCTGGAACACCGTGTCGTGGCTGCTGGCCCTGCAAATCGTGATGTTCGTGCTGTACCTGCTGTGTGGCCGTTTCGTACCCACCCAGCACCTGTCGCTGGCCCAGCAAGTTCGCTCCTCGGCATGGCTGATCGGTTTCTACGCGGTGACCATCCTGCTGTCGTGGCTGGGCAGCTTTGGCGGCCTGGGGGTAATCGGCCACCCGCTCGACACCGTGGCCGTGGCCGCCTGCGCGCTGGGCATCTACTACTGGGGCGCCGCGACGGGCGTGCCTGCCCACCTTGTGCGCCTGGAAGGTGAAGACGAAAGCGAAGCCAGCGCTGAAACCCACACCGGCCGCCCTGCTGCCGTCGCTTCCTGATCTTTTACGCAAGGGACAAGCCATGAAACAGATTCACGTCATCGACTCTCACACTGGCGGCGAGCCAACCCGCCTGGTGATGAAGGGCTTCCCGCAACTGCACGGCCGCAGCATGGCCGAACAGCGCGACGAGCTGCGCGAGCTGCACGACCCATGGCGCCGTGCCTGCCTGCTGGAGCCACGCGGCAACGATGTGCTGGTCGGCGCGCTGTACTGCCCGCCGGTGTCGGCTGATGCGACCTGCGGGGTGATCTTCTTCAACAACGCCGGCTACCTGAACATGTGCGGCCACGGCACCATCGGCCTGGTCGCCTCGTTACAGCACCTGGGCCTGATCACACCGGGCGTACACAAGATCGACACCCCGGTTGGCCAGGTCAGCGCCACCCTGCATGAAGACGGTGCCATCACCATCGGCAACGTGCCCTCCTACCGCTACCGCCAGCAGGTTGCGGTGGACGTGCCCGGCCATGGCGTGGTGCGCGGCGACATCGCCTGGGGCGGCAACTGGTTCTTCCTCGTTTCCGAACACGGCCAGCGTATCGAGTTGGCCAACCGTGAAGCGCTGACAGAGTACACCTGGGCCATGCTCAAAGCCCTCGAAACCCAGGGCATCACCGGCGAAAACGGCGCGCCTATCGACCACGTCGAGCTGTTTGCCGACGACGCCAACGCCGGCAGCCGCAACTTCGTGATGTGCCCCGGCAAGGCCTACGACCGCTCCCCGTGCGGCACCGGCACCAGCGCCAAGCTGGCCTGCCTGGCCGCCGACGGCAAGCTTGCCGAGGGCCAGACCTGGGTACAGGCCAGTATCACCGGTAGCCAGTTCCATGGCCGCTACGAGCGCGACGGCGAGCACATTCGCCCGTTCATCACCGGCCGCGCCTACATGACCGCCGACAGCACCCTGCTGATCGACGAACAGGACCCGTTCGCCTGGGGCATCTGAGCCCCGGCTTTTCCGAAAACCCCATTTCGCCAGGAGTAACAACAATGACCGACAACATCTTCACCGGCACCATGCCCGCCCTGATGACCCCGTGCACCGCCGCGCGCAAGCCGGACTTTGACGCGCTGGTGCGCAAGGGCCACCAGCTGATCGAGGCCGGCATGAGCGCCGTGGTGTACTGCGGTTCGATGGGCGACTGGCCACTGCTGACCGAGGCCGAGCGCCAGGAAGGCGTGGCGCGCCTGGTGGCCGCCGGCATCCCGACCATTGTCGGCACTGGCGCGGTGAACACCCGTGAAGCGGTATCCCATGCCGCCCACGCGGCCAAGGTCGGCGCCGCCGGCCTGATGGTCATCCCTCGCGTGCTCAGCCGCGGTGCCTCGCTGATCGCCCAGAAGCATCACTTCTCGGCCATCCTCGCCGCCGCGCCCAAGCTGCCAGCGGTGATCTACAACAGCCCCTATTACGGCTTCGCCACCCGCGCCGATCTGTTCTTCGAGTTGCGTCGCGAATTCCCCAACCTGATCGGCTTCAAGGAGTTCGGCGGTGGTGCCGACCTGCGTTATGCCGCCGAGCACATCACCTCCAAGGATGACGACGTGACCCTGATGGTGGGCGTGGATACCCAGGTGGTGCATGGCTTCGTCAACTGCAACGCCACCGGCGCCATCACCGGCATCGGCAACGCCCTGCCCCGTGAGGTGCTGCACCTGGTGAGCCTGAGCAAGCAGGCGGCCAAAGGCGATGCCAAGGCCCGTCGCCTGGCGCGCGAACTGGAAGCGGCGCTGGCGGTGCTGTCGTCGTTCGATGAGGGCTGCGACCTGGTGCTGTATTACAAGCACCTGATGGTGCTGAACGGCGACAGCGAGTACAGCCTGCATTTCAACGAAACCGACGTGCTGACCGACGCCCAGCGCAACTATGCCGAGCAGCAATACGCGCTGTTCCGCAGCTGGTACGCCAACTGGTCGGCCGAGCAGAACATCGCCTGATTACCAAGGCCCCGCCGCGTTCTCTGTGGGAGCGGGCTTGGCCCGCGAAGCAGGCGACGCGGTGCCTGGCACCGGCTTTGCCGGTGTTCGCGGCACAAGCCCGCTCCCCCAATGATCGCGCAAGCTTCCAGCTATTGAGCAAGACAGTTGCTCCCACAACGCCCTTGATACCCGAATTCGATTCACAAGGAGGCTACATGACCCTCACAGGCAACCTGCTGATTGGCCAGACGCCGGTAACCGGCAGCCGCGAAGCCATCCGCGCCATCGACCCGGCCACCGGCCAGGCGCTGGAACCCGCCTACCTCGGCGGCACTGGCGAACAGGTGGCGCAAGCCTGCGCCCTGGCCTGGGCGGCGTTCGATGCCTACCGCGAAACCACGCTCGAACAACGGGCGCAGTTCCTCGAAACCATCGCCACGCAGGTCGAAGCGCTGGGCGATACCCTGATCGACCGCGCCGTGGCCGAAAGCGGCCTGCCCAAGGCTCGCATTCAGGGTGAGCGTGGCCGCACCTGCACCCAGCTGCGTACCTTCGCCCGGGTAGTGCGGGCCGGTGAATGGCTGGATGTGCGGGTGGACAACGCCCAGCCAGACCGCCAGCCCCTGCCGCGCGCCGACCTGCGCCAGCGCCAGGTTGCCCTGGGGCCGGTAGCCGTATTCGGCGCCAGCAATTTCCCGCTGGCCTTCTCGGTGGCCGGTGGCGACACCGCGTCGGCATTGGCTGCTGGCTGCCCAGTGGTGGTCAAGGCCCACAGCGCCCACCCGGGCACCAGCGAACTGGTCGGCCAGGCGGTGGCGCAAGCGGTGAAGCTGTGCGGCTTGCCGGCCGGGGTATTCTCGCTGCTGTACGGCTCCGGCCGTGAAGTCGGCATTGCGCTGGTCAGCGACCCGCGCATCAAGGCCGTTGGTTTTACCGGCTCACGCAGCGGGGGTATCGCGCTGTGCCAGGCGGCCCAGGCACGCCCGGAACCGATCCCGGTGTACGCCGAAATGAGCTCGATCAACCCGGTGTTCCTGTTCGAGGCCGCACTGCAGGCCCGCGGTGATGCGCTGGCACAAGGCTTCGTCGCCTCGCTGACCCAAGGTGCCGGCCAGTTCTGCACCAACCCCGGCCTGGTGATCGCCCGCCAAGGCCCGGCGTTACAGCGGTTTATCGACGCCGCCTGCAAGCACGTTCGCCAGGCTACAGCGCAGACCATGCTCACCCCTGGCATCTTCAGTGCTTACCAGGCCGGTGTCGGTGACCTGGCGGAAAACGCCAATGCCCGGGTGGCGGCCAGTGGCCAGGCCGGACAAGGCCCCAACCAATGCCAGGCGCAATTGTTCGTGACCGAGGCCGAAGCCTTCCTGGCCGACCCGACCTTGCAGGCCGAAGTGTTCGGCGCAGCGTCGCTGGTGGTGGCCTGCGCGAGCGATGAACAGGTACGCCGAGTGGCCGAGCATCTGGAGGGCCAGTTGACCGCGACCTTGCAACTGGACGATGCCGACATCGACAGCGCCCGCGCGCTGCTGCCAACCCTTGAACGCAAGGCCGGGCGCATTCTGGTCAACGGCTGGCCGACCGGTGTCGAGGTGTGCGATGCCATGGTTCACGGCGGGCCGTTCCCGGCCACCTCCGATGCCCGCACCACCTCGGTGGGCACGGCGGCGATCCTGCGTTTCCTGCGCCCGGTGTGCTACCAGGACTTCCCCGATGCGCTGCTGCCGCAGGCGCTGAAGCACGGCAACCCGCTGCAGCTGCGGCGCCTGCTTGACGGCAAACGGGAAGGCTGAGCATGGTCCAAACCCCTGAAGCCGATATTGCCGTGGTTGGCGCCGGCATTGTCGGCGTCGCCTGTGCCCTGCAACTGGCCCGCCAGGGCCGCCGGGTACTGCTGGTAGACCGTCAGGCACCCGGCCAGGGCGCGTCCTGGGGCAACGCCGGGCACCTGGCCACCGAGCAGGTGTTCCCGATTGCCGACCTGTCGATCCTCAAGCGCCTGCCGCGCATGTTGCTAGACCCGATGGGCCCGCTGCGCCTGGACTGGAAGTACCTGCCCAAGGCCTTGCCCTGGTTCACCCGCCTGCTGCTCAACCTGCGCCCGGCGCCGTTCCAGCGCAGTGTGGCCGGCATACGCACGCTGAACGAAGGCAGCCTGGGTGCCTGGCAGCGGCTGCTGGGCTCGATCGGGCGCAGCGAACTGTTCCAGGAGGATGGTTCGTTGCTGGTGTTCGAGAAGCCTGAGTCACGCCAGGCACTGGAGGCGTTGCGCACCCGCATGCAACAGCAGGCGGTTCCGGTGGACTTCTGGTCGGCTGAAACCGTGCGCGAAGCAGCGCCGCAACTGAGCCCGTCACTGCTGGGCGGGCTGTTCTTTCCGCGCACCGGGCACTTCATCGACCCTTACCGGGTAGTGTGCGAACTGTTCGAGGCGGCCAAGGCCAGCGGCGTGCGCTTTGTCCAGGCGCAGGTCGATGGCGGGCAGTTGCACAGTGCCGGCGTGAGCCTGGCCAGCGACCAGGGCACGCTCAATGCCCGCCAGGTGCTTGTCAGCTGTGGTGCCCATTCTGCGAAACTGACCGCTGCGCTGACAGGCAAGCGGGTGCCGCTGGACACAGAACGTGGCTACCACCTGATGTTGCCGGGTGAGCACCAGCGCCTGCCGTTTGCAGTCACCTCGCTGGAGCGCAAGTTCATCATGACGCCCATGGCCGAAGGCTTGCGCCTGGCTGGCACGGTGGAGTTTGCCGGGCTGGAAGCACCGCCGAGCATGCAGCGGGCGTGGCAGTTGCACCGGTTGAGCAAGGGGTTGTTCCGGCACGACTTGAGCATCGACGGGGCAACGCCGTGGATGGGTTTCAGGCCTTCGTTGCCGGACTCGTTGCCGGTGATCGACAGGGTGTGCGATGGGCGGGTGCTGTTGGCGTTTGGGCATCAGCACCTGGGGTTGACCCAGGCGGCGGTGACGGCGGAATGGGTGGGGCGGTTGGCTGAGCGGGCCGCGGGGCCAGAGGTGGGAGCCTACCGGTTGGATCGGTTCTAGATTCGGGGGCCGCCGGGCGGCCCATTCGCGGCACAAGGCCGCTCCTACAAAGAGCACGCGTTATCCTGTAGGAGCGGCCTTGTGCCGCGAATGGGCTGCATGGCAGCCCCTCCAAGCCTCAGCGATAACGCTCAAGCCAGTGCGCATACGGCGCCGGCAAGGTCCAGGAAGCTTTCTCCACCCCCAGTTCCTTGGCCGCAAAGTACGCCCAGTGCGGGTCGGCCAGGTGTGCGCGCCCCACTGACACCAGGTCCAGCTGGTTGGCCTGCAGTGCCCCTTCCGCCAGTTGCGGCGTGCCAAAGCCCCACGCCGAAGTCACCGGCAGCTTCGCCTCACGGCGCACACGCTCGGCAATCGGCCCCATGAACGCCGGGCCCCACGGGATGTTGGTCTCGGGAATGGTGAAACCGACACTCACGCTCAGCAGGTCAAGGCCACCGGCCTTGAAGCGGCGCGCCAGTTCGATCGACTCTTCCAGGGTCTGCTCGTCACGGCCATCGTATTCCAGCACACCAAAACGCGCGGTCAAAGGCAGGTTCTCTGGCCACACTTCACGCACCGCAGCCAGGGTTTCCAGCAGGAAGCGGCTGCGGTTGTCGAAGCTGCCACCGTAGGCGTCGGTACGCTTGTTGGAGTGCTCGGAGAAGAAGCTCTGGCCCAGGTAACCGTGGGCAAAATGCAGTTCGATCCACTCGAAGCCGGCATCACGCGCTCGGCGGGCGGCATCGACGAAATCTTGCTTGACCCGGGCGATGTCGCCCAGCGTCATTTCGCGTGGCACTTTCGGCAGGTTCGCGCCAAAGGCGATGGCGGACGGCGCAATGGTCTCCCAGCCGCGGGCGTCATCGGCAGCGATGTGGTCGTCACCTTCCCATGGGCGGTTGGCGCTGGCCTTGCGCCCGGCGTGGGCGATCTGGATGCCCGGCACGGCACCAGCAGCCTTGATGGCCTGCACCACGGGTACGAACGCCTGGGCGTGAGCATCGCTCCAGATACCGGCACACCCGGGGGTGATGCGCCCTTCTGGTGCCACCGCAGTGGCCTCGACCACCAGCAGGCCGGCCCCCCCACGGGCCAGGCCGGCCAGGTGCACGTGGTGCCAGTCGTTGATCATGCCGTCTTCGGCCATGTATTGGCACATCGGCGGAATGGCGATGCGGTTACGCAGGGTAACGTCTTTGAGGGTATAGGGTTCGAACAGTGCGGACATGGGAAACTCCGGGTTCATCTGAATACTGTTGTTCGATCATAATCGAACTATGGCAATTAGTGAAACCCCCGTTATCATGTCGGCCATGCGAGCCTATAAACATCCCAACGCTGAAGACCTGATTCTTGAACGCCTGCTCTATGCGCTCAGCGACCCCGTGCGCCTGGAAATCGTCCGCCATCTGGCCGGCGTCGCCGAAGCCAGCTGTGGCGAGCTGGACGGGGGGCGGCCCAAGTCGAGCATGTCCCACCATTTCCGCGTGCTACGTGATGCGGGGTTGGTACATACCCGCAATGTGGGGACCACCCACATGAATTCGCTGCGCAGCGAAATGCTGGGCGAGCGGTTTCCCGGGCTACTGGAATGCATCCTGCGCCAGCGATGATGTTTGCCGCACGCCCTGGCGGTTAGTGAAGCGCCAAAAAAAAAACCACGAGGTCACCCCCGTGGCTTCTTTCACAACAATGGCCGATTACAGCGCCATGTCGTTCTCAGGCTTGCTTTCAACCGGCTGGCTTGCCGCGCCACCGAAGTCAACGCTGGCGTCGATCACCGGCGGTTTCTCCAGCTGCAACACTTCAGCGGTGTAGTTCCACTCTTTCTGGGTGGCCGCTGCCGAGTCGTTCAGCTTGGTGCCGTAGCTCGGCACGATCTGTTTGATCTTGGCCTGCCACTCTGGGGTAGCGACCTTCTCCTTGAACACGGTTTCCAGCACGGTGAGCATGATCGGCGCAGCAGTCGAAGCACCGGGCGAGGCGCCCAGCAGGCCGGCAATGGTACGGTCTTCGGACGCAACCACTTCGGTACCCAGCTTCAGCACGCCGCCCTTGTCGGCATCACGCTTGATGATCTGCACACGCTGGCCAGCCTGCCACAGGCGCCAGTCTTCCTTCTTGGCATTCGGGAAGTAGGTGCGCAGGGCTTCGAAACGGTCATCGTCAGACAGCATCAGCTGGCCAGCGAGGTATTCCACCAGCGGGTACTGGTCGATACCGACCTTGGTCATCGGCCACACGTTGTGGGTGGTGGTGCTGCTCAGCAGGTCCAGGTACGAGCCATTCTTCAGGAACTTGGTCGAGAACGTGGCGAATGGGCCAAACAGGATCACGCGCTTGCCGTCCAGCACGCGGGTGTCCAGGTGCGGTACCGACATGGGTGGCGCGCCGGTCGAGGCAATGCCGTAAGCCTTGGCCATGTGCTGCATGGCCACGGTCGGGTTCTCGGTCACCAGGAACGAGCCGCCCACCGGGAAGCCTGCGTATTCCTTGGCTTCAGGAATACCCGACTTCTGCAGCAGCTTCAGTGCGCCACCGCCGGCACCGATGAACAGGAACTTGGCATCGGTAGCCGATTCGGTACCGTCCTTCAGGTTCTTGTACTCGACGTGCCAGGAGCCGTCCTTGTTGCGGGTGATGTCTTGCACTTCGCTGGAGAGCTTCAGGTCAAAGTTGTCCTGGGTCTTCAGGTGGCCAACCATCTGGCGGGTGATCTCGCCAAAGTTGACGTCGGTGCCGATTGGCGTCCAGGTCACGGCCAGCTTCTGGTTCGGGTCGCGGCCTTCCATCATCAGCGGGACCCACTTGGCGATCTGCGCGTGGTCCTCGGAGTACTGCATCGGGCGGAACAGCGGGCTGGCCTGCAGCGCGTCGTAGCGCTTTTTCAGGAACTTGATGTTGTCATCGCCCCACACAAAGCTCATGTGCGGTGTGGTGTTGATGAACGAGTGCGGGTTCTTCAGCACGCCCTGACGGACCTGCCAGGCCCAGAACTGACGGGAAATCTGGAAGGCTTCGTTGATTTCGATGGCCTTGGAGATGTTGACGTTGCCGTCTTTGTCTTCCGGGGTGTAGTTCAGCTCGGCCAACGCGGAGTGGCCGGTACCGGCGTTGTTCCAGCCGTTGGAGCTTTCTTCAGCCACGCCGTCCAGGCGCTCGACCATTTCCATCGACCAGCTTGGCTCCAGCTCGTGCAGCCACACGGCCAGGGTGGAGCTCATAATGCCGCCGCCGACCAGCAGCACGTCTACTTTTTTGGTTTCTGCGGCGTGCGCTTGCATGAAGCTCGCAGCGACAGCCAGACCCAGCAAGGTCTTGCCAGCTTTCTTGAACATTGATCTATTCCAGTCAGGAGAACGGAGGGAGGGCCTGTGGCTGGCCCAGGTGTTCCGTGTTCTTCAGCGCAGGCTTGTTGTTGATCATTGTTCGGCAGCCAGAGAACCAGAAAACGACTCGGCCTTTTGTCGAATTGACCGACAGGGCTGAATCGTTTTTCTGATTGTATCCGAAATGCCAGCGCAAACAAATTGCCGGTCCTCGCGTCAAGGTGACGGGTTGTCCCAGGGGATGCCCGCAAGCTTTGCAGTGATTGCAGTATTTTTCTGGCGCCCCTAATATTGAGATCATTTCTCATTCGCACCAGTATGCGCTTGCGCCGGATGCCGCCGTGGTTTCGATCCCAGAGTTGAACAGCTCGCTCCATAGCCTGTACCACAGCCACTCACGCTGGTTGCTCGGCTTTCTGTATCGCCGGCTGGGCAGCCGCTGCGATGCGGCCGACCTGGTGCAAGACACCTTCGTGCGCATCCTCAAGCGCCCACGGCAGTTCGACGGCGAACGTGGCGAACGCTCGTACCTGGCCACCATCGCCCGCGGCCTGTGCGTGGACCACTGGCGCCGGCAGAAGCTGGAACAAGCCTGGTTGCAGCAGTTGGCCTTGCAGCCCGAGGCCCTGCAGCCCTCCCCCGAACAGCGCGCGATCATTGTCGAGACCCTGCACGAGGTGGACGCAATGTTGCAGCGTTTGCCGGGCAAAGTGCGCCAGGCATTCCTGCTGGCGCAGATCGATGGCCTGGCCTACCGCGATATTGCCGCGCACGTCGGGGTAAGCGAACGCATGATCAAAAAGTACCTGGCCCAGGCGTTTGTGCATTGCGCGATTCTTGAAGCCGAACTCGACGGCTTGCTGGTGGAGTGACGCCATGACCTCGCCCGTGCACAAACTCAGCCACGCCAGCCTGCAGCAAGCCGCACACTGGTACGTGCAGTTGCAGGACGAAAACGCCGCACCGCAGTTGCGCACGCAATGGCAACACTGGTTTGACCAGCACGGCGACCATCAGGCGGCCTGGCACTATGTGCAACGGGTCGGCCAGCGTTTTGCCCCGTTGCAGGCCGAAGGTGCGGCTGCGGGCCGGGCACTGCGTGAGCACGATGCGCGTCGCTTCACCCGGCGCACCGGGCTCAAGTCGCTGCTGGTGCTTGGCGCAGGCTCTCTGCTTGGCTGGCGGGCGTGGCACGGCGCGCCGTTGTCGGGCTGGGGTGCCGACATGGCCACCGGCATTGGTGAAGTGCGCGAAACCCGTCTGGCCGATGGCAGCCAGTTGTGGCTAGGGGCGCAGAGTGCCGTGGACACGCAGTTCTCCACATTCAGCCGGGTACTGCGGCTGCGCTTTGGCGAGCTGCTGGTGGAAACCGCCCACGACCCGCGCCGCCCTTTCTTCGTCGACACTGCGCAAGGCCGCATGCAGGCCCTGGGAACACGCTTTGCAGTGTGCCAGCTGGGCGAAAATACCCGGCTGGATGTATACGCCGGCGCTGTTGAGGTATGCACGGCGCAAAGCGGCGAGCGCTGCATCGTGCCAGCGGGCCAGCAGGTGGACTTTAGCGCTCAGGCAATCAGCACCACCCGCCCGGCCCAAAGCGCCGGCGAGTCGTGGATTTATCACCGTCTCAATGCCGAAGACATGCCATTGGGGCATTTGCTGCAAACGCTGGGACGCTATCGCCACGGGCACCTGGGTTGGCACCCGGATGTCGCCAAGCTGTCGGTGATGGGTGCCTTCCCGCTCAACGATACCGATCGCGCACTGGCCTTGTTGCAAGCGGCATTACCGGTGCGGGTGCAGCGGCTGACGCCTTGGTGGGTCACAGTCGAGCCGGTTTGATACCGGTACATCGCGCTGGGTTCTTCGCGGGCATGCCCGCTCCCACAGATGCGGTGTGAACCCGCAGCCTGCGTAGTACCTGTGGGAGCGGGCAAGCCCGCGAAGCAGGCAACACGGTATTTGGATCCCGCTGTGCCGGTGCTGGCAAATTCGTTGGAGCCGGTCAAAAAATCTTCCAACCCGGTTCCCTTTTTCCAATCTCGTTCGGTTAACCCGGCATAGCGCTTCCAACTCACCCTACCGATTCCAGAGACCAGCATGCCGACGCCCTTCCACCCCGCGTTCCGCCTGGCGCTTGCCGCGCCACTTTCGCTTTTTGCTGCCGCGCCACTGATGTTGCCGGCAACCCTGGCCCACGCCGAACAGGCGGCCAGCGCCGAAACCCGCTTCAACATCGCCCCCGGCTCGCTCACCAGCGCCCTCAACCAGTTCAGCAGCCAGGCCGGCATCTACCTGGCCGGCAGCAACGAACTGGCCGCCGGCAAGACCAGCCAGGGGCTGCAGGGCCGCTACAGCGTCGCCCAAGGCCTGGCCCGGCTGCTGCAGGGTAGCGGCCTGCAAGCCGTGCCCCAAGGCAGCGCGGGCTATGTGCTGCAACCGCTTGCCGATGGCACCGCCCTGCAACTGGATGCCACGTCGATCAACGCCGCTACCCTGGTCGCCAGCGACGGCCAGGGCGACAGCGGTTACCGCGCCGTAGCCAGTGCCACTGCCAGCAAAACCAGCAGCGCCCTGGCCGACACCCCGCGCTCGGTTTCGGTGGTAACCCGCCAGCGCATGGATGACCAGCAATCGCAAACCCTCACCGAGGTGCTGGGCTATGTACCAGGCATTTTCTCGCCGCCGTTTGCCGGCGGTGATGGCCAGGCGGGTGACCTGTTCTTCATCCGCGGCTTCAATGCCACCGACTATGGCTACGGCCTGTTGCGCGATGGCCTGCGGGTGCAGGGCAACCGCTACGACACCAGCAGCGAACCCTACGGCCTGGAGCGGGTGGAAGTGTTCCGCGGCCCCACTTCGATCCTGTATGGCGAAAACGCCCCAGGTGGCGTGGTCAACCTGGTCAGCAAGCGGCCTACTGCCGACGCGCGCGGCGAAGTGCAACTGAGCTACGGCTCGCACAACCGGCGCCAGTTGGGCGTCGACGTTTCCGGCCCGCTGACCGATGAGGGGAATGTGCTCGGCCGCCTGGTGATGATGGGCCGCAAGTCTGACACCCAGGTCGACCATCAACCCGACGACCGCATGTACATCGCGCCGTCGCTGACGTTGAACTTCGACGACTTCAACAGCCTGACCGTGCTGGCGACCTACCAGCGCGACCGCACCTTGATGGAGCTCGGTTACCCGGCCGCAGGCACACTGCTGCACAACCCCAACGGCAAGATCGACAAAGACCAGTTGTCCGGCAACCCGGACTGGGACAACTTCGAACGGAAAACCTGGAGCCTGGGCTACGCGTTCAGCCACCGTTTCAACGACACTTGGCAGTTCCGCCAGAACTCGCGCTACATGCAGTCGCGCATCGACCGCCAGGAAATGTGGCCAGGTAACCTGAACAATGGCGGCTTCGGCACCACCCTGGGCAACACGGCCTACGACCGCTACAACAAGTCCATCGCCTACTCGCTGGACAACCAGTTCGAAGGCCACTTTACCCGCGGCGCGTTCGACCACACCTTCCTGATCGGTGCGAGCCTGGACCGCACCTCGTTCAACCAGGATTGGGACGCAGGCAACGGCGGCACCATCAATGTGTTCGACCCGGTGTGGAACGGCAAGCCGAGTACGCCCCTGCATGTGCAGAACGCCTTGCTCGAACAGACCATGTACGGCCTCTACAGCCAGCTGCAAACCAAGGTCGACAACTGGGTACTGCTGCTGGGCGGGCGCCTGGACCGGGTCAACAGCCAGTTCCGCAACAAGGCCGGTACCCTTAACGCGCAAGCCGACATGGACAGCTGGGACAGCAAGTTCACCTGGCAGACCGGGGTGATGTATCAGTTCGAAAACGGCCTGTCGCCGTACTTCAGCTACTCCACGGCCTTTGCCCCGACCCAGCAGACCGAAAGCAGGAACGGCCCGCTGGACCCCACCACCAGCGAGCAGTACGAAGTGGGCATCAAGTACGAACCCAAAGGCTGGAACACCGCCTTCACCGCGTCGGTGTACGACCTGCGCAAGAAGGACGATGTACTGTTCGATTCCGCCGTGGGTGACTACCGCCAGATCGGTGCCAGCCGGGCCAAGGGCGTGGAGCTGGAATTGAACAGCGACCTGAGCGAAAACCTCAACCTCACCGCCGCCTACACCTACACCGATTCGCGTATTACCAAGGACGTGGCCGGGTCGCTGTATGAAGACCACCAAATGACCGGCGTACCACGCAACCAGGCTTCGGTATGGAGCACTTACCGCTTCCGGGACGGGCTGTTCAAGGGCCTGCAGATCGGGGGCGGCGTGCGCCATTTCGACAGCACATTCGCGTACACCCCGGCGAGCCTGTACGGCAAGCTGGATACCGGCGATGTCACGCTGGTGGATGCCAAGGTCGGGTATGAGATCGACGAAAACTGGTCGGTGGAGGTCAATGCCCGCAACCTGTTCGACAAAGAGTACGTGGCAGGCTGCAACAACGCCGGGCGCTGCTATTGGGGTGAAGAGCGCACACTGCTGGGAACCGTGTCGCTGCGCTGGTAAACCGCCCTCAAACAAAAGCCCCCGGGACATTTACATGACCGGGGGCTTTGGATCACGCCGCAAGCGTCGCGATCAGGGTACCGCCAAGATTACTGCTGCTGAGGCAGTTTATCGATCGGGCCGCAGCCACCGATGATCTTGGAGATGGAAACCGAAGGGTGGAACAGGTAGTCGTAAGTGCAGTTTTTCGGTTGGTTGTAAACTTGGCCAGTGCAACCCGACAGCAGGGCAACACCCGAAACAACGGCAACGGCTACGGTGGCCTTGAACAGCTTTTTCATACTAAGTCCTTTAAATGAATCATCTTCGACCATCGTCTGATGGCTGCGGGATCATACAGACTCCCAGCTTTGGATCCAAGCCGTGCGTGGCACAACTTCGTTGCAAGCGTGCAACTGACAGGTGGCTGCCCAATAGTTAGTTACAATAAAAAGCCCCCGGCAACTCATGGTTCCCGAGGGCTTCCTCAATCAGCGATCACCCAGTCAATTGGTTTCCAGCTGATACGCCTTGCTTACGAACAACGCTGCAAACAGGCTCTTGCCTTGCTTGAAAGTGTACTGCTCTTCGAACTTGCCTTCCTCGACCAGTTTCTGCCCGATGGCACATTCCGAGTCGCTGTGGTTCTTGCCCTTGGCGCCGAAATCGCTGCTCCACGACGACAGGCCAACCTCTTCACAGAAGGCAGCGAACTTCGCCTTCGGTACATGCTGCTGGAAGGCATTGTAAGCCTCTTTCAGCGGTTTGAAGCCGCTGTAGCTCACCGAGTAGTTCTCAACCTTGGCTTTGCGGGCAAAACCGCTCACCGCTTCGGCCAATACCGCCTGACCGGTGTACGGGCTGTATGCACCAATCAGCATGGCGCTAAGCGCGCTCTTGAGCTGGGTTTCGACATCGTCCAGCTCCGGCAGCGACTCGAAGTCGGCCTTGCGCACGATCTCACCCACCTTGGAGCCGTCGTTACGGTGGGTCACGACAAACTCCATCGAGCCTTCACCGTCACTGGAACGCTTGATGGTGAAGTCCAGGTCAACCGTGGTGCCAAAATCGCCCGTGCTGCTGACCAGGAACGCGCCAGTCAAGGGCTGGCGCACCGCCATGTTGGCACCCCAGTCGAAATTCGACTCAGTGGCGCGGCCATTGGCGGCCAGCTCTGCGCGGGGCTGGATCTCGTCGCTGACATCAGCCACCAGCACCACCTCAGCGCCCTTGCTGGCAACGAAGGGGTTGCCCATCTGCATGCCCACCAGCTGGATGTGAATGCTACCGTCTTTGCTATCACCGTCGTGGGACAGCTTCAGCGCGTCAGCCTTCAGGTAAATGCCGGCAACATTACGGCTGACGTTGAGCTGGTACTTGGCCCAACCCGCCAGGCCTTCTTCCGGCGAACCACCGCGAGCGGACTCCACCAGGCTGGTCAGCCCGCGCATGAACTGCTGCGCGCCATTGGTCTGCGCGGCTGCCTTGCGGATCTCGGGGTCGGCAACAGTCAGGTTGCCAGAGAACGCCGAGTAGGAAATATCGCCCTCGGCCAGCACATCCTCAAGGAAGTAGCGCTCCTTGAAGTCCTCGTAATAGGCCAGCGCAGCCTTCTTGCCCGAGCTGGCAACCATTGCATAGCCACCGCCGAGCACCAGCACCGCCGCGGCAACACCGCCAATCAGCAGCTGCTTCTTGTTCATCTGTTTGATCATGGTGTTTGCCTCACTGGACCATCGCGGAAGCGTTGTTCCAGTCGTTCACGTACTTTTGGGAGACCTCGGGGGTCCAGCTGAAATCGATACCGGCGTTGGGGAATTCCTTGGCCAGCACGGCGCCGAACGACACACGGTCGGCACAGTGGTCCTGCTTGCAGGCCTCAGGCTCACCCACGCTGTAGGCGCGGTAGGTTGGCACGGCGCGGCCATCGTCCAGCGGGTAGTACGGCGTGGCGTTCGCCACCTGGGTCACGTACCAGCCTTCGCTGTATTCCTCGTCGGCGACCAGACGGCCGGTGCTCGGGAAGTCGATGGTGTAGAAGTCGCCCTTCTTGCCGGTCACGTGCACCATCATCGGCGCCACCCGGGCCGACGTCGCAGGGTCTTGCTGCGCCAGCGGCGAAGCGAAGCGCACCTTGATGCCAGCCATCTGCGCGAGGGCCTCGGTTTCGCGCCCCTTGAAGTCGCTCATGCCGTCTTGCAACTGCTGGTAACGCTCCAGCACCCGGGTGTGCACGCGGGCCAGTTCCTGCTGGCGCTGACGCTCTTCGCGCACACGCTGCTGCTCTCGCTGAACCGCCCAGTTCGCACCATCGCGCACATCGAAGAACAGGCCTTGGCGGTTGATGCCGATGCGGTTGCGGGTGATCTTCTGGGCATCGTTACCCCAGATGTTGTTCGAAATCGCCGACAGGTCCTTGACGATGAACAGGTTGGCCACATCGGTGGTGGTCGGCGAGGTGGCCTTGATCAGGTCGAAGATTTCCAGCGCGGCTTCCTTGTACTTGGCCGCGTCCAGGGCGAACGACTCGTCAGGGGTGACCGCCACGTAGTAAGGGTCGCTGCTAAACGGGCGCAGCACGCCGTAGCTGGAACGGGTGAACGTCAGGTACACCTTCATCTGCCGGCTGGGGATTTCGCCAACCAGGAATGCGGCCTGGTCGGCTTGCGCCGTGAGGTAGGAAACGGCTTTGTCCTTTACCGCAGGCTCGAGGTTCTTGTTGAAGATCAAGCCGCTCGGGTGGGCGTAAACGCGGTTCCAGTTATCGCCACGGTAGGTACCCACGGCCTTCCAGGTGATTTTTTCGAAGCTGCCTTCACCAAAGCCGGACGCCGGGCAGGGCATGGCCGGGGTGGTGCCGAACGACAGGGTGTCACCATTGCCGATGATCTCGCGGCTGAGCACCCATTTGCAGCCCGCGCCGTCCGTTACCTGCATCAGGTTGCGGTTCTCCAGCACCACGGCGCGACCGAAGTCCGACGTGGGGGCAGCGGCTACTGCAGCGGCAGGTGCAGGCACGGGCGGAACGACGGGGGCTGCTGCCGGGGCTTCGGCAGCCGGTGCTGGCGCAGGTGCTGCGGCAACTTCAGGGGCTGGGGCAACTTCTGCTTTCGCCGGCGCTGCTTCAACGACCGCGGGGGCCGGCTCAGCGGTTGGGGCTGGCGCAGCGGCCGCGGCGGCCGGGGCTTGTGCCGAAGCAGCAGGTGCCGGGGCAGCAGGTGCCGGGGCAGTTGCAACAGGTGCTGCCTGGGCGGGCGCCGGGGCGGCGGCGGCAGGTGCAGCAGGCGCGGCAGCCAAGGTCACCAGGCCCAGGTTGCCGGCATTGCCCGAGCCGCTGGCGTAGAGGTTACCCTTGGCATCAACCGCCTTCCAGCTTACCTTGGCAGTCGAGCAGTCCTTGGCAAACACGAACGGCAGCTTGGTCAGCAGCCCCGATAGCAGTTCCTGGTTGTCCCACGCCGGGCGGGTGATGGTCAGTTCAACCTCGGGTTTGCACCACGTGGTGGCATCCCCTGGCACTTCGACCTTGATGTTTTCTTTCTTCGAGAAGGCCAGCTCGTGGGCGAACGCCTGCGGTACCAGACCACAAGCGCCGACCACAGCCAGCGCGAGCGCGTGCTTTTTCATGGAGTTCCTCAGATCAGTTCCCAGGTGCCGTTGGCTTGTTTGCAGAAGGTGTTCTGCTCTTGCTCGGTCTTGCCGCTTTGCGACTTCAGGCTGACAGTGACCGGGCGGCAGGCAGCTTCGGCGGCGACCGTTTCGGTCGGCAGCGACTGCACCGAATCCAGGTCGAAGCCTTGGGTTTCCTTGTTGGCGGCAACGTCCAGCTCGTCCAGGTTCACCGCTGGCGTCACGCGCTTGGCCAAGGCCTGCGCCTTGGGCTCGACGTAGTTCTTGTGCACGTAACCCACGGTCACGCCCTTGCGCCCGACCAGGATCCAGTCGCCAGTGGCGCCGACGGCGGTGAACTCGGTATGGTTCTTCAGGCTGCCGACTTTTTCACCCGTCTGGTTCGGAGCGGCGCGCACGTTAAGGTTGTCGCTGATGGTCACGTATGGCTCGTTGATCAGCTTCATCGACGGCACCGCCTGAATCTTCGGCGCACGCTTGACCTCAACCTTTTTGGTCTGGGTGTATTCCTTGCCCGGCACGATCTGGGCGGTGGCGCCCGAGTGGTCAGACTTCCAGGTCACTGGCTGGGTACTGGCAGTGGTCTGCTGCTGGCTCAGTACTTCCTGGGTGCGCAGCGCCAGGGCCTGCTGGTCCTTCTCGTCCAGCATGTGGCCGATGCGGTTACCCACGTAGGCACCGATGCCGCCGGCAATCAGGGCTGCGGCGATCTTGCCGTTGCCGCTGCCCATGGTCGAGCCGATGGCCACACCGGCCAGGCCGCCGATCACGGTGCCCGCTTGCTCTTTGCTGATCCCGAGCTGTGCACAGGCCGTGGTAGAGGCGATGGCGACCGCCAGAAGGGACGCGACGAATTTCTTACGCAAGTGGAGCACTCCATTTTCGATGGGGCGCACAGCCGCGTACCGCAGCCAACAGTTGGCGGCAGCATTCAGAGTTGTGCAGTTTTTGGGGTGAGAGAGCAGCACTGGCCACGAACGGCAATTCAACCGTCGAGCGAAGGGCGCAGAGGCATACCAGTACGGCGCGAAGCATCCAACGAATCCATGTCAGGAAGAGGTCACCGCCCAGCGCACGTAATCATTACGGCGTTTGGCCTGGGCGTGAGGGGCTTGTAGGGGGCGCATTGTAGCGCAAGGTGCCATTGACAGTTCAAGACAAAATGTTGCGAGAAGCCGGTGTGATCTACGAGCACAAGCCGGCAGCGTTTGCACTCCGGCCTCGCCGCCCTCAGGCACTGCACAGTCCCTGTGGGAGCGGGTTCCCCCGCGAAGAGGCCAGCAAAGCGCTCGACTGGGTTGTAAAGCGAGCCTTTGCCGACGATAGTTCAGGGCACTGCCTTCGTATTGCCCAACAGGAACTCACCATGCTCGGCGTCACCGACTACGGCGCATTCGTCATCGCCTTCATCATCCTTCTGGCCATCCCCGGCCCGGGCAATTTCGCCCTGATCACCGCCACCGGCAAGGGCGGTATCAAGGCTGGCCTGGCCGCGACACTTGGGGTGATCGTGGGTGACCAAGTGCTGCTGTGGCTGGCGGTAGCCGGCGTCGCCACCTTGCTGGCCACCTACCCCACGGCCTTCCATATGGTGCAATGGGCCGGTGCTGCGTACCTGGCGTACCTGGGCCTGCGCATGCTACTGAGCAAACCCGGTGGCTCCGCACACAGCTGCCGCATGGACAACGGCCAGTACTTGCGCCAGACCATGATGATCACCCTGCTCAACCCCAAGGCGATCATGTTCTACATGGCGTTTTTCCCGCTGTTCGTCGACCCGGTGAAGCACCAAGGGCTGGTGACGTTCGGTTTCATGGCTGCGACGGTGGCGGTGGTGACCTTCGCGTATGGGCTGATTGCCGTGGTGCTGACGCACCAGTTGGCTGAACGCATGCGTGCAAACCCGCGCATCAGCAACCTGTTCGAACGGCTGGCGGGGGCTTGTCTGGTAGGGTTTGGTATCAAGTTGGCGGCGATGCGCTGAGCGTGGCCAGACCATGTTCTACAACTTGAACTCAGAATTATTCCCTTCCTTGTAGGGCGTTTCCCAAACATACTGGCAACCCGCTCTAACTGTTGCGACGGACTCGGTCACGCTCTAGTCTCGGCTTGTCGTTGCAAAATCAACGGCCGGCTTTGACAGGCCGACGATTTCCCGCACACGTGCACTGTTTATGGCGGCTGTACGTGGGGCACCGTCGTGTGCGCCGAGTTACTCCGGGATCCTCGGTCTGTCAACCCATGTACAGCTGCCACCCTCTTGTTTGACAGCAAGCTTGCGGCAGCTCCCATGATCCTGGAGATGTGTATGCGCAAGATGGTCCCTGATCCACCCTACTCCCTCGATTCCACCCAGGTCCTGCAAGACACCCTGGTCCAGTCCTCAGAGTACGTACTCTGCGCCCTGTCCGTCGCCCGCCAGTCCGTGCAACTCAAGCCTACCGCCCACAGCTCGATTGTGATGCAGGCCGTGATCCATGAAATGGAGGCAGTCCAGAGCCTGGTCGAGTCGGCATTGATGCAATTGCAGATGCGGCCGCACTTACCCAGTGAGCCGTACACGCTGCACTAGCAGGCCTGGCCTCTTCGCGGCTAAAGCCGCTCCCACAGGGTTATCTCCGCCCTCAGGCACTGCACACCACCTGTGGGAGCGGGTTCACCCGCGAAGAGGCCAGCCCAGGCAACCAGAACCGGGAAACAAATCAATGCCCACCGACAACACACAAGAACCCACCACAGTCGGCAAGACCTGCTTCTACCAAGGCGAAAACAACACCCACCCGCTGTTCCGCATCGAACCCGGCATCCCCTGCCAGGACGCCCGCGAACAAGCATCCGAACTGATGGGTTACGTGCGCGACCTGATCATCACCGGCCTGATGGACGGCGACCAGAAACTGATCTGGGCCTCGCACTACCTGAGTGCCATGGCCAAGGCGCTGCTGGATGATGCTGAATTGGGGATGATGAAAAAGTAAGGCCGGAACGGAAAAGCCCCTGGAGACGCGATGCACCCAGGGGTTTCATTTATCGCGTCTCAGCGCAAACGGACCCCAAAAGCGCCATCGGTCGACGGCAGGGCTGCGACATCTTCCACGGCGATGTAGTCCATTTCCCAAACCCAGACCAATCCCGCTCCAACCGTTGCCAGTGCTCAACTTGCGCCTTAGCCTCATCACGTCAGCCTCATCACGTCATGGCCATTCAACGACTGACGATGACAGGCGGCCATCACTTCTATGCGCCCCTTTTCGTGGCGGTTACCACGTCCACACAGGACTGCAACGCCACTCCGTCGATCTCTCATATACAAGGAGTAGCCACTAGGCTACATTTAATGCATGCCGAATCAGATCGACACTACGTCGGAATTTGACGATTGGCTGGATGGCGTGAAAGATCCGATCGGCAAAGGTGCAGTCACCGCAAGACTCGCACGAGCGGAAAATGGCAGCTTTGGCGATATCGAGTCTGTTGGCGATGGCGTCAGTGAGATGCGAGTGTTTGTCGGCCCCGGTTATAACGGGCTCGACCCGCTACCTGATGCTCTACGGTAGCGATAAAGCGGACCAGCTCAGAGCCATTAAGCGCGCCAAGCAAATCCTTGATGTTATACGAGGTAAACAACGATGAGCGACACATTCACCGCCGAAGACATGCCCATCCTTGAACTCGATTTGAGCAGTACCAAACGCTTCGAGGCCTCCCGGTTTCTGAACAGTCCCGAAACCATCGCGGCTTTCCTGGCAGAGGCAATGAAGGCTAACGATGCGCAAACCCTGATGCATGCCTTGGGGGAAGTGGCAAAAGCCAAGGGCGTGAATCAGTTTGCGCAAGACGCAGGCGTGAATCGTGAGTCGCTTTACAAAACGTTGAAGGGCGGCGATAAAACCCGTTTCACTACTATTCAGAAGCTCATGCTTGCCTTGGGTGTAGAGCTCACGGTCAGACCGCTCAAGAAACTCCCCGCTTCCTCATAGGCTCGCCCCGCGCAATTGGGGCTGCTGACTTCAACCACTTTAGCGACGCACAACGAAAAAGCCCCTGAAGCTTTCGCCTTCAGGGGCTTGATCTTGTATGGCGGAGAGATAGGGATTTGAACCCTAGGTACTGTTGCCAGTACAACGGATTTCGAATCCGTCCCGTTCGACCACTCCGGCATCTCTCCAATGCCGCGCATCATACCAGCGTTCTTTTAAAACGCAAACCTTTTTTTAAAAAAAATCGCGTGGTATCAGGCGCTTGCGTGAACGGGCCGCTTACAGCGGCACGCCCAGGCGCTTGGCAACTTCTTCATAGGCTTCGATTACGTCGCCCAGGCCCTGACGGAAGCGGTCCTTGTCCATCTTCTTGCGGGTTTCTTTGTCCCACAGGCGGCAGCCGTCCGGGCTGAACTCGTCGCCCAGCACGATCTGGCCGTGGAATACGCCGAACTCCAGCTTGAAGTCGACCAGCAGCAGGCCGGCGTCATCGAACAGCTTGCTCAGCACTTCGTTAACCTTCAGCGACAGCTTTTTCATTTCGACCAGCTGCTCGGCGGTGCCCCAGCCGAACGCGACAACGTGGGATTCGTTGATGAAGGGGTCGCCCTTCTCGTCGTTTTTCAGGAACAGTTCGAAGGTGGACGGCTCGAGCTTGATGCCCTCCTCCACGCCCAGGCGCTTGACCAGGCTACCGGCGGCGTAGTTGCGCACTACGCATTCGACCGGGATCATGTCCAGCTTCTTCACCAGGCACTCGTTGTCACCCAGCAGCTTGTCAAACTGGGTTGGCACGCCGGCTTCTTCCAGTTTCTGCATGATGAAGGCGTTGAACTTGTTGTTCACCATGCCTTTGCGGTCGAGTTGTTCGATGCGCTTGCCGTCGAACGCCGAAGTGTCGTTACGGAACAGCAGGATCAAGCGGTCGGCGTCGTCGGTCTTGTAAACCGATTTGGCCTTGCCGCGGTAGAGTTCGTCGCGTTTTTCCATGATTGGGCTCCGCTTGCTTGAGGTGTTGGGCTAGGCGATTTCGCGCCAGTCGAGCCCGTGTTCCTGATTCGCCACCTGGAGCCAGTCCGGGTCGCACCCTAAGGTGTCGACAAAGCACTGGCGGGCCAAGTGTGGCAGGTTGTTCTTGCTGCTGAGGTGGGCCAGCACCAGGTGTTGCAGGTTGCTCCAGCCCAACTCGTGCACCAGGCGCGCGGCCTGGTGATTGTTCAAATGCCCTTGCATGCCACCTACCCGCTGCTTCAGGAAGACCGGGTAGTGGCCGCGTGCCAGCAGGTCGCGGCAATGGTTGGCCTCGATCAGCAGTGCATCCAGGCCTTGGTAACGTTCCAGCAACAGCGCGTCGTACGAGCCCAGGTCGGTCAGCATGCCGAAGCGCCGCTGGCCGTCGCTGATCACGTACTGCAACGGCTCGTAGGCGTCGTGCTCTACCCGCGCCGCGGTCACTTCCAGGCTGCCGATACGCAGGCTTTGGCCACAAGCGAGAAAACCGGCCACCTCCACCGGCTTGCGCATGCCGCGCAAGGTCCCTTGGCTGAGGTAGACCGGTACATTGTAGCGCCGTGACAGCAAGCCGACCCCATGCACGTGGTCGGCATGTTCGTGGGTGACCAATACTGCGCTGAGCTGGGCCGCCGAGACGCCGAGCAGCGCCAGGCGCCGCTCGGTTTCACGCAGGGAAAAGCCGCAATCGACCAGGATGAACGTGTCACCACTGGCGATCAGCGTGCCGTTCCCTTGGCTACCGCTTCCGAGTACCGCGAAGCGCACTTAACCCAGGTGGTCCTGAATGGCGCTCAGCACGCGGCGGGCGACATCGGCCGGAGCCACGGTGTTGATGTTTTTCTCGACCGTGACCTGCACGCTCTCACCCACCTTGCTCAGGCGAACCTGGTAGCGCTCGGCGCGGGCTTCACGCTCTTCCTTGGTCGGCTCGCTGCCGAACATGCGGCTGAAGAAGCCAGGCTGGTTCTGCTTGTCGTCAGGCTTTTCCGACAGGTTGATGTAGTACAGGCCCAGGCTGCGGTTGATGTCTTCGACACGCCACTCGCCACCCTGCTCCAGGGCACGGCCCACGCCAGACCAGGCGCGGTCCAGGTCGGAGCCCAGGTACAGCACCGGGTTGCCGCTGCCGTCTTCGCTGAGGCTGACGCGGCTTGGCGCGTCGAAATCGCGCGCGGCCAGCAGCGACACCGAACCGCCCTTCTCGGCGCTGCGGTTCATGCTGGCAAGCATTTCGTCGACCAGCAGGGCATCGGCGCCGGTGTTGGCAGACGTGGACGGGAATGCAGGCTCGGCAGTGCTGCCGGCCGGGCGCTCGACGCTCACCACGTATACCTCGGAGGTGTTGCGCTGCACGCCGGGCTCCATGCGCACACGTACACGCACTTCGCTGTCACCGCTGCTGGCAGTGCTGGCCAGGCGCTGGCCAAGCGATGCCGACAGCTCGTCGAAACGCTGCCAGGTGGTGTTGAATTCACCGGTCTGCGGGCGCTCTTCGGCAATACGGAAGCCGTTGTCCTCGAAGAACTGGCGGGCCACTGGCCACACCTCGGCAGGCGAATGCTGGGCCAGCACCCAACGGCTGCTGCCGCTGCGTTGCAGGCTGTAATCGGTAACCTGGGCGGCGCCACCGGTCAGCGGTTGCGGGCGCGGCACCTCGAACTCGCCAGCGACGTTGTCATCGGCGACGTTACGTGGAATGGGCAGCAACGGGTCAAGGCGCTTGACGTTGCTGACGTCCTGCGGCAGCTGCATCGGCGCGGTCGGGTGCGCCTGCAGGTAATCGCTGCCGCGGTCGCGGAAATAGCCATCCTCGCCCCACAGCCAGCCACACCCACTGGTGCTGGAGATAATCAGGGCAAGGGCGGAAAGACCAGCCAGTCGCTTCATGCGGTGCACTTCCTCTTAAACCAGTACGCCGGACTGGCGCAAGGCAGTACGGACTTTTTCGTGGCAGCCTTCGCTCAGCCAGGTCAGTGGCAGGCGAATGCCTTTTTGCATCAGGCCCATTTCGACGAGCGCCCACTTCACCGGGATCGGGTTGGCTTCGCAGAACAGGTCTTTGTGCAGCGGCATGAGTTTTTCGTTGATTGCGCGGGCCTTCTCGGCATTGCCCTCAAGGGCGGCCTCGCACAGGTCGGCCATTTCGCGCGGGGCGACGTTGGCCGTAACAGAGATGTTGCCCTTGCCACCCATCAGGATCAGCTCGACGGCAGTTGGGTCGTCGCCGGACAGGACGATGAAGTCCTTGCTGACGCCATCGAGGATGGCCTTGGCGCGCACCAGGTCGCCGGTGGCTTCCTTGATGCCGATGATGTTCGGCACGGTCGACAGGCGGATCACGGTCTCGGCCTGCATGTCGCAGGAGGTGCGGCCGGGTACGTTGTAGAGGATTTGCGGGATGTCGACGGCTTCGGCGATGTGCTTGAAGTGCTGGTACAGGCCTTCCTGGGTCGGCTTGTTGTAGTACGGCACAACCAGCAGGCAGGCATCGGCGCCGGCGTTCTTGGCGTTTTGCGTCAGGTGCACCGCTTCGGTGGTGGAGTTGGCACCGGTGCCGGCGATGACCGGAATCGGCTTGGCGCTGCGCTTGACGCGCTCGACCACGTGCTTGATGACCAGAATGTGTTCTTCGACATCCAGCGTGGCCGACTCACCGGTGGTGCCGACAGCGACGATCGCATGGGTGCCGTTTTCCAGGTGGAAGTCTACAAGTTTGTCGAGGCTGCCCCAGTCAACACGCCCTTGTGCATCCATGGGTGTGACCAATGCCACCATACTGCCCGCAATCATGTAACTGCTCCTGCCGGAAAAAGAGAGCGGTAATGGTACTGGGGGCATCGACCTTGCACAAGCGAAGCAGGCGGGCGGAGCATTCCCCTCGGCGCCTTATTTCGCTACCCTTGACCCTTTGATCGGTGCAGCGCGGCCCGCCGGGCCGTCGACCTTGCTCCCCGCCAGCGTCCAAGACCTCGCATGCGAGCCCCGGGCCCTGCCGACAGGAGGCTTCAGACCGTCCTGCACCGACCGCTCATCGCTTTAGGAATGCTGCATGTCCACCCCCACCACTGTTCGCGAACAATTCCTTGTCATCAGTGCCTTGGGCCCGAATCCCATGGAACTGGCCAACGTCCTCAGCCGCGCTGCCTTCGAAAACCGCTGCGCGGTGGTCACCTCGCGCCTGAGCCGCCACGGCGAGACCAGCGCCCTGGTGCTGCAGGTGGGCGGCAGCTGGGACGCCCTGGCGCGCCTCGAATCCACCCTGCCGGGCCTGGGCAAGAAGCACGGCCTGACCCTGGACGTGGTGCGCAGCGCCGACCAGGAGGTGCGCCCGCAGGCCCTGCCCTACGTGGCTTATGTGAGCGCCGCTTACCGCCCGGACATCATCAACGAGCTGTGCCAGTTCTTCCTCGATCACCGTGTCGAGCTGGAAGCCATGACCTGCGACACCTACCTGGCACCGCAGACCGGCAGCAGCATGCTCAACGCCCAGTTCACCGTGATCCTGCCGGCCGGCACCCAGATCAGCTGGCTGCGTGACCAGTTCCTGGACTTTGCCGACGCCCTGAACCTCGATGCGCTGATCGAGCCATGGCGCCCACAGAACCCAATGTAAGGAAACCGACCATGGCCGTAGCACTCGACCAACCCGTTGCCGACTTCCAGGCCCAGGCCACCAGCGGGCAAACCGTCAGCCTGGCCGAGCTCAAGGGCCGGCAAGTGGTGCTGTACTTCTACCCGAAGGACAGCACGCCGGGCTGCACCACCCAAGGCCAGGGGTTCCGCGACCAGCATGATGCCTTTGCCGCAGCCAACACCGTGGTGTTCGGGGTATCGCGCGATGGCCTCAAGTCGCACGAGAACTTCAAGGCCAAGCAAGGCTTCCCGTTCGAGCTGATCAGCGACAAAGACGAGGCCCTGTGCCAGCTGTTCGACGTGATCAAGCTGAAAAAGCTGTATGGCAAGGAATACATGGGCGTTGATCGCAGCACCTTCCTGATCGACAAGGACGGTGTGCTGCGGCAGGAATGGCGTGGGGTGAAGGTGCCCGGGCATGTGGATGCCGTGCTGGCGGCTGCCCAGGCCTTGAACAAGGCTTGAAATTGATGGGGGCTGCTTTGCAGCCCCAGTTGCATCAAAGCATCGGTGACACGCTAGGCTCCTGCCGCGGCCAGGCATCCAGCACGGCCTTGATCAGCGTCGCCAGCGGGATGGCGAAGAAGATCCCCCAGAACCCCCACAGCCCGCCAAACAGCAACACCGCGCAAATGATCGCCACCGGGTGCAGGCTAACGGCCTCCGAGAACAGCAGCGGCACCAGCACGTTGCCGTCCAGCGCCTGGATGATCGCATACACCGTCATCAGGTATATGAACTGGTCGCCCCAGCCCCACTGGAACAGCGCAATCAGCGTCACCGGTACCGTCACCACCACTGCCCCCACATAGGGCACCACCACCGACAGGCCCACCAGTAGCGCCAACAGCGCGGCGTAGTTGAGCCCCAGGCTGATAAACGCGATGTAGGTGGCAATGCCGCAGATCAGGATTTCGATGCCCTTGCCGCGAATGTAGTTGGCAATCTGCCGGTTCATCTCACTGCCTACCCGGTTCAGCAAGGCGCGCTGCCTGGGCAGGTAGCCACTGACCCAACGGCCGATCAGTTCGCGGTCCTTGAGGAAGAAGAACACCAGGATCGGCACCAGCACCAGGTAAATCATGGCGTTGACCAGCAACGGCAGGCTGGACAGCGAGAAGGTCAGCGCCCACTGGCCAAACTTGCCGATTTCCCCGCGCACCGATTCGATCGCGTGCAATACCTGCTCGTCCGACACCAGGTGCGGGTAACGCTCGGGCAGCAGCAACAGCAACGACTGCCACTTGCCGAGCATGCCCGGCAGCTCGTTGAACAGGGTAATCAGCTGGTGCCACAACAGCGGCACCAACACCAGCATGAACACCGCCAGCGCGCCCATGAACAAGGCGAAGACCAGCATCACCGCCAGCCGGGTCGGTACCCGCAGCCGCTCCAGGGCGTTGACCAGCCCCTGCATCAGGAACGCCAGCACCATGCCCGCCAGCACCGGCGCGAGCATGCCGCCCAGGGTGAGCACGGCGGTAAAAGCCAGGAACAGCAGGACCGCCAGCACCACCGCTTCTTCATCGGAGAAGTAGCGCTGCATCCAGTCGCGAAGCACTTTGAACATTGACGATCCTTGGAAAAGACTCAGGCCTTGCGCAGCCAGTAGGTATAGGTGCCGGCGTCAGCCGTTTCCTGCAGCAGGGTATGACCGGCCAGCTTGGCGAAAGTGCGGAAGTCGCGCTGGGAACCGGCGTCAGTGGCGATCACTTTGAGCACCGCGCCGCTGGCCAGGCGATTGAGTTCCATCTTGGCCTTGAGCAGCGGCAAAGGGCAATTCAGCCCGCTGGCGTCCAGTTCGGCGTCGCAGGTCAGGGTGTCACTCATCGCGGGGCTCTCCAAAGGCATTGCCAGGTTGCTGCTTGACAGGGTCGGCTAGGATAGCGCCACTGGTCGCCAACGTGTGAGCCCGCTACAGTAGGTATCTTTGATCGACGCGAGCTTCGTGCATGAATCTACTGCGCCCTACCCTGCTGACGCTGGCCTGCCTGATGGCCCTTCCCGGCCATGCTGACGACCTGCCATCACTGGGTGACGCCAGTTCCGCGATCGTCTCGCCGCAACAGGAGCACCAGCTGGGCCGTGCCTGGCTGAGCCTGCTGCGCGGCCAGGTCAACCAGTTGAACGACCCGCAGCTCAAGGACTATGTCGAAACTACCGTGTACCGCCTGGCCGAAACCAGCCAGTTGCAGGACCGGCGCCTGGAATTCATCCTGATCGACAGCCGTGAGCTCAACGCCTTCGCTGCCCCCGGCGGCATCGTCGGGGTCAACGGCGGCCTGTTTCTCAACGCCCGCACCGAAGGCGAGTACGCCTCGGTGCTGGCGCACGAACTGGCGCACTTGTCGCAACGCCACTTCGCCCGCGGCGTCGAAGCCCAGCAACGCATGCAACTGCCGATGATGGCGGCTTTGCTCGCGGGTATCGTGTTGGCCGCCGGTGGCGCCGGCGATGCGGGTATCGGCATGATTGCCGGCACCCAGGCCGCGGCGATCCAGGAACAACGGCGCTTCTCGCGGCAGAACGAACAGGAAGCCGACCGCATCGGCATCCAGAACCTGGAAAAGGCCGGTTACGACCCTCGCAACATGCCCACCATGTTCGAACGCCTGGCGCAGCAATACCGCTACGGCGCCAAGCCACCGGAATTTCTGCTGACTCACCCGGTGACCGAATCACGTATCGCCGATACCCGCAACCGCGCCGAACAGGCGCCCAAAGGTGGCGTGGAAGACAGCATGCGCTACCAGCTGATCCGCGCACGGGTGGCACTGACCTATGAAGGCACCCCGGGGCTTGCCGCCAAGCGCTTCCGCGCCCAGCTGGACGAAGACCCCAAGATGGACGCCGCGCGTTACGGCCTGGCCCTGGCGCAAATCAAGGGTGGCCAGCTGAACGAAGCACGTGAACTGCTCAAGCCGCTACTGGCCAAGGCGCCCAACGACATCACCTACAACCTGGCGCAGATCGACCTGGACATCACCAACAACCGCCTGGCCGACGCGCAGCAGCGGGCCGAACGGATGCAGGGGCTGTACCCGGGCAACTACCCGCTCAAACAAGTGCGTGCCGACCTGCTGGTGAAGCAGAACAAGCCTGCCGAAGCGGAGAAGGTGTTGAACGAGTTGATCAAGAGCCGGCCGGATGACCCGGACGTGTGGTACGACATGGCCGAAGTGCGGGGTTTGTCGGGCAATACCATCGGCTTGCACCGGGCGCGTGCCGAATACTTCACCCTGGTGGGGGACTTTGACCAGGCGATCCAGCAGCTGGACTACGCCAAGCGCCGGGCGGGCGGCAACTTCCCGCTGGCGTCGCAAATTGACCAGCGCCAGCGCGAGATCCTGGAACAACAGCGTATGGTTCGGGAGATGATGGGGCGCTGAGGGGATTGAATATTGTGGGAGCGGGCTTGCCCCGCGAAGGGGGGCACGCGGTGCCTGGCACCGGCTTCGCCGGTGTTCGCGGGGCAAGCCCGCTCCCACAAACACCCAGCGATCTCAGGCGTTACCGGACAGCTTCAGGCGCGCCGCCTGGGTGAAGTCCAGCATGCGATTCAGCGGCTTTTCACCCTGGTGGGGGACTTTGACCAGGCGATCCAGCAGCTGGACTACGCCAAGCGCCGGGTGGGCGGCAACTTCCCGCTGGCCTCGCAAATTGACCAGCGCCAGCGCGAGATCCTGGAACAACAGCGTATGGTTCGGGAGATGATGGGGCGCTGAGGGGGTTGAATATTGTGGGAGCGGGCTTGCCCCGCGAAGGGGGGCACGCGGTGCCTGGCACCGGCTTCGCCGGTGTTCGCGGGGCAAGCCCGCTCCCACAAAGACCCAGCGACCTCAGGCGTTACCGGACAGCTTCAGGCGCGCCGCCTGGGTGAAGTCCAGCATGCGATTCAGCGGCTTGATCGCCTTGGGCACCAGGGCCGGGTCGACAAAAATCTCGTTGCTGCCATTACGCAGGCAGTCCAGCACCCGCTCCAGGGTGTTCATCGCCATCCACGGGCAGTGCGCACAGCTGCGGCATGCCGCACCGTTGCCAGCGGTGGGGGCTTCGACAAACGCCTTGTCCGGGCACAACTGCTGCATCTTGTAGAAGATGCCGCGGTCGGTGGCGACGATGAAGGTCTTGTTTGGCAGGGTTTGCGCCGCCTTGATCAGTTGGCTGGTGGAACCCACCGCATCGGCCAACTCGATCACCGCTTCAGGCGACTCGGGGTGCACCAGGATCGCTGCGTCCGGGTACAGCGCCTTCATGTCGGCCAGCTGGCGCGACTTGAACTCTTCGTGAACGATGCAGGCACCGTCCCACAGCAGCATGTCGGCACCGGTCTGCTTCTGGATGTAACGACCCAGGTGCTGGTCTGGGCCCCAGATGATGGTTTCGCCGTTATCCATCAGGCTTTCGACGATTTCCAGCGCGCAGCTTGAAGTCACCACCCAGTCGGCACGGGCCTTCACGGCAGCCGAAGTGTTGGCATAGACCACCACAGTGCGCTCGGGGTGCTGGTCGCAGAAGGCTGAGAACTCTTCAACCGGGCAGCCCAGGTCGAGCGAGCAGGTGGCCTCCAGGGTGGGCATCAGCACGCGTTTTTCCGGGGTGAGGATTTTTGCGGTTTCGCCCATGAAGCGCACACCGGCCACGATCACCGTTTCGGCCGGGTGATTTTTGCCAAAGCGGGCCATCTCCAGCGAATCGGACACGCAGCCACCGGTTTCTTCAGCCAAGGCCTGGATGACAGGGTCGCAGTAATAGTGGGCAACCAGCACGGCGTTCTGGGCCTTGAGCTCGGCAGCGATGGCCGCACGGTATTCGGCCTCCTGCTCGGCTGTCAGCGGGTTGGGCTGCTTGGCGTCGAGGTGAGCCTGAACCAACAGGCGTTCGGAAATCTGGGTCATGATCGCTGGACCTGCAGGCGCGCGCGCGCATCAAATCGAGTGTATCACCCGGCCCTGACAGATCGGCTAAGGGTGCCGGACGGCACGCAGGCCGCCACGGCCCTCTGCGGGCGCGGATTATTATCGGAGGCCGAAGGCTACAGACAATCCAGCGATTACTAAAGTGGTTTTTGTGTTGTCACCCGAGCGACTGCAATGAGCGTTGTGTAGGAGCAGCCCTTTCGACTCAAGGCCGCTCCTACAAAACAGCGTTGCCTGACAAAGCGGGTGTCAACCCTGCGGCGACAGTGCTGCCAGGTGCGCTGCCATGAGCATGGCAAACGCTTCCACGGTCATTTTCCTGCCGTTGAAGTCGACCATGCCATCGGCATAGTGCAGGCTGCTCACCACATCGTTGCCTTCAACGGTTGCCAGGCCACTTTGCAGCGCCATCATGCCGACCATCTCCCCCGCCTGGCTCGATTGCATGGCAATCGCCTGGGCATCAGTCTGGCCATCCAGCAGCGCCTGCAAGGTCGCCAGGTCACCCATCATCGGCTTGGAGAGCGATAGCTTGCCCTTCACCTCGGTGATCAGTTGCTTGCTCAACTGGTCTGGCGGCAGATCGAAGCTGGCTGGGGCGGCGAATGCCATCGACAGGTTGAAACGGCTCTCGCCATTGGCGGTCTTGAACGCCAGGTTTTCTATCGCCACCTTGGGCCTGGCGGCCAGCAGTCGCCGCAGGTCGCCCTGGAATTTGGCCTTCTCAGCGTCGTCCATGCGGATCTGCGGTACAGGCTGGCCAGCGGCAGACGCTGCCTCGAACTCCGGCAAGTGCGCCTGGTACCACTTCGACAACGCCTGCAATGCCGGTGCGTTGACCGAGGTGACACTCACCACCATCTGCGCCTTGCCCACCGCACGGCCATCCCAGGTCATGTCGCCGACCTTGTACTCCACGCGACCGCCCACGGTATCCGGGCCATCGAGGGCTTGCAGGACATTCTGCTCCAGGCCCTTGATCTGCAGCACCTGCTGTTTCGGCCCCAGGGTGACCTTGGTTTCGGCCAGCGCCAGGTCGACGTTACCCACATAGACAGTGTCGTGCGGGGTGGCGGCCAAGTTGCCGCCAACCTTCAGGCCTTTGAGTTCGAACGTGGCAGGCGGCTGATCATCGCGCACAAGTTTCATCACGAAACGGTCGGCCTGCCCGTGGAATTTCGAAGCCTTGCCCTCCTTGTCGCCACTGACCTCCAGCTGCATACCCGAGAAGTCGAGGCTGTTGCCGTCCGCCTCGTCAAGCTTGACCGGCGCCAGCCGGACCTGGCTGGCCACACTGCCGCCGTACCCCAGGCTGGTCTGTGCACTGATCGGGGCCTGCTCGCCTGCGGCAGCGAACCACGCGGCGGTGGCATCGTCCTTCTGCAAGGTGCTGTTGCTGACCGCCATCACCGGCATCAGCTTCAACGCCTTTACCCGCGACCAGGGAAAGGGGCCGTGCTCAATCTGGTCGGTCACGCCCACGTCGAAATTTACCACCTCGCCTTCACCCAGGTTTATGTCGCGGGCCTTGAGCCGGTACTGGGCGGTAGTGCTGAAGAAATGCTGCTCCAGCGATACCCGTTCGATGCTCATGCTGCCGCCGGTGGTCACCAGGGCCTTCTTGAGTTCGGCGTTGCTGCGGGCAACGGCGTTGTCCAGTTCGGCTGGCAGTTGCTTGCCGGTGTACCAGGCGCCAGCGGTAGATGCGACGGCAATGGCGATCGCCAGGCCGGAAAGAATGCCAACTGATTTCTTCATGAATAGAACCGATTGTCCGTAAGGGCTTCATTGGGCGAGCAAAGGCCACGCAGGAGGCGAAGATTAACACTGCGATGGAAGACGAGGGCCAGCCTTCACCGAGAAACCCATTTTTCAGAACCATCTGACACGCATCCACGGGAGGCACATTCGTTAATTTTTACGAACATTCAAATTGATCAAAACCGCAAAAAAACGCGCAAAAACCGAACAAAACCCCTTATAAATCGATAAATATTTCAATTCAGTAACATCTTGTCATGTTTAACTTGACACCAACCTACCCATCGTTTTTTATTTTCACCACTTAGCGCGTCCCCCGCGCCTTCTGCTGCTCCTACAAAAAAGGTGAACAACATGGAGCCCACCCGCTCGCCCTTGCCGTATGCGCAATACACCGTGCCCGCCGTTTACGCCCAGCACCAGGAGCCATGTCAGCATGCAGCCTGATCACAGCGCTTCCGGCAACGGCCAACTTCGCAAAACCCTGCGCCTCTGGCACGTGATCATCATTGGCCTGGCCTACCTGACCCCAATGACCGTGTTCGACACCTTCGGCATCGTCAGCGGCATCACCGCCGGCCATGTGCCCAGCGCCTACATCCTGGCGCTGGCGGGCATCCTGTTCACCGCCGTAAGCTACGGCACCCTGGTAAAACGCTTTCCGCAGTCGGGCTCGGCGTATACCTACACACAACGTGCGATCAACCCCCATGTGGGCTTCCTGGTCGGCTGGTCGTCGCTGCTGGATTACCTGCTGCTGCCGATGGTCAACGCGCTGCTGGCCAAGCTGTACCTCTCGGCCATGTTCCCTGAAGTACCAGAGTGGCTGTGGGTCGTCGGCTTCGTCACCTTGATCAGCCTGATCAACATGCGCAGCGTGAACCTGGTGGCGCACTTCAACCTGCTGTTTGTAGGCGTTCAGGTGGCGATCATCGCCGTGTTCATCTACTTGTGCGTGCGCGGCCTGGGCCAGGGTGAAGGGCTGGGCACCACCTGGAGCTTGCTGCCGTTCGCCGACAGCCAGACCCACCTCAGCGCGCTGGCTGCCGGTGCCACCATCCTGTGCTTCTCGTTCCTGGGCTTCGACGCGGTCACCTGCCTGTCCGAAGAAACCCGTGACCCGGCCAAGACGATCCCACGGGCGATCTTCCTGACCGCACTGATCGGTGGCGTGGTGTTCATCACCGTGTCGTACTTCATCCAGGCCTACTTCCCGACCATGGCGCGCTTCCACGACCAGGAAGCGGCCCTGCCGGAAATCGCCCTGTACGTCGGCGGCAAGCTGTTCCAGTCGGTATTCATCGCCTGCACCGTGATCAACACCATCGCGTCTGGCCTGGCTTCGCAAACCAGCGTGTCGCGCCTGCTGTACGTGATGGGCCGCGACAACGTGATCCCCGCCAGCCTCTTTGCCCGCCTGCACTCGCGCTACAAGACGCCGGTGCTGAACATTGCGGTGGTGGGGCTGATTTCGCTGTCAGCGATCTTCTTCGACCTGGTTACCGCGACCTCGATCATCAACTTCGGCGCACTGGTCGCATTCAGCTTCGTCAACCTGTCGGTGATCAACCACTGCTACCTGCGCGAAGGCAACCGCAAAGGCCTGGCCAACCAACTGAAGTACCTGGTGCTGCCTACCATCGGCTTCTGCATCATCGTCTCGCTGTGGCTGGACCTGAATGTGCACTCGCTGATGTTTGGCGGCATCTGGGCAACGCTCGGGTTGATCTACCTGGGCTGGCTGACCAAAGCCTTCCGGTCGGCACCGCCCAACTACATCGCCGAATGACCCACGCTGCCGACAACGCCCGCGCCTGACCGCGGGCGTTGTACTTGCCCGAAAAGGAAAGCCCTCATGCCGCTGCGTCGCCTCTCCATCCAGTGGAAGATCACCCTGCTCGCCGGCCTGTGCCTGCTGGCCATCGTCGCCTTGCTGGTGGCCACCTCGCTGACCCAGGCGCAGCGCAGCGCTGCCTTGGTCAGCCAGGCCAGCACCGCCATGCTCGACAACAGTGCGCGCCAGCGCCTGCAGGCCCACGCGCAAACCCAGGCCCTGCGGGTGCAGCGCTACTTCATGGACGCCTATCAGTACGCCAATGGCTTTGCCCGCCTGGTGCAGGTACTCAAGGCCCGAGGCGGCAGTGACCTTCGCGCCGAGCTGACGCGCCAGGCCCGTGCCAGCCTGGCCGGCAACCCGGATGTAATCGGCCTGTACCTGGTGTTCCAGCCCAACGCGCTGGACCAGCAGGACAGCCAGCACCTTGGCCAGGAGGCGATGGGTAGCAATGAACGCGGGCGTTTCTCGTTGTACTGGTCACAACCGCGCCCCGGCGCCCTGGAACTTGAAGCCATGCCGGAAGCCATGCTTGGCGATGCCAGCATTGGCAGCAACGGCGCAGCGAAGAACCGTTGGCTGACCTGCCCGCAGGACACCGCCACTACCTGCATGCTCGAACCGTACCTCGACGAGGTCAATGGCCGTCAGGTGCTGATGACCAGCATCGCCCTGCCACTGCTGGAACAGGGCAAGGTTGTCGGCGTGGTCGGCCTGGACATTGGCCTGGCCAACTTGCAGCAACTGAGCCTGGACGGCCGCCGCGAGCTGTTCGATGGCCAGGGCCATGTGAGTATTGCCAGCGCAGCCGGCCTGCTGGCTGGCAACAGTCGTGACGCCAGCGTGCTCGGTAAGCCCATGGACAATGCAGTAGCCGACGGCCTGCTGCGCGTGGCCCACCCCTTCGCCCCGATCCCTGGCGCAGCCCCTTGGCAGGTGTTGCTGGAACTGCCGGAAAGCGTGCTGCAGGCACCCGCCGTAGCCCTCAACCAGCGCCTGGACGCCCATAGCCAGAATGCCAACCTCAACAGCCTGCTGATCGGCCTTGGCGCTGCCATCGCAGGCTTGCTGCTGGTGTGGTTGACCGCACGCGGCGTCACCCGGCCAATACTGGCCGTGGCCGCACGCCTGCAAGATATTGCCAGCGGCGAAGGCGACCTCACGCGCCGCCTGGACTACGCCCGCCAGGACGAACTGGGCCAGCTCACCCACTGGTTCAACCGCTTCCTCGACAAACTGCAACCCGTCATCGCTCAGGTCAAGGGCTCGCTGCAGGAGGCCCGCGGTACCGCCGACCAGTCTGCCGCCATCGCCAGCCAGACCAGCAACGGCATGCAGCAGCAGCACCGTGAAATCGAGCAAGTGGCCACGGCGGCCAACGAGATGAGCGCCACCGCCCTGGATGTTGCACACAATGCCTCACAGGCGGCCCAGGCCGCACGGGCCGCCGACCAGGCCAGCCGCGAAGGCCTGCAACTGATCGACAGCACCCGCGAGGGCATCGATCGCCTGGCCGCCGGCATGAACACTGCCATGGACGAGGCCCGCGCACTGGAGGGTCGCAGCGGCCAGATAGGCTCGGTGCTGGAGGTGATTCGCACCATCGCCGAGCAGACCAACCTGCTGGCACTCAATGCAGCCATCGAAGCCGCCCGTGCGGGCGAAGCCGGGCGTGGTTTTGCCGTGGTCGCCGATGAGGTGCGCGGCCTGGCCCAGCGCACGCAGGTGTCGGTGGAGGAAATTCGCCAGGTCATCGAAGGCCTGCAGCAAGGCACCCAAGATGTCGTGGGCGCCATGCACGAAGGCCAGCGCCAGGCCCAGGCCAGCGCGGCACGCATGGAACAGGCGCTGCCTGCACTGCAGCGCATTGGCGAGGCGGTGACTGTGATCAGCGACATGAACCTGCAGATTGCCTCTGCGGCCGAAGAACAGAGCGCGGTGGCCGAGGAAGTGAACCGTAACGTGGCCGGCATCCGGGATGTGACAGAATCACTGGCTGGCCAGGCCGACGAATCGGCGCGCATCAGCCAGGCGCTGAACCGGCTGGCCAACCAGCAACAGGCGCTGATGGAGCAATTCCGCGTCTAACCTGCAAGGGCCCTTTCGCGGGCACGCCCGCTCCCACAGGTGCGTGGTCGCCTTCCAGGCCAACGCAGGCTCGGCGGGAGCGGGCGTGCCCGCGAAGAAGCCCGTACAGCCACCACAGCATTATCGTTTTTACTGAGCACACGTCATGCAAACCGCAACCCGATCCACCTTCTTCGACATCACCAGCGAACAGGGCCTGTTACGCACCTCGATTGCCGTCACCCTGTTCATCGCCACCATCGGCATCGCCTTCGGCCTGGCCTCCGGCTCATTCTCCATCGTCTTCGACGGCGTGTACTCGCTGGTCGACGCCAGCATGAGCGGCCTTTCACTTGTAGTGGTCAAGCTGATTACCTCGCACACCACCAGCGTGCAGATGTCACGCAAGCTGCGTGAGCGTTTCACCATGGGCTTCTGGCACCTGGAACCGATGGTCCTGGCACTCAACGGCATCCTGCTTAGCGGCGTGGCCATCTATGCGCTGATCAACGCCGTCAGCAGCCTGTTGCAAGGCGGGCGTCACCTGGAGTTCGGTATTGCCATGGTCTATGCCGTGCTGACCGTAATCACCTGCGTGACCATCGCCGTCGTCGAAGCCCGCGCCAACCGCAAGCTGAAGTCAGACTTCGTGCGCATGGACGTCAAGGGGTGGGTGATGTCGGCCAGCATCACCGCCGCGTTGCTGATCGCCTTCTGCTTTGGTTACGCGGTGCAAGGCACATCGCTGGAGTGGGTGTCGCCGTACATCGACCCGGCGGTGCTGGCGCTGGTGTGCCTGGTGATCATTCCGCTGCCGCTGTCGGTGGTCCGCCAGGCGCTGTCTGAAATCTTTCTGGTTACCCCCGGCGACCTCAAGCTGCACGTCGATGAAGTGGCCAAGGCCTTTGTCGCCCGCCACGGGCTGCAGTCGTACCGTGCCTATGTCGCCAAGGTTGGGCGCTCACGAGAGATTGAGCTGTATTTCATCGTGCCAAAGACAATGGCCGCAAAGACCATCGATGAATGGGATACGTGGCGCAACGAGATTGGTGATGCAGTAGGCGGTGAAGGGCCGGACCGCTGGCTGACGGTGGTATTCACAGGCGACCCCGAGTGGGCCGAGTAAGCTGGGGGCGCTGTGCGCCCCAAGATCGCGAAAACGAAAAAGCCCGCGACCATTTCTGGTAGCGGGCTTTGACGTACTGCGTATGGTGGGTCGTGTAGGATTCGAACCTACGACCAATTGGTTAAAAGCCAACTGCTCTACCAACTGAGCTAACGACCCGATTGATGGCGCGTATAATACTGATTTCTAAAGAGAAATCAATACCCCATCACAGTTTTTTCAAACATACCGCGTAGGGTCTGGTACCTCAGCCGCCTTGAAGCCGTCGGCGCGCAGGCGGCAGCTGTCGCATTTGCCACAGGCGCGGCCATCATCGTCGGCCTGGTAGCAGGAAACGGTCAGGCTGTAATCCACGCCACGGGCCATGCCGGCCTGCACGATCTGCGCCTTGCTCATGTTTTGCAGCGGCGCCTGAATACGGAAGCCCTGCCCTTCTACGCCCGCCTTGGTAGCCAGGTTGGCCATGCGCTCGAAGGCTTCGACAAACTCGGGACGGCAATCGGGATAACCGGAGTAATCCACGGCATTGACGCCGATGAAGATGTCACGCGCCTCCAGCACTTCTGCCCAGCCCAGGGCCAGCGACAGGAACACGGTATTTCGCGCCGGCACGTAGGTGACCGGGATGCCTTCGCTTGGGGCTTCAGGTACGTCGATGCTGCTGTCGGTCAACGCCGAACCACCGATACCGTCGAGGTTCAGGCCGATTACCTTGTGCTCGACCACGCCCAGGTCCCGGGCGACACGGGCAGCTGCATTCAGCTCGGCACGGTGGCGTTGGCCATAGTCGAAGCTCATGGTGTAGCAGCTGTAGCCTTCGGCCTTGGCCATGGCTACGACGGTGGCGGAATCAAGGCCGCCAGACAGCAGGATTACTGCGCGTTTCTCAGTCATGTGCTTTTACTCTCAATCAACGTCCGGGTTCGTCGTTCCACAGCAGCTTGTGCAACTGCAGCTGGAAACGTACGGGCAGGTTGTCGGCAACGATCCAGTCGGCCAGGTCGCTTGCGCTCACCTGGTGGTGGCTTGGCGAAAACAGCACCTCGCCGGCGCGCTCGGCCAGGTTGTACTGGATCAACTTGGAGACAGCCCAGTCATAGTCCTCGCGCGAGCAGATGACGAACTTGACCTGGTCGTTGCGGGTGAGCTGCTCGATGTTCTCGTAGCGGTTACGGTGGGACTCTTCCGACCCAGGGGTCTTGAGGTCGACCACACGGCTGACGCGCACATCGGTGCCCGAGATATCCAGGGCGCCACTGGTCTCCAGCGAGACCTCATAGCCGGCGTCGCACAGTCGTTGCAGCAACGGTAAGGCATTCGGCTGGGCCAGTGGCTCGCCACCTGTCACGCACACGTAGCGAGGCTTGAAGCCGGCAACCTGCTCAAGGATCGAATCGAGGGTACGAACAGTGCCGCCAGTGAAGGCATAGGCACTGTCGCAGTACTGGCAGCGCAGGGGGCAGCCGGTAAGGCGCACGAATACGGTGGGCAGGCCAGCCGTTCGCGTTTCACCCTGCAAAGAGTAAAAGACTTCTGTGATGCGTAATGTGTCTTGCATGCTCGCCACGGGCGTGACAGCTAAACAGGCTGTCCGCCTCCGTCAGGCACTGTCGCGGACTCGACATGGCGTTATCCGCAGCAGCGTGTTTACGAAAAAAGGGCAGTGATTCTAACGAAAAAACCCGCGACTGGCGCGGGTTTCTTTCGAGCGGTACAGCTGCAGGGCTCAGAGCTTCTGCAAGTCACGCTGGGCCAGCTGCGCGGCGGAGGTGCCGGGGTACTGGGTGATGACCTGCTGCAGGATGCCCTTGACCTTGTCGGTGTGGCCCATGCGGCGCTCGACATCGGCCAGTTTGTACAGCGAATCCGGCACCTTGCTGTGCTTGGGATACTTCTGGCTGACCTGGGCGAAGGCCTGGCTGGCAGCCGGAAGGTCGCCTTTGGCCAGGTTCACTTCACCCAGCCAGTACTGGGCGTTGCCGGCGTACTGGCTATTGGGGTACTTGCGCAGGAAGGCATTGAAGGCCTGGCTGGCCTTGTCGAAGTCTTTCTGCTTGATCAGGTCGAAAGCAGCATCATAGTAGAGCTTTTCTTTCGCGGGATCACCAGGCTCGCTACTGGCGGCCGGTTGTTGCGCAGCAGCACCAGCTGCTGCAGCGGGGGCGGCATTTGAAGCACCACCACCGGAGGAATTGTCAGGGGTCGCGGCAGGTGCAGCGCCACTGTTGATGCGACGGTCCAGGTCCTGGTATCGCTCCAGGTTTTCCTGCTTCATGCGCGACACATCGTTCTGCAGCTCTTCGATGATGCCTTGCTGGCGGGAAAGCTGGTCCTGCATCTGTTGCAGCTGCATGAACAGCTGGCCCTGTGCAGAGGCAGGGGCCGAAGCCCCTGACCCGGCATAGGCGCCGCTCGTGCCATAACCCACAGGCGGATAGCTGCCTGCGTTGTCATCTACTACAGGGACCTCAGCCCAGGCCGCGAGCGGCAGGCTGAGTGCGAGGACGGTTACTACACGGCGGCACATACGCATAAGAACTTACTTACGCAGTTCTACGCGACGGTTCTGAGCCCAGGATTGCTCGTCGTTGCCAGTGGCAACAGGACGCTCTTCACCGTAGGAGACCAGTTCCAGCTGAGCAGGGGAAACACCCTGCAGAACCAGGTAGCGTTGAACGGCCTTGGCACGACGCTCACCCAGAGCCATGTTGTACTCGCGGGTGCCGCGCTCGTCGGTGTTGCCTTCCAGGACAACGCGGTTGCCGTTGGACTTCAGGTCCTTGGCGTGAACGTCCAGAGCGCGCATGGCTTCTGGCTTCAGGTCCGAGCTGTCGTATTCGAAGTAGAAGGTGGTGATTGCGCGCAGGGCGGCTTCTTCGCTCAGGGAGCCGTCAACAGCGCCAGTGTTGGCACCGTAGCCAGCGTTCGGATCTACAGCAGCGCCTTCGCCTGCGTTGTCACCGCCCTTCGAGGAGCAACCTACAGCTACAGCCATGGCCAGAGCCAGCGCAGCGAATTTACCAAACTTCAGCATTTCCATCGTGAAACTCCTAATGAAACCCCAGTGTGTTAAGCAAAACGTATTACGCCGCAATCAGTTCAGGTAAGGGGACCAGGACGGTTCTCTGACTTCGCCTTGAGCGGTAGGAAGTGGGAGCCTCACGCGGCCATTAAGCGACACGAGCATCAAGACTCCCCGGCCCTGCTGGCGGGTGGCGTAGATTAGCATGGTGCCGTTTGGCGCAACAGTGGGAGACTCATCAAGACTTGTTTCCGAGAGAATCTTTACACTTCCGCGTTGCAAGTCCTGTGCCGCCACTTTGAAGTTGGTAAAGCCCTGTTGGCGATGGATCATCACCAGGGTCTTTTCGTCAGCCGACAGTTTCGGGTTGGCGTTGTAGTTACCCACGAAGGTGACGCGCTCGGCACCACCACCGCTGACCGATTGTTTGTAGATCTGCGGCTTGCCGCCACGGTCGGACGTGAAGTAAAGGGTATTGCCGTCTTTACCCCAGAACGGCTCGGTGTTGATACCCGGGCCTGCGGTAACTCGGCTGATCTGGCGCGACGCCACGTTCATCACATAGATGTCAGGGTTGCCGTCCTTCGACAGCACGAACGCCAGGCGCGAACCATCAGGCGACCAGGCTGGCGCACCGTTCAGGCCTTCGAAGTTGGTCACCTGCTCGCGGCGGCCAGTGTCGATGTTCTGAATGAAGATGCGCGGACGCTTCTGCTCGAACGACACATAGGCGATACGCTTGCCATCCGGTGCAAAGCGAGGCGACAGGATCGGCTCGCGCGATTGCAGCAGGGTGACCGCACGCGCACCGTCGTAGTCCGAACGCTGCAGCGTGTAGCGGGTGTTGTTGGTGGAGAAACGCTCGGCGGTCACGTACAGCATACGGGTTGAGAACGCGCCCTTGATGCCGGTGAGCTTCTCGAACGACTGGTCGGCAATGTAGTGCGCCATATCACGCAACTGGTCGGTGCTGCCCGCCACGCTACCGGTCAGCACTTGCTGCTCGGTGGCGACGTTGAACAGCGCGTACTGTACCTGCAGGCGACCGCCGGACGGCACGATGCTGCCAACCATCACGTACTGGGCACCCAGTGCTTTCCAGTCACGGAAGATCACTTCGCTGGCCTGCGACGGCTGGCTGATCATGTTCTGCCGCGGAATCGGCGAGTAGTACCCGGAGTTGCGCAGATCGTTGCCGATGATATCGGCAATGTCTTCGGGCAGCACGCTGCCGCCCTGCAAGCCGAACGGCACTACCGCGATGGGTGTTGCCCGGTCGCTGCCGCTGGTGACCAGGATGTTCTTTTCCTCTGCCACCGCCATGCCTGCCACGCAGCAGAGCATGACCAGCAGTCCTCTCAGACGTTTAATCACAACGCTAGATCCTCAGGTGTAAATGTCATCTTGAACGAACGATATTGGTTGAAATCGCTCGGCTTCATACCCTGCATCTCGGTCAAACGACCAATGTTCTTCACCGCAGCCACCGCCGAACTGTCATACGGGCCGTCACCACTGGAACGGGCCACGCTGACACTGGTGATGGTGCCGTCCGGCAACATGTTGATCTGCAGGACCACCGTCATGCCCTTGCGCGCGGAAGGCGGACGTGCCCAGCCCTCGGCCGCGCGCATGCGGATCAGGTCGTCGAAGTCGCCGGCCACCTGGTCACCCTGCTCGTCGGCCAGCGCCTGCTGCCGCTCGGTGGTGTCGGACAACAGCTCGGCCAAGGCCTGGGCTTTTTTGTCTTCTGCCGCCTTGCGGGCCGCTTCCTGTGCCTTTTTCTTCTGGGCGTCTGCAGCGGCCTTTTTCTTGGCCTCTTCAGCTGCCTTTTTCTTGGCGTCCTCGGCCGCCGCTTTCTTCTTGGCGTCCTCGGCTGCTTTCTTCTTGGCCTCTTCGGCAGCCTTTTTCTTGGCGTCCTCGGCGGCTTGCTTCTTCGCCTCTTCAGCGGCCTCTTTCTTGGCCTCTTCTTCGGCTTTTTTCTTGGCTTCTTCCTCGGCCTTTTTCTTGGCGATGTCGGCCTGCTGCTTCTCGGCGGCCTTCTTAGCCTCTTCGGCCTTCTTGGCTTCTGCGGCTTTCTTGGCCTCGGTAGCCTTGGCGGCTTCGGCAGCCTTGGCAGCGTCCTCGGCTTTTTTCGCCTCGGCGGCTTCGCGAGCCTCTTCGGCCTTTTGAGCGGCGTCGGCCTTCTTTTGTTCCGCGGCCTTCACGGCCTCCTGTTCGACCTTCTTCTGCTCCAGTTGCTCGACCTCGGTCTGGCGCGAAGCGGTTTTCTTCGCCTCCCCGGCAATCTTCTGATTGGTCTGGGTGGTCGCCTGGCTCTTGGATTTGAGCTGGTACAGGGTAGCCTGAACAATCGGCTTGGAAGGCGGCAGTTCTGGCGTCATGGCAAAACTGACGAACAGCATGGCGAACACCAGCACATGCAGGCCGATGGCCCAGACACTGGGCCAGAAGTAGCTTTCCGAGGCGGATGGCTCTCGCTGTTGCATCAGGGCGCCTCGGTAATCAGGCCAACGTTACCGACACCGGCCTTCTGCAACCCGCCCATGGCACCCATGACCGCGCCATAGTCGACAGCCTTGTCGCCACGAATGAACACCTGGGTTTGCTTGCCCTGGTCACGGCCGGCAGCAATGATCTTGGTCACTGCATTGGTCATGTCAGGCAAGGTCATGGCCTTGTCCATCTGCTTGTCGGTATCGACTTCGCTGCCAAGGTTCCAGTAGTAGGTTTTGTCGGCCTTGATGGAAATGGTGAGGATCTGGACGTTGTTGTCCTGCGGCAAGGCTTCACTGGAAACCTTGGGCAGGTCGACCTTCACGCCCTGGTTGAGCATGGGCGCCGTCACCATGAAGATGACCAGCAGCACCAGCATCACGTCGATGTAGGGCACCACGTTCATCTCGGCGACGGGCTTGCGTTTGTGGCGAACTCGGGCCATGGGCTTCTACCTGATTACTCTTCGCTGGTGTGCACTTTGCGGTGCAGGATCGCCTGGAACTCGTCGGCGAAGGTGTAGTAACGACCGATCAGCACTTCGCTGCGCGCGGCAAAACGGTTGTAGGCGATTACCGCCGGGATTGCTGCAAACAGGCCAATGGCGGTGGCGATCAGCGCTTCGGCGATCCCCGGGGCAACGGTTGCCAGGGTGGCCTGCTGGGCACTGGCCAGGCCGCGGAAGGAGTTCATGATGCCCCATACGGTACCAAACAGGCCGATGTACGGGCTGGTGGAACCGACGGTGGCCAGGAACGGCAGGCTCTGCTCGAGTTTTTCTTCCTCGCGCGAGATGGCAACGCGCATGGCACGGCCAACGCCTTCCATGACCGCGTCAGGGTCAACGCCCGGCTGCTGACGCAGGCGCGAGAACTCTTTGAAGCCGGCACGGAAGACCTGCTCCACGCCAGAATCCGGGTCGGGGTTGCTGCCTGCCTGGCGGTACAGCTTGGACAGGTCGATGCCCGACCAGAAGCGCTCCTCGAAGGCATCCAGCGCACGACGACCAGCGCGCAGCATGGTGCTGCGCTGAAAGATCATGATCCATGAGGTGACCGAGGCGGCCACCAGAATCAGCATTACCAGCTGTACCACCACGCTGGCATTGCTGACCAGACTCCACATGGAGGTATGGTCGACGACGTTAGCTTCCACGCTTATTCTCCTGCATTCGATTGATTACCCGAGCCGTCCGCCGCAAAGGCGTCGCGCAGCTGGGGGGGTATGGCTCGGGGTTTGAAAGTGTCGGCGCGCACGGCGGCCACCAGGAACTGCCCTTCGCAAAGCAGCGTTTCATCCTTTTCCCGCCAGACCTGCTGTACAAAACGCAGGCTGGCGCGATTGAGTTCAAGTACGTGCGCGGTCACCCGCAATTCGTCATCCAGCCGCGCCGGCGCGTGATAACGCGCTTCGCTGGAATGGACCACGAACAGCAGGTTGTCTTCAGCCAGCTGCGACTGGGAAAACCCCAGGTGCCGCAAGCGTTCGGTGCGCGCGCGCTCCATGAATTTCAGGTAGTTGACGTAATACACCACACCGCCCGCATCGGTATCTTCGTAATAGACGCGACAACGGTGTGCGAACGGTTCGAGCTGATTTTGCGCGCGCATACTCTAGTGCTTACTCCTCAGCTTGCCAATCCGCTGTGGCAACTGTTTTTTCTTCATTAATGTCTTATTGCCAGCGCACCCTTGGCATGCCAGCGGTAGGACCACGAAAAGTCGCTTTTGATCTGTCATTCATCGCCTGGCTCGGAAAAATCACCGCCCTCCCCCAAACGCCCGGGAATATTCAGGCCAAAGTGCAGGTAGGCATGCCGGGTGACCACGCGACCGCGCGGCGTGCGCATGATGTAGCCCTGCTGGATCAGGTACGGCTCCAGCACATCTTCGATGGTATGGCGCTCTTCGCTGATGGCCGCAGCCAGGTTGTCCACCCCTACCGGGCCGCCATCGAACTTCTCGATCATGGTCAGCAGCAGGCGGCGGTCGGAATGGTCGAAGCCACGTTCGTCGACATCCAGCAGGTTCAGCGCCATGTCGGCCACGGCCTTGGTGATCTGGCCCTTGCCGCGTACCTCGGCGTAGTCGCGCACGCGGCGCAGCAGGCGGTTGGCGATACGCGGAGTGCCACGGGCACGTCGGGCAATCTCGTAGGCGCCCTGGTCTTCGATGACCAGGCCAAGGATGTTGGCCGAACGGCTGACGATGGTGGCCAGGTCCTTGTCGCTGTAGAACTCCAGGCGCTGGACAATACCGAAGCGGTCACGCAACGGGTTGGTGAGCATGCCGGCACGGGTGGTAGCCCCTACCAGGGTGAACGGTGGCAGGTCGAGTTTGATCGAGCGGGCCGCCGGGCCTTCGCCGATCATGATGTCGAGCTGGAAGTCCTCCATGGCCGGGTAGAGCACCTCTTCGACAACCGGTGACAAGCGGTGGATCTCGTCGATGAACAGCACGTCGTGCGGTTCGAGGTTGGTCAGCATGGCTGCCAGGTCGCCGGGGCGCTCGAGGATCGGCCCCGAGGTGCTTTTTACCGACACGCCCATTTCATGGGCAATGATGTTGGCAAGAGTAGTCTTGCCCAGCCCGGGCGGGCCAAAAATCAGCGTGTGGTCAAGCGACTCGCTGCGGCCACGGGCGGCCTGGATGAACAGTGCCATCTGCTCGCGCACCACCGGCTGGCCGATGTAATCGTCCAGGCTCAGCGGGCGAATCGCACGGTCCTGGACCTCTTCGCGGTCGCGGCCACTGGCGGCAATCAGGCGGTCGGCTTCGATCACTTGGTAATCATCCCTTTCAGGCTGCGGCGGATCAGCTCTTCACTGCCAAGGCCGGCCTTGTCCTTGATCGCAGCGATTGCCTTGCTCGCTTCCTGCGGCTTGTAACCCAGCGATACCAAAGCACTGACGGCATCTGCCTCGGCGCTGGACTCGCTGGCGGCTGGCAACGGGCCATCGGACACCAGGGTAAACATGGCCGGCGAGGTTTCCCAGGCCTTGAAACGGTCCTTGAGCTCGACCAGCAGGCGTTCGGCGGTTTTCTTGCCGACGCCGGGCACGCGCACCAGGGCCGACGTGTCCTGGGCCTGCACGCAGCGGACCAGCTCGTCGACTTCCAGGCCGGACATCAGCGCCAATGCCAACTTGGGACCCACGCCATTGAGCCGGATAAGCTCGCGGAACAGCTCACGCTCGCGCTTTTCGGCGAACCCATAGAGCAAGTGGGCGTCTTCGCGCACGACCAGATGGGTGTGCACGGTGACGGGTTCGCCCACCTTGGGCAGACGGTACAGCGTAGTCATGGGAACTTCCAGTTCGTAACCCACGCCGTTGACGTCGATAATCAGGTGCGGCGGCTGTTTCTCCGCCAGGGTGCCGCGCAAACGTCCAATCACGTTCCGATCCTTCCTCTCGGGGAGCCGGTCAAAGACCGCTCAACCCTATCAGCAAATGCAACGGGTGAACGCATCACCCGCACAAAATGTGTATCAGCGCATGAAGCGCCTACAGACGCAAGCGCCCGCCGCGCCGCCGCGCCGTGGCCAGGCCATGGGGCACCAGGCTGGAACGGGTGTGGGCGTGGCACAGGGCGATAGCCAGGGCGTCCGAGGCGTCGATCTGCGGCTTTTGCGTCAGTTTCAGCAGGTGCATGACCATCATCATCACCTGCTCCTTGTTGGCCCCACCGGTCCCAGCCACCGCTTGCTTGACCTGGGTGGCGCTGTATTCAGCGATTTCGAGCCCGGCTTCGGCGGCAGCGACGATAGCCGCGCCGCGGGCCTGGCCGAGCTTTAGCGCCGAATCGGCATTGCGGGCCATGAACACCCGCTCGATGCCCATGGTCACCGGTTCATGCTGGGCGATGATTTCACTGACACCACGAAAAACGATCTGCAGCCGCTCGTGCAGCTCGCCGCTGCCGGTGCGGATGCAGCCCGACGCCACGTACTCGCAACCACGGGCGGTCTGGCGTACTACGCCGTAGCCGGTGATGCGCGAACCGGGGTCGATACCAAGAATCAGAGTCATAGTGCCTGTCGTAAAAATGATGCGTCTTTGCAAACTGTACCGGCCCTTTCGCGGGTAAACCCGCTCCCACAGGTACTGCACCGCATTCGAACGCGGTGCAGTACCTGTGGGAGCGGGTTTACCCGCGAAAGGGCCGGTACAGGCACTGAAAACTCAAAGAGCCGGCGTGGATCGCCAGGTCACCTTAGCCGAGGTTTTCCATGATCTCGTCGGAAATCTGGGCATTGGAGTAGACGTTCTGCACGTCATCCAGGTCTTCGAGCATGTCGATCAGCTTGAGCACCTTTTCAGCACCGTCCTGGTCGAGCTCGGCGCTGGTGGTCGGCTGCATGACGATTTCCGCGTCCGCAGCCTTGAAACCCGCCTCTTCCAGGGCATTGCGCACGGCGTAGAAGCTGTTGAATGAAGTGAACACGTCGAACGAGCCGTCATCGTTGGCCACCACATCGTCGGCATCGGCTTCCATCGCCGCTTCCATCAACGCGTCTTCTTCCACACCCGGGGCAAAGCTGAGCTGGCCTTTGCGCTCGAACAGATAGGCCACCGAACCGTCAGTGCCCAGGTTGCCGCCACACTTGGTGAAGGCATGACGCACGGCGGCGGCGGTACGGTTGCGGTTGTCGGTCATGGCTTCGACCATGATCGCCACGCCACCCGGGCCATAACCTTCGTAGCTGAGCTCTTCGACGTTGTCGCTTTCATTGGTGCCAGCACCACGGGCCACGGCTCGGTCGATGATATCGCGGCTCATGTTCGCGCCCAGGGCCTTGTCCAGTGCCAGGCGCAGGCGCGGGTTGGATGCCGGGTCAGGGCCGCCCTGCTTGGCAGCGACCGTGAGCTCGCGGATCCACTTGGTGAAGACCTTGCCTCTCTTGGCATCCTGGCGCTCTTTGCGGTGCTTGATGTTCGCCCACTTGGAATGACCAGCCATAACGACTCCGAATCCTTTGAATCACAAACAGCCCCGCCCCTGTACGGGGCGGGACGGGAAAATACCTGCGCCGAAACGCAAAGGCGCATCCATGTGGATGCGCCCGGGACCGCTTACTCGACCTTGGTCTGTTCGCGCAGTCGAATGTGCAGCTCGCGCAGGGCCTTGGCGTCGACCAGGCCAGGGGCCTGGGTCATGACGCACGCGGCGCTCTGGGTTTTCGGGAAGGCGATCACTTCACGGATCGACTGGGCGCCGGTCATCAACATGACCAAGCGGTCCAGGCCGAAGGCCAGGCCACCGTGAGGTGGCGCACCGAACTTCAGGGCGTCGAGCAGGAAGCCGAACTTCTCTTCCTGTTCTGCTGCCTCGATGCCCAGCAGGCGGAATACTGCCTGTTGCATCTCTTTACGGTGGATACGGATCGAACCGCCGCCCAACTCGGTGCCGTTCAGGACCATGTCGTAGGCACGCGACAGCGCGGTGGCCGGGTTGGCTTCGAGCTCTTCCGGCGTGCACTTCGGCGCGGTGAACGGGTGGTGCAGCGCGGTAAAGCTGCCGTCTTCGTTCTCTTCGAACATCGGGAAGTCGACGACCCACATCGGCGCCCACTCGCAGGTCAGCAGCTCGAAATCGTGACCCAGACGGATACGCAGGGCGCCCAGGGCTTCGCTGACCACCTTGAACTTGTCGGCACCGAAGAACACGATGTCGCCGTCTACAGCGCCAACGCGGTCGAGGATGTTGTTGAGGTTGGCCTCAGGGATGTTCTTGACGATAGGCGACTGCAGGCCTTCGACACCCTTGGCGCGCTCGTTGACCTTGATGTAGGCCAGGCCCTTGGCACCGTAGATGCCGACGAACTTGGTGTACTCGTCGATCTTGCTGCGCGGCATGCTGGCACCGCCTGGCAGGCGCAGAGCGGTCACGCGGCACTTCGGATCGTTGGCCGGGCCTGCGAACACCTTGAAGTCGACATCCTTCAGCTGGTCGGCAACGTCGACCAGTTCCAGCGGGTTACGCAGGTCTGGCTTGTCGGAACCGTAACGGCGCATGGCCTCTTCGAAGGTCATGTGCGGGAATTCGCCGAATTCCAGGTCCAGCACTTCCTTGAACAGCTTGCGGATCATGCTCTCGGTCAGGCCCATGATCTCGCTTTCATCGAGGAAGCTGGTCTCGATGTCGATCTGGGTGAATTCCGGCTGGCGATCAGCACGCAGGTCTTCGTCACGGAAGCACTTGGCGATCTGGTAGTAGCGGTCAAAGCCGGCGACCATCAGCAACTGCTTGAACAGCTGGGGCGACTGCGGCAGCGCGAAGAAGCTACCGGCGTGGGTACGGCTTGGCACCAGGTAGTCACGCGCACCTTCCGGAGTGGCACGGGTAAGGATCGGCGTTTCGACGTCGAGGAAGCCGTTGTCGTCCATGAAGCGACGGATGCTGCTGGTGATGCGCGAACGCAGGCGCAGCTTTTCAGCCATTTCCGGGCGACGCAGGTCGATGAAACGGTAGCGCAGGCGGGTTTCCTCGCCGACGTCGGAGAACTCGTTCAACGGGAACGGCGGGGTTTCCGCCTCGTTGAGCACGGTGAGCTGGTAGCCGAGGATCTCGATGGCACCGGAAGCCATGTTGGCATTCACTGCACCTTCTGGACGCTTGCGGACCTTGCCGGTGACCTGTACGACATACTCGCTGCGCACGCGGTCGGCGGCGGCGAAGGTTTCGGCGCGATCCGGGTCGAACACGACCTGGGCCATGCCTTCGCGGTCACGGATGTCGAGGAAGATCACCCCGCCGTGGTCGCGGCGACGATGGACCCAGCCGCAAAGGGTGACTTCCTGGCCGTCCAGGCTCTCGTTCAGTTGGCCGCAATAATGGCTGCGCATCATGATGGTGGTTTCGCTTCTCGTGATTCGTGTATTCGGTGGAGGCCTTGGCCGCCCAGAGGGCTAATACTGCAAGACCCGGTCACAGCATTCAACTCAGTCGGCTTTGTCGCCGCTTGCCAGATTCTTTTTCGCCCCGGTCTTGAAGTCGGTCTCGTACCAACCATTACCGCTCAGGCGGAAGCCTGGCACCGACAGCAGCTTCTTCAGCGCCGGCGCCTGGCAAGCCGGGCAATCGGTCAGCGGCGCGGCGCTGATCTTTTGCAGCACTTCCATGCGGTGCTCGCAGGACGCACATTGATAGTCATAAAGGGGCATGGGTGTCTCTCGTCAACCATAACGCTGGCTGCCAGGGCAGCAAAAAGCGGGATTATATATGGTTACCAAGCACTGCGCAGCCCGCCAGGCGATCAGCGCACACTTGGCGGGTCTTGCAGCCAGGCAACGCAGATTACCCGAATCAGCCCACTGAAGTTGCGCACTCCACCCTGGCGCAGGTGCACTTCGCGGTCCACGTAGGACAACACCGCACTGACCGAACAGCGGTTGGCGGCGGCGATGCGTTCCAGGATGCCCCAGTAGACGGCCTCCAGGCGCAGACAGGTGGAAAAACCGTTGAGCCGCACCGAACGTGACACCGGCTGCGTCTGCAACATATCGAAATCTGCCTTGAACGGATCAATGCACTGTTTTCCTGGCCAGCTTCCCTGACCAGCCACACGCTTGCTCGCTTGCATCATGCGCCCTACTTCCTCGTCACCGGTAACAGGTGACCAATGAAGCGCCGGGCGGCAGGTTTAAAGCAGCAGCAAAGTCTTCCCGCACAAACACTCGAGTCCTGAGCGCGAGGAAAACACTGTGGGAGCGGGCTTGCCCCGCGAACACCGGCAAAGCCGGTGCCATACACCGCGTGGCCTCATTCGCGGGACAAGCCCGCCCCCACAGGTTTTGTCACAGCTCTGGGGTATTTATTTCCCGTCGAGCAACACGCGCAGCATCCACGCGGTTTTTTCGTGAACCTGCATGCGCTGGGTCAGCAAGTCGGCGGTTGGCTCATCACTGACTTTGTCCACTACCGGGAAGATGCTACGGGCAGTTCGCACCACGGCCTCCTGGCCCTGGACCAGCTGGCGGATCATCTCGTCCGCCGGGGGTACGCCTTCCTCCTCCTTGATCGAGGAGTGCCGCGCATAAAATGCATACGACCCTGGCGCAGGGAAACCCAGTGCACGGATGCGCTCGGCAATCGAATCGACTGCCAGCGCCAACTCGTTGTACTGCTCTTCGAACATCAGGTGCAGGGTGCGGAACGACGGGCCGGTAACGTTCCAGTGAAAGTTATGGGTTTTCAGATACAGCACGTAGGTATCCGACAACAGGCGAGACAGCCCATCGACGATGGACTTGCGATCTTCTTCACTGATACCGATATCGATTGCCATTGAAGTTCCCCTTTCCATAAGGCTTGAGACTCAAGCGGACGCCGACCACTGTAGCAACACTTTACCCACACCGCCTGTGACATGGCGCAACACATCGCCCACTGAGGCCTGCGGTTTGAGTAGGCTTCGGCTTTGCTGTTAAATAGGCACCGTGCCACCCGTGCGGACTGTTATTGCCGGGTGCATAGGCTGGCTTGTCACGTGTTCGCGCTTTACACCTCATGCGCACCGTACTGCCCGCTCTTCCTGTGATCGGCCTTATCAACTGTGAGCCAACCCCATGTTCAAGATCGTCCATCTGGTGACGGGCGTGGCAGCCTTGCTGCTATCGCTCATACCCAGCCTGAAAACCGATGCGACACCCTTCCTGCAACAACCCGACGCGGTTTACCTTGCCCTGCTCGGCCTGCTCAACCTGGTCCTGGCGCCGGTCGTGCCGCTGTACTACCGCGGCGCCCGCCAGCAGTTGCAACACCTTGCCTGCGCCCTGCTGGTGGTGGCGGTGGTGCTGCAAACCCTGACGCTGCTGGCCCGCCCGGAAATGGGCAACCTTGCTGCGCTGGTCTGTGCGGCACTGGCTGTGGCCCTGCACCTGGCTGTGGGTTTTGCCCGCAGCCCGCGCAAGGCACGCAGCAGCCAGCATGCCGCCCAGGATGCTGGCAACCGTGATACCGGCACGGTGAAGTGGTTCAACACCTCGAAAGGCTTTGGTTTCATCTCCCGCGATTCGGGCGATGACATCTTTGTGCACTTTCGTGCCATACGCGGCGAAGGCCACCGCATCCTGGTCGAAGGCCAGCGCGTGGAGTTTTCGGTGATGCACCGGGACAAGGGCCTGCAGGCCGAAGACGTGGTTGCGGTAACACGCCGCTAACCTGTGCAGGAGCGGCCTGGCGCCGCTCCTGCCAGGGTTTCTGTTGCTTCAGGACATCAGTAATGAGGCGGCGGCGCCTCTTCCCCTTCGCTGCCGTACTGGCCGACCATCTCTTCATGACGCTTGATCAGCTCGGCCACCTGCAATTGCAGCCGCTCGATCACCCGCGCCTGCTCGACCATCACGTCATTCAGCGCCTGGATAGTGTCATCCTGAAACGCTTGCCGGGTTTCCAGTTCAACAATACGCAATTCCAGTGACATGTCAGGCCTCCTGGTAGCCAGCAAGTTGCAGCCCACGCAGGCGCTGGCGGATGGCCTGCAACTGGTCTTCGCTGTAAGCCACAGCAGGGCACTTGCCCCAAACCGGTGCCGGCCAGGCCGCGTCGTCCCGCTGGCGTACGATCACGTGCATGTGCAACTGGCTGACGACATTGCCCAGCGTGGCCACGTTCATCTTGGCGGCGCCGTAACTGGCCTTCAGCGCTTCAGCCAGAAGGGTGGTTTCCTGCCACAACTGGTGCTGCTCCGCCGCATCCAGCTCGAATACCTCGCTGATCCCGGCGCGCTTGGGTACCAGAATGAACCATGGGTAGTTGGCATCCTTGCTCAGCAGCAGGTGGCACAACGCAAACTCCCCAAGCACCAGGGAATCCTGCTGCAAACGCGAATCCAGGACGAACACGGCATATCTCCTTCAGAACCCGCTTCAAGCGGAAAACAGGCCTGCAAGGATACCTTGCACACTCCCGGTAACACAGCGCTACTTTTCGCACCAAAATGAAGCCGCCTGCGCACCACCACCACACTTGCCACCCCACAAATGACTCTGGTTTAACAAATAGCGGTAACACATTGACTTTCATGGCAGGTTTCTAAATTTTAATGATTCTCGACTCCAACACCCCCTCATTGTGCCTTCGACCCGTATTTACGGCACTTTCCGACCCTCGGTAGCAGGTTTTGTGAAAAATTCATGAACTGTTGCGAATTTTGAGCACGCTTGTTGCACTCCCTTCACGCCAAGTCGGCACGGCATCTGCAATGGCAGGTGTACGCGACAAATAACAACAGCGGCATTGGTTACCAGGGAGTTTCCCTAGCCGGAATCAGCACTTGCAGGTTCACCACGGCGAAAGGAACAACGCTGGCGTTTACACGCCCTATAAACCGGGGTGTGATTTGCGACATGGAAATACTTAAACGCGACACGGCAAAAAAGTTCCGTAAAGAGTCTTTATAGCCATATCGCCAACAACAGTCAGCGTGCTATACATTTTCGCCGACATAACAAGAAAGAGCTGCACCCTATAACTAAAACACTTGGGCGCGGCGGTACTCTTCCTAAAAACCAAAGGAGCAAATCACGATGCGCGTGATGAAGTGGAGCATGATCGCCCTGGCCGTTGCGGCAGGGACCTCGCAGTTGGCAATGGCCTCGGCACAAGACGAGTCCAAAGGTTTCCTTGAAGACAGCAAGCTGAACGTAAAAACCCGCATGCTGTACTTCAGCCGTGACTTCCGTAACAACGACAGCGGCAAGAGCCGCGTCGAAGAAACCGGCCTGGGCTTCCTGGGCACCTTCGAATCGGGCTTCACCCAGGGCACCGTAGGCTTCGGCGTTGACGCCATCGGCATGCTGGGCCTGAAACTGGACAGCGGCAAAGGCCGCGCCGGCACCGGCCTGTTCCCGACTGCCTCCGATGGCCGTTCGCAAGATGACTACTCCGAAGGCGGCGGTGCAGTAAAACTGCGCGTGTCGAATACCGTGCTGAAGTTCGGCGACCAGTTCACCGCCCTGCCGGTACTTGCCACCGACGACAGCCGACTGCTGCCAGAAGTTGCTGAAGGTGGCCTGATCACCAGCAACGAAATCGATGGCCTCACCCTGCACGCCGGTCACTTCACCGCCCTGAACGCCCAGGCCCAGACCTACCACGATAGCCTGCGCCTGACCGAGGCCAACGTCTTCGGTGGCACCTACGCCATCAACGACAACCTCAGCACCAGCGTCTACTACTCGCGCATTGAAGACCACTTCCGCAAGTGGTACGGCAACATCAACTGGGCGCTGCCGATCAGCGACAAGCAAGGCCTGGTGTTCGACTTCAACATCTATGACACCAAGTCCATCGGCGACAACCTGACCGGCGCATTCGTCAGCAAGGCTGACGGCAGCAACGAACTGGACAACATTGCAGCCAGCCTCTCGGCCGCCTACAACATTGGCGCCCACACCTTCACCCTGGCTTACCAGAAGGTCAGCGGCGACGGCGACTACGCTTACGGCGTCGACGGTGGCGGCACCATCTTCCTGGCCAACTCCGTTGCCCGTTCCGACTTCAACGCCGAAGACGAGAAGTCCTGGCAGGCACGCTACGACCTGAACTTCGCCGAATACGGCGTACCTGGCCTGACCTTCATGACCCGCTATGTTCGCGGCTCGGGCGCCACTACCGAAAGCACCAACAACGGCAAGGAATGGGAACGCGACGTAGACGTCAAGTACGTACTGCAGAGCGGCCCGGCGAAAGACCTGAGCTTGCGCGTGCGTCAGGCCACCTACCGCTCCAGCGACGGCGTTTACTACGGTTCGAGCTCGATCGACGAACTGCGCCTGATCGTGGAATACCCGCTGAGCATCCTGTAAGCCTGGCTTGCAGTGCCCCGCACTTGAAAAGCCCGGCGATCTCGCCGGGCTTTTTCTTGGCTGACAAGCGCCCCGCCCTGGGGCATCCTGTACGCCTTCGTTTCGCCCCCGTACAATGCGGGGCTATTTCAACGTCTTAGGCAATCGACACGGCTAACCATGCGCACCAGTCAATATTTGCTCGCCACCCAGAAAGAAACCCCTGCCGACGCAGTGGTCATCAGCCATCAGCTCATGCTGCGTGCCGGCATGATCCGCAAACTGGCCTCCGGCCTGTACACCTGGCTGCCGATGGGCCTGCGGGTAATGCGCAAGGTCGAGGCCGTGGTGCGTGAGGAAATGAACGCCGCCGGCGCCCTGGAAGTGCTGATGCCAAGCATCCAGCCTGCCGAGCTGTGGCAGGAGTCCGGCCGCTGGGAGCAGTACGGCCCGGAGCTGCTGCGCCTGAAGGACCGCCACCAGCGCGACTTCTGCGTTGGCCCGACCCACGAAGAAGTCATCACCGACCTGGCCCGTAACGAGCTGTCCAGCTATAAACAGCTGCCACTCAACATGTACCAGATCCAGACCAAGTTCCGTGACGAGATCCGCCCGCGCTTCGGCCTGATGCGTGGCCGCGAATTCATCATGAAGGACGCCTATTCGTTCCATGCCGACCAGGCTTCCCTGCAGGAAACCTACGACCGCATGCACCAGGCGTACAGCAACGTATTCACCCGCCTGGGCCTGGACTTCCGTCCAGTGCAGGCCGACACCGGCTCGATCGGTGGCAGCTACTCGCACGAGTTCCACGTACTGGCCGACTCCGGCGAAGACGACGTAATCTTCAGCGACAGCTCCGACTACGCCGCCAACATCGAGAAGGCCGAAGCCATCCCGCGTGAAACCGTGCGCCCTGCCCCTACCGAGGAGCTGCGCCTGGTCGACACCCCGGACGCCAAGACCATCGCCCAGCTGGTGGAAAACCATGGCCTGGCGATCGAAAAAACCGTCAAGACCCTGATCGTGCGCGGAGCCGAAGAAGGCAAGCTGATTGCCCTGATCATCCGTGGCGACCACGAACTTAACGAAATCAAGGCCACCAAGCTGGAACAGGTTGCCGACCCGCTGGTCATGGCCACCGAAGCCGAACTGCGCGACGCCATTGGCGCCGGTGCCGGCTCGCTCGGCCCGCTGAACCTGCCGCTGGAATGCATCATCGACCGTTCGGTTGCCCTGATGAGCGACTTTGGCATTGGCGCCAACATCGATGACAAGCACTACTTCGGCGTCAACTGGGAGCGCGACCTGCCGGTTCCACAGGTCGCCGACCTGCGTAACGTGGTCGAAGGCGACCCAAGCCCGGATGGCCAGGGCACCCTGGTGATCAAGCGCGGCATCGAAGTGGGCCACATCTTCCAGCTGGGTACCAAGTACAGCGAGGCGCTGAAGTGCCAGGTACTGGGCGAGAACGGCAAGCCGGTGGTTCTGTCGATGGGCTGCTACGGTATCGGTGTGTCCCGCGTGGTCGCCGCTGCCATCGAGCAGAGCTATGACGACAAGGGCATCATCTGGAACGATGCCCTGGCGCCGTTCCAGATCGCCCTGGTACCGCTGCGCTACGAAACCGAGGTGGTTCGCGAGGCAACCGACAAGCTGTACGCCGAACTGACCGCCGCCGGCTTCGAAGTGCTGCTGGACGACCGCGACAAGAAGACCAGCCCGGGCATCAAGTTTGCCGACATGGAGCTGATCGGCATCCCACACCGCATCGTCGTCAGCGATCGCGGCCTGGCCGAAGGCAACCTGGAGTACAAGCACCGCACCGAGCAGGACGCCCAGGCGTTGCCGCTCAATGAAGTGCTGAGCTTCCTGCAGGCCCGCGTTCGCCGCTGATAACCAATGCACGAGTGATCATGTTCAAGCGAAGTACCTTTACCCTGGGGGGCGCCGCACTGTGCGGCGCCCTGCTCGTCAGCGGCTGCGCCAACCAGATGTCCCAGCGCAGCGACCATGAGGAGCGCGTCGAGCGCAAATTGCTCGAGCACACCCTGCAGATCGATGTCGGCGAGCCGAAGGTGATGGAGCTTCCGCAACGGCGTGTGCGCGTGCATGAGCAAAAGCGCTTCGAAGTCACCGAGTTCGAAGTCACCCGTCGCTACGACCGTTACACGCCCTACCAGCCCTGGCGGGAGGTCTACGAGATCCCGCTGGGTGCAGTGGCCGTGGTGGCGGGCGTTGGCGCCAATGTGGTCAACGTCTTTACCTTGGGCAACCTGCCGCAAAGCATCACCCACGACTGGCTCAGCTACGGCGTGGACGGGCTCAACCCGTTCATGAACGTGCCGTCCAACGGGCGTGCCCAGCAGAACCTCGCAGGGATCAGCGAAGTGCAGAAAGGTAAACGCGAGGAGTCCACCAGCGTGCCCTGGAGCGAACGCCTGGTCGAGGTCAAGGCCGGCAAGATGACCCACGAACTGACCACCGACAGGAACGGCGTACTGCGTTTGAACCTGCTCGACAGCCCGTTCTCCGAGCAGAACCTCAACCACGTCGGCACCCTGCACCTTCAGGTACTCGATGAAGACAACGCCGTACGGGGTGATGCCAGCCTGCTGGTCAGCGCCACCCTGCGCAACAAGCTGCTCGAAGCCCATGAGCTGATCTTCGATGACCTTGAGGATGACGATGTTGGCCAGTGGGTACACCGGGTGAAGCGTCTGTCGGAGCTGGGCCTTGAAGAAGAAGCCAGTGAAATGGAACAAAGCCTGATCGAGCTGACCCGCAACGATCCGGAACTGCAGCAGGAGTTTCTGCAATCGCTGACCAAGGCCACTGGCCGGTTGGTGGCAGACCCCGGCGCGCAGTAAATGAAGGGGCCGCGATGCGGCCCCTTCTTATTCAGGCGTAAACAACTCCAACTGCTCATGCGCTCCGCGCATATCGCGCAGCCTTACCCCTACCCCCAACAAGCGCACCGGTTTGCCACCACGGGCAAACGCCTGCCCCAACAGTTGCCGATAACTTTCAAGGTCCCGCCCAGCCCCTGCCTGCTCCATGGTGGTCTGGCTGAAGTCGTGGAACTTGACCTTGACGAACGGCTTGTCCGGCCGATAACTGCTGTCCATACGGGCGATACGTTCGTTAAGGCTTTCCAGCAGCTCAGGCAACCGCGCCAGGCAACTGGCCAGGTCCGGCAGGTCAGTGTCGTAGGTGTTTTCAACGCTGACTGACTGCCTGCGGCTGTCATTGTGTACGGCGCGCTCATCAATACCCCGCGCCAGCCCCCACAAACGCTCGCCAAAGCTGCCAAACTCACGCACCAATGCCAGGCGTGACCATTCCCGCAGGTCAAGGCAGGTTTCGATGCCCAGCCGTGCCAGTTTATCTGCCGTCACTTTGCCCACCCCATGCAACCTGGCCACCGGCAGGGCGGCAACAAAGGCCTCCACCTCGCCCGGGGTAATCACGAACAGCCCATTGGGCTTGCGCCAGTCACTGGCAATCTTGGCCAGGAACTTGTTTGGCGCCACGCCCGCCGACACCGTGATATGCAAGGTGCGGGCGACGCGTCGGCGAATATCCTCGGCGATGCGCGTGGCGCTGCCCGAATACCACTGGCTGTCGCTCACATCCAGATAGGCTTCGTCCAGCGACAAAGGCTCAATCAGCTCGGTGTAGTCACGGAAGATCGCGTGGATTTCCCGCGAGGCCTCTCGATAGGCCTCGAAGCGCGGCTTGACGATCAACAGGTCGGGGCACAGCTTCAGCGCATGCCGTGACGACATGGCCGAGCGCACACCATAGGCACGTGCCTCATAGTTGCAGGTGGCGATCACCCCGCGACGCTCGGGCGAGCCCCCAACCGCCATGGGCCGCCCGGCCAGGCGTGGGTCGTCACGCATTTCGATCGCGGCGTAGAAGCAATCGCAGTCGACATGGATGATCTTGCGCAAGGACATGGATGGCCGTCAGCACTGTAAATTCATACAGATAGTATCGCATGCGCCCCACTGATACACCTCACCCTCGCCCTCACACGACAAACTGCCTGAAAGCCCCGTCGCGCCTGACCTGCTTGCTGCCAGCAAGCGCTAAGGGATTGAACAAAAAAGGTTTTTCCAACGAAACTGCTTGACACCCGGGCTTAAATCCGTACAATTCGATCTCACAGGCGCGGGATGGAGCAGCCTGGTAGCTCGTCGGGCTCATAACCCGAAGGTCGTCGGTTCAAATCCGGCTCCCGCAACCAGATTCAAGAAAAGGCCACTGTTCATACAGTGGCCTTTTTCTTTGCCTTCAAAAAAGTAACGCCGAAAAACCTTCGATAAATCAAAGCTTAGCGCTTGACACACCTTCAGAAAACTGTAGAATCCGCCCCACAGACGCGGGATGGAGCAGTCTGGTAGCTCGTCGGGCTCATAACCCGAAGGTCGTCGGTTCAAATCCGGCTCCCGCAACCAAGTTCAAGAAAAGGCCACTGTTAACCCAGTGGCCTTTTTCTTTGTCCGCTGAAAAAGCATCATCGGAAAAACCTCGAAAAATCAAAGCTTAGCGCTTGACATACAAGCCACACGCTGTAGAATCCGCCCCACTGACGCGGGATGGAGCAGCCTGGTAGCTCGTCGGGCTCATAACCCGAAGGTCGTCGGTTCAAATCCGGCTCCCGCAACCATATTCGTCAGAACAAACCCCGCCTGTTTAACAGCAGCGCGGGGTTTGTTGCGTTTGCGCTCGATGCTTTTCGTTGCTTCGATTTTCCCCCGGCCTCCAGCCAACCCGCAGGCTTGAGACATTGTGCCCAGGATGAACTATCTTTAACCCGGCCAGGCCGCTAAAAGCGCCTGAGCCCGGAGTAATATTGGATACGTTTTCCTAAGGGACTTTCACTTGGCCGTACCTCTCCTCTACCTCGCGCTGCATGGCCGGGGCAATCCATGACCTCTCACAACCCCGAACCTCCGGTGCCGCTCGCCTCGGCGCTACCCGGTGCCGTGCAGCGCCTGCCCTTGCTCGAACGCGTGAGCCGCTACCGCCAGCCCATCGGCCTGGTCGTGACCCTGGTGCTGTTCACCATGGCCTTGATTGCCTGCCGCCACCTGCTGAGCGAGCTGGATATCTACGCCTTGCACGATGCCATGCTCAGCGTGCCGGCCCAGTCGGTGCTGGGCGCCTTGCTGGCGACCGTGATCGGCTTTGTGATCCTGCTGGGTTACGAGTGGTCGGCCAGCCGCTATGCGGGCGTGAAACTGCCGGCACGCAGCCTGGTGCTGGGTGGTTTCAGCGCCTTTGCCATCGGCAACGCCATCGGTCTGTCGATGCTTTCGGGCGGCTCGGTGCGCTACCGTCTGTATGCACGTCAGGGGCTGGGGGCTGGCGAAGTCGCACGCATGACAGTATTTGCCAGCCTGTCACTGGGCTGCGCGTTGCCGCCCTTGGCCGCCCTGGCAACCTTGAGCGACCTGCCCGCAGCCTCGACCGCACTGGGGTTGGCGCCAGGCCTGCTGGCAGGTATCGCTGCCGCCGTGCTTGTGGCGTCTGCCCTGTTGGTGTTCGGCTTGTACCGCCGGCGCCTGGCCGAACAGCCGCTGGCCAATAACCTGCTGGTGCAACTGGGCCGCCGTACGCTGCGCCTGCCGGGCGCACGCCTGGCCGCCCTGCAATTGCTGATCACCGCGCTGGATGTGGCAGCAGCTGCCACCGTGCTGTACCTGTTGCTGCCCGAGGCCCCCCCCTTCGGCGCGTTTGTGCTGGTGTACCTGCTGGCCTTGGCCGCAGGCGTGCTTAGCCACGTACCGGGCGGCGTCGGGGTGTTCGAAGCTATCCTGCTCGCCGCCTTTGCCGACCAGCTCGGTGCCGCGCCACTGGCGGCCGCGTTGCTGCTGTATCGGCTGATTTATGTGGTGCTGCCACTGCTACTGGCGTGCGTGCTGCTGCTGGCCAATGAAGCCCGGCGCCTGCTGTTCGCACAGCAGGCCATCAAAGCCGCCTCCGGGATGGCCGCACCGATCCTGTCGATACTGGTATTCCTGTCCGGGATGGTGCTGCTGTTTTCTGGCGTCACCCCCGAAATCGACACGCGCCTGGAGCACATGGGCTTTCTGGTGCCGCACCGGCTGATCGATGCCTCGCACTTTGGCGCCAGCCTGATCGGCGTGCTGTGCCTGCTGCTGGCCCAGGGCCTGCGCCGGCGCCTGTCCGCCGCCTGGCTGCTGACCACCGTGCTGTTGCTGGTCGGCGCCCTGTTGTCGCTATTGAAGGGCTTTGACTGGGAAGAGGCTTGCCTGCTGACCTTCACCGCCGCCCTGCTGGCCCTGTTCCGTCGCTCCTTCTACCGGCCCAGCCGCCTGCTGGAGCTGCCGTTTTCGCCGGTGTTCCTGGTGGCCAGCGCCTGCGCAGTCGGCGCATCGGTGTGGCTGCTGCTGTTCGCCTACCAGGATGTGCCCTACAGCCACCAGCTGTGGTGGCAGTTCACCCTTGATGCCGATGCCCCGCGTGGCCTGCGCGCCGCCATGGGCAGTGCCTTGCTGCTGGCCGCCTTGGCGCTGACCTGGCTGCTGCGCACCGCGCCGCCGGTGATCCACCTGCCCGACGAGGAAGAACTGCAGCGCGCCAACCGTATTCTGCTGGCCTCTGACCAGCCCGACGGCGGCCTGGCCCTGACTGGGGACAAGGCGTTGCTGTTCCACCCCCGCGACAATGCCTTCCTTATGTATGCCCGTCGCGGCCGCAGCCTGGTGGCCCTGTACGACCCGATCGGGCCGGCCCAGGAGCGCGCCGAAATGATCTGGCAGTTCCGCGACCTGTGCGACCTGCACCACGCCCGGCCCGTGTTCTACCAGGTACGCGCGGAAAACCTGCCGTTCTATATGGACATTGGCCTGACTGCACTGAAGCTGGGCGAGGAAGCCCGGGTCGACTTGCGCCGCTTCGATCTCGAAGCCAAGGGCAAGGAAATGAAGGACCTGCGCTACACCTGGAACCGTGGTGGCCGCGACGGCCTGAGCCTGGAAATCCACGAGCCCGGCCAGGCCCCGCTGGCAGAGCTGAAGGAAATTTCCGATGCCTGGCTCTGCGGCAAGAACGTGCGCGAGAAAGGCTTTTCGCTGGGGCGCTTCAGCCCGGAGTACCTGCAACACTTCCGCATTGCCCTGATCCGCTTCCAGGGTCGGCCGGTGGCCTTCGCCAACCTGCTGGAGACCCACAGCAACGAACTGGCCAGCCTCGACCTGATGCGTGCGCACCCCGAGGCACCGAAGCTGACCATGGAGTTCATGATGATCGGCCTGATCCTGCACTACAAAAGCCATGAGTATTCCCGTTTCAGCCTGGGCATGGTGCCGCTTTCCGGCCTTCAGCCGCGGCGTGGCGCGCCTCTGACCCAGCGCCTGGGCTCGATGGTGTTCCGCCGGGGCGAGCAGCTTTACAACTTCCAGGGGCTTCGACGCTTCAAGGACAAGTTCCAACCGGATTGGGAACCCCGCTACATGGCCGTGCCGGCCGGGCTCGACCCGCTGGTGGCACTGGCTGATACTGCCGCCTTGATTGCAGGCGGCCTGACTGGATTGGTGAAACGTTGATGACCCGACGCTTTTGGCTGTACCTGCTGGTTCCCCTGCTGCTGGCCGCCCTGGGGGGTGCGCTGGCGTTCTGGCTATGGACGCGCCCCGCCCCCGAAGCGCGCCTGGAGCAATTGAGCATCAATGGCACCAGCATCACCCGCGTGACCCCAGGTGTGCACCCCAAGGCCCGGGTGGCCATCGGTGTGCCACAGGATCAGGCGCTGACGGACAAGCAGCTGCTTGACCTGAGCCAGGCCGCTGAAGCCCAAATGGTGCAGGTGATTTTGCCGCCTAACGATTGCAGCAAGCAGCAACAGGCGATGGACCAGGGCTTGGCCGAGCTGCCAGAAAAGCCGACGTTGGTCGCCGGTATCGGCCCTGGCGCCGCCCAGGCCTGGCGCTGGCTGGCCAACCAGAACAATGACAAGGCCCGGGCCATTTCCGTGGACTTCAACCTGGAGCAACCTGGCTGCCAGTCCCCCCTGCCCAAGGCGGCTGCCCACGGCCACTGGAACGTCGCCTGGAACGACAACCCGGATGACGCCAGCGCCGCCTTCGTGCGCGACCAGGTCAACGCCGAAACCAGCATCAGCGATTACGACATCCATCTGCCCCAAGTGCTCAAGGCCCAGCTGACCCAGGCCCTGGTAGGTCACGACGGCAACGCCCTGGCCATCCCTGTGGTGGAAGTGCCGGCCGGGCAGACCACCGACACGGTCACCCTGTTCCTCTCCGGTGACGGCGGTTGGCGCGACCTTGACCGCGATGTTGCCGGAGAAATGGCCAAGCTGGGCTACCCGGTGGTGGGTATCGACACGCTGCGCTATTACTGGCAGCACAAAACCCCGGAGCAAAGCGCTGCCGACCTGTCCGAGCTGATGCAGCACTACCGACAGAAGTGGGGCACCAAGCGCTTTGTCCTCACCGGTTATTCGTTCGGTGCCGATGTGCTGCCGGCAATCTACAACCGCCTGCCGGTGGAAGACCAGCAACGTATCGACGCAGTGATGCTGCTGGCCTTTGCCCGCAGCGGCAGTTTCGAGATCGAGGTCGAGGGCTGGCTGGGCAAGGAAGGCCAGGAAGCACCAACCGGACCGGAAATGGCCAAACTGCCAGCCTCCAAGGTGGTGTGCGTGTATGGCGTGGAAGAGAGCGATGAGAGCGGTTGCACCGAAAAGACCGCGGTGGGTGAACGCCTGAAGCTGCCTGGCGGGCACCACTTTGATGAGAACTACCCGGCGCTGGCCAAGCGCTTGATTGGTGAGATCGAGACACGCCAAGGTAAATCCAGCGTCGCCGAACAGAACTGAATGTGCCTGAGCTCCGCGAAGCAGGTTGCGCATGAGATGGCACCGGCTTTGCCGGTGTTCGCGGGGCAAGCCCGCTCCCACAGTGATCGCGCTAGCTTTCAAGCATTGTGCAAGCCAGTTCCACAGGTATTACACGAGCCCTAAGCCTGCGCCGTACCTGTGTGGGGCTTGTCCCGCGAACACCGGCAAAGCCGGTGCCACACACCTCGTTTCCCCAGTTTGTACCCAGGGCAAGCCTCCTCCCACAGTGATCGCGCCAGCTTTCAAGCATTGTGCAAGCCAGTTCCACAGGTATTACATAAGCCCTAAGCCTGCGCCGTACCTGTGGGAGCGGGCTTGTCCCGCGAACACCGGCAAAGCCGGTGCCAGACACCGCGTTTTCCCGGTTTGTACCCAGGGCAAGCCTCCTCCCGCAGTGATCGCGCTAGCGTTCAAGCATTGTGCAAGCCAGTCCCACAGGTATTACATAAGCCCTGAGCCTGCGCTGTACCTGTGGAAGCGGGCTTGTCCCGCGAACACCGGCAAAGCCGGTGCCAGGCACCGCGTTTCCCCGGTTGTACCCAGGGCAAGCCTCCTCCCGCAGTGATCGCGCTAGCGTTCAAGCATTGTGCAAGCCAGTTCCACAGCTATTACATAAGCCCTGAGCCTGCGCCGTACCTGTGGGAGCGGGCTTGTCCGGCGAACACCGGCAAAGCCGGTGCCAGACACCGCGTTTCCCCGGTTGTACCCAGGGCAAGCCTCCTCCCGCAGTGATCGCGCTAGCGTTCAAGCATTGTGCAAGCCAGTCCCACAGGTATTACATAAGCCCTAAGCCTGCGCTGTACCTGTGGGAGCGGGCTTGTCCCGCGAACACCGGCAAAGCCGGTGCCAGGCACCGCGTTTCCCCGGTTTGTCCCCAGGGCAAGCCTCCTCCTGGCAGTCAGATCTCGACCTGGGTCCCCAGTTCGATCACCCGGTTCAGCGGCAGGTTGAAGAAGCGCAGGTTACCGTTGGCGTTCTTCAGCAAGAACGCAAACAGGTTGCCCCGCCAACGCGACATGCCTTCCAGACGTGAAGCGATGACCGTTTCGCGGCTCAGGAAGTAGGTAGTGCGCATCGGGGTGAAGTCCAGATCGTCCCGATGGCACAGCTTCAATGCCGCCGGCACGTCCGGCTCGTCCATGAAGCCAAAGTGCAACACCACACGGAAGAACCCGTCACCATAAGCCTCTACCTCGAAGCGCTCCTGTTCCGGTACCCGCGGCCGGTCCTCACTGACCACAGTCAGCAACACCACCTGGCTGTGCAGCACCTGGTTATGCAGCATGTTGTGCAGCAGCGCGTGGGGCACGGCATCAGACCGTGCAGTGAGGAACACCGCCGTGCCTTCGACCCGGTGCGGCGGCTGAATGCGAATACTGCTGATGAACAACGGCAACGGCAGCGCACCTTCGTCGATGCGTTCTACCAGGATCTGCTTGCCGCGTTTCCAGGTGCTCATCAGCAGGAACAACACCCCGCCGGCCAATACCGGAAAGGCACCGCCCTGGACGATTTTCGGTACGTTGGCAGCGAAAAACAGCCCATCGACAAGCAGGAAGCCCACCAGGATCGGCACGGCCAGCACCGGCGGCCACTTCCACAGCAGCAGCATCACCGCCGATACCAGAACGGTGGTCATCAGCATGGTGCCGGTCACCGCCACACCGTAGGCCGCCGCCAGGGCGCCGGACGACTCGAAGCCGATCACCAGCAGTACCACGCCCACCATCAACGTCCAGTTCACGGCACCAATGTAGATCTGCCCCTGTTCGTCGCTGGAGGTGTGCTGGATATGCATACGCGGAATGTAACCCAGCTGGATGGCCTGGCGGGTCAGGGAAAAGGCCCCGGAAATGACCGCCTGCGAGGCAATCACAGTGGCCATTGTGGCCAACCCGACCAACGGCAGCAGCGCCCAGTTCGGCGCCAGCAAGTAGAAGGGGTTACGCGCTGCCTCCGGGTCTTGCAGCAGCAGTGCACCCTGGCCGAAATAGTTGAGCACCAACGCGGGTAGCACCAGGATGAACCAGGCCCGGGCGATCGGCTTACGGCCAAAATGCCCCATGTCGGCGTACAGCGCCTCGGCGCCGGTCAGCGCCAGCACCACCGCGCCAAGAATGGCCACGCCCATGCCCGGGTGCACCACGAAAAAGTTGACTGCCCAGCCTGGGTTGAAGGCCTTGAGCACCTCCGGGCTCTGAGAGATACCGTGCACGCCCAATGCGCCCAGCACCACGAACCAGGTGACCATGATCGGGCCAAACAGCTTGCCGATCTTGTCGGTGCCGTGCTTCTGCACCAGGAACAGCGCCACCAGCACCACCAGCGAAATCGGCACCACCCAGTGGTCGATACCGTCAAACGCCAGGCCCATGCCCTCCACGGCCGACAGCACCGATACTGCCGGGGTGATCATGCTGTCGCCGTAGAACAGCGACGCGCCGATCAAGCCGCAGATCACCATCAGCGTGCGCAACCGCGGATAGGCAGCCGTGGCCCGCCGCGCCAGCGCGGTCAGCGCCATGGTGCCGCCCTCGCCCTGGTTGTCGGCCCGCAGGATGAACATCACGTACTTGAACGACACCACCCACAACAGCGACCACAGGATCAGCGACAGGATACCCAGCACGCCATCGTGGTTGACCGGCACTCCGTATCCGCCGGTGAAGACTTCCTTGAGGGTATACAAAGGGCTGGTGCCGATATCGCCATAAACCACCCCGACCGCCGCCACGAGCAGGCCAAGCGAGCGAGCCGCGCCCTGCTTTGCCGCGTGCCCGCCCTCGGCGTGACTGCTTGCCTGAACCATCGACCACTCCCGCAGACGGCCATCTCGGCCTTTAGTATTCACTCGCGCGCCTGGCCCTCGGAGGCACCATCACGCAACGGCGCGAAGCATAGCGCAGCGTTCGTCGTATTTCTGCTGGTCAAGCGACCTTGCGCTCGCTAGAATTGCGCACTTTTTGATCAGAGGCGCTAAAAAGCGCCCGTCAAGATCGCCCGCGATTCCGGCCGGGCGACCTGTATTCAATACCGAGGTTAGTCATGTCCACCACGCCCGCCACCCCCAAGGTAGGTTTCGTAAGCCTGGGTTGCCCAAAAGCCCTGGTCGATTCCGAGCGCATCCTCACCCAGCTGCGCATGGAAGGCTATGAAGTCGTGCCCACCTACGAGGACGCCGACGTGGTGGTGGTCAACACCTGCGGCTTCATCGACAGCGCCAAGGCCGAGTCGCTTGAAGTGATCGGCGAAGCGATCAAGGAAAACGGCAAGGTCATCGTCACCGGCTGCATGGGTGTCGAGGAAGGCAGTATCCGTGACGTGCACCCGAGTGTACTGTCGGTCACCGGCCCACAGCAGTACGAGCAGGTGGTTAACGCAGTGCACGAAGTCGTGCCGCCGCGCCAGGACCACAACCCGCTGATCGACCTGGTGCCACCACAGGGCATCAAGCTGACCCCGCGCCACTATGCGTACCTGAAGATTTCCGAAGGCTGCAACCATAGCTGCAGCTTCTGCATCATCCCGTCGATGCGCGGCAAGCTGGTCAGCCGCCCGGTAGGTGAAGTGCTGAGCGAGGCCGAGCGCCTGGTCAAGGCCGGGGTCAAGGAGATCCTGGTGATTTCCCAGGACACCAGCGCCTACGGCGTAGACGTCAAGTACAAGACCGACTTCTGGAACGGCCGCCCGGTCAAGACCCGCATGCTTGAGCTGTGCGAGGCCCTGAGCAGCCTGGGCGCCTGGGTACGCCTGCACTATGTGTACCCCTACCCGAACGTCGACGACGTGATTCCGCTGATGGCCGCCGGCAAGATCCTGCCGTACCTGGACATCCCGTTCCAGCATGCCAGCCCGAAAGTGCTCAAGTCGATGAAGCGCCCTGCCTTCGAAGACCGCACCCTGGCGCGTATCAAGAACTGGCGCGAGCAGTGCCCTGAGCTGGTAATCCGCTCCACCTTCATCGTCGGCTTCCCGGGCGAGACCGAGGAAGATTTCCAGTACCTGCTGGACTGGCTGACTGAAGCCCAGCTCGACCGTGTGGGCTGCTTCCAGTACTCGCCGGTAGAAGGCGCCCCGGCCAACGACCTGGGCCTGGAAGAAGTGCCGGACGACATCAAGCAGCAGCGCTGGGACCGCTTCATGGCCCACCAGCAGGCCATCAGCACCGCCCGCCTGCAACTGCGCATCGGCAAGGAAATCGACGTGCTGATCGACGAAGTCGAGGAGCAAGGTTCGGTTGGCCGCAGTTTCTTCGATGCCCCGGAAATCGACGGCAGCGTTTTCATTGATGGCGACCATGGCTTCAAGCCGGGCGACAAAGTGCGTTGCCGTGTAGTAGATGCCGACGAATACGACATGTGGGCAGAGCCCATCTAAAGCGGCTGAAACATGAAAAGCCCCTGCCCTGCCATTCCACGCAAGGAATGACGCGAGCAGGGGCTTTTTTCGTCAGAACGTGTGAAACAGCATCAGGCCACCCTCTGCATCCGGGCTCGCATCAGAGAAGCCTTTGACCGCGTAGAGCTGGACTTTCCATTGCTGGTTGAGCTTGTGGGTCAGGAACAGGGTGAGCTCCTTGATCTGCGAACCGGTCGAGACCACTTTCTGCCGCCAGTCGTAGGAGGCGCCCGCCGAAGTACCCGCAGCCACTGGCAGGGCGAAGCCGAGGCTGACAAACACCGGGTCGTCGAAATCGCTGTCGGGCGGGTCGCCGAACTTCTTCCAGCCCAATGTCGCGAAACCGGTGACCGGGCCAAAGCCCTTGGTGATGTCGACCTGGGCGGTGTAGTCATATTCACCGGTGCCAAGGCACTGGTCTTCATCGGCGGTTGGGAATTTGACCTTGCCGATCAGGTCGAGCATCAGGCCGCCGTCACTGCCATCTAGCAGGGCATACCCGGCGCTGGCGACCGTGTCACCCAGCCCGCTCTCCACATCCCGGCAACCTCCGGGCAAGGGGTCACCATTGGGGCCTACTTCCGGGTTGGTGATGCGCAACCAGGGCACGGTGACCTTGTAGGTCATGGGGCCGGTTTCATATTTGCCGACCACGGGGACGTACCAGATTTCCGAAGTGGTACCTGTGCCATAGTCGCCACTTGAATAGTCCATGCCGATGGCGGTGCTGAAGGTATCGGCCACGGTCGACGCACTGGTACATGACAGCAGGCAGGCAAAAAGAGGGAGCGCGGGTCTCATCTGCACCTCAGTACCCCTTCGGGAAGTGTGGTCGGACTTCCCCAGCCTAGTTGCCTAACGCCCGGATCGCTCCGGATGCTCTACTTTTTCGACGGTCTCTACCTTTTGCGGCCTTTCGATGGTTTCGATTTTCTCGACTTTTTCCACCTTCTCGACCTTTTCAGGCTTTTCGACTTTCTCTACCTTTTCAGGCTTTTCCACCTTCTCGACCTTCTCAACTTTTTCTACTTTCTCGACCTTTTCAGGCTTTTCCACCTTCTCGACCTTCTCAACTTTTTCTACTTTCTCGACCTTTTCAGGCTTTTCCACTTTCTCGACCTTCTCAACTTTTTCTACTTTCTCAACCTTTTCCACTTTCTCGACTTCAACCTTCTCTACCCGATCACCCTTGCCACTGTTGCTGCTCTCGGGCTGCTCCACGGTTTCGACATGCTCTGACTTACCAGACTTGTCCACGCTTTCAGACCTGCCGTGACCACTGGCGTCTTCAACGGTACTGCGCCCTCTGTGATCATCACTGCTTTCGCTGCGAACGCTGGTCGCCTCGCTTGTTCCATGGCCGCTGTTGTCGGAGCCGGCTGAGTCAATGCTGCCGTGCTCGCCGCCATGCCCCGAATGGCCTCGGCCCGGGTTGTTAGCACGGTCATCCTGGAGTTCCACACGGGTGGCCCGTAACTCGTGAGTACCACTGAGCACGCCGCTCACCCGAACGCGTTGATCGAGCGCCAATCCTGCAGGCTGCCTGCCGACAACCACAGTGCCCTGCCCCAGCGTCACATTAATGCCCGCGACCACCAGTTGCCGTGCCTGAACGCGCTGCACCAGCCCTTCGACCACCGCCTGCTGTACACGGCCAGCAAACGGCAGGCTCGGGTCTGGGCGGGTTTGTGCCACTTCCAGCTGGCGCCCGGTCCACTGGCCGCGCACCAGCACTTCCCGCGCGGGGGCTACGCGGGTGCCCAGCGTCAACCCTTGCAGGCTGCCTGGGCGGTCGATTGCACCAATGGCACTGGCCTCCCTGAGGCCCGGCGCCCGTTCGATACGGGTTGCCACCACTTCGCCCGTGGCATCGCGCAAGCCGCTGACCCGGACCGGCTCGCCCGCACGCAGCCCTTCTGCCACCCGCGCGCCTGCGGCGAGCCGCACAGGCTGGCCCATCACCCGCAGGGGGGCCGAAGCATTGGGGAGCGCCGTCAGCGGCCCTTCGTAGACGTTGAGGATCGAGATACGCCCTGCCTGGAGACCGCGCTGGGTGGCAATTGCCTCCACCGCTACAACCTGCCCGATCGCCAAGTGAGCACTGCTGGCGGGTGCACCGTTTTCACTCACCGGCACGTTTTTGCCATAGTGCACTTCCATGCCATTGAGGCAGATCGAAGCAAACCCGGTGATGGTGCCGACGATGCCGGTACCACCGGTACCGCCTGGGCGCAGGATCGGTGCACCGGTACCGCCTACCTCGCCATTACCGTTATCAGAGTAGGTGCCGTCCACACCTTCGGCCACCGCGCCAGTACCGCCGGTGCCGCCAGGACGTTGCGGGAAGGGCGCGCCAGTGCCGCCGACACCACCGTTTCCACTGCGTGCACCGGTACCGCCTGTCCCCCCCGGAAACCGCAGGCCTGTGGCACCGGCCATGCCCACTTCGTCGCGGCTGACACAAACCGGTGCTGCGACCACATCGGCAGGCGCCGCCAGGTTCAACCCCAGGACCAGGGCAAAGGCAACGACACGGAGGCAGCGCGTGAGGGGCGTCATGGGCCTGGCGTCTTGGACAATTCGGGGTCGGTAGCTTCAGTGTAGAAATAAAGCCCGACAGTGATGCGCTGACGTTGCTCCGCGCTGGGCACATCAACGCTTTCCAGCTCTGCTGCGAGCCGGCTGAAGGCCAGCAGCGTCTGCATGCCATCTTTGGCAACCACTTCACGCACGTGCTCGACGCTGGCCGGGCTCAAAGCATCGTAGTGCACACTGCGTTCGAAGAACGGCAGGCCCTGGCCACTGAGGTTGTGCACCGCTGCGCAGGCATGGTCATGCAGGTTGTGGCCGAAGTACGCGGCTTTTTCATCGAAACCTTTCTGCGGCACGAACGCCTTGGCTTCCAGGTGCACACGATCCTGCTCATCAAGCCGGACGATGCCAAGGCGCAACCACTCATCCAGCACCACACGCCCGCGGATATCAGTGCTGACCGTGGCCACCAAGGCATCGAATGAACACTCGCCACCCACACTTGCCAAACGCGGCAGTGCCAGGGCCTGGCCAGGTGCCGAGCAGAACGGCGGGCGGGTGGTCCATGCATTGACCAACTGTGCGCCCAGGGTGATGTTCGCCGGCAAGGCCTCGAGTGCCGTGCCACCTTCGCTGCGCAGCCGCCGGACATCCTTGCGATGCACACCCGTGAGCAGGCTGATGCGACTGTCGGTGGGCGGGGTGCCGTCCAGGCCAAACTCACGATGGGCTACGTCGACGAACACCTCCTTGAGCAGGTCGGCGAACATCGTATAGCTAACCCCTTTGCGCAACATCAAGCGCACCAGCGGGCGCATGACACGCCGCAGTGCGCTTAACAGCGAAGGGGGCAGAGTTGGGCTGATCAACGCCTGTCAGCCCCTGCTGTTGTCATCACCCGGTTCGCCACCCACATGGTTGCCGTGATCATCACCAGGTTCACCACCAACGTGATTGCCGTGATCATCGCCAGGCTCGCCGCCGACATGGTTGCCATGATCGTCACCGGGCTCGCCGCCCACGTGATTGCCGTGATCGTCACCGGGCTCACCCCCCACATGATTGCCATGATCGTCACCCGCTTCAGCATGGTTGCCGCTGCGCCCAGCGTTTGAATCACCGGCGTGGCCCTGGCCGCTGCCACTGTTGCCGGCATGGCCACCGCCGTCTCCTCCACTGCCGTGGCCACCACCGCCGCCACTTCCACCGCCGCTTCCGCCCCCACCACCGTGGCCACCACCACCGCCGCTTCCGCCACCACCGTGGCCACCCCCTCCACCGCCGCTTCCACCGCCGCTTCCACCGCCGCTTCCACCTCCGTGGCCACCCCCACCACCACCGCTTCCACCTCCGTGTCCGCCACCGCCACCGCCACCGCCATCTTTGGCGTAGGCGCTGGAGCCATGAGAAATCGAGTCAGGGATCAAAACAACGGCCGTCGACAGCACGCCCGCTACAGCAGCCGCGATTAAAGCCTTCTTGAACAGCAGGTGGATTTGCATGGTCCGTCTCCAGATAGTCGCCACGAGAACGCCAGATCAGTACGAATCTTTTTCGAATTTTCTTTTTGTGGGATTTTTTCCCACGCTTAATTAATAGACCCCTGCACCCCACCGTTCAAGCACAGCACGGACAAGCCGACCGGTGGTTGGCCTGCTATGTTTTCCCTATCGCCATGGAGGACCACCGGCATGCAATCGCTACTGACGCTGCAAACCCCGCACTTGCGCGACTACGGCGAGCTGGTACAGATCTGGGAGGACTCGGTGCGTGCCACTCACGATTTTCTGCCAGAGGGGTACATCGTGTTACTGCGCGAACAGGTGCTGCGCCGCTACCTCGACGCGGTGATGCTGATCTGCTGCAAGGACCGGCAACGCATCTGTGGCTTTGCCGGGGTCGCCAACGGGCGCGTGGACATGCTGTTTGTTGCGCCTGAGTACCGTGGCAAAGGGATAGGCAAGCGCCTGCTGCACTATGCGATCAACGAGCTGAATGCCGAGCGCCTGGACGTCAACGAGCAAAACCCTCAGGCCTTGGGCTTTTACCTGCATGAAGGCTTCGAGGTGATCGGCCGATCGGAAACCGACGGCTTGGGCCAGCCCTACCCGCTGCTGCACATGCGCCTTTGCAAAATGGCGTAAATGACACAGATTCCCAGCCCCTCTGCCGCTCAGGCAGGTACAATGCTGGCCTTTCCCTGCCTCTGCGAATTGCCGTCATGTCCGAACCCGTCCGCCTGTCCAAACGCCTTATCGAGCAACTTGGCTGCTCCCGCCGCGATGCCGAGCTCTATATCGAAGGCGGCTGGGTCACAGTCGACGGCGTGGTGGTCGAGCAGCCGCAGTTCAAGGTCGAACACCAGCACGTCGAGCTGCTCCCGGGTGCCCGGGTCGAAGCGCTGGAGCCGGTAACCCTGCTGCTCAACCAGGCGGCCGGCGTGGACAGCGAAAGCGCCCGCGCCAGCATGAACATGGGCAACCTCAGCGAGGCGCACCGCGAAGGTGTGCGCGCCCTGCACGGGCATTTCACCCGGCAGGCCTGCGTGGCACCGCTCGAGCGCGGCGCCAGCGGCTTGCAGGTATTCACCCAGGACTGGCGGGTCAGCCGCAAGATCGAGGCCGACCTGCGTCGCCTGGAGCAGGAGTTTATTGTCGAAGTGCGCGGCGAGACCACACCTCAGGCGCTGGAACGCCTGGCGCGCGGTGCTACGCGCAATGACCGCGAGCTGCCCAAGGCCAAGGCCAGCTGGCAGAACGAGACCCACCTGCGCATGGTCGTGAAAAACCCCCAGCCCGGGCAAATCGCCGAGCTGTGCGCCTACCTGCGCCTGGAACTGGTCAGCATGCGCCGCATTCGCCTGGGCGGGGTGTCGATGGGCAAGCTGCCCCTGGGCCAATGGCGCTACATGGCGACCACCGAACGTTTCTAAGCAATACGCCACGCACAAGCGTGGCACCTGAACAGGATTCTGCAGCAATGAACCACAACGACGTCCTGCGCAGCCTGCGCTACATGCTCAAGGTGAACGACGCCAAGATGGCCGAGATCATCGGCCTTTCCGGCCTCGAAGTGCACCCTCAGGTATTGGCCACCTACCTGAAGAAGGAAGAAGAGGAAGGCTTCGTGCGTTGCCCTGATCGGGTGATGGCGCACTTTCTCGATGGCCTGGTGATCCACCGCCGCGGCAAGGACGACAGCCGCCCGCCGCAGCCGGTAGAGCTGCCAGTGACCAACAACCTCATCCTCAAGAAGCTGCGGGTGGCCTTCGAACTGAAGGAAGACGACCTGCACACGATCCTCAAGTCGGTCAATTTCCCGGTCAGCAAGCCTGAACTTAGCGCGCTGTTCCGTAAAGCCGGCCACGAAAACTATCGCCCATGCGGCGACCAGTTGCTGCGCAACTTCCTCAAAGGCCTGACCCAGCGCGTGCGCGGCTGATTGGCCATGCAGCATACGGTTGCTCCGGTCGGCATCGTCCGCTCCTGCTTCAAGGAAAAATTCGCCATCCCGCGCCAGCCCCAACTGGCGCCTGCCGCGCGCGGCGTGCTCGAACTGCTGCCGCCGTTCGACCAAGGGGATGCGGTAGAAGGCCTGGAGCAGGTCAGCCATGTCTGGCTGCTGTTCCTGTTCCACAAGGCCCTGGAGGACAAGCCGCGCCTGAAAGTGCGGCCACCGCGGCTGGGCGGCAACAAGAGCATGGGGGTGTTCGCCACCCGTGCAACCCACCGGCCAAACGGCATCGGCCAGTCGGTGGTACGCCTGGAGGGTGTGGAGCCGGGGCGCCTGTTGCTGTCCGGCATCGATCTGCTCGATGGCACGCCGGTACTGGACATCAAGCCCTATGTGCCGTATGCCGACAGCATTGCAGACGCCAGCAACCAGATGGCCAACGCAGCGCCCGCCGCAATTGCCGTACAGTGGGGCGACAACGCCCTGCCCCAGGCCCGCGAGCATGCACTGCGCCTGGCTGAACCGCTGGTAGAACTGATTGAACAATGCTTGGCGCAAGACCCGAGACCGGCTTACCAGGTACCGCCGGCCGAACGGGTCTACGGGGTGAAGTTCTGGGATGTGCAGGTGAGGTGGCATTACCCTCAGCCGGATGTGATCCGGGTGCTGGAGGTGGTGCCGGCCTGACCGCGCACCGAGGCGAACCGCGCACATGAAAAAGGCGACCCGAAGGTCGCCTTTTTCGTACTACAGCCGCGCGATCAGCGCGCTGGGCCTTCTGCCACGCCCAGGTCATCGGTCGGACGGGTATCGACCAGCGGTGCACCACCGGAGGCCAGTTCGGAGGCCAGCTTGTCGTTGTCCATTTCCTTGACCCACTTGGCCACGACCACCGTGGCAACGGCGTTGCCCACCAGGTTGGTCAGTGCGCGGGCTTCGGACATGAAGCGGTCGATGCCGAGGATCAGCGCCAGGCCAGCTACCGGCAGGTGGCCAACAGCCGACAGGGTGGCGGCCAGCACGATGAAGCCCGAACCGGTCACGCCGGCAGCACCTTTGGAAGCCACCAGCAGCACCAGCAGCAGGGTGATCTGGTGGGTGATGTCCATGGTGGTATCGGTGGCCTGGGCGATGAACACCGCAGCCATGGTCAGGTAGATCGAGGTGCCGTCCAGGTTGAACGAGTAACCGGTCGGAATGACCAGGCCGACGACCGACTTCTTGGCGCCCAGGCGCTCCATCTTGGCCAGCATGCGGGGCAGGGCCGATTCCGAGGAGGAAGTACCCAGCACGATCAGCAGCTCTTCACGGATGTAGCGGATCAGCTTGAGTACGCTGAAGCCATGGGCGCGGCAGATACCGCCCAGCACCACCAGCACGAACAGCAGGCAGGTGATGTAGAAGCAGGCCATCAGGTAACCCAGTTGCACCAACGAACCAACGCCGTACTGGCCGATGGTGAAGGCCATGGCGCCGAAAGCACCGATCGGGGCCAGCTTCATGATCATGTTGATGATGTTGAACATGACATGGGCGAAGCGGTCGATCATATCCAGCAACGGCTTGCCGTAGCTGCCCAGGCGATGCAGGGCGAAGCCGAACAGCACGGAGAACATCAGCACCTGCAGGATATCGCCATTGGCGAAGGCGCCGACCACGGTGTTAGGGATGACGTTGAGCAGGAAGCCGACGGTGGTCTGCTGCGCGCCGGCGGCGGCGTAGGCAGCCACACTGCTGGCGTTCAGGGTGCTGACGTCGATGTGCATGCCAGCGCCTGGCTTGACCACGTTGACGACGACGAGGCCGATGATCAGGGCGATGGTGGAGACGATTTCAAAGTACAGCAGCGCGTAGCCGCCAGTCTTGCCAACCGACTTCATGCTCTGCATGCCGGCGATGCCGCTGACCACGGTGCAGAAGATGATCGGGGCGATGACCATCTTGATCAGTTTGACGAAGCCGTCACCCAAGGGTTTGAGGGCAACGCCCGTTTCCGGGTAGTAGTGGCCGAGCAGGATGCCGATGGTGATGGCAACGATCACCTGGACATACAGGGATTTGTACAGCGGCTGACGTGTCGTCATGGCTCATTTTCCTCAAGTGTGCCGGTTCACCCTTCCCAGGGTGATGCGGCACCTGAATCGCTAACCCTCCTGCACTTGGAGGGATTTGTCGTTGTGTTCGAGCTGCCTGGGCAGGCCTCTGCCAGGATCAATAGCAAGGGTGGTGCCAAAATGCCCATGAAGGGTGCAAGGGCCGCATTTGCTGGGGATAAATGCCCAACGACAGGGCGATTTGCCTGAGGAAGGCTGGCGGATTTCCGCCCGGTGGCGGTTTTTGTACACGGGGTATGGCGGGAATCCGCCCTCCTGAATCAGAAGTGCCGGCCAATCAATCGAGGTGGAAAGTGATTCTGAACGCCGCGCCCCCCAAGGGCGAGTCCCCCAGGCTCAGCTCGGCGTCATAGCTGTCGACAATGTCCTTGACCACCGCCAGCCCGATGCCCTGGCCCGGGTGCTGGCTGTCCAGCCGCTCACCGCGCTCCAGAATGCGCTCACGCTGGTCGGCCGGCACCCCGGGCCCATCGTCTTCGATACACAAGGTCAATTGCCCGGGCGCCTGCTCAAGGCTAACCCGCACCTGGCCCAGGCTCAGGCGGTAGGCGTTTTCCAGCAGGTTGCCCAGCATTTCCAGCAAGGCGCCCTGCTCCATCGGCACTTGCGCCGCATCGGGCAGTTCCAGCGTCACGTTCACCCGCTTGTCCCGGTACACCTTGGCCAAGGTGCTGCACAGGCTATCGAGCAACGGCCGCAGCCTCACGCTGTGGCGTACCAGGCCGCTCTTGCGCAGGCTGGCACGTTGCAACTGATAGTCGATCTGCTGGCTCATGCGCTCGATCTGGCTTTGTAGCACCCGCGCCTGCTCGCGCTCACCGCTACGCTGCTGCAGGCTTTCGCCCACACCTTGCAACACCGCCAGTGGCGTCTTCAGGCTGTGCGCCAGGTCGTCCAGTGAATCGCGGTAGCGCGTGCGCTGCTCACGCTCACTGCGCAACAGACGGTTGAGCGAGCGGGTCAGGCGCAACAACTCACGAGGGTGCTCGCCGCTCAAGCCATCGCGTGTGCCCGACTCCACTTCATCCAGCTCGCGGCTCAGCCGGCGCAACGAGCGCAGGCCCCAGGTCAGGCCAGCCCATAGCAATACCATCAGCGCCAGCAAGGCAGCACCAAAGCCCAGATAGAGCTTTTCCCGCAGGCCATTGAGGGTAGCCTTGTACTCGCTCACCGGCTGCAGGGCGACAATGCTGTAAGCAGCGCTCTGCCCCCCCAGCAGCTTGATCTCAACGTCGTACACGAAGAATTCTTCGCCATCTGCCTGGTGAATGCGGGCAAATTCGTTGCCGCGCCCGTCATATCGGGGGCGGTAGTTGATGTGCCGATCGGCGGTGGCACGCGACTGCCAGACAAGGTTGCCATCGCGGTCAAAGATGTAGCCGAGCAAGCCCGTGTAAGGCAGGTTGTAGCGCTCGTCCGGCAGCAGCGTCGGCATCTGCAGCTGGCCATGCTCGATACGCGCGGCGGAAATCAGCGTGGTCACATCCGAAGCCAGGCGCTGCTCGATCGATTCCTGCAGGGCGAGGCTGAAGGCCTTCTGCAAGGCCGGCAGCAGGGCCAACATGAACAGCAATGCCAGCACGGCTGCGGCCAGCATCAGGCGTACCCGCAGCGAGCGGATCATCGGCAGCGCTCGGTGAACAGATAACCCAGGCCGCGCACGGTGTCGATGGGCTTGAAGCCATGCTCGCCCTCAAGTTTACGGCGCAGGCGGCCAACCAGTACTTCGATCACATTGGGGTCGCGCTCCTCGTCCCCTGGGTACAACTGCTCCATCAGGCGGTCCTTGGCCACCACCTGCTGATGATGGCGCATGAGGTATTCGAGAATCCGGTACTCGTAGGCAGTCAGCGCCAAGGGCTGGTCGTCGAGGGTAGCCTGCTTGCGGTTGAGGTCGAGTACCAAGGGGCCAGCAGCGATGGTCGACTGGGTGAAGCCGCTGGAGCGGCGCAACAGGGCATTCAGCCGCGCTTCGAGCTCTTCGAACTGGAACGGCTTGACCAGATAGTCGTCGGCACCGGCGGCCAGCCCCTCGACCTTGTCTTGCCAGTTGCCGCGGGCGGTGAGGATGAGAATGGGGAAGGTCTTGTCCTGGTTACGCAGGCGCGTGATCAGCTCCAGGCCACTGATACCGGGCAGGCCCAGGTCGATGATGGCCAGGTCGAAGTGGTATTGCCCAGCCTGGAACAGCGCCTCCTCGGCATCGGCGACCGCCTCGACCACATGGCCGCTTTCGCCCAAGCGGGTGTAGAGGTGATGGCGAAGCAGGGCTTCGTCCTCGACCACCAGCAATTTCATGTGCAGCTCCTTGTGTGTATTGCCTGTGCCGGCCCTTTCGCGGCTAAAGCCGCTCCCACAGGTGCTGCACACGTCTCAGGAACTGTGCGATCCCTGTGGGAGCGGCTTTAGCCGCAAAAGGGCCGGTACAGGATAACGCGGCTCGTGCGTCAGAACTTGTAGCTTGCGGCCAGATAAGTCTGCGCACTGCTGGTCAGGCGCAGGGTGCCGTCCTTGGGCCCGCCATGCGCGCCCACTTCCGTCGCGGCATTGGTGCGCAGGTAACGATAGCCCAGCTCCACCGAAGCCTTGTCGGTGATGTCCTGGATCACGCCGGCCTGCAGGCCGTAGGCATAACCGTAGTCGGTATCCCGGCTGGCCCCGGGCGAGTCCTGGGTGAGCTTGGTCATGCCCAGGCTGCCACCGCCGAACAGTTTGGTGGTATCGCCCACCGGCAGGAACAAGTCGTAGCTGCCCAGCAGGTTTTCCTGGCGCAACTTCAGGCCACTGTGGTCGCCTGAAACGTTGTCATAAGTCATGTAGTAGCGGCCCTGGTCGTTGATCTTGCCCACACGTACACCCCAGGTGTCGTCCTTGCCGATGATGCCATCGGCGTTGAGCTGGTCAGTGTTGCGCTGCAGCAGGCCGGATTTGCGAACCTTGTCGCTGGTCTGGCCGTAGGTCAGGCTGGCGAAGTTGTCGTCGGCGGCCTGGGCAGTGGTGATGCCAGCGGCACAGACGGCCATGGCGGCAAGCAGGGTGTTGAAGGTTTTCATGGCTGGATACTCCAGTTGGGTGCGCTGTTTCGGTCTGGAAGCTAGAGTAAGGAAGGCACCCTGAACCGTGACTGAACCCTGGCTGAACACCGGCTGAACGAACTGTCTGCAAGACAAGGAGTAGTAAAGATGCGTGCCCTGCTGGCCCTGACCCTGATGTGCAGCGCCGCCCTCGCCCAGGCGGCAATAGTGACCCGCGAGATCCCCTATCAGGACGCCGAGGGCAAGCGCTTGATCGGCTACTACGCCTATGATGATGCAGTCCAAGGCAAGCGTCCGGGCATCGTCGTGGTGCATGAATGGTGGGGGCTGAATGACTATGCCAAGCGCCGCGCCCGTGACCTCGCGGCCTTGGGTTACAGTGCGCTGGCCATCGACATGTATGGCGATGGCAAGCAGACCGAACATCCGCAGGATGCCCAAGCGTTCATGGCCGAAGCGATGAAAGACCCGGCGGCGGCCGCCAAGCGCTTCGACGCCGGCCTGAAACTGCTGGAACTACAGCCTTACACCGATAAGAGCAGTTTAGGTGCCGTCGGTTACTGCTTCGGCGGCAAGGTGGTGCTCGATGCAGCACGACGCGGCGTGGACAAGCTCGATGCAGTGGTGAGCTTCCACGGTGCACTGGCCACCCAGACGCCGGCCCAGGCCGGCAAGGTGAAGGCCTATGTACTGGTCGAGCACGGCGCCGCAGACAGCATGGTCACCCAAGAGCAGGTCAATGCGTTCAAAGCGGAAATGGACGCTGCCAAGGTCAACTACCAGTTCGTCAACATTCCGGGGGCCAAGCATGGCTTCACCAACCCGGATGCCGACCGCTTGAGCCATGGTGAGCATGGCGGACCGGACATAGGCTACAACAAGGCTGCGGACGAGAGCTCTTGGGCGGATATGCAGGCGTTCTTCAAGCAGGTGTTCAAATAAGGATTAGCGCAAACCTCAAGCGCTGCGCAACACCTGTGGGAGCTGGCTTGCCGGCGATGGGCTGCGCAGCAGCCCCCTGCTGTTCCACCTCCCACACCGCCGCTGCGGCTGGCACAATAGCCCCATGAACATTCTCCCCGCCTGCTGCGCCCCGCTCCAGCACCACTGGCCCTTGCCCCGCCCGCTGCCCGGCGCGGTGCTGGTCAGTTGCGCCTTCGACCCTGCCCGCCTGGCACCCGACGACTTCCAGCGCGCCGGGCTCGTGCCCAGCGCCAGCCTGCAGCGCTCGGTGGCCAAGCGCCAGGCTGAGTACCTGGCCGGTCGCGTATGCGCGCGCGCCGCGCTGCAGGGCCTGGACGGTCGCGACTACGTGCCTGGCACCCATGAGGACCGCTCGCCGATCTGGCCGGCGGGTATCCATGGCTCGATCACCCACGGTAAGGGCTGGGCCGCCGCCGTGGTCGCCGCCGAGCGCAGCTGCCAGGGCTTGGGCCTGGATCAGGAGGCCTTGCTGGATGACGAGCGCGCCGAGCGGCTGATGGCCGAAATCCTCACCCCGCCCGAGCTCGAACGCCTGGACCGCCGCCAGCTCGGCCTGACGGTCACCCTGACCTTCTCGCTGAAGGAAAGCCTGTTCAAGACCCTCTACCCGCTGACCCGCCAGCGCTTCTATTTCGAGCATGCCGAAGTGATCGACTGGTCCACCGAAGGCCTGGCTCAGCTGCGCCTGCTCACCGACCTGTCGCCGCAGTGGCGCCATGGCACAGTGTTGCAGGGCCAGTTCTGCCTGCAGGACGGCCACCTGCTCAGCCTGGTCAGCGTCTGACCTTTACAGTGGCGCCTGCTGCCGTGGCCAGTTAAGGCTGAAGCAGGCGCCACCCAGCGCTTCGCTGCGCCCCACCGTCGCACGGCCCGTGTGCCAGTAGATGATTCGCCGCACGATCGACAGGCCCAGGCCGTGCCCACCCGAAGCACGGGCGCGGCTGTCGTCCAGTCGGGTGAACGGGGTGAAGATGCGGTCCCAGAAGCCCTCGGGGATCCCGGGGCCGTCATCTTCGACATCAATACGGCACCGCTGCTGCCCCAACTGGTAGCTCACGCGCACCTCAGACGCCGCATGGCGCATGGCGTTACTGACCAGGTTCTGCAACGCCCGGTGCAAGTAGCGCGGCTCGGCCTCGACCCAGGCGCCTTCGGCATCCGCGCCCTGGCAATCGCCGCGCACTACCCGTACCTCGGCACGCAACGGCGCCAGCTCTTCGACTACCCGCGCGAGCAAGACGTCCAGGTCGACCCGCTGAAACTTCAAGGCCGGCGCGCCTTGCTCCAGGCGGGCGTAGGTCAGCATTTCGTCGACGAGCTTGTCGAGGTCCTGAATATCTCCGTCCATGCCCGCCAGGTGCTTGGCCCGCGCCTGTTCGGTGGCGGCACTTTCGATCATCTCCAGCCCAAAGCGCAGGCGCGCAACGGGCGTGCGCAACTCGTGGGATACCGCCCGCACCAGCTCCCGCTGCATGGTCAGCGAGCGCTGAAGGTGCTCGGCCATACCATTGAAGGCGGCAGCCAGGCGCCCTACCGAGTCGGCGTCACCGGCGGGCACACGGGTGTCCAGGCTGCCTTGGGCGATGCGTGTGGCGGCAATCTCAAGGCCCGACACACGGCGCTCCAACTGGCGTACCAGCAGGTAGACCACCAGACCGATCAGGCACAGGCCGAGAAAGGTAATCAGGACCAGCAACTGCGGCGGATACGGGTTTAGCTGGTACAACGGGCCGATTTCCAGTACCCAGGGCGAGCCCGCCAGCCCAGCAAACACACGAATCGAGTCGCCGTCCTTGCCCAGCGCCATGACCGTGTCGCCCTCCTCTACCCGGCGCCGCTGGTCATCGTCCAGGCTTACCCGTTCGATGCGCTGCAGGGCGACGCCAAAACCGAAGCCCTTTTCCTGCTTGATCTGTGCCAGCCGCTGCTGCTGCTCGGTGATCGGGTAGCGCACCAGTTCATCGGCCAACAGGTACAGCGTGGCCCGCGCCAGTTGCTCGCTTATCTGTTTGATCTGCGCCACCAGCATCAGGTCTTCGTGGCCAACCTTGCGCAGCACTTGCGCCGCATGCGGGCCAGTCTTTTCGACCACCACCAGGCCGCGGTACAGGCGCGCCCGCTGGCCACCGTCGAGGCTGCGCGCCGTCATCGGTTGCAGCGCCAGCGGCACGCCGAGCAGTCGCTCCCAGATCAGCAGCGAGCGCTTGCGTTCGGTTGCATTCTGCTGTGCCAGGTTGTCAGCCATCAGGCTGAAGGTGCCCTGTGCCAGTCCCTCCCGGTGCTGGGCAGCGCGCACTTCATTCACCAGGTGCAGGCTGAGCACGCCGAGCAGGGCAACCAGCACCAGCACAGCCAGCATGCCGCCGTAGATGCGCAAAAAGATCGAGTTGTTCATGGTGCCTCGCCGACAAACAGGTAGCCTTTGCTGCGCAGGGTCTTGATCAGCCGTGGCTGAAGCGGGTCATCGCCGATCTTGGGGCGGATTTTCGAGATACGTATGTCGATGGAGCGGTCCTGGCCGTCGTAACCGACGCCACGCAACGCGGTGAAGATCTGTTCGCGGGTCAGTACCCGCCCGGCGTTGCTGGCCAGCAGCCAGAGCAGGTCGAATTCGGCACCGGTCAGCTCGATCAGCTGGTCACCCAGGCGCGCTTCACGCAGGCGGTTGTCGATACGCAGGGCGCCAAAGGCCAGGCCCTGGCGCTTGCTGTCCACGGCTTCGCTGCGGCGCAGCAGAGCCTGGATACGCGCCAGCAGCAGGCGTGGGCGTACGGGTTTGCAAACGTAGTCGTCGGCCCCAAGGTCCAGGCCTTGGACCTGGTCGAGTTCGTCACTGCGTGCGGTAAGCATGAGAATCGGGCCAGGGTACTGGTTGCGCACCCGGCGGCAGATGCTCAGGCCGTCCTCACCGGGCAGCATGAGGTCGAGGATGACCAGATCGGGCTGGCTGTCGACGATGCGCCGCGCGGCCCGGGCGCCATCGCCCTCCACCGCGACCTCGAAGCCGTTGGCCTGCAGGTACTCGGCGGTGAGCTCGGCCAGCCGCTGGTCGTCTTCGACGATGAGGATGCGGGGTACGGGGTGGTCCATGGCTTTGGCCTTGTTGTTCTTGGGATCGTGTAAGGGCAGCTGAGAGTATGGCTGTAGATGGGTGGCGCCTGCGAGACCAAGCGCCGCCCGCTCGCGATGCGCCGCGCGGGCGGCGCTCGATCTCCCAGGCACCCCAGATCTTCAGACATGCAATACCGCCCCCCTGAACTGAACCGTTTTTTGTGACGGGTATCCCGCCCGAAAAAAACTGCCCAAGGGCGTCACCACGCAGAAAAATACTGCAAACCACTTGGCACAAGGCCTACAGCGAATACCCACCATTCACACACAAAGTACGCACAAGTTATCCACAGGCGCTCGCCTTGCAAAGCCCCCAATACCGCATTATCTTGTATCCCGAACGCAGCGAACCACTACATATAGGGTTTCGTGCAAAATCACACACAAAAGTCAACCCGCAAAATCAAGCGATTTTACGAGCTGAACTTCAGGTGATTTCAGCAGCCAAACCGCTCCTGCGGAGGCGACCGAGGCAAGCCCCTCCAGGGCCTTGTTCGGGTATGGGTGTTGCAGGCCAGCCCTGGCATCCATCAGCAACAGTTTTTGGGCCCTGCCCAAAACCTTTGACTTCGGCCAGGGAGCGGCAAGCTATTGCCCCTTATTCCTGAGTCTGTCCCGAAGTCGGTACGCCCGTGCGGGCGGATGCGCATGCATTGCGCATCCCCCGCCGGGTCATCGAGCAAGTGGACGGAACGGTGGGCGCCCAAAAGGCGCCTGAACAATATAGAAACTGTGGAGACACCCACCCATGCAAACCGACACAACTCGCGAGAACCCGCAGGCCAAGGTGCCGCAGGCCGCCGATTCCAACCAGGATCTGGCCGCCACCGCCCCTGGCCAACTGCGCGTGATCAAGCGTAACGGCACTGTCGTCCCTTACACCGACGACAAGATCACCGTTGCCATCACCAAGGCGTTCCTCGCAGTTGAAGGCGGCACCGCCGCCGCTTCGTCGCGCATCCACGACACCGTTGCGCGCCTGACCGAGCAGGTCACCGCCACGTTCAAACGTCGCATGCCATCGGGTGGTACCATCCACATCGAAGAAATCCAGGACCAGGTAGAACTGGCCCTGATGCGCGCCGGCGAGCAGAAAGTCGCCCGCGACTACGTGATCTACCGCGACCAGCGCGCCAAGGAGCGCGCCACCCGCGCCAACACCGACGCCGTGGTCGAGCCGCACCCAAGCATCCGCATTACACTGGCTGACGGTAGCCTGGCGCCGCTCGACATGGCCCGCCTGAACACCATCATCAGCGAAGCCTGTGAAGGCCTGGCCGAAGTCGATGGCGACCTGATCCAGCGCGAAACCCTGAAGAACCTGTACGACGGCGTCGCCATCAAGGACGTCAACACCGCCCTGGTGATGACCGCCCGTACCCTGGTCGAGCGCGAGCCGAACTACTCGTTCGTGACCGCCCGTCTGCTGATGGACACCCTGCGTGCCGAAGGCCTGGGCTTCCTCAGCGTTGCCGACAGCGCCACCCACCACGAGATGGCTGACCTGTACGCCAAGGCCCTGCCGGCCTACATCGCCAAAGGTATCGAGTTCGAGCTGCTGAACCCGGCCCTGGCCGACTTCGACCTGGAAAAACTGGGCAAGGCGATCAACCACGAGCGCGACCAGCAGTTCACCTACCTGGGCCTGCAGACCCTGTACGACCGCTACTTCATCCACAAGGATGGCGTACGCTTCGAGCTGCCGCAGGTATTCTTCATGCGCGTGGCCATGGGCCTGGCGCTGGAAGAGAAAGACAAGGAAGCCCGTGCGATCGAGTTCTACAACCTGTTGTCGTCCTTCGACTACATGGCCTCGACCCCGACCTTGTTCAACGCCGGTACCCTGCGCCCGCAGCTGTCCAGCTGCTACCTGACCACCGTGCCGGACGACCTGTCGGGCATCTACCACGCGATCCACGACAACGCCATGCTGTCGAAATTCGCCGGTGGCCTGGGCAACGACTGGACCCCGGTGCGTGCACTGGGCTCCTACATCAAGGGCACCAACGGCAAGTCGCAGGGCGTCGTGCCGTTCCTGAAAGTGGTCAACGACACTGCCGTTGCCGTCAACCAGGGTGGCAAGCGCAAGGGCGCCGTGTGTGCCTACCTGGAAACCTGGCACCTGGACATCGAAGAGTTCATCGAGCTGCGCAAGAACACCGGTGATGACCGCCGTCGTACCCACGACATGAACACCGCCAACTGGATCCCTGACCTGTTCATGAAGCGCGTCTTCGATGACGGCAAGTGGACCCTGTTCTCGCCTTCGGAAGTGCCAGACCTGCACGACCTGACCGGCAAGGCCTTCGAAGAGCGCTACGAGTACTACGAAGCCCTGACCGAGTACAACAAGATCAAGGTGTTCAAGACCATCCAGGCCAAAGACCTGTGGCGCAAGATGCTGTCGATGCTGTTCGAGACCGGCCACCCGTGGCTGACCTTCAAGGACCCGTGCAACCTGCGTTCGCCGCAGCAGCACGTGGGCGTGGTCCACAGCTCGAACCTGTGCACCGAGATCACCTTGAACACCAACAAGGACGAGATCGCGGTCTGCAACCTGGGCTCGATCAACCTGCCGAACCACATCGTTGACGGCAAGCTGGACACTGCCAAGCTGCAACGGACCGTGAACACCGCCGTGCGCATGCTCGACAACGTGATCGACATCAACTACTACTCGGTGCCGCAGGCGCGTAACTCGAACCTCAAGCACCGCCCGGTCGGCCTGGGCATCATGGGCTTCCAGGACGCACTGTACCTGCAGCACATCGCCTACGGCTCCGACGCTGCCGTCGAGTTCGCCGACAAGTCGATGGAAGCGGTCAGCTACTACGCGATCCAGGCATCCTGCGACCTGGCCGACGAGCGTGGCGCCTACGAGACCTTCCAGGGTTCGCTGTGGTCCAAAGGCATCCTGCCGCTGGACTCGCAACAGATCCTGATCGAAGCCCGTGGCCAGAAGTACATCGACGTCGACCTGAACGAGACCCTGGACTGGGCGCCGGTGCGTGCCCGCGTGCAAAAAGGTATTCGTAACTCGAACATCATGGCCATCGCGCCAACCGCGACCATCGCCAACATCACCGGCGTGTCGCAGTCGATCGAGCCGACCTACCAGAACCTGTACGTGAAATCGAACCTGTCGGGCGAGTTCACCGTGATCAACCCGTACCTGGTCCGCGACCTGAAGGCCCGCGGCCTGTGGGACTCGGTCATGATCAACGACCTGAAGTACTACGACGGCTCGGTGCAGCAGATCGAGCGTATCCCGCAAGAGCTCAAAGACCTGTACGCCACCGCGTTCGAAGTCGAGACCAAGTGGATTGTCGACGCAGCTTCCCGTCGCCAGAAGTGGATCGACCAGGCTCAGTCGCTGAACCTGTACATCGCTGGCGCCTCGGGCAAGAAGCTGGACGTGACCTACCGCATGGCCTGGTACCGTGGTCTGAAAACCACCTACTACCTCCGTGCCCTGGCTGCAACCAGCACCGAGAAGTCGACCATCAACACCGGCAAGCTCAACGCCGTTTCCAGCGGTGGCGACAGCGCCCCGGTCCAGGCAGCCGGCCCAGCGCCAGTGCCGAAGGCCTGCGCGATCGACGAGCCTGACTGCGAAGCCTGCCAGTAAGGCCTGAATGCCGCGCGGGGTGCCTACGGGCGCCCCGCGCGGCATTTTTGTATCCGCGTCACTGAGAAGCCCTGCCCTTTTCCCGCTGCGTACGCGGTTCGGTAAAAGGACAAGACCTCTCTAAAAAGGACGCAAGCCCATGGCGCGGAAAAAAGTGGCAACTACTCGCAAGATTGGTCGTAATGCTGAAACCGGTCGTTTTACCTCGGTCGAAGAAGCTCGCAAGCAGCCCAAGACACACATTGTCGAAACGCTGCACACCCACCGCAGCTAGTGTTGCCTGACCGGGCCTCATCGCCGGCAAGCCAGCTCCCACAGGTAGTGCATCGCCCTGCAGCCGGGCGCGCTGCCAGTGGGCGCTGGCTTGCCGGCGATGAGGCCCGGGCACACAACATAACCCCTCCGAAACACTATATGGTGTGCCTTAAAATTTAAACTGGCACAAGATATGGGTTGGCGCTACACTCTCCCCCCGTAGAAGAACACAGCCATTTCGTGAACGGACGCACGCAAACCCGGTCGAAAAAGTTACCCTCGCCCGCAAGACATGCGCCCCGATCGAAGGCGAATTCCGGTATACTTTGCGCCCTCTGAAAAGAGCGCCATTCATTGTCCTGGCCCCTCCCCGAGGCCTGGCCAGGTACAAGCCAGAACACATTCAGATGTAAACGAGAGTCAGCCTCTCGAGCTGTCCATTCGCCGTTACGGCCTTGCGTCAGGCATCACATTCTTTAAATCCAACCGGTTGCCCCAGGGCGACCCTCAAGCAGGAGCCAAACCATGCTGAGCTGGGACGAATTCGACAAAGAAGACGGCGAAGTAGCCGCTAAAGGCAACACCCCTGCGCAGGCCGCTGCCGCCGCCACCCTCGACAAGCTCGACAGCGCCGGTGGTGCCGCCGCCCTGGAAGCCCGTGCGGCCACCGCTTCTGACTCCGATGCCGTCAAACGTGCCAAGGCTGCCCTCGACGCCCTCGACGTTGCCGAAGGCCTGGCCGAGCTGGAAGGCTCCTCGGCCCGCGTTGCCGTAGATGAAAAGCGCATGATCAACTGCCGCGCCGACCTCAACCAGCTGGTACCGTTCAAGTACGACTGGGCCTGGCAGAAGTACCTGGACGGCTGCGCCAACCACTGGATGCCGCAAGAGGTCAACATGACCGCCGACATCGCCCTGTGGAAGAGCCAGGACGGCCTGACCGAAGACGAGCGCCGCATCGTCATGCGTAACCTGGGCTTCTTCTCCACCGCCGACTCGCTGGTTGCCAACAACCTGGCCCTGGCCGTGTACCGCCTGATCACCAACCCGGAGTGCCGCCAGTACATCCTGCGCCAGGCCTTCGAAGAGGCGATCCACACCCACGCCTACCAGTACTGCATCGAGTCGCTGGGCATGGATGAAGGCGAAATCTTCAACATGTACCACGAGATCCCGTCGGTCGCTAAAAAAGCCGCCTGGGGCCTGAAGTACACCCGCGCCATCTCCGACCCGGAATTCAACACCGGCACCGTCGAAACCGACAAAGAGCTGCTGCGCAACCTGATCGCCTACTACTGCGTACTGGAAGGCATCTTCTTCTACTGCGGCTTCACCCAGATCCTGTCCATGGGCCGCCGCAACAAGATGACCGGCGTTGCCGAGCAGTTCCAGTACATCCTGCGTGACGAGTCGATGCACCTGAACTTCGGTATCGACGTGATCAACCAGATCAAGATCGAAAACCCGCACCTGTGGGACGCGGCGATGAAGGAAGAAGCGACCCAGATGATCCTGCAAGGGACCCAGCTGGAGATCGAATACGCCCGTGACACCATGCCACGCGGCGTACTGGGCATGAACGCGGCGATGATGGAGGATTACCTCAAGTTCATCGCCAACCGCCGCCTGACCCAGATTGGCCTGAAAGAAGAATATCCAGGGACTACCAACCCGTTCCCATGGATGAGCGAGATCATGGACTTGAAGAAAGAGAAGAACTTCTTTGAGACGCGTGTGATTGAGTATCAGACTGGTGGGGCGTTGAGCTGGGACTGATTGTCCGGGCTGAACATCAGGAGGCTGCCAACTGGCAGCCTTTTTTATTGGTAGAGCAAGCCCAAGGGTGAGCGGACCGTTCTGCCTGTGTTGGCCTCTTCGCCGGTGAACCCACCGAAGCGGAGCTCTAGCTTTGAGGCGGTGTTTTACCTTGTGTTTTTGGCCTGAGACTGCCGAACCCAGCACGGGAGATTTGGCAAGGTAGCTGGCGGCCATGGCGCCAAGGAGCGCTGGATCTTAGCCGGCAAGCGTTGCGAAAAAGGAAGAGGCCTCGCCCACGCCGACAGGAGGGGTACGGCACCAACGAGGATGCCGGGACTGGACATGCCAGTCTGAGTGGTCGAGGGCGAGGCCAGATCTGAAGATAGCGCATGCTCGCGGATGGGACCACTGCTGATTTGATGCGTAAACCATGTCCCGGGTTTGAGGTGCAAGGCAGGCTATGACGGGCATGGCCCAGGCTTTGCCCTTGTTCGCGGGCATGTCCGCTCCCACAGAAGATCGCATACGGCGCGAGGGACCCAGTCGTAGTATGTCTGTACAGCGTGCACGGTAGAGCTTCTGCAGCCCGGAATTTGCGTCCTGGGACCCTAATTGCTCAGCTATCAGCCGTTGACAGCTCACCTCTCACTTGCTAATAATCGCCCACAGTTGTACGACAACACATAACAAAAACAACAATCAGTGGACGATCCCATGTCGACACCCATCCCGCTCTACCCACGTCTGTTGCACCCCCCTCTTCGCCCGGCCAGCTCGCGTACACCTGCCGGTACGTAGCGCCCGGTTACTGCGCATTCACCCCTGGCCCTGACCGGCCTGTTAACTACCCGCCCCTGCCGCAGGCCGCTTGCGCGTGCCCGGTGGACGGGCTGCCACACCCTTCGGGAGCACAACAATAATGAAAATCTGCCACACCCTGCCCTTCGCCCTGCTTGGCGCCGGGGTCATCGCCGGCCTGCCGGGCACCAGCCTGGCCGCGGGCTTTGTCGAAGACAGCAAGGCCACCCTCGGGCTGCGCAACTTCTACATCAACCGCAACTTCACCAACCCCAGCAACCCGCAGAGCAAGGCCGAGGAGTGGACGCAAAGCTTCATTCTCGATGCCCGTTCGGGGTTCACCGAGGGCCCGATCGGGTTTGGCGTGGATGTGCTGGGGCTGTGGTCGGTCAAGCTCGATGGCGGTGGCGGCACCTACGGCACGGCGTTGCTGCCGCGCCATGACGATGGCAAGCCAGCAGACGACTACGGGCGCCTGGCGGTGGCGGGCAAGGCGCGTATTTCCAAGACCGAGCTGAAGATCGGTGAGTGGATGCCGGTGCTGCCGATTCTACGCTCGGACGACGGTCGCTCGTTGCCGCAGACCTTCCGTGGCGGGCAGGTGACCTCCAATGAAATCGCAGGGCTGACCCTGTACGGCGGCCAGTTCCGCGGCAACAGCCCGCGCAACGACGCCAGCATGGAAGACATGAGCTACGGCGGCGGCGTATCGGACCGTTTCAACTTCGTCGGTGGCGAGTACAAGTTCAACCAGGACCGCACGCTGGTGGGGCTGTGGAATGCGGTGCTCAAGGACGTGTACCAGCAGCAATACCTGCAACTGAGCCACAGCCAGCCGGTGGGTGACTGGACCCTGGGTGCGAACCTGGGTTACTTCCATGGCGACGAGGACGGCTCCGAGCGCGCCGGGCAGCTGGACAACAAGACCTACTCGGGGATGTTCTCGGCCAAGTACGGCGGCAGCACGTTCTGGGTGGGGCTGCAGAAAGTCGATGGTGATACCTGGATGCGGGTAAACGGCACCAGCGGTGGGACCTTGGCCAACGACAGTTACAACTCCAGCTTCGACAATGCCAACGAGCGCTCGTGGCAGGTGCGTCATGACTTCAACTTTGTGACCGTCGGGGTACCGGGGTTGACCCTGATGAACCGCTACATCAGCGGGCGCGACGTGCATAGCGGGGGCGTGACCGATGGCAAGGAGTGGGTGCGTGAGACCGAACTGGCGTACGTGATCCAGAGCGGAGCGTTCAAGGACTTGAGCGTGAAATGGCGAAATTCGTCGATTCGGCGGGATTACAGCAATAACGAGTTCGATGAGAACCGGCTGATCTTCAACTACCCGCTGTCGCTCTTGTAACCGAGAAGACCGGCACTGATTGAAATTGGGGCCGCTTTGCCCCATCGCCGGCAAGCCAGCTCCCACCAGGCCGCAGTAATTTCCAGCCAAGTGGAGTAGCTGTGGGAGCTGGCTTGCCGGCGATAGGGGCCTGACAGGCCATAAAGAGACGCAGGCCTCATTGACAACACCCGAACCCACCGCCAATAATCAGAAAAGTCATACGACAACCTACAACAATTAACAACAAGAGCCGGCCATGACCACTACCCCCCTCAATCGCCTGCTGCTCACCGGAGCCGCAGGCGGCCTGGGCAAGGTCCTTCGCGAACGCCTGCAAGGCTACGCCGAGGTCCTGCGCCTTTCCGACATCAGCGCCATGGCCCCCGCTGCGGGCCCGCATGAAGAAGTCATCACCTGTGACCTGGCCGACAAGGCTGCGGTACATGCCTTGGTCGAAGGCGTGGATGCCATCATCCACTTCGGCGGCGTGTCCACCGAACATTCCTTCGAAGACATTCTCGGCCCCAACATCTGCGGCGTGTTCCACGTCTACGAGGCGGCGCGCAAGCACGGGGTGAAGCGCATCATCTTCGCCAGCTCCAACCACACCATCGGCTTCTACCGCCAGGATGAGCGTATCGACGCCCACTCCCCGCGTCGCCCCGACAGTTACTACGGGCTGTCCAAGTGCTACGGCGAGGATGTCGCCAGTTTCTACTTCGACCGCTACGGCATCGAGACTGTCAGCATTCGCATAGGCTCGTCGTTCCCGCAGCCCCAGAACCCACGCATGCTCTGCACGTGGCTGAGCTATGACGACCTGGTGCAGCTGATCGAGCGCGGGCTTTTCACCCCCAACGTTGGCCACACCATCGTCTACGGCGCTTCCGACAACCGCACCGTGTGGTGGGACAACCGCCATGCCGAGCACCTTGGCTATGCGCCCAAGGACAGCTCCGAGCCCTTCCGCGCCGCAGTAGAAGCCCAGCCGGCGCCCGCCGCCGATGACCCGAGCATGGTCTACCAGGGCGGCGCTTTCGCCGTCGCCGGCCCGTTCGACTGACCCACGCACGCCAGGAGGCACGGCCATGAACTGTGAATTGATCGTTGACGCCCGTAACAGCACAGGCGAAAGCCCCGTGTGGCACCCAGGCGAGCAGGCCCTGTACTGGGTCGACATTCCCGCCCGCCAGCTGCACTGCTGGCAAGCGGCCGATGGCAGACACCAGGTCTGGCAGGGTGACGAGATGCTGGCCTGCATCGCCCGCAGCGGCCAGGGTTGGGTCGCCGGCATGGAAAGCGGCATCTTCCAGCTCCAGGCCAAGCCCGACGGCAGCCTTGATAGCCGCCTGCTCAGCAGCGTGCCGCACGCCCAGGCCGGCATGCGCTTCAACGATGGCCGCTGCGACCGCCAAGGCCGCTTCTGGGCCGGCACCATGCTGCTGGACATGCAGCAAGGTGCCCATGTGGGTGCGCTGTACCGCCATGATGGAGAAGGCCAGCTGCACCTGCAGCAAGACGGCATGATCGTGCCCAACGGCCTGGCTTTCAGCCCCGACGGCACGCGCATGTACCTGTCCGACTCGCACCCCAACGTGCAGAAGGTCTGGGCTTTCGACTACGACATCGACAGCGGCACGCCGCACAACAAGCGGCTGTTCGTCGACATGCGCGGCTACCCAGGGCGCCCCGATGGCGCGGCCATCGACCAGGACGGCTGCTACTGGATCTGCGGCAACGATGCTGGGCAGATCCACCGCTTCACCCCAGACGGGCGCCTCGACCGCTCGCTGAGCGTACCGGTGAAAAAGCCGGCAATGTGCGCCTTTGGCGGCGCCAACTTCGACACCCTGTACGTCACGTCCATCCGCCCAGCAGGCACAGACCTCAGCGACCAGCCCCTCGCTGGCGGGGTATTTGCCCTCAACCCTGGCACCAAGGGCCTAGAGGAACCTGCCTACCGGGGCTGACGCCCCTTGCCGCACCAACACTTGCACACACGAAACCGGATAATAAAAACCACGGAGTTTCATCATGACGTTCAAACGCAAGCTACTCCTTGCCGTACTCCCGTTTGCCTTTAGCGTGGCCATGCCTGCTTCGGCACTGGACATCAAGTTCGCCGAAATTCACCCGGCCGGCTACCCGACCGTGGTCGCCGAACAGAACATGGGCAAAAAGCTCGAGCAGGCCAGTAATGGCGACATCACCTTCAAGATGTTTGCCGGCGGTGTGCTGGGTTCGGAAAAGGAAGTGATCGAACAGGCGCAGATCGGTGCCGTGCAGATGACCCGCGTCAGCCTGGGGATCGTCGGCCCGGTGGTGCCGGACGTGAACGTGTTCAACATGCCGTTCGTGTTCCGCGACCATGATCACATGCGCAAGATCATCGACGGCGAGATCGGCCAGGAAATCCTCGACAAGATCACCAACTCCGATTTCAACCTGGTAGCCCTGGCCTGGATGGACGGCGGCTCGCGCAGCATCTATACGAAGAAGCCGGTACGCAGCCTGGAAGACCTCAAGGGCATGAAAATTCGCGTACAGGGCAACCCGCTGTTCATCGACATGATGAACGCCATGGGCGGCAACGGCATCGCCATGGACACCGGGGAAATTTTCAGCGCCCTGCAAACCGGCGTGATCGATGGCGCCGAGAACAACCCGCCTACCCTGCTTGAGCACAACCACTTCCAGAGCGCCAAGTACTACACCCTGACCGGCCACCTGATCCTGCCGGAACCCGTGGTGATGTCCAAGACCACCTGGAACAAGCTCAGCCCCGAGCAGCAGGCGTTGGTGAAAAAGGTTGCACGTGAGGCGCAGATGGAAGAACGCGCGCTGTGGGATGCCAAGTCCGCCGCCAGCGAAGAGAAGCTCAAGGCCGCAGGTGTCGAGTTCATTACCGTGGACAAAAAGCCGTTCTATGACGCCACCGCTTCGGTGCGCGAGAAGTACGGCGCGCCGTACGCCGACCTGATGAAGCGTATCGACGCCGTCCAGTAATACCAGCCCCTTCCAAGACGACCTCGGCAGTGCGGCGCCCGCCGCCCTGCCGCTTTGGTGATGCCTATGAAATCGCTTTTCCTGAGCGTGAACGACACGCTGTACCGCAGCTGCATCTGGATCGCGGGCCTGTCGATCCTGGCCATGACGCTGATCATCCCGTGGGGCATCTTCGCCCGCTACGTGCTGGGCACCGGCTCCAGCTGGCCAGAGCCAGTCTCGATCCTGCTGATGGTGGTGTTCACCTTCGTTGGTGCCGCCGCCAGCTATCGCGCCGGGGCGCACATGGCGGTGGGGATGATCACCGACCGGTTGCCGCCGCTGCAGCGCCAGTTGGTCGCCCTGCTGGTACAACTGCTGATGATCGTGGTGTGCGTGTTCATGACCTATTACGGCACCCGGCTGTGCATCACCACCTGGAACCAGTCGCTGGCCTCGCTGCCCGGTGTGCGGGTGGGCATGACCTACGCGCCGATCCCGGTCGGCGGCGTGCTGACGCTGGTGTTCGTGCTGGAAAAACTCCTGCTGGGCGATCAGAGCAACCGCAAGGTCGTGCGCTTTGACCTGGTCGAAGAAAACGAAGGAGCTGCATAAATGGAAGCGTTCATTCTGTTGGGCAGTTTCATCGTGCTGATTCTGATCGGTATGCCGGTGGCCTACGCCCTGGGCCTGTCGGCGCTGATCGGCGCCTGGTGGATCGACATCCCGCTGCAAGCGATGATGATCCAGGTGGCCAGTGGGGTTAACAAGTTCTCGCTGCTGGCCATTCCGTTCTTCGTGCTGGCCGGCGCAATCATGGCCGAAGGCGGCATGTCACGACGGCTGGTGGCCTTTGCCGGGGTGCTGGTGGGCTTCGTGCGTGGCGGCCTGTCGCTGGTCAACATCATGGCCTCGACCTTCTTCGGCGCAATTTCCGGCTCGTCGGTGGCCGACACCGCCTCGGTGGGCTCTGTGCTTATCCCGGAGATGGAGCGCAAAGGTTACCCGCGTGAATTCTCAACCGCCGTGACCGTCAGTGGCTCGGTGCAGGCGCTGCTGACCCCGCCCAGTCACAACTCAGTGCTGTACTCGCTGGCGGCGGGCGGCACGGTATCCATTGCCTCGCTGTTCATGGCGGGCGTGATGCCCGGCTTGCTGCTGAGCGCGGTGATGATGGGCCTGTGCCTGATCTTCGCGAAGAAGCGCAACTACCCCAAGGGCGAAGTGATCCCGCTGCGCCAGGCGTTGAAGATTGCCGGTGAGGCGCTGTGGGGCCTGATGGCCATGGTCATCATTCTCGGCGGCATCCTGTCGGGCGTGTTCACCGCGACCGAATCGGCAGCCGTGGCGGTGGTGTGGTCATTCTTCGTGACCATGTTCATCTACCGCGACTACAAGTGGCGCGACCTGCCCAAGCTGATGCACCGCACGGTACGGACCATCTCCATCGTGATGATCCTGATCGGCTTCGCCGCCAGCTTCGGCTACGTGATGACCCTGATGCAGATCCCGTCGAAGATCACCACGGCGTTCCTGACCCTGTCGGACAACCGCTATGTGATCCTGATGTGCATCAACTTCATGCTGTTGCTGCTGGGCACGGTGATGGACATGGCGCCGCTGATCCTGATCCTTACGCCGATCCTGCTGCCGGTGATTACCGGTATTGGTGTAGACCCGGTGCACTTCGGCATGATCATGCTGGTGAACCTGGGGATCGGGCTGATAACGCCACCGGTGGGCGCCGTGCTGTTCGTGGGCTCGGCCATCGGCAAGGTGAGCATCGAGTCGACGGTGAAGGCGCTGCTGCCGTTCTACCTGGCGCTGTTCCTGGTGCTGATGGCGGTGACTTACATACCGGCCATCTCCCTGTGGCTGCCTAGCGTGGTGCTGTAACTGCAATCGGGGCCGCTCTGCGCCCCATCGCCGGCAAGCCAGCTCCCACAGGATTGTGCAGCCTTCCAGCCCTGCGCAACCCCTGTGGGAGCTGGCTTGCCGGCGATGGGCTGCAAAGCAGCCCTCTGGTTCTTTCTGCAAATGGATCCTGCACATGGCTGTTCCCTCCTCGGCTGTACCTCTATTCCCGCGCAAACTGGCCATCGCCCTGCTCGCCCTGCTGGCCTGTTCATTCGCCGGCAACCACATCGCCGCGCGCATTGCCTTCGATGACGGCACCGGCGTGCTGCTGGCGATTCTCTGCCGCTCAGGCATCACCTTGCTGGTGCTGGCCTGCCTGCTGTTGTGGCAACGCCAGGCGCTGGGCCTGCCCGCAGGCACCCGGCACTGGCAACTGCTGCTCGGCCTGCTGATCGCCACCCAAAGCCTGTGCCTGTACTCGGCGGTGGCGCGCATTCCGGTAGCCCTGGCGCTGCTGGTGGGCAACACCTTCCCGATGCTGCTGGCGCTGCTCACCTGGGCGCTGGGCGGCGCTCGCCCCACGGGCCGCACCGTGCTGTTCATGGGCCTGATCCTGTGCGGCCTGGTGCTGGCGCTGGATGTGCCGGCACGCCTGGCCGACAGCGGCGTGGCCAACCCGCACTGGGTGCCTGGGGTCAGCCTGGCCTTTGGCGCCGCCTGTGCCTTTGCCTGCGCCTTGTGGATCACCGACCACAAGCTGGCCAGCGTGCGCGGCCCCGTGCGCAGCCTGCTGACCTTGCTGATCGTGTTCTCCAGCATGCTGGTTGCAGGCGCAAGCGGCGTGATGCCGTCAGGCTTGTCACTGCCGGGCAGCAGCAGTGGCTGGGTGGCTCTGGCCTGCCTGGTGGTGCTGTATGGCCTGGCCTTCACCTTGCTGTTCGTCTGCGTACCAAAGCTGAACATGGCGCAGAACGCACCGGTGATGAACGTCGAGCCCATCGCCACACTGCTGCTGGGCTGGGCCTTGCTCGACCAGCAGCTCGGCACCCTGCAATTACTCGGCGGCGCCGTGGTGGTGTGCGGCATCGTGCTGCTCACCTACCGTCGGGCCAGTTGATTGTTCATCTGAAAGGAGCCTTGAATGGCTGTGACCGAACTGCACCTGCAGGACCGCCTGACCCGCCTGAGCCTGGCTCCGGAGCTGGGCGCCAGCCTGGTCAACTGGGAAGTGAAAGCGAGCGGGCAAGCGCTGCTGCGCCATTCCGACCTGGCCGCATTGGAAAGTGGTACGCCACGACGCCTCGCCTGCTACCCGCTGGCGCCTTGGTCCAACCGTATTGCGGAGGGTGGTTTTGCCCGGCCCGAGGGTTGGCAGCCACTGGCACCGAATACCGGGCATGACCCTTATCCGATTCATGGCAGTGCCTGGCAGCAGGCCTGGCAGGTGGAGCACCACAGCGAGCGACGCGCGCGCCTGACGCTGCACAGTGAAGTGCCGTTTGCCTACCTGGCCACGCTGGACGTGCACTTGCACGAGGGGTGCCTGAACCTGGACCTGCATGTCACCCATCTGGATGAGGCGGCAACCTGGTATGGCTTGGGGTTGCACCCTTACTTTCCGCGGTATCCCGATACCCAGCTGTATGCCACGGCACGCAAGGTGTGGCTGGCCGAGCCCGGGCGTTTGCCGTCGTACCAGGCCCAGGTGCCCGAGCAGTGGTGCTTCAATGCCTTGGGCCGTTTGCCCGAGACGGTGGTCGATCATGCCTTCAGTGGCTGGCCCGGAGAGTGTGTGATCGAACAGCCAAGCGCGGGTTATCGACTGGCGTGCAGTGCCAGCGGGGCTGAGCAATTCTTGCTGTTTTGCCCGCAGGGGCAAGGTTTTTTCTGCTTTGAACCGGTAAGCCACCCGGTCAATGCGCATCACCTGCCAGGGCGGCCGGGGTTGCGGTTGTTGCAGCGGGGGGAAGGAATGAGCCTGGGGTTCAGGATGCAGTATCGACCCCTTTGATTGTGTTGCCTTGATGGGGGCTGCTGCGCAGCCCATCGCCGGCAAGCCAGCTCCCACCCGACCGGATGCGCAGTACCTGTGGGAGCCTGGCTTGCCAGCGATGGGCCGCAAAGCGGCCCCAAATTCTCACGCCTTAAGCCAATGCCTCGGTAGCCCTCACCATTGGCTTGCTGGATACATCTCCCCGCACCTCCCGCGCCACCTTCCACACCAGCACTGCCGCCACAATATCGAACGCCGCCAGCACCACGAACAGCGGGCTGTAGCCAATCTGCGTGACAAGCACCCCGAACACCAGGGTAAACGCTGCTGCCCCCAGGTAACCGCACATGCCGCCCATGCCGGTCGCCGTGGCCACCTGGTCCTTGCTGAACGAGTCGGAAGTGATGGAGTACAGCGCCCCTGACAGCGTCTGGTGGGCAAACCCGCCAATGCACAGCAACAGGATCGCCGTGTAAGGGCTTTCCACCAGGCCGATGCAGGCCGGGCCGATCATGCAACTGGCCCCAAACACCAGGACCATCTTGCGCGAGGTGAACAACGACACCTTGAAGTAGCGGTGGAACAGCGGGCTCAGATACCCACCCAGCACACAACCGATATCGGCAGCCAGGAACGGCAGCCAGGCGAACATCGCCACTTCCTTGATGTTCATGTGCCGCTCGGTCATCAGGTACAGTGGAATCCAGGCATTGAAGGTTTGCCAGGCCGGCTCGGAGAGGATCCGCGCCGATGCGATGGCGTAGAAGTTGCGCGCCTTGAAGATGCGCTTCCACGCGCCCTTCTCGCGGCTGTCCTGTTTGAAGTGCGCTTCCTGCCCGGCCAGGATGTAGTCGCGCTCCTCATCACTCAGGCGTTTCTGGTCGCGCGGGTGCTTGTACAACAGCATCCACAGCAGGGTCCAGACGATGCCGGAGACGCCAACAATCACGAATGCCAGCTGCCAGCCACTGTGCAGAATCGCCCACACCACCAGCGGCGGTGCCAGCAAGGCGCCCAGCGATGAGCCGATATTGAACCAGCCGATCGCCACCGAGCGCTCCTTGGCCGGGAACCACTCGGTGGTTGCCTTGACCCCGGCCGGCAAGCCGGCGGCTTCGGTCATGCCCAGCAGCCCGCGCATGAAGGCCATGCTCTGCCAGCCGGTGGCCAGGGCCGCGCCAGCACAGGCCAGCGACCAGGCCATGGCGAACACGGCAAAGCCCAGCTTGGTGCCAATGAAATCAATGAACCAGCCGGCTACCGGCTGCATGAGGGCGTAGCACACCTGCCAACTGGCGACGATCTTGGCGTATTGTTCGGTACTGATGGAGAGGTCGGTCATCAAGGTGGGGGCGGCCACCGAGAGGGTGTTGCGGGCGAGGTAGTTGACGACGAGCCCAGCCGTGACAAGGCTGACCATCCACCAACGGATGCCTTTCATCTTCATGGTTCACCTGAATTTCTTGTTTTTAGACTGGCGAGCGATTGGCGCGAACACCGGCAGCGGTATTTGCGACAAATTGTTTCAGGCGAAAGAGTGCCACGTCATAGGTCGTCGTACAACACTTATTATTTCTTAATGTTTCGCCCCGTGTTGTACGATCTCAGTCCAGCTGTTGGGCCCGCAGCGCCTGCGCTAGCAGGTCGATGAAGGCCCTTACCTTGGCAGAGCCGTACTTGCTCTCGCGATGCAACACATGAATCGGCCAGGGCGCCTCCTCGTACTCCGCCAGGATCACCTGCAACTGCCCACTGGCCAGCTCATCTGCCACCTGGTACGACAACAGGCGGGCAATCCCCAGCCCGCCGCTGGCGGCAGCGATCGCCCCGTCATTGCTGGTCACCGTCAGGCGCGGCTTCATGCGCACCAGGGTTGGCTCTTCTGTCACGCCAAAGCGCCAGCCGGCACGGGGCGACAGGTTGGTGGTGCCGATCACTGCATGCCCGGCCAGGTCGGAGGGATGCTTCGGCACGCCATGGCGCGCCAGGTAGTCGGGGGACGCACACAACATGCGCCGTACCCTGCCGACCCGCAACGCCTTCAACCCGGAGTCGGGCAATGGGCCGATGCGCACGGCCACGTCCATGCCCTCCTCGACCATGTTCACCACGCGGTCGAGGAAGTAGGCAGAAACATCGACGTCCGGGTACTGCTGCAGGTAGCGGACGATACACGGCATGACAAACTTCTTGCCGAACAGAATCGGGGCGGTTACTGCCAGGTCGCCTTTGGGGGTGGCGTTAATGCCGGCGGCCGCTTCGTTGGCCTCATGGATACTGGCCAGAATATGCCGGGTGTCCTCCAGGTAGCGGCCGCCAGCTTCGGTCAACCGCACACTACGGGTAGTGCGCAGCAGCAACTTGACCCCAAGCTGGTCTTCCAGGGCACTGACGGCGCGGGTGACGGCGGCCGGGGAAATGTCCAGGCGCCGGGCAGCAGCGGCGAAGCTTTCCAGCTCACCTACCGCGACGAACACCTTCATCAGGTGGATCTGGTCCATGCGGGCTCCTGAGTATTTGGGGTGCCAGGATTATCGGATATTCGGCTGTTCTGTGCTGCCTGCCGGCGATGAGGCCAGGACAGGCATATCAGATATCCAGCACCAGCGCCTGTACCCCCTCCTCCACCTGCGCCGGCACCGCACAACAGATCAGCACCGATCCCGCCTCCGGCAGCTCTGCCGGCGGGTTCGGATAATGCACCTGGCCGCTTACCAGCCTGGTCTTGCAGGTACCGCACGACCCACCCCGGCAACTGAACTCGGGCGCAAGCCCCCGTGCCTCGGCCAGCTCCAGCAGGGTGCCGCTGCCCGGTACCCATCGCGCTTCCTTGGCCGACGCTGCGAAGTACACCGGTACTGGCTCGCTTGCCGAGGGCGGCTGTTGCAAGGTAGGTTGGCCTGCATCCGTGTGCCGCCGCAGCGTCGACGGCCCAAAGGCTTCAGCGTGAATGCGCGCATCGGGCACATGCACCGAACGCAGCCCTTCATACAGGTCCTGAGTGAAACTGCCCGGGCCGCATAGGTAGAAATCGTAGTCGTCCAGCGCCAGCGTCGCCTTGACCTGCTCGATACCCAGCCGGCCGACAAACTCATAATCCTGCCCGACCACGGCATGGTCTTCTGGCTGACTCAGGGCGCGATGAACGTGTAGCAAGCCCCCGGCCTGTTGGCGCAGGCCCGCCAGTTCCCGCCCGAATGGCAAGTCGGCGAGGCTGCGAGCACCATGGAACAAATGAATTCGCCGTGCCTGACCTTTGCGCAATTGCTCACGCAGCATGGCCAGCAACGGCGTGATCCCCACACCCGCGCCAATCAGCACAAGCGGGCGCGTACTCTGCTCATCCAGTGTGAAACTGCCCATAGGCGCGCGCACATCCAGCACATCACCTGGCTTGACGCGCTCATGCAGGTGCCGAGAGGCGGGCCCCTGCGCTTTTACGCTGATACGCAGGTAGCCATCGGACGGTGCGCTCGACAAGCTGTAGGTCCGGATCATCGCGGCCTCACCGTCGATCTGCACGTGCACCGGAATGTGTTGCCCCGGCGCAAAGGCCACACTGCCATCACTCGGCGGTTCAAGGTAGAACGAGCGGATATCGCGGCTCTCCTGCTCCACCCGCAGCACACGCCAGGCCTGCCATTGACGCTGTCGCTGGCGTTGCTGCAGGCGTGCATCTGCCTCGGCCCAGGTGCCCGTCATCAGGCTGGTCGGTGCGTACTCCTTGAACGCCCAACGCAGGGAAACCGCCGCCTGGCGCCACACTACCTGCTCCACTTCCAGCGTCCACAGCCGCTCGGCACCTTCGAAGGCCTGGATGGCCGGGCTGTCCAGCAGCACCTCGGCACGCCCGCACAGCTGCAGCACGTTGCCGTTGCTGAAGTCGATGAACAGCAAGCCGGCCCGCGGGTTCACCAACAAGTTGCCCAAGGTGTTGAAGTGCAGGTTGCCCGCGTAGTCGGGAATGATCAGCCGATTACCCTCGACCTTGACGAACCCTGGCCGGCCGCCACGGTGAGAGACATCCACAGAGCGCTGGCTGTCACCCTGCTCGACGTAGCTGGCGACAAAGAACGTGTCGGCGGCCTGGATCATGCTGACGCTTTTGGCGTCCAGCGTTGTCGCATCGACACGCGCCTGGGCGGGCTCGGCGACACGGGTGTAGTCACGCAACTGGATGTACTGCGGGCAGTTGCCGAACGACTGCTCCACCCTCACCTGCAGTTGCCCTTCGGCAGCCTGGCGGATCTGCCCGTTGATGCGATTGCGCCGACGGGTGTGCAGTTCGATACCCAGCAGGCCGACCGCCTGCCCGGCTACCAGCCCCGGCGTGGCGGGGTCATCTGCTGGCAGCGTGGTGTCGATCGTCAGCACGCGAGGGTCGGGCGAACTGACGAACCCTTCCGGCCCTTCCAGCAGGGTGGCCCAAGGCCGACCCAAGGCGTCCACACTGGCGGCGACCATGAACGGCAACTGGTGATAGAAACTACGGTGCTGGTCGGGCATGTAGTCACGAATGACCTTTTGCCCGAACGCCTCCATGCGCTCTGCTACACCGGCCTTTTCCTGCAGGGTTTTCTCGCCCGCATGCCAGGGCGAGGGGCGATGGTCCGGGGGCTGTTGCATGGTGGCGTTCCTCTCGAAGGCGAGGTATCAGGCGCTGGTCTGCAGCCCGATCACAGTACGTGGCATGGGCACGAAGCCCGGCAGCGACTCGATCCGTGCCAGCCAACTGCGCACGTTGGCATAGGGCTCCAGCGACACGTTGCCTTCGGGGGCGTGGGCGATGTACGAGTAGTTGGCGATGTCGGCGATGGTGGGCGTGCTGCCCGCCAGGAATGGCGCCTTGACCAGCTCGGCGTCGATCACCTTGAGCAGGGTATGGGCACGGGCAATGACTTCGTCGGTGTTGAACGCAGCGCCGAACACGGTCACCAGGCGCGCAGCAGCGGGGCCAAAGGCCAGCGGGCCGGCAGCCACCGACAACCAGCGCTGCACACGGGCGGCGGCAGCGGGTTCTTCGGGCAACCAGGTGCCGTTGTCGTACTTTTTGGCCAGGTAGACGAGGATGGCATTGGAATCGGCGATCACCGTGCCGTTGTCATCGATGACCGGGACTTGGCCGAACGGGTTGAGGGCCAGAAAATCCGGCTGCTTGTGCGCGCCTTTGGCCAGGTCGACGAACACCAGCTCGGTGGGCAGGTTGAGCAGCGAGAGCATCAATTCGATGCGATGGGCATGGCCAGACTTGGGGAAGTTGTAGAGCTTGATCGGGTTCGACATGGGTTTTGCTCCTGGTCAGCACCGGGATGGGCTGGTGGAGCCTATGCTGCACTGGATCGGCTGGCAGCAGAATCAGCGCGCAAGGGAAACCATAATTTCGCGGGGCGGAATAATGGTTTCCTCTGCGCAAGTACGGGCAGGCCAGCGCTAGCAAACAAACATCAGGTCAGTGCAACTTCTTGAAATGCCGGAACAATCCACGTGCAGCCTCGACCACCTGCGGAACACAGTCCTGGATATCGGCTTCGCTCATCTGATCTAGCAGCTCGAAGTTATCTTCAAGCCCATGCAGGGAAATGGCCTTGAGCAATGGGTCCTGCTCTGGCGGCAACTCGCCCCAACCGGCAACCTGGGTGCCGCGCATATAGCCGAAGCACCACTCCTCCAGAACGATCACCGTGCCTGCCTCGCCCTCGGTTTCCTCGAACAGCGGCTCGAAATGGTCGACGTTGTCAGACAGTTCCTCATTCACCTGATTGGCATAGCGCAACATCAACGCGGTGTACGCTTCCTCGTGCGCTGGCTTCTTGAACTTCGGTACCTTGCCACCGGCCACTGCGGGCAGCCATTGCTCGGGGAAAACGGTCACCGGCGAGCTGGCCAGTGCTGTGAAAAAGCCATTGAGCTCGGCCAGGTTCAGCACGGAATAGTCGTTGCCGTAGGTGATCAACAGGTCTTCGAGACGGTCGAGTTCTTTTTCGCTGAGTACGGGGAGCATGGGTCAGAATCCTGGGAAGCAAAAGTGTGTGCACCCTAGCACAGCAAGGCCGCAAGGGCTGCCCGCGTGATACATGGCGCGGGCAGATCGGTCAGGCGTGCAACCAGTCCTGCAGCTCATGTCGCCGGTCGGTGCCGATCAGCAGCCACAGCAAGATGCGGCACTTGCGCGGGCAGAGTTGCCCGGCCATGTGCACGCCTTTTTTCTGCAGATCGATCTCTGCACCGGCAAATCCATAGGTTGCCCGGGCGGTTGGCCCATTACCTGTGCGTGTGGCCACCACTACCGGCAAGGTGGGCGCCACGTGTTCCAGCACATCGGACCAACTCGCGCTGACATGCCCAGCGCCGAAGCCGGCGATGACCAAGCCTTCATAACCCGATGTGGCCACCGCGTGCAGCAGCGCCGTGTCTGCGTCCAGGCAGGCTTCCAGCAGGGCAACGCGCTGGTCGGTGCGATGCGGTAACGGCAGCACTTCCCGGCGCCCTGGCGCATGGTGATACAGCACAGCCCCCTCCACCACTTCGCCCAATGGGCCACACCTCGGCGATTCGAATGCCGCTATCGCCATGCTGGCGGTCTTGCGAACCCTTGCCGCGCAGTGGACCTGGTCATTCATCACCACAAGCACACCTCGCCCGCAGCTGCCCGGTGCCAATGCAACCTGAGCCGCAGCCAACAGGTTGGCCGGGCCATCGTTGCCCGGCTGGCTGGCCGAGCGCATGGCACCGGTCATCACCAATGGCGCATCGAACGGCCAGAGCAGATCCAGAAAATAGGCCGTTTCCTCAAGGGTGTCGGTCCCTTGACTCACTACCACAGCCTGGGCTCCGCGCTCCACCTCGAACCGGGCCCATGCCAGCACTTGCAGCAACGTCGCGAAGGCCAGCGATGCACTCGGGACCAGGCACAGTGAAGCTACGTTCAACTGCGCCATCTCGCGCAACTGGGGGACTTTAAGCAATTGCTGCTCGCAGTCGAGGCTTGGCGTTACACCACACCCAACAGCCCCCGCCTGCATACTGACTGTGCCCCCCAGGCTGGCGATCGACAGCCTGGGCAGGCTCGAATGTTCACTCATGCTTCTCCCCCCACAAGTAACCCAACCAGAGGTACGATCCCCAAGGTGCTGAGGGCCATCGATACCACGTTTCCGATGTAGCCATGCACATAAGCAGGCAAGCGCTGCGTGATCGCCACCGCCAGCGGCGGAGCCACCAGCGCACCCAGCACCGCGCTGGCCATCACCACTTGCCAGCCGCCGCCATGCGTCAGCAATGCGGCCGGGACGACCGATACGATCGGAATGTAAGTAGGGTACCACCCGCGGGCTTGCCACTGGCCTCGCCAGGTTACGACCCCAACCAGCGATGCCAGGGCCTGCCCAGCCACTATCTGCATCACCAGCATCGAACCGTATGACGGTGCAGCCGGGGCCAACAGGTACGCCAGCAACACGCCCAGCAGCAGCCCGAGGCTGGCCAGTTCATTGCCAAAAAAAGGCGCTTCGCTGAAATCGGCCAGCCCGCGCCGCAGCGTCCAGACCACACCGTAGTCTGGCTTGTTGACGACCGGTTCCACTGGGGTGGGTTCACGGCATTGGCGTACCCATGAAGGGAAGCGCTTGCACAGGATGAAAGCCACGACACTTGCCACTGCCATGCCACTCACGTTGCCAACTACCACTGGCAATTGCAGGGGATAGCACAGGTAGTTGACTATCAGCAGGCTGGCCGGTGTGACCAGTAGAGCCCCCAGTACCGCCCCCGTGATCGTCACCCGCCAGCCCGCACCAAACAGCAACACCATGGCCGCCGGCAATGACACGAAGGCGACGAAGGTGGGTTGCCAGTTGCCACTGGCCAAGGTCCACCCCCACAACGCGTGGCTGAGCAGCAAGCCCAGGAACGAACTGGTGAACACCCATGGCCATAACCCGCTGCCATAGCAAATCGCAAAGCCCTGCCAGCGGTACCCTCGCACGTGGGCCCAGTGCGCCAGGCAAGCGCCCAGCAGCAGGCCCAGTGCGGGCAGCTCATGCTTGTAGAATGCCACCTCACTGATATCACCGACGATCCAGCGCAAGCGGCTCAGGGGCTGATCGAGCGTCGCCACCATTACTGCATAATCCGGCCATTGCCCATGGGCAAGGCTCGCAACGAGCGCCAGCAGCAGACAGGCAAAAATCAACACAGGCCAACGCTGCTGTCCTGAGAAGAGTAGCGTGTTCATTTGCGACTCCTCAACGTGGCATTGGCGCGTGCAAGCGGTAACCAAGATTGGCATCGTAGAGGTCGATACGCCGGTCCCGCGGCAGGTCGTTGAGGTTGTTCCAGATCGGCGCCGAGCGTGCACTGCTCAGATCTACATCGGCATAGAGAATTTCTTCGGCCTCTGCACTGCCCACTTCGCCGATCGGCCAGCCATTGGTACCGGCGATCAGCGAGCAACCCAGGAAGCGCCCGCCCCGCTCACGCCCGACGCGGTTCGCGGCGGCGATATAAACGTTGTTGACATGCGCTGCGGTCATGGTCAGATACGAGGCCATGCAGCGCCCTGCTTCATCGAACAAGGGTGGCGGGGTCCATACCCAGTTGTTGAGGCTGCAGATGATGTCGGCGCCTTGCCCCGCCATCAGACGCGGGACTTCCGGGAACCATATGTCCCAGCATATCAGCAGGCCGATACGGCCAATCGGCGTCTCGAATACCGGGAACCCCAGATCGCCGGGGGTGAACCAAAGTTTTTCCTGGTTCCAGAGGTGCGCCTTACGGTAGTGCCCGAGCCGGCCTTCAGGGCCAAACAGTACGGCGCTGTCGTAGAGCTTCAGCCCGTCGCGCTCGGAAAAACCTGCGGCCAGGTAAACCTGGTATTCCCTGGCGAAGTCTGCCCAGGCTTTCAGACTGGGGCCGTCCTGCAGCGTCTCTGCATGGGCATAGGCTTCGGCGCGGGAGTTGAAGGTGTAGCCGGTATTGGCCAGCTCAGGCAGCACTATCAGGTTGGCGCCTTCGCGTGCTGCGCGCCGGGCCAGTGCCAGACCATTACCCAAGTTGCGCTCACAATGCTCAAGACCGACCTGGGGGTGGTACTGGATGACAGCGATACGTACAGGGCTGACGGGGGAACAGGACTCAGACATGGCGGCTTCCTTTTTGTGGTTGTTTTGGAAGGACACCAGTAAAGCGATGTTGGGCTTGGGAGGGACAGTCAGGAGGGTCCTATGGGACCGTAGGGCAATCGCATGATCGCAGTAGGACTCCCCCTACAAAATGCCCCGTACGCCGCTATTTCCCAACCTGATAATGTGGGTAGTGCTTAAGGGTAAAGCCACCATTGAATTGCGCTGAAGTGTTGGTGCAGAGGTTGATGACCGTATCAATTGCCGTGCGCAAACACGGCTCGGTCCACCCGGCGTCAACTGAGAAGGCGATATCCGACCCTGACCCGGCCATTTTCCAGCCTCTGCACCGCGCACACGGACGTATCTGTCAGCAGCCCGTCAGCTCTTTTCAGAAGGTGGTCATAAAGCGAGATCCCTCCCATGCCGACGTCCAGATACAAGAAGCTTTCGTCCAGGGCCGCAAGCCCCAGATAGGCAGGTCCTTGAAACGGCAATCCCCTGCAATCTTATAGAACCAACTGTGATGTTCTGGTGTTCTCCATGAGTTGAAGAACCTGAGAATGGCCAATTGCGAGATCAGTTCAGGGGTGGTTATGCACCACCCGCCAACACCCACAGAACCGCAAGGCTCATGTGGATGCCAGCTTGAAGTTACGATGCGGGCGTTATGCCTTACACCGCCAGCGCACGCTCACGCAGCTCGCTGTTGAGGATGCGGTCGTTCTCGCTGTAATCGACCGGGCAGTCGATCACGTGCACGCCCGGGGTCTTGATGCAGTGTTCCAGCAGTGGCAGCAGGCCTTCGGCACTTTCCACGCGGTGACCGTTGGCACCGTAGGCTTCGGCGTATTTGACGAAGTCCGGGTTGCCGTAGTCCAGGCCAAAATCGGTGAAGCCCATGTTGGCCTGCTTCCAGC
>NZ_FYDS01000025.1:0-5647 GCF_900187545.1 Pseudomonas sp. Irchel 3F3 | reverse complement strand
ACGGTGTAGGTGATCTTGCCACCTTCGACTACAGCGGTGTTGTCCACCGACAGGACAGCGGTGACTTTGCTGATGGTGTCGGTGACCTGAACGGTCGCCGGGGTACCGATCTGCAGGTTCTCCAGCGGCGCACCGGTAACGGTGGCCTTGTCGATGCTGACGGTGATCTGGCCCTTGTCGATGAACACGTCATCACCCTGGGCTGGCGCCGAAATGGTCTTGGTGGTCTCGCCAGCGGCGAACACCACGGTTTCACCGGTGCTCAGCAGCACGGTCAGCGGCTTATCGATGGCCTGGTTCAGGGTCACCTTGAAGGTCGGCGCAGTCGCTTCGTTCACCGACTCGGTGACTGGAGTGATGCTGACTTTCACCAGATTCCCGGCGCCGTTCGGCTCATCGCTGACAGTGGTGGTCACTGGCGTCTTATCGGTCACCAGGTTTTCGAACTTGGTGTCACCCGAGACCGAAATGTCAGTGATCGACTTGGTGATCGCAGGCTGGCCACCGGCATACAGGTCGTTCGGTGCAGTGACGAAGGCGGTACCCGAGGCAGAACCCGCCGGAATAGTCACGACCGTGCCGCCAGTCAGGGTCACGGTCACACCGCCGTGGCCAGTCACTGGCAGCTTGGTGTCTTCACTGATCAGGGTGACGGTGTAGGTGATCTTGCCGCCTTCGACTACAGCGGTGTTGTCCACCGACAGGACAGCGGTGACTTTGCTGATGGTGTCGGTGACCTGAACGGTCGCCGGGGTACCGATCTGCAGGTTTTCCAGCGGCGCACCGGTAACGGTGGCCTTGTCGATGCTAACGGTGATGGTGCCTTTATCAACAAAGACGTCATCGCCCTGGGCAGGCGCCGAAATGGTCTTGGTAGTCTCGCCAGCAGCGAACACCACGGTTTCACCGGTGCTCAGCAGCATGGTCAGCGGTTTATCGATGGCCTGGTTCAGGGTCACCTTGAAGGTCGGCGCAGTCGCCTCGTTCACCGTGTCGGTGACCGGAGTGATGCTGACCTTGACCAGGTTGTCGTTGCCGTTCGGCTCATCGCTGACAGTGGTGGTCACTGGCGTCTTATCGGTCACCAGGTTTTCGAACTTGGTGTCGCCGGTGACTTCGATACCGGTGATCGACTTGGTAATTGCGTCCTGGCCGCCCGCGTACAGGTCGTTCGGCGCGGTGATTTCCACGGTGCCGGTGGCCGAGCCTGGGTTGATGGTGACCTGAGTGCCACCGGTCAAGGTAACGGTCACACCACCGTGGCCAGTCACTGGCAGCTTGGTGTCTTCACTGATCAGGGTGACGGTGTAGGTGATCTTGCCACCTTCCACCACAGCGGTGTTGTCCACCGACAGGACAGCGGTGACTTTGCTGATGGTGTCGGTCACGTTGACAGTGGCCGGGTCGCCGATCTGCAGGTTCTCCAGCGGAGCACCGGTAACGGTGGCCTTGTCGATGCTGACGGTGATCTGGCCCTTGTCGATGAACACATCATCGCCCTGGGCTGGCGCCGAAACGGTCTTGGTGGTCTCGCCAGCGGCGAACACCACGGTTTCGCCAGTACTCAGGACAACAGTGAGCGCCTTGTCCAGCGCTTGGTTCAGGGTGACGTTAAAGGTTGGTGCAGTGGCTTCGTTCACCGACTCGGTGACCGGAGTGATGCTGACCTTGACCAGGTTGTCGTTGCCGTTCGGCTCATCGCTGACAGTGGTGGTCACTGGCGTCTTATCGGTCACCAGGTTTTCGAACTTGGTGTCGCCGGTGACCGAAATGTCAGTGATCGACTTGGTGATCGCAGGCTGGCCACCGGCATACAGGTCGTTCGGTGCAGTGACGAAGGCGGTACCCGAGGCCGAGCCGGCCGGGATAGTCACGACCGTGCCACCGGTCAGGGTCACGGTCACACCGCCGTGGCCGGTCACTGGCAGCTTGGTGTCTTCACTGATCAGGGTCACGGTGTAGGTGATCTTGCCACCTTCCACCACAGCGGTGTTGTCCACCGACAGGACAGCGGTGACTTTGCTGATGGTGTCGGTGACCTGAACGGTCGCCGGGTCGCCGATCTGCAGGTTTTCCAGCGGCGCACCGGTAACGGTGGCCTTGTCGATGCTAACGGTGATGGTGCCTTTATCAACAAAGACGTCATCGCCTTGGGCCGGCGCCGAGATGGTCTTGGTGGTCTCGCCAGCAGCGAACACCACGGTTTCACCGGTGCTCAGCAGCACGGTCAGCGGTTTATCGATGGCCTGGTTCAGGGTGAGCTTGAAGGTCGGCGCAGTCGCCTCGTTCACCGTGTCGGTGACTGGAGTGATGCTGACTTTCACCAGGTTGTCGCTGCCGTTCGGCTCGTCGCTGACAGTAGTGGTCACTGGCGTCTTATCGGTCACCAGGTTTTCGAACTTGGTGTCGCCGGTGACTTCGATACCGGTGATCGACTTGGTAATTGCGTCCTGGCCGCCCGCGTACAGGTCGTTCGGCGCGGTGATTTCCACGGTGCCGGTGGCCGAGCCTGGGTTGATGGTGACCTGAGTGCCACCGGTCAAGGTCACGGTCACACCACCGTGGCCAGTCACTGGCAGCTTGGTGTCTTCACTGATCAGGGTCACGGTGTAGGTGATCTTGCCACCTTCGACCACTGCGGTGTTATCCACCGACAGGACAGCGGTGACTTTGCTGATGGTATCGGTCACGTTGACAGTGGCCGGATCGCCGATCTGCAGGTTTTCCAGCGGCGCACCGGTGACGGTGGCCTTGTCGATGCTGACGGTGATCTGGCCCTTGTCGATGAACACATCGTCGCCCTGGGCAGGCGCCGAGATGGTCTTGGTGGTCTCGCCAGCAGCGAACACCACGGTTTCACCGGTGCTCAGGACAACGGTGAGCGCCTTGTCCAGCGCTTGGTTCAGGGTGACGTTAAAGGTTGGTGCAGTGGCTTCGTTCACCGACTCGGTGACCGGCGTGATGCTGACCTTGACCAGGTTGTCGTTGCCGTTCGGCTCATCGCTGACAGTGGTGGTCACTGGCGTCTTATCGGTCACCAGGTTTTCGAACTTGGTGTCGCCGGTGACTTCGATACCGGTGATCGACTTGGTAATTGCGTCCTGGCCGCCCGCGTACAGGTCGTTCGGCGCGGTGATTTCCACGGTGCCGGTGGCCGAGCCTGGGTTGATGGTGACCTGAGTGCCACCGGTCAAGGTCACGGTCACACCGCCGTGGCCAGTCACTGGCAGCTTGGTGTCTTCACTGATCAGGGTGACGGTGTAGGTGATCTTGCCGCCTTCGACGACAGCGGTGTTGTCCACCGACAGGACAGCGGTGACTTTGCTGATGGTATCGGTCACGTTGACAGTGGCCGGATCGCCGATCTGCAGGTTTTCCAGCGGCGCACCGGTGACGGTGGCCTTGTCGATGCTGACGGTGATGGTGCCTTTATCAACAAAGACGTCATCGCCTTGGGCCGGCGCCGAGATGGTCTTGGTGGTCTCGCCAGCAGCGAACACCACGGTTTCACCGGTGCTCAGCAGCACGGTCAGCGGTTTATCGATGGCCTGGTTCAGGGTCACCTTGAAGGTCGGCGCAGTCGCTTCGTTCACCGACTCGGTGACCGGCGTGATGCTGACTTTCACCAGGTTGTCGCTGCCGTTCGGCTCGTCGCTGACAGTAGTGGTCACTGGCGTCTTATCGGTCACCAGGTTTTCGAACTTGGTGTCACCCGAGACCGAAATGTCGGTGATCGACTTGGTGATCGCAGGCTGGCCACCGGCATACAGGTCGTTCGGTGCAGTGACGAAGGCGGTACCCGAGGCCGAGCCGGCCGGGATAGTCACGACTGTGCCGCCAGTCAGGGTCACGGTCACACCACCGTGGCCGGTCACTGGCAGCTTGGTGTCTTCACTGATCAGGGTGACGGTGTAGGTGATCTTGCCACCTTCGACCACAGCAGTGTTGTCCACCGACAGGACAGCGGTGACTTTGCTGATGGTGTCGGTGACCTGAACGGTCGCCGGGTCGCCGATCTGCAGGTTTTCCAGCGGCGCACCGGTAACGGTGGCCTTGTCGATGCTGACGGTGATGGTGCCTTTATCAACAAAGACGTCATCGCCTTGGGCCGGCGCCGAGATGGTCTTGGTGGTCTCGCCAGCAGCGAACACCACGGTTTCACCGGTGCTCAGGACAACGGTGAGCGCCTTGTCCAGCGCTTGGTTCAGGGTGACGTTAAAGGTTGGTGCAGTGGCTTCGTTCACCGACTCGGTGACCGGCGTGATGCTGACCTTGACCAGGTTGTCGTTGCCGTTCGGCTCATCGCTGACGGTAGTGGTGACCGGGGTCTTGTCGGTCACCAGGTTCTCGAACTTGGTGTCGCCGGTGACCGAAATGTCGGTGATCGACTTGGTGATCGCAGGCTGGCCACCGGTGAACAGGTCGTTCGGTGCAGTGACGAAGGCGGTACCAGAGGCCGAGCCGGCCGGAATAGTCACGACTGTGCCGCCAGTCAGGGTCACGGTCACACCGCCGTGGCCAGTCACTGGCAGCTTGGTGTCTTCACTGATCAGGGTCACGGTGTAGGTGATCTTGCCACCTTCCACCACAGCGGTGTTATCCACCGACAGGACGGCGGTGACTTTGCTGATGGTGTCGGTGACCTGAACGGTCGCCGGGGTACCGATCTGCAGGTTTTCCAGCGGCGCACCGGTAACGGTGGCCTTGTCGATGCTAACGGTGATGGTGCCTTTATCAACAAAGACGTCATCGCCTTGGGCCGGCGCCGAGATGGTCTTGGTGGTCTCGCCAGCAGCGAACACCACGGTTTCACCGGTGCTCAGGACAACGGTGAGCGCCTTGTCCAGCGCTTGGTTCAGGGTGACGTTAAAGGTTGGTGCAGTGGCTTCGTTCACCGACTCGGTGACCGGCGTGATGCTGACCTTGACCAGGTTGTCGTTGCCGTTCGGCTCATCGCTGACGGTAGTGGTGACCGGGGTCTTGTCGGTCACCAGGCTCTCGAACTTGGTGTCGCCGGTGACTTCGATACCGGTGATCGACTTGGTAATTGCGTCCTGGCCGCCCGCGTACAGGTCGTTCGGCGCGGTGATTTCCACGGTGCCGGTGGCCGAGCCTGGGTTGATGGTCACCTGAGTGCCACCGGTCAAGGTAACGGTCACACCACCGTGGCCAGTCACTGGCAGCTTGGTGTCTTCACTGATCAGGGTGACGGTGTAGGTGATCTTGCCACCTTCCACCACAGCGGTGTTGTCCACGGACAGGACAGCGGTGACTTTGCTGATGGTGTCGGTCACGTTGACAGTGGCCGGATCGCCGATCTGCAGGTTTTCCAGCGGCGCACCGGTGACGGTGGCCTTGTCGATGCTGACGGTGATCTGGCCCTTGTCGATGAACACATCGTCGCCCTGGGCAGGCGCCGAGATGGTCTTGGTGGTCTCGCCAGCAGCGAACACCACGGTTTCACCGGTGCTCAGCAGCACGGTCAGCGGTTTATCGATGGCCTGGTTCAGGGTGAGCTTGAAGGTCGGCGCAGTCGCCTCGTTCACCGTGTCGGTGACCGGCGTAATGCTGACCTTCACCAGGTCACCCTGCCCGGAAGGCTCATCCGTAACGCTGGTGCTGACCTCGGTCTTATCCAGGGTCAGGT
>NZ_FYDS01000026.1:1805-4971 GCF_900187545.1 Pseudomonas sp. Irchel 3F3 | reverse complement strand
TTTGTGGTTCGTTGCGAACTTTCGGTTCGTATCATCTTCACCACCGCAATCTGCGTCAGCAAATTGCTTGGGTGTTATATGGTCAAGCCTCACGGGCAATTAGTATTGGTTAGCTCAACGCCTCACAGCGCTTACACACCCAACCTATCAACGTCGTAGTCTTCGACGGCCCTTTAGGGGATTCAAGATCCCAGTGAGATCTCATCTTGAGGCAAGTTTCCCGCTTAGATGCTTTCAGCGGTTATCTCTTCCGAACATAGCTACCCGGCAATGCCACTGGCGTGACAACCGGAACACCAGAGGTTCGTCCACTCCGGTCCTCTCGTACTAGGAGCAGCCCCTCTCAAATCTCAAACGTCCACGGCAGATAGGGACCGAACTGTCTCACGACGTTCTAAACCCAGCTCGCGTACCACTTTAAATGGCGAACAGCCATACCCTTGGGACCGGCTTCAGCCCCAGGATGTGATGAGCCGACATCGAGGTGCCAAACACCGCCGTCGATATGAACTCTTGGGCGGTATCAGCCTGTTATCCCCGGAGTACCTTTTATCCGTTGAGCGATGGCCCTTCCATACAGAACCACCGGATCACTAAGACCTACTTTCGTACCTGCTCGACGTGTTTGTCTCGCAGTCAAGCGCGCTTTTGCCTTTATACTCTACGACCGATTTCCGACCGGTCTGAGCGCACCTTCGTACTCCTCCGTTACTCTTTGGGAGGAGACCGCCCCAGTCAAACTACCCACCATACACTGTCCTCGATCCGGATAACGGACCTGAGTTAGAACCTCAAAGTTGCCAGGGTGGTATTTCAAGGATGGCTCCATGAGAACTGGCGTCCCCACTTCAAAGCCTCCCACCTATCCTACACAAGCAAATTCAAAGTCCAGTGCAAAGCTATAGTAAAGGTTCACGGGGTCTTTCCGTCTAGCCGCGGATACACTGCATCTTCACAGCGATTTCAATTTCACTGAGTCTCGGGTGGAGACAGCGCCGCCATCGTTACGCCATTCGTGCAGGTCGGAACTTACCCGACAAGGAATTTCGCTACCTTAGGACCGTTATAGTTACGGCCGCCGTTTACCGGGGCTTCGATCAAGAGCTTCGCTTGCGCTAACCCCATCAATTAACCTTCCGGCACCGGGCAGGCGTCACACCCTATACGTCCACTTTCGTGTTTGCAGAGTGCTGTGTTTTTAATAAACAGTCGCAGCGGCCTGGTATCTTCGACCGGCATGGGCTTACGGAGCAAGTCCTTGACCCTCGCCGGCGCACCTTCTCCCGAAGTTACGGTGCCATTTTGCCTAGTTCCTTCACCCGAGTTCTCTCAAGCGCCTTGGTATTCTCTACCTAACCACCTGTGTCGGTTTGGGGTACGGTTCCCAGTTATCTGAAGCTTAGGAGCTTTTCTTGGAAGCATGGTATCAACCACTTCGTCGCCTAAAGGCAACTCGTCATCAGCTCTCGGCCTTGAAATCCCGGATTTGCCTAAGATTTCAGCCTACCACCTTAAACCTGGACAACCAACGCCAGGCTGGCCTAACCTTCTCCGTCCCTCCATCGCAATAACTGGAAGTACAGGAATATTAACCTGTTTTCCATCGACTACGCTTTTCAGCCTCGCCTTAGGGACCGACTAACCCTGCGTCGATTAACGTTGCGCAGGAAACCTTGGTCTTTCGGCGTGCGAGTTTTTCACTCGCATTGTCGTTACTCATGTCAGCATTCGCACTTCTGATACCTCCAGCAAGCTTCTCAACTCACCTTCACAGGCTTACAGAACGCTCCTCTACCGCATCATCATAAGATGATACCCGTAGCTTCGGTGCATGGTTTGAGCCCCGTTACATCTTCCGCGCAGGCCGACTCGACTAGTGAGCTATTACGCTTTCTTTAAAGGGTGGCTGCTTCTAAGCCAACCTCCTAGCTGTCTAAGCCTTCCCACATCGTTTCCCACTTAACCATGACTTTGGGACCTTAGCTGACGGTCTGGGTTGTTTCCCTTTTCACGACGGACGTTAGCACCCGCCGTGTGTCTCCCATGCTCGGCACTTGTAGGTATTCGGAGTTTGCATCGGTTTGGTAAGTCGGGATGACCCCCTAGCCGAAACAGTGCTCTACCCCCTACAGTGATACATGAGGCGCTACCTAAATAGCTTTCGAGGAGAACCAGCTATCTCCGAGCTTGATTAGCCTTTCACTCCGATCCACAGGTCATCCGCTAACTTTTCAACGGTAGTCGGTTCGGTCCTCCAGTCAGTGTTACCTAACCTTCAACCTGCCCATGGATAGATCGCCCGGTTTCGGGTCTATACCCAGCGACTAAACGCCCTATTAAGACTCGCTTTCGCTACGCCTCCCCTATTCGGTTAAGCTCGCCACTGAATATAAGTCGCTGACCCATTATACAAAAGGTACGCAGTCACCTAACAAAGTAGGCTCCCACTGCTTGTACGCATACGGTTTCAGGATCTATTTCACTCCCCTCTCCGGGGTTCTTTTCGCCTTTCCCTCACGGTACTAGTTCACTATCGGTCAGTCAGTAGTATTTAGCCTTGGAGGATGGTCCCCCCATATTCAGACAAAGTTTCTCGTGCTCCGTCCTACTCGATTTCATTGATAAGAGATTTTCGTGTACGGGGCTATCACCCACTATGGCCGCACTTTCCAGAGCGTTCCACTAATCTCAAACCAACTTAAGGGCTGGTCCCCGTTCGCTCGCCACTACTAAGGGAATCTCGGTTGATTTCTTTTCCTCAGGGTACTTAGATGTTTCAGTTCCCCTGGTTCGCCTCTTGCACCTATGTATTCAGTACAAGATAACCAGCTTGTGCTGGCTGGGTTCCCCCATTCAGAGATCTCTGGATCACAGTCTGTTTGCCGACTCCCCAAAGCTTTTCGCAGGCTACCACGTCTTTCATCGCCTCTGACTGCCAAGGCATCCACCGTATGCGCTTCTTCACTTGACCATATAACCCCAAGCAATCTGGTTATACTGTGAAGACGACATTCGCCGAAAATTCGCACGTCGCTCTTTCGAGCAGAACTCACAAATTTTACCTTAGCCTGATCCACCAGCAGTGAAACTGGTGTTCAGTCTATTTCTATCACATATCCGAATTTTTAAAGAACGATCTGACAAAAGTCAGAAATCAACATTCATC
>NZ_FYDS01000027.1:0-2242 GCF_900187545.1 Pseudomonas sp. Irchel 3F3 | reverse complement strand
TCGTTAAAACCATCGCCCTTATGGGTCTGGCTCTTGATGGTCATCCGCGTCTTGTGCTTGGGCAGGTCATACGGCGGCAGCTGATTGCCACAGTAGGTGCGCCCGGTGATCATCGGCTGGTCCGGGTCAGCGTCGACGTACTGGATGATCACGTCCTGGCCAATGCGCGGAATGGCCATCGAACCCCAGCTGCCGCCGGCCCAGCCTTGCGACACGCGTACCCAGCAGGAACTGAACTCGTTGTCCTGGCTTTCCCGGTCCCAGGGGAAGCTGACTTTCACCCGGCCCCATGGGTCGCAGTAGATCTCCTCGCCCCTGGGCCCCACCACCGTTGCCATCTGCGGGCCGTCGATGCGCGGCTTGGGCAACGGCGCCGGGCGCCATTCGGTTCTGCCGGGCACCAGCGCAGCCTCCTGGCAGTAGCGGGTACCTTGCCGGGCACCTGCAGCTTCCTCCTGAAGGCTGGTGAACTGGGTGCCTTCGTGGTGCACGCGGCTTACCCGCCAATGCCTGTTCAGGTCTTCGCGCGGGTGCCCGATCAGGGTGAAGCTCAGCCCCGGTTGCAGGCGCACATCGTCGCCTTCGACCTCGGCCAGGTGGGCGTCATGGCGCCAGGCTGTGATGCGGGTGGCGGTGAAGGGGGCGCCGACGGCCTCGCGCTTGTAGCGACCGGGGTAGTCGAAGCGCTCGTACGTGGTGGACTGGTGCCTGAGGTCGCTGCCCTCGGCACGCTGCTCCTGGCGGTAGGCCGGGTGGGTGAAGGTGTAGTCGCGCTGCACCTGGCGCGCGGTACGTACCTGCTCGCTGTAACGCAGGCGGCGCAGGCACGGCCTGGCCTGATCGCCGCCGCTGTTGGCGTGGTACAGCACCTGGTTGGGGTCGGTGTCGTCCGGCTCGAAAAAGCCTTCGTCCTCGTCATCGTCATCGGGCTTGATGGCGCCCTGGCTGAGCTGCCCCAGCCCCAGCAGCCGGTCGGTGATGAGCAGCTTGTGCAGTTTTGGCGTGTGCTCGAAGCGGTAGATGAAACCCTCTTCGGCGGCCAGGCGGGCGATGAAGTCGAGGTCGGTTTCACCGGCCTGCACGCAGAACTCGCGCACCTCGTGCTTGTCGATGCTTCTCAGCTCGTAGCCGGTGATACCCTGGCGCTTGAGCATGATCTCGAGAATCTGCGGCACGGTTTTCTGCTGGAAGATGCGCCAGTTCGAGCGCAGCCCGGCGCGGGCCAGCACGGGTTCGACCAGGGCGCGGTAACGGGTGCGATGGAAGCCCGTTTCACCCTGGCTGAAGGTGCTGACCAGGCCGTGCACGTAGCGCAGCGGGCGCTCGCCGTGCCAGATCGTGAACAGCACCGGCTTGTCGAGCAACTGACCGAAGTCGACATCGTCTTCAAAACTGACCAGTTCCAGCTTCAGCTGGAACGGCGTGCTGATGGCTTCGTCCAGCTCGAACGACACCACTTCGAATTCACTCCGGCCCACCAGCGGCTGGAAGGTAAAGCGCAAATCGGATTGGCTAGGCATGTGGCGTCCCCTGCTACTGCTGCAGAATCGCGTCGAGCGATTCCAGGACTTCGGCGGTGAGCAGGTCGAGGCGGTAGCTGTAGTAGCTGTAAGCGCAGACCATGGCGACGGCCGAGATCACCAGCGGGCTCCACCAGGGCCACTCCCAGCGTCGCGGGCGGTGGGGGCAATGAACGACGTTGCTGTAGGGGTCGCACACCTCTTGCGGCAGGGGGCCACGCAGTTCGCGGATGACCGTGTGCATGCGCGAGATCAGGGCGTTGATGATGTCTTCGCACTTGGGGTCGAGGGCGTGCTTGCCCCGCAGGCCCAGGCAGAAGCAGTAGTACAGGAACTCCAGGACATCCTGGAATTCCTTGGGCGCCTGCATGACCCGTTCGAGCAGCACGAAGATCTTTTCGCCGCCCTGGGTTTCGTCGTGGAAGATGCTGAGCAGCGGCTCGTGGCTCCAGCACGAATTGTTGCCCCAGGGGCGGCTCATCACGGCCTCGTCCAGATACAGGCACAGGGCATAGGAATAGACTTCCTGGTGCACGATGGGGTAGCCGTGCTGCTGGATTTCTTCGCGGATGTTGCTGACCTGGTTTTGCACGGTCTTGTGCACATAGGCGATGTTGGGCAGGTCATCCAGCGTACGCAGGCGAATGACCAGACCGAACAGCGGGCTCGCCGCGTCGAGCATCAGGTTTTCGAAGCCGCCACGCAGCTGGAACTCCGGGTCG
>NZ_FYDS01000028.1:0-1805 GCF_900187545.1 Pseudomonas sp. Irchel 3F3 | reverse complement strand
ACCGGTGCTACCTTCGAGAACCTGGAGCTGGGCGGTGCGGCTACCGTCCAAGTGACAGACACCACCGACGAAGTCGTGGCCAAGCTGACCGCGACGCCTTCGGTCACCGAAGGCGGCGAGATCACCTACACCATCACGCTGACCAACAAAGACGGCCTGCCGATCAACAACCACGGCGCCCTGAACTTCACGCTGAGCGACGGCAAAACCGTCATTACCGTGCCGGCCAATGGCACCAGCGGCTCGATTACCGTCACTGCTCCGGACAACGTCTATGTCGGCAGCAATACCCCGGTGGTGCAGTCGATCGCTACCGTTGCTGGCGCTGACGTCGGAAAATTCGAACAGTTGACACTGGACAAGACCCCGGTCAGCACCACCGTCACTGACGAGCCAGGTACCCCCGGTAACCCAGGCGGCAATAACGAAGGCGATCTGGTCAAGGTCACCATCACTGCCGACCAGACTTCGGTGGCCGAGAACGTCAAACCGACCTTCACCGTGCACATCAATACCGCTCTGGCACACGACCTGGTCGTCACCTTGAGCAACAACGCCACAGTCACCATCAAGGCCGGCGAAACCAGCGCGCTTTACGAGCACGCGGCGCAGGGCGACGACGTCTATCTGGACGGCGGCGAAATCAGCTTGGGCATCAAGTCGGCTGTGGACGTTGATGGTCGTACCTTCGAAAACCTGGAGTTGGGCGGCGATGCTTCGGTCAAAGTGACCGACACCATCGACGAAGTTGTCGCCAAGTTGACCGCAAGCCAGTCGGTCACCGAAGGCGGCGAGATCACCTACACCATCACGCTGACCAACAAAGACGGTCTGCCGATCAATAACCACTCGGAGCTGTATTTCAAGCTGACCGATGGCACCACTGTCATCGTGCCCGCCAACAGCACCACCGGTTCGGCCACTGCGACCGCGCCGGATAACGTCTATGTCGGTGCTAACGAGCCGGTGGTCAACGCCATCGACGCGGTCAGCGGCGCGGACGCGTGGAAGTTTGAAAACCTGAATCTGGACAAGACCCCGGTCAGCACCCAGGTTACCGACGAGCCAGGCACCCCAGGCAACGAAGGCGATATCGTCAAGGTCACCATCACGGCCGACCAAACTTCGGTGGCCGAGAACGTCAAACCGACCTTCACCGTGCACATCAACACCGCCCTGGCCCACGACCTGGTCGTGACCCTGAGCAACAACGCAGTTGTAACCATCAAGGCCGGTCAGACCTCGAGCGAGCCGTATGCTCACGACGCGCAGGGTGACGACGTTTACCAGGATGCTGGCGAAATCACCCTGGGCATCAAGTCGGCGGTAGACGCTACCGGTGCTGCTTTCGAGAACCTGGAGTTGGGCGGCGATGCTTCGGTCAAAGTGACCGACACCATCGACGAAGTTGTCGCCAAGTTGACCGCAAGCCAGTCGGTCACCGAAGGCGGCGAGATCACCTACACCATCACGCTGACCAACAAAGACGGTCTGCCGATCAATAACCACTCGGAGCTGTATTTCAAGCTGACCGATGGCACCACTGTCATCGTGCCCGCCAACAGCACCACCGGTTCGGCCACTGCGACCGCGCCGGATAACGTCTATGTCGGTGCTAACGAGCCGGTGGTCAACGCCATCGACGCGGTCAGCGGCGCGGACGCGTGGAAGTTCGAGAACCTGACCCTGGATAAGACCGAGGTCAGCACCAGCGTTACGGATGAGCCTTCCGGGCAGGGTGACCTGGTGAAGGTCAGCATTACGCCGGTCACCGACACGGTGAACGAGGCGACTGCGCCGACCTT
>NZ_FYDS01000029.1:0-1254 GCF_900187545.1 Pseudomonas sp. Irchel 3F3 | reverse complement strand
GTGGGAGCAACTGTCTTCTTGTGGAAGCTGGCCTTGCCGGCGATGGGGCGAGTAGCGCCCCAAGCCCGGCTCTGCCGGGCATCGCCAGCAAGGCTCGCTCCTACGAATGAGCTATTTGCTCCTTCCAGGGCGTTCCGGTCCTGAGCATCGCATTCAACCGTACTATCAATACTCGCATACACGCCACCACCGCTACCTTCGCGCATTTCCCCTGGGCTCGCAGTGCTTTGTAACGCTCGCAGAAGTCCTTGTTGTGCCGTATCACCACCCAGCAGGCCATATAGAGCGCCCGCCTGACTTGTGCGCGTCCCCCCCAGATTGAACGCTTGCCCGACTGCTTGCCGCTGTCCCGGTTGAACGGCGCAACACCGACCAAGGCGGCAATTTCCTTCTTGTCCACCTGACCCAGCTCTGGCAGCAAGGCCATCAGTTTTCCGGCAGTAATCAGACCAATTCCTTTTACTTGAGTGAGCTGTTTAACCCGATCATCAGGCAAAGCTGCTGCCTGCTGTGCGATCTCTTGTTCCAGCGCTCGAATTTCACCCTTCAGATAGGCGATGTGTTGTTCCAACCGCAAACACACACTGGGAGCCTGCGCCTGCTTCAGGCGCCGCTTGTCATCGTCGCGCTGTTGGACGAAGCGATCCCGCTGCATAAGCAGTTCGCGCAGCAAGGCCCGCTCAGGTGTCATCACCTGGCAAGGCCGTGGCGGCATAACTTCAGCTAGGTGAGCCAAAACAGCTGCGTCAATGGGATCGGTCTTGGCACGTTTACCCATCGACTTGGCAAAGTCCCGGGCACGACTGGGATTGATCCGGCAAACCGGAAAATCGGCATCCTGCAGCGCTTTTAGGACATTGCACTCGTAGCCACCGGTAGCTTCGAGCAAGACCATTGAAACTGCATACCCGCCAAGCTTTTCGACGAGCAGTTGGAATCCCTTCAAATCATTGGAAACACTGAAGTTCACACCCTCAGGGCGGATGTGAACGGCAAGTGTCGCACTGGAAACATCGATGCCGACAGAGGAAGACATGGCCAAACCCTCTTAAACTCAAGGAGTGAGAGCGCTTTGGCTTGGCCCACGCTTGTGATTCGAGATTACGGCCCTCATCCAACTGTTCGGGCTCTCGCCAAAGTGGAACGGTGAATGGCAGCTTTTGCTCCCACACGTGCTCTGGGCACCTCGGGCTATCAGCTTGCCATTCACCGCTCTCACTTCAGATTCTATTCCTTCTCCAAGACACAAGCGGG
>NZ_FYDS01000030.1:0-1253 GCF_900187545.1 Pseudomonas sp. Irchel 3F3 | reverse complement strand
TTGTTACCGGTACCGAGGAAGTTGCTCTGGCTGATCGAACCCCCGAGGATCAGGCCGGCGCTCTGGGCGAAACCGACGCTGGCGGTGATCGAGCCGGAGGCTTGCTCTTCGACGCTGTAGTTGACGTCGACCTGGTCGTCAGTACCTGGTACTGGCGGGGTCTCGACGTTGACTTCCTTGAAGAAGCCCAGGCGCTCCAGACGGGTCTTGGACTGGTCGATCAGGTAGGTCGAAGCCCAGCCACCTTCCATCTGGCGCATTTCGCGGCGCAGCACTTCGTCTTCGGTCTTGGTGTTGCCGCGGTAGTTGATGCGGTTGACGTAGGCACGCTTGCCCGGGTCGACCACGAACATGATGTCGACCGTGTGGTCCTGGTCGTTGGGCTGCGGCACGCCGTTGACGTTGGCGAAGGTGTAGCCTTCGTTACCCAGGCGGCGGGTGATCAGCTCGGACGTGGTGGTCATCACCTTGCGCGAGAACACCTGGCCCGGCTGCACCAGCAACAGCGACTTGACCTGGTCTTCTGGCACTTTCAGGTCACCGGACAGCTTCACGTCGCGAACGGTGTACTTCTCGCCTTCGTTGATGTTGACGGTGATATAGACGTGTTTCTTGTCCGGCGTGATGGACACCTGGGTGGAGGCGATGTCCATGTTGATGTAGCCGCGGTCCAGGTAGTAGGAACGCAGGCGCTCCAGGTCACCGGACAGTTTTTCGCGGGCATACTTGTCGTCGTTCTTGAAGAACGACAGCCAGTTGGTGGTCTTCAGCTCGAACAGCTGGCCCAGGGTTTCATCATCGAACACGTTGTTGCCAACGATGTTGATGTGCTGGATGGCAGCAACGGTGCCTTCGTTGATCTTGATCTTCAGTGCCACACGGTTGCGCGGCTGCGGCACCACTTCTGCGTCAACCTCGGCCGAGTAGCGGCCTTGGGCCACGTACTGGCGCTGCAGCTCGTTACGCACACCTTCGAGGGTGGCGCGCTGGAAGATCTCGCCTTCGGCCAGGCCCGATTGCTTCAGGCCCTTCATCAGGTCGTCGGTGCTGATGGCCTTGTTGCCTTCGATCTCGATGCTCGACACCGACGGGCGCTCCACCACGTTGATGATCAGCACATTGCCATCGCGGTTCAGCTGGATGTCCTGAAAGAAGCCGGTCTTGAACAGGGAACGGGTCGAGTCCACCAGGCGGCGATCATCGGCCTGGTCGCCGACGTTCAGCGGCAAGGCACCGAAAACACTGCCAGCGGA